>JBPOIW010000101.1:0-102787 GCA_052034165.1 Planctomycetota bacterium | reverse complement strand
TTGTGATTCGAGCACTGATGTTTGAGGCGGCGACAGATGCAAAAATAGATGTTGACCGACTGTCGTTCAAAGGCTCGTTCCAGATTCTCAAGACACGACTGCCGGAGTGCGATCCGAGCGACGAAGTAAAGTTATCAAAGTGGTACGAAGCGTTGATCTGGGAGATCAGTGAAGAGCGAATCCCGAGACGTCGTAATCGCATTAATCCGCGAGTGATCAAAAGAAAAATGTCCCGATGGAACAAGTGCCGTCCCAAACATCGAAAGCAAAGAACCTTGACGAAAACCTTTGACCAGACTGTGGTTATGATTCATTGAACGGTATTGGCGGTAAACGACTAAATCAACGGACCGCTAGTGTAGTGTCTCTCAAGTCGCTTTGTTTAAACCGTGGCCGCGAGGCCAGGCGTTCTCTTCTCCTGGCCTTTCGGCCACGGGTTAAACAAGGCAAAACACTCTGTTCCACAAGATCCCATCTGAGTGAGACACTACATTAGCGCCGTACCGCTCACAAGATTCCCTTCGGAAATCACTTCGACTGCCCCTTGACAACTACGAAGACCTTCGTTTATTGTTTGTCTACGAAGATCGTCGTAGGAAGAGATTCGTAGGTTTCGTGTCATTGCGGGCTGAGAGGTGTGTTCATGAGTGCCGCTGATTCCCCCCGTCCGACGGATGCTGAGTTGGCAATTTTAAACGTGCTGTGGGCTCAGGGAGCCTGCACGGTGCGGGATGTTCATGAACGGCTCAGTCAGGAACGCGAGATGGGCTACACCACCGTCCTGAAACTGATGCAGATCATGTTCGACAAGGGCCTGGTCACTCGGGACGACTCCCAGCGATCGCATGTTTATAAAGCTCGCCAGAAGGAGCAGACGACTCAGCGGATGCTGGTGACTGACTTGTTGGCTCGAGCTTTTGGTGGTTCCACCGAGAAGCTCGTGATGCAGGCGTTGGCGGCGAAGAAAGCATCGAAGGACGAACTGGCCGAGATTCGCAGGCTGCTTGATGAACTGGAAGGCGGTGCCCCATGAACCAATCCTTCGAGAACATCCTGAATCATCCCGTCATAGAATTGCTCGGCTGGGTCCTGCTGCATTTCCTGTGGCAAGGCGCGGTTGTGGCAGTGGTGTTGTTTCTTGTGTTGACGGTGTTGCGACGCGTCTCCGCGAGTGCGCGCTATCTGACTTCCTGCTTTGCTCTGCTGGTTACCGCAGTATTGCCGGGGATCACGTGGACATTGCTCCCTGAACCGCTGACGCGATTTCACGAAGGAGCGACTGAGCCCGTTGCACTTGCGCCGAGCGAGTTGCAGAACTGGACAGTGGGCGATGCGGAGGCCGCTGGAGTCATGTCGGAATCTTTTGGCCCTGAAACACCATCCGGCACTGACTTAGCACTAACTCCTCCTGCCGTTTCGTCTATGGGCGATCCTCCGCTGAATGTCGCGAGCATTCTCGAAGAACTGAAGCACTGGCTTCGTCCGTGGATTCCGCTGTTGACCTGCGCCTGGCTGGCTGGCGTACTCATCCTTTCCATTCGACTCCTGTTCACCTGGCTTCAAGTGCAAGGACTACAGCAGCGAGGAGTCCAGTCGCCGCGCGCGGAACACGTGGCCTTGCTGCAACGACTAGCTGCGCGTTTGAAGATTTCACGAACGGTGCGACTTCTGGAATCCATCGTGGTGGAAGTCCCCACGGTGATTGGCTGGCTCAAACCTGTGATTCTGCTGCCGGTGGCGTCCGTGAATTCGTTGGCAGTGTCGCAACTGGAAGCCATTCTGGCGCATGAGCTGGCTCATATTCGTCGAGCGGACTACGCGGTGAATCTGGTGCAAAGCTTGATCGAGACGCTGTTGTTTTATCATCCTGCGGTCTGGTGGATGTCCGCAAGAATCCGTCAGGAGCGTGAACATTGTTGCGACGATCTGGCGACGTCGATCAGCGGCGATGCTGCTTCGTACGTGGCCGCACTGGTCCGAATGGAAGAGCTGCGCTGCGAACCGCGAAGTGTCGCCGTGGCCGCTCGAGGCGGTGATTTGTTGACTCGAGCAAAGAGGTTGCTGGTTCCCTCCTCTCCGGATCGACTCGCACCACGCTGGCTGACGGGCGTCTTTGCGATGGCCATCGCCGCGGCGATCGTCTGTGTGCCGTTGCTGAAGACATCACAGGCAGAACCTGCGACGGCTCAGGACGCGAATGTCACACCCGATAACGCACCAGAATCAACCGCTGGAGCCAATGAAGACACGGCAGCGAAGGAGAACGCAAAGAAAGATCCGGAGCCGGTCAATCTGGACGAGATCAAACCGGCCGAGATCGCGGATCGTATTGAAGAAGCGAGGAAGCGTTATGCCTCTGTGGAATACACAGCCACGATCGAGCAGACTCGCAATACTTCAGCGTTTCAGAATGACTCAAAGCCAACACTCGTTAAAGGTACTGGCTCTGTCGTCTACCGAACTGATGGCGAACGATGGTTCTGTGACCGGACGTCGTTCTCGTATCAGGTTGGATCAACCAAAACGTATCCAACTCAAGATGTTTCATCGTTTGATGGATCGATCCATCGAGTTCTCGAGCGCAATGTGCTGAAGATTTGTCAGGAAGATCCCGGAGCCCATCAGTATGCGCCCGCACAATTCTTCTGGAAGGCAGGCATTTCGTCTGACTGGGTACTAAGTGCGTTGCGACGCCCCGAGGCCAAACTGATTGAACGAATTAAGTTGGCCGAAACCTCGTGCCTGAATGTCAGAGTCGAATGGAAGCCGGAATCGTCCGAAACGCAGAGGTCATTCGACATCATGGTCTGCCCGGAGCAGGGCTGGCTGATTCGTCGAGTGATCATCGAAGATGGCGGTGAGCTGCTGGCGGAATGGTTGATCAACGAGGTCGCAAAAACCGAATCGGGATTGCATTATCCGGTTGAATTCAAAGTCATACGACCGGAGACAGATGATACTCCTTCCACGATCGTGAACATTTCAGAGTTTAAGGACAGAACAAGCTTTGAACCAAACGAATTCCAGGTTCCAAATCCGATTGGCATCGACATCGTTGATTACCGCAGCGGATTTGCGTGGCATAATGATCCGTGGTGGAATGAACTGGCACCATGGGCCCGGGAGAATCTCGATTGGCCTCAGCCTGATTTGCGACCGTTAGCGTCTCTGCAGAGTTATTCGCCGCTTGAACTTGCGGGAACTGCCGCTCCCGAACTTGTCGCCGGTGAATGGCTGAATCAGCCCGGGAAGTTGGCATGGGATCGTCCGGAGAGAACCGTCACAGTCCTGTACTTCTTCGGCGGTCGATTGATCGAGCCGACTCCTGAACAGATCGCTGCGTTAAGCCACTTGCAACGCAAGTATGCGGACGGCGGTCTTGAAATCATTGGCATCGCATCGCATTACGAAACTCCGGAGATGACTCGTCAGTCCATTCGTGAACTGGTTCCCTCATTCCCCGTCATGATCGATGTGAAGGCGAACGAGACCGACATCAGCAAGGACGTCGTTGGTGCGGATTGGGGAGCCAATTTTGTTCAGTATCAACTAAGGCCATACACGGGCACGGTCGTCGTAAATAAAGCAGGAAAAGTTGTGCTGATTAATCCGGCCGGCGCTCAGGTGATTTCCGGCATGAGTCAGCTGGAAGCACTGATACGCGAAGAGTTCATAAAGTCGAACATCACGGCAGATGGCCCGAGTCTCAGAAGGGCTCAGTTGAATAAAACCAGTCGCCTCCTTCGAGGTACAGCGGCTGGGCCTGATGAACTCACTGCGGCAAACAACGATCAATCACCGTTGTGGCTGCAGAATGCACAGCAGGCGATCGTTTCTACGATCCCCGACGCACAGAAGGAGTTTTTGAAATCGCGTGGTCTTACCGCACAGGCAATACTGCAGGAACTGGCTTCGAGCTCCCCGAGAATTCCTGACGTTGCATTGTCTCGGCTTCGAGACGAATGGATGAAAAGAGCCGCCGCTGCGAGTGGAAATGGGGTAATCAGCGGCCGAATTCGCCAACAACAAGGCGAACAATGGATTGGAGCCAAAGGATCGCTCGAAATCAGTCCACTCCTGGAGATTCTGAGTTCGAACACGCCCGGAAGCACGAGCATCACTTTGAATCACACACAAACTCGCAGGATCGACACGGATGATATAGGTGCTTACACCATCGATAAGCTGGCCAAGGGATCATACATAATGAAAGTTGTTGTTCCTGGCAAACCACGTATAACGAATTCCATCTCGCTTTTGAGCCACGAGTCAAAGGCCGAATGGAACGTTGACCTTGCTGGCAGTGACTATATTTCGGGGAAAGTGACTGACGCTGCAGGATACCCTGTGCACAAAGCATTGGTGAAAGCCGTCAATCGCTATCCGACACAGAAAGCACTGGATGCAGGCCAGCACACGACGGAGTTTCTTCCCTCCGAGGCACAAGCGACCAGTCTCAACGGCCAGTTCAGTTTCGAATCTCTTCATGAAGGAGCTTACCAGTTCGAAGTGAGCGCAGAGGGCTTCGAAACGACGACGACAGAGCCCGTTCCGGCGGGGACTCCTCTGCTGCGAGTCATTCTCAAACCCACCGTTCCGGATCAGGCAGCTGCGGCCACGCGAGCTATCCGTGGTACCGTGATTCATCAGGGGCAACCTGTCGCGAACGCTCGTGTGGGGTTGCAGGCTGCGAGTGATCTGAAGCGTTACGGAAACAACGAGTTGTTCGTTGCCACCGCCGTGACTGGTGACGACGGACAGTATGTTCTTATGGTTCCTAAAACGGTGGATTCGAAGTCGTCGGTTGCTGTCTGGGTTGCTGCCGAAGGATATCAGCCGACTCGCAAGAATGAAATAATGACCGTTTCTGAAGCAGCCAAGTGGTCAGGGTACATTAAGCTGGCGAAGTCACCGGGATGCGTTCTGCAAATCAGCGATGCGAATGGAACGCCGATCCCCAATGCCGCTGTGACCGTGCCGACACAAACACTCCCGGAAAGCATCGACTTTGAGATCCCGAAAGACTGGCAAGATCTGGTGTCCGGAACCACTGACGCAAATGGAGCCGTGAGTCTTTCATATGTGGTTCCTGAAGCCATGACTCGATGTCAAATCCAGGTGCCCGGCCAGGATTCTGAAATCGTTTTGACAGGCAACTATTTTCTGAATGCAAAGCCCGCAGCGAAGGCTCCGCATCATCATTTCAAGCTGCCGAGGTCCGGTTCACTGGAAGGGAAGATTGAAATCACAGGCGGGCAACTGCCGCAGGATCTGACACTGGAAATCTATACCGAAACCTCTATCACTGACGAACCCCGTCAACTGCAGGCTTGGGGTGTCGCAACAGTGAAAGTCGGAGCAGATGGACGCTTCAAAGTTAATTCGATCGCTGCCGGAACGCTGAGGATCAAGCCATTCCTTCCCTTAGACCAGCCACTGCGAGAAGAACTGCCTCGCAATGTGCAAGTCGTTGCCGGTGAAACAACGTCCATTTCGGTTGATGTTGTGAAGGGGGTGCTTCTTCGAGGCCGCATCGTGGCTTCTGACACTGGCAAAGGTCTGGCAGGAATACACTTTCAGATCCTTTACGGCAGTTCTCTACACTTAATCCCTCCGAGCAGTGAAAATCGCATTAGCAGTCGAGATCGCATTTACATCACGACAGACAAGGAGGGCTTCTATAAAGCCAAAGTTCCTTCAGGCCTCGTCGTGCTGCGGATCGATTCGCAGGATGAACACTACAGTCAGGTCGAAGACTGGAGCCCCCGAGCTACTCAAAGTGGAAGTGCTTTCAAAGTTCCGGATGTTGAAGAATTCGAATTGGAACCGATCAAGTTTGTTCCGTCAAAAGTGATGGACGGTCAGCTGGTTGATCAGGATGGACAGCCGCTCGTCGACTGGAGCGTCTACGGATATCCGGACGTTCCCCAGAGGCCGACCATGTGGGGCCGCAGTTGTTTCGGTGGAACGACGTCCGATGGCGAAGGTAAATTCTCAGGGTTGTATCCGTCGACATTTCCACCGGCCGTCTGGAAAGTTAGCCACAGGGGGCACTTGCGAAACACTTATCAAGCGAAAATCATTTCTCAGACGCCGTTGATTCTGCAGGTGGATACAAACCCGGCTCCGCCGGCACCACTTCGCAATGCAGCCAACTCAGGAGACATAGCTGACGACGACGCGCTTGCAAATAGTGGCCTCACCGGAAAATGGTCCTTGCAGTCGATGCAGTGGAATGGCATCAAGGTACCGGAAGAGCAGTGTCGCCAGACAACCATGACGATCGAGGGACATCAACTAACGTTCGACAAGTACTGGAATATCTCCTTCACGAACATCGATCCTGTGACTCGAGTCGCCGAAGGTGGTTTTACCGCTGAGACCGGACTTGCGGGAGCGATTCATCGGAACTCTGCGCAGATGCCTTATGAAATTGATCTCACCATCAACGGAGTGGGCACCGCAGAACAGGAAGAAGAACTCGGCGAAGACGAACGGGCCGCAATTCGATCGGGAAAGCTCAGGATCTACGGCCTCTGTTCGGTGAATGGCGACGAATTGCAGCTCTGCCTCAGCGATCCTCGCATGGACGCACCGTTAGCACGGCCCACGGAATTCAGTGCGGGTGAGTCATCTGAACGCACGTTGTTTGTGTTTAAACGAATTCAGCAGTGATTTTTTGAGTTGGGCCGGTGCTGGCTGATCCCTCCTCCGGCGTAGTTGCGAACAATTGTGTAAGTAGGTCCTTTCTGCCGGAAAGGACTTTCGCCGCAAGGCGAACTATGGGTGCAATAGGCGTCTGAATATCGGCCGGGAAATCTGGTATACGTGCACACTGGTCGCGGCTTGCCGCGAAGTCCTGCCCGGCAGGCAGGACCTACCATCCACTCAGCGAAACTGCATCAGTTTGACAACCGTTGACGTCCGCCGGGAATCTTTTGATCCTCACGGCATGATCCTCCGTTCTCGTCGCTGATCAGTTGTGAAGGCGACTTCACAATGAAAACAATTCAAGCCTGAGTGGAAGAGAATTATGCTGTGGGAACTCTTTCAGACGAGCCAAATTGAGCGATCCAGATTGGAGGCTCTTCATGCCCGTGGTACGGCCCGAGAGGCGCAGGCAGACGTTCGGGAGCTGCAGTCGAGAGTACGTGTGCTGGAGCAGCAATGCGAGCGACTCAATCTGGCCGCCATGGCAATGGCCGAAATCCTGAGAGATCGCCTGGGCGTGACTGAGAAAGAGATCGAAGCAAAACTGTCGGAGATCGATCTGCGTGATGGTCAATTGGATGGGAAAGTTCGTCCGTCGCCGCTGTCATGCTCGAAATGTCAGCGAACGAATGCAGCCAATCGGCAACGATGTTTGTATTGCGGAGACGCGTTGACGTCGACTGCGTTTCTCTTTCAGTCTACGAATAGATCGCCGGATAGTAAGTTGCTCGACGACCGATAGGATGGCCAGGAAGTCGCGCAGGGCGTGCTTCGTTAAGATCTTCTTTTCTTCGTAGAATGGGCATTCTTGCCCGTCGCAAGTTTGTCGGACAAGAATGTCCAACCTGCGTTTAGGGCCTGCTTTGTTCGCGAATCCTGAGTCCTCCGCGTAGCATTTGGCGAAATTCGAAAAAACGGCCTAAGAAAAGATGCCCGTCCGGGTCCTCGTCGCTGAGAGGATGAACGGTTGTGACTCAAACCTGCCAAACGCGACGAATGAGACTACTCTTGGAACCGACTCCCCGAGCCAACGATCCAGTTGCTCCGGGCGTGAGTGAAATCACGCTTCAGTCGTTGTTCGAATCCGAAGAGACGGCTCTGCTTCACTATGCGTTTTCGCTGGTGGGCCGACGAGCTGTGGCCGAGGAGATTGTGCAGGACGTGTTTCTGCAGCTCCATAAACACTGGGATGATGTTGATTGTCCCAAAGCCTGGTTGATTCGCAGCGTACGCAATCGCGCGTTTAAATATCTCCGCGATCACAAGCGAGAGATTCTGAATGATGGCGACAACCATTCTCCGCCGTCAGTCGATGAAGAGGAATCGCCGGAAGCTTCGCTTGTGCAGCAGGAAGCTATTAACGCTGTGCGACAGTTTGTGGAAGAACTCGATGAGCCTGATCGAGAACTCGTGAAGCTCAAGTATTTTGAAGACCTCAAGTATCGTGAGATTAGTACTCAAACCGGACTCAACATCGGCAACGTGGGATATCGGTTACACCATATTTTGAAGGAGCTGGCAGCGCGACTGCGAAAGCTCGGATTCGACGAAAAGTCATGAACGAAGAAACTCACAATTCAGCGATCGAACCGGAACTCGAAGCCCGCATCGTGGCTCTCGTGCTGGGCGAGGCGTCGGACTTCGAAACCGAAGAACTCCATCGGCTAATCGCACTGCGCCCGGAGCTGGCCGCGTTTCAGCAGGAGATGCAGCAGGTTCATGAATTGATGACATCTGCTGCATTAGTCAGCCGAAGGGCGCTAGCCCCGGTTGTTGATGATAATGTGGCAGGGGAAACAACCGAGGCTAGCGTTTTGCGGCTGATGGAAACACCAGAAGCGGATTGGAAACTGTCGGCTGATCGACGTGCGTCTGTACTGGCGGTGATTCGTGGCGAAACGATGGCGATTGAAAAAGACGCATCGCAGGCTGGTTTTGACATTGGGCATATTTCCTTCAGGGCTGAAAGCCCGACACAACCTCTGCCGGGGGCGTCAGCCCCCGGAATGGAAGACCAGGTAACGACAGGCCCGGAGGGCCGAAACAATCTTTGTGTCGACCCTTCGGGCCTTGCAAATACAATGTCAGATCACCGGTGGCTCACGCCACCGGCAGAGGTTGTGCCGGCCCATTCGGGCCTGAACCCCGAAACGTCGTCGCTGACCCGGCGGATGCGAGTCTTGCTGGCTGATTCGCTCAGTCCAATTGCCTCATCGGTCCGCCGTCGCATGCACAAGACGGCGATGAAAATCGCAGCGGGGATTTGTGTGGCCGGGCTCATCGGGTTGATGACGGTGCCGCAGTTTTTCCGGGAAGAACTGAGGCTTGCCGCTCGCAGCAACCATTGGTCGTTCTCTGACGAGAGTGTTGCTTCGACCAAGGGTTTCACCGAGCGATATTCTCTTTCCGGCGGCACAGAATTGGGTTTCCAGGCTGCGCCGCGACCTTCTTCCGGTCCGGAAGTAGCAGAGGGAGAGGTAGAGCAAAAGCTCCTTGCACAACTAGACTCCGCCAACGCTGATAACGCTGTTGCTTCGACCAAAGCCCTGTCATCATTGCAGCAGACTTTAAATGGCGGTGGTTTGGCGGCGAATGAAGCCGACGACGTGGATTCTTTTCGAAGTTACTCGGCCAGTCCGCGTCCTTCCAGGTCAGAGGGCTGGTTTGAGTCGGGGCGCGAGGAACGCTTCGGGAAAGAGGGACGTCCTGCAGTGACACTTGGCGACGGATCCGGGCCGGTCGCAAGCAATGGTGGTGTCTGGGCTGCGCAGCCTTCGACGACATGGGATGACAAGTCGTTTGGTGGACTGGCTGATATCAATGCATCGGCTGCAGAGGACCGAAGTGTTCGACCAGACGTGTTTTACAGAGCACCCCTGTTGGCTGGGACCTTTGATATGCCTGCATCGCCTGATATGCCTGCATCGCCGGAGCCTGTTGCAGCGGGCGACGCGGTTGATAAGTCCATTCCCAAGCTGATGATTCAGACGGAAGAAGAATCGGTCGGCAAGTCGCTTGTTCTTGCTGAGACTGACTCTGCGAAGACGTTGGAGGATTTGCAGGCGAGTATGGGCGGTGGGGCGTCACCGGATCTCGGCAAGTCTGAAGACTATGTCTCCAGAGACAAATCCGGAGACGCCACCAATAAAGAATCTGACGGCGAACAGCTGGAAAAAAAACGGCATAGAGATGAAGCTCTCGGGCTCAGCGGCGACGCGTCTGATTTTGGAACGATGGCGAGCGGTTTGAGCGAACGTGCGGATGACTCCGGTGTTGGTCGCCGCCGGGCGGTTCCGGGACAGCCAGGCTCTGGTGGTCAGCCTGATTCTGCTCGCGATGGACGTGAGAACTCTGGTGGGAATCCGGACCAGCCGTTCAGTGAGTTGGCGAAAGAGATGCCCGCCGATGAAAAGGGCGACTCAAGCGAATTCTCGAAGGATGAGATCTCCGATGTGGAAATGACCATTCGAGAACGACTGGTGGAATCGGATGCGAAGAAGCCGGGAGGAACAGCCAAACGAGTCGAAGAGCAAGCTCAGGCAAAAAATTTCGTCGAAGGAAAAAATCCAGACCTTCACATGGGGAATCGATTCGAGATGGATCTGTTGGACGGCCTGCAGCCACTGGCGGAATCGGAATCGAAGGCGGCGGCTCAGCCAGAAAGCGATTTTGACGAAGATGGCTTAAAGGGTCTCGCAACACGCAGCAAGAAGAACGAGGGCAAAGAGCAATTAGAAGAGTCGCAGCGGCAGGCTGGTGAACCAGAGTCCAAAGCGAAGGGCCGAAACAATGTCTTCCGGCAAGGCGAAGCGACTCACTCAAATCTCGCGGACAGTTCCGACCTGGAGAAGAAGCCCGCAGCAAAACCTGTCGCACCATTTGCCGGCTTGAACGAAACCAGCGCCGCTGCCGAAGCGTTCTCAACGTTCTCTCTGCATGTTAGTGATGTTTCGTTCAAACTGGCTGCTTCCGCATTGGCTCGTGGGGAATGGCCGGAGGCGGCAAAGGTCCGTATTGAGGAATTCGTCAACGCATTTGATTACGGCGACCCGCTGCCGGGTAAAAGTGAGAAGGTCGCGTGTGTGGTCGAGCAGGGCATTCATCCATTCCTGCAACAGCGAAATGTTCTGCGAGTTTCCATGCGAACGTCAGCAGAAGGGCGAGCGACCAGTACGCCGTTGCGATTAACGTTTGTTCTGGATAACTCCGGCTCGATGGAACGCATCGATCGTCAACAGACCGTGCGTCGCGCATTTGCACTGTTGTCGAAGCAACTGACGGCCATCGACCAGGTGACCCTGATCAGCTTTTCTCGCCAGCCGCGACTTCTGGCAGAAAACGTCAGCGGAACAGAATCCGGCAAACTGGTCGAGTTGATGGAACAGCTTCCGAGCGAAGGTGGTACGAATATCGAGGCGGCTCTGCAACTGGCTTTCGAAAAGGCGTCGGCTCAACAGACGCTGGGTGCTCAGAATCGAATTGTGTTGTTGACCGACGGCGCTGTGAATCTTGGCAATGCAAATCCCGAAAGCCTGTCGCAAATGGTGGAATCGATGCGGGCCGCGGGTATCGCCTTCGACGCCGCTGGAATCAGTGCGGATGGTTTGAACGATGAAGTGCTGGAAGCACTGACTCGCAAAGGCGACGGTCGATACTACCTGATGGATTCTGATGAAGCTGCTGACGAAAACTTTGCTCAGCAAATTGCCGGGGCTTTGCGTCCATCGGCCAGTAACGTCAAGGTGCAGGTGGAGTTCAATCCGAAGCGAGTTGGTCAGTACAAACTTTTGGGCTTCGAAAAGCATCTTCTGAAACAGGAAGATTTTCGAAACGACGCTGTCGACGCCGCCGAAATGGCTGCGGCCGAAGCAGGCGTTGCGATGTACCAGTTCGAAGCGAAGCCGGATGGCGAAGGCGATGTCGGTTCCGTGTCGGTACGGTTTAAGGACCTGTCGACGGGTGAGATGGTCGAACATCGCTGGCCAATACCCTACGAACCGAATGCGGCTCGCCCGGACCAGGCAACACCGTCACTTCGCATCGCCACATCCGCCGCAATGCTGGCCGCAAAGCTCAAGGGTGAAGCGTTGGGCGAAGTGGTTGATCTGCAGACGTTGTCGCAACTGATCGACAGCTTGCCGTCGCAACATCAAAGTCATACGCGAGTTCAGCAGTTGAAGCTCATGATTGAACAGGCGAGACAGATGAGTCGGAAGTAGGACGGACGGCCCAAAGAAAAGATTCACGTGATTCAACCCGGGACGGGTTTGACAACATAGCCTGGGGGCGACGCACAGCGGCGCACCCCAGGTTGGAAAATTGAGATATCAGCGAACCCCAACGGGGTTCCACAACGTCCGATATTCGCACGCAAAACTCGTCTTCGTGATGTGAAACCCCGTTAGGGTTGAGTGCGCCAGCAGAGATGTTTGGGCCTGCCGCACCTCTCAAATCTCGGTGGAAGAATACGTCACAGCGTTGCCCATTAGGGTTCACGGATTTTTGTTTCAAACTCCTGGGGTGCGCCGCTGCGCGTCGACCCCAAGCTTTGTTGTGAAACCCCTGTTGGGGTTGGAATTTGGATTCTTTCCATGATCAAACTCATAACCTGCGCACTGTCAACTTTTTCGTTTCTGTCACTGCTGACCCTGATGCAAACCATCGGCGGGGCACAGGAACCCGACAACACGGCCAGCGTCAACACGTCCATTGGCAGTGACGGGACAGGCACGATCGTCGTGGAAGCGCATGGGCAACTTCCGAAGCCGCCGGTGTTCTTCACGGCCGTCACCAACGCGAATGTGCAGATTGGTCCGGAGTATGTCGAACAAACGATCGAGGCGACTCTGAAGGTCGTGCAGGGCGAGGCGAAAACACTCAGTATGGGAATCACAGGGCCAGATCTCGTCATTGAAGTTCAAAGTGAGCAGTTACGATCGTGGTCTGTGCGGCAGGAGGGTGCACTGCGATTTCTCGACCTGAACGTCAACGAAAATACAACCGAATTGAAGGCTCAGATCAGATTGCGATCACGCAGCCTGAATCTAGAATCGTTCGAGTCCATCGACCTGACTCATCTGACACCTGGAAGTGCCGTAGGCTTTGACTCCACTCTCGGTCTTCAGTACTCACCCGGAATCGAAGGCGTTGTGACGGAAGCCACAGGCTTTGCTCCGCTCAATGCAGGCCTGTCCAACGCTGGAGGTCGCCCTAATCGATTTCAGTCGGCAACAGGTGGGCTGATGAAGCTGGTGATCAATCGTGCCGGCGGGACGCCTGGGCCGGTAGAGCTGACGGAAACCAGTCTCATCGGCGAAGTTCATGCGAATGGCAGCTCGGTCCACTTTCAGTATCGCGGCACGGCTGTCGTCGCTGTCGCCAATGCGGAGATCACGATTCTGGCGGGCAACGCTGCTCTCGGTTCCGCGCCCGTCGAGGCCGGATTTCGGACGCGGCTGGTGACGGAGAACGGGAGTCCGGTCTACAAACTTCACTTTCCGAAGGCAGGCACGTTTCCGATTGCTCTGGATTTCGTTGCAGCACTCAGTCAGCCAGCGGCGGATGCTCGAAGCATGGACTTCGTCGTGGCCACAAGTGCGGTTGTGCCACTGACGCTGAATGGACTCGGTGCCGAGTTGGTGTTCCACCGTGATCAGGAATCTGTGGTCCCGTTGCGGAACAGTGACGCTTGGATTGGATTTCTGCCGGCCACAGGACGCGCCAAGCTACAATGGAAATCCGCTCGTCAGACGGGCGAAGGCAAACTTTTCTTTTCCACCACCGGTCGCATTGAATCGCAGGTCGGATCCGGCCTGTTGCGGCAGGATCATCTGATTGACTATCAGGTTCTTCAGGGAGAACTTAAGTCGATTCAAATTCTGTTGGATGGCCCCGGTGAGATTCTCGAAGTACAGGGCGGCACGATGGTCGTCGGCTGGAATGTCACAACTCAGGGCGAAAGTCGAGTGCTGGATATCACGCTCAGCCAGTCTGTGACGGGCACCTGTCAGATCAAAGTTCGCAGTCAGACACCGCTGGGAACGTTCCCGAGCACTGTCCGGGGAATGCGTCTGAATCCGGTCGGATCCATTCGACATTCTGGACATGTTCGACTCACCAACATCGGCTCTGTACGTTTGCAGCCTACGGAAATTCGAGGCCTGACGCAGCTGGCTCCCGAACAGTTTCCCGGAGATGCAATCGAAGCGAGACAGGTATTCGTCTATCGGTTCCCAGCTGCTGATTATACGTTCTCGGTCATTGCTGACAGCATTGAGCCAGAAGTCAATATCGCGGAACTGGTTGTTTATGAACTGACCGAAACCGATCGAATCATCAATGCGGACATTGAGCTGGATGTGCGAGAAGCCGCCGTGCGAGAATGGAACTTTGGCATTCCGGCGGACTACTCCGTTGTCTCAGTGACTGGTGCGAGTGTGTCCGATTATATCCTGGCATCGACGGTGGAGAATGGGCTTCGAAATCTGAAGGTCGTATTTGGGCAGGATGTTCTGGGACGTCATCTGGTCACGCTGCGACTGGAGAAAAGCGAGGCCGCGGCGGCCGGAGACTGGGTCCTGCAACGCATTGAATATCCTGATGCAAAGTCGGTTCGCGGCGATGTCGGGATTGTGAGTGCTCCTGGATTCCGAGTCTCGGTGGGGCAAACAAATCTGCTGGTGGATAAGCCTCTGTCGTTGTTCCCGAAGCCTTCTCCGCAGCTGCAGCAGGCGTTTCGGATTCGCGAACCGAACTGGTCTGCAACCCTGCAGGTCGAGCAGCTCGATCGCAGCGTTCAGTCCGACGTGTTTCATTTGTACTCGCTGAGTCAGGAAACCGTCTATGGCAGTGCGTTGATCAATTATTTTGTCACAGGAGCTCCCGTTTCCGAATGGAAGATTGCCGTGCCGGAAACCATGGGCAATGTCGTGGTCGATGGCCAGAATGTGCGAACCTGGCGTCGAGAAGGTGAGATGCTGATCGTTTCCCTGCATCAGCCGGTGATGGGGGCCTATACGTTGCTGGTGACGTTTGAAGAAAAACCAGACAAGATCAGCAGCACGTTTCAGGCTGGACGTGTTTCTCCGACAAGCGTGCAGAGCGAACGCGGTTATATCCAGGTCGTCAGCCCGATGCAGGTGGAGATCGAGACGGTGGCGGTCTCAGAGGATATGCTGAAACTTGATCCTCTGGAGTTGCCGGCGGAGTTTCGTCTGCTCAGCACCGCGCCAGCGTTGGGAACATGGCAGTACACCAGTCGTCCCTTCGAGCTGAATCTTAAAGTCAGCTGGTTTGAGCCAGGCACAACGGTCGATCAGGTCGTGGAATTCTCCGAAGCCAATAGTCGAGTTTCTCCGGACGGCGAGCTTGTGACCGATGTGCTTTACTACGTCAAGTATCGCGGCCAACGCACAATGAAGATTAAGCTGCCGCCAGAGCCAGTCAATCTTTGGGCGGTCTCCGTGAACGGAGCTCCGGTCACTGCGCGACAAGCGGACGACGCGACTTTGATTCCGTTGCCGGGCGGGACCGATCCGAATACTCCTGTGGAAGTCCGATTGCGGCTGGGAAAGACGGCTGTGAATGAGACTCATCCGGATCTCGCGCTACCGGTTGTCTTCGCGCCGGTTTTGAAGACTCAATGGAGCATCACCGGTGATGAAAAGCATGTTCTGGTGCCCACGGGTGGAACAGTTTCACCGCCGGTTCCTGTCCTGCGTCCGACCGGCTTAGACTGGGTTGCCAACCACGGCATCGTGCCTCTGTTGATGATCACCGTGCTGACCACATTCGGATTAGGAGCAACTCGCAAGTCTGAGTCCTGGCGAATTGCCGGGCTGATGAGTCTGGTCATTGCGATCATTGTGACGATCGCGGCCGCTCGGTCGGCCCACTCCGACACCGGTTCTCCGCAGCCGCTGCAACTCAGTCTGCCGGTGCTGACAGCTGAAGAAGCCGTGCAACTGTCGGTTCATAACGTACCGCTGTGGCGAGTCAATCTTTCCTGGACCGGGCTCTGCACAGTGATCGCGGGGATCGTGGTGACGACCGTGTCGTTTCGCAACGTGCTGTTGAAAAACGGCTCGCGGTTTCGCTTCGGTGGGGTCATTTTGATTGCCGCTGGAGTACTGCTTCAGGGAGACAGCGCATGGTGGTTCTTTGGATTGCTGGGACTTGCGATTCTGACGCTGCTTCTCGTGCGGCCCGCTGTGGATTGTTTCCAGGACATTCGCCGATGGATGCGTGAGTCTGCACAGAAGCGAAAAACGATTGATGAATTGGTATCACAGAATACTCCGCCAGAATCCAACGCGGGCACCGCTTCGGTGACGACTGCTCTGCTGTTCTTCGCCGTTATATTCTCGAATGCAGGCCGTTGCTTCGCTGGAATTCCGGACGGTTATGAAGCGGCCGATTCGATTGTTCAGCAGTGGCAAATCACGCATCAGGATGCGCGACTGAAAGCGACTGGAACAATCTCTCTGACCGGACGACCTGGCGACCGCTTTCTTGTGCTCAAAGCTCCGGCCGTGTTGACTCGCTTCGAAGGGGCAGGTTTGCGAGTCACCAGAACTGACATTGCCGGGGAAGGGTTGTGCTATGTCGTCCATATCCCGCTTCCCGAAAATGCAGCGAAACCGGCAGAGGCGGCAGGCGAACCGCCAGCCGCCGTCACGTACAAGGCTGAGTTTGAGTTTCAGCAGGAAGCCATCAAGCCAACCGAGGGCCTGGCTGTTCTGACGGGCACGGCTGCGGTGCAGGAGATTGCATTGAGCTATGACGAAGCGGGCTGGGAAGTTGTGGGACCGACGGCGATTCGAATCGAACAGATCGAAGCTACGGGCGAAACGACTCAAGCCAAAGTCCTGCTGGGACCTGGTGCTGGTAGTTTGGTTCTGAAGCCGAAATCTCGCGATGTGACGATGGAGAAAACTCAGTTCTTTGTCGAAACGTCTAATTTGTTCGTGCCGGGTCCTGGAGTTGTTGACGGACGTCATAAGTTCAACATCCGCACCTCACAGGGCCAGGTGAATACGTTGAGCGTGCTTGTTCCCAGGGGGCTCACCGTGACTGCAGTGACCGGGCCCGTCGGTTCATGGCAGTTCGATGCGGACAGCGGCGGACTCACGCTGGCCATTGAGCCGGCTCAGTCACAGCCATTCGAAGTGCTGGTTGAAACCCAGCGTGGGCTCGAGCCACTTCCCGCCGATGTCATTCTGTCGCCTCTCCGGGTGGTCGGAGCGAACGGAGAAGTCGGACTTTTAGCCGTGGCCTTCGGTCCGGAAGCTCGCCCGGAAAAAGTAGAACCGAAGATCATGATGATCGTCAACCCGGCGGACTTCGACGCCAGTCTGATACCAAACTCTCAGGCGACGCTCCACGGCGTCTATCGCTATGGTCCCGACGGAGGTGAGTTAGCCGTGCGAGTTGCTCCGGTCGCGTCTGAAGTTCGAGTCTCCAGCAAGCAGGTGCTGTCACTGGGAGATGAACGAGTCGTTCTGGCGGGAAACTTCGCCGTGGAAATTTCTCGGGCCGGCTTGTTTCAGCTGAGCTTTCCGCTGCCCGATGGGCTGGAAGTCGAATCGCTCTCAGGTCCAGCGCTTCATCATTGGGCCGAACGCAGTGAAGACGGCCAACGCACAATTATCCTTCATTTGAATGGTCGGACGATCGGTACTCATGAGTTCTCCGTCGCCCTGACCGGAACCGCGCCGATGGATGCGGCGGAATGGACCCTTCCTCGTTTCGAATTCAATGAGGCGGCTCGGCAAACAGGTGAGCTGGTGGTTCGCCCAACAACCGGCCTTCGACTTCGCACGGTCAATCGACAGAATGTTTCCGAAACCGACCCGCGAGCTTTGGGCGGAGATGGTCAGGGAGCACTGGCGTTTCGACTGCTGCAACGAGACTGGAATCTTACTTTGGGGATCGAAAAATTGGATCCGTGGATCACGGGGCAGGTACTGCAGGAACTGACTTTGCGAGAAGGGCAGACTCGATCAACATTGATCGCTCACTTCACGGTGCAGAACGCATCCATCGCTTCAATTCGAGTCACTCTTCCCATCACAAGTGACGACGAAATCAAGACTCTGCGAGCCAGTGGGGCTGTCGTCAGTGATATGGTTCGAACAGCTCCGGATTCGAATGTCTGGGAAGTTCAGTTCAAGCGTCGGATCGTTGGGAAATTGCAGTTTCAGATTGAATATGAGCGTCGCGGAGATCGTGTGAATGAGGAAGAATCACTGACTCCGATTCTGTTCCCGGAGGCCCGACAAATCTCCAGTTTTTTCGCTGTCCGAGCCGGGGGCCGGCTGGAACTGGAACACGACGATCTGACTCCGGGTTGGCAGCGTATTGACTGGAACACGGTTCCACAGTCGCTGAGAGAAACAGAGAATCGAAGCGCTCCGGCTCTGGCATTCCGTGCGGTCGATCCCGCCAATGTTCTGAAGGTTCACGCCAAACGCCATTCGCTGGCCGATGGGCTCAAGCTGCGCGTGGCGGAAGGCGCTTTGACCACCGTTCTCTCACCAACAGGCGATCAACTGACCGCTGTCGATGTCGTGATGGAAGTTATTCAACGCAGCAGTCTGAGCGTTGTTTTGCCGGACGGCGGTGATCTGTTCAGCATCTTCGTCAATGGCGAAAGTGTGAATTCGATTCGACAAAGTGACAGCACAAATGCCTGGCAGTTTTACATTCTGCCGGGCATCGACGATCGGACGGCGAAGGTGCGATTTGTCTATTCGGTCCCCGGCGATCGGCTCAAAGGACTAAAGCTCCGCAGTCCGCAATTGAATGTGCCGCTGGAGAACATTCAGTGGCATGTGATTGCACCGAAAGGATTTGAGTTGACTCACAAGGATGGCAATCTGGAATTGATTCGCCAGTCAAGCCAGAAGGATTACGATCGAGATTCCTACCTGTCGGTGGCCAGTGGAAAGCGACAGATTCAGGCTCAACAGGCGACTCAGCTGCTGGAACAGGCCAACCAGCTTTTGCAGGCTGGCGAACAAAGCAAAGCGCGGTGGGCGTTGAACAGTGTCGCTAACCAATATGCACTGGATCCGGCATCGAATGAGGATGCTCGTGTCCAGCTGGAAACTCTGCAGACTCAGCAGGCCATCGTCGGACTGAACACGCGCCGGCAGCGGCTGTATCTCGACAACAGCGGCGGCGAAATGATTTCAATCGACAATAAGCAACTTCGTGACGCTGCTGCCGAGAATCCCGTCCTGCAGCAGGATCAGTTGAACTTCCGTCTTCAGGAAATGAGTCAGTTGCTTCGAGGCAACACGAAGGAAGACAATGCCGTGCTTCAGCAGATCGCCGCTCGACTGGTACAACATCAACACACAACGGACCCCGCGCCTCAGGCGATCATCATCAGCCTGCCGGAAGAGGGCGACATCTACACGTTTGGCCGCAGTGTTCAGGTGGCAGAGAATGCTCCTCTGGAACTTGAGCTGGACTTTGAATCAAAGTCAAAGCTTCACTTCTGGCAAACCGGCCTTGTCCTTGTTCTGCTCGTCGGAATGAGTGCTGCACTGACATTCGTGACAACGAAAGAACAACAAGTCAGACACGAAACCATGGGGGTGGTTTAACAGCGTTTCACCAGCGAACTGCTGTCTCATTTGCGATGTGCGAAATCGATAGAGTTCACTGTTGCCAGTAGTTCCTGTCCAGCGTGCGGTAGTTGATCGCCTCGGTCAGATGAACCGAACTAATCTCTTCACTATCCGCCAGATCGGCGATCGTACGACTAATTCGCAGAATCTTGTCGTGGGCTCGTGCTGACAAACCCATCTCCTCCATTGCGTGCTTGAGAAGACCCTCAGCATCCGACTCCAGACGACAGAATCGTCGAATCTGAGGCGGCTTCATTTTGCCATTCACTCGCACCGATTCCTTTTTGAAACGAGCATTCTGCCGCCTTCTTGCTCCGACAACGGCATCTCGCATTGTCTCGCTGGAAGTGCCCTCAGACTTGTCCGACAGTTCTCGAAACGGCACCGGCGGCACTTCGATGTGAATATCAATACGGTCCAATAAGGGACCACTAATTCGGCTGAGGTATCGTTCAATCGCCAGTGGTGCACAACTGCAATTGCGTTTCGGGTCGCC
This sequence comes from Planctomycetota bacterium, assembly GCA_052034165.1. Lineage (GTDB taxonomy): Bacteria > Planctomycetota > Planctomycetia > Planctomycetales > Planctomycetaceae > SXXK01. The sequence continues at coordinate 82,945 of JBPOIW010000101.1, read as the reverse complement.
TCGAAAACCACAAGGGCACGGATTCATGGCCGCCACCAACATGACGTTTGCGGGAAACGTGACGCTTCCCATCGCACGAGAAATCGTGACATGCTGATCTTCCAGCGGCTGTCGCAGAACTTCGAGCGTTCGACGATTGAACTCGGGCAACTCGTCGAGAAATAAAACGCCATTGTGAGATAAACTGATCTCACCGGGTTGAGGAATACTGCCGCCTCCGACAAGTCCCGCTTCACTGATCGTATGATGGGGTGCTCGAAACGGCCGACGCAACAACAACGGCTGCCCCGGCTCCAGTTGCGCGACCGCGCTGTAGATGCGAGTCGTCTCGAGGCTTTCTTCGGGTTCGAGTTCCGGCAGGATCGTACACAGCCGCTGAGACAGCAGCGTCTTGCCAGTTCCAGGCGAGCCGATCATCAGCAGGTGATGACATCCGGCCGCGGCCACCATCACGGCTCGCTTAGCCATCTCCTGACCTTTGACGTCCACGTAGTCGATGTCATAAACCCCAAAGCTGCGTCGCGCGCTGTCCCAGCTGAAGATGACGGGATCCAGAGGCAACAAGCCGGTCAGGAAACCGACCGCTTCGGCCAATGTTCCTACCGCAATGACATCAATGCCTTCGACGACGGCCGCTTCCATTGCGTTCGCGGCCGGAACAACGATATGCGTCTGCCCGGAATCTCTGGCGGCCAGAGCCATCGACAGAACGCCTTTGACCGGACGCAGGCTGCCATCCAAAGCCAGTTCACCCACATAAACAACTTTTCTGCCCTGTTCGATTTCGACCTGTCCGTCAGAGATCAGGAACCCCAGCGCAATTGGTAGATCCAGAGATGCTGCGTCTTTGGGCAGATCGGCCGGAGACAGATTGATCACGACTCGATCGTTGGGACGGCCATAGCCGCTGTTGACGAGTGCTCGTTCGATCCGATGAATGCTCTCTTTGACCGCCGCTTCTGCCAGCCCGACAAGGATCACCTTGGGAATTGCTCCCGGGGAAATGTCGACTTCGACTTCAACAGGGCGCGCTTCAATTCCGAATAAAGTATACGTAGCGAGTCGGGACAGCATGACGGAGGGGCTTTGGTGTAGTCGCGTTATGTTGCGGGGGATTGAACCACCACCCCGAAGTTTGACGACATGCCAGGCCTTATGCAAATGAACAGAAGCCGACGCAGCCCTCCAGCTTTCAGGCGACTCTCGCATGGTTTTGCCGCTTGGGCCTGATTGCCGCACATCCTCGATTGCCGGACGGGCCTTTGTGGTTGGCCGCGACCCGTGTGCTCCCAATCAACTCACAAAAAAAGCCGCACGAACGATTGAACGTCGGTGCGGCCTGGCAGGGAATTGTCTTTGTTCGTCGATTACTTTCGCGTGCTGACGGTGCTTATCGCGGTTTTAGCGACAGCCACACATTCGCGAATATCATCCAGTGGATTCTTTTCGTTCTCTTCGTATTCAAGAGATAGGGCCCCGTTGGCAGGGAAGCCGGCTAACTGCAATTCGGTGAGCACTTCTTCTACGTTCAGATGCCCCTTACCAAGAATCACACCTTTCGTCTTGTCCTTCATCTCGGCGAAGTCTTTGAGGTGAATTCCATAGAGACGGCCCTTCAGCAGGCGAATGACTTCCGGAGCATTCTGGCCGGAGCGGATATAATGCCCCAGATCTGCACAGGCTCCAATTCGCTCGTCATGATTTTCGATCACACGCAGCACGTCAATCGCTTTGTTGTAGCGATGGCCCGGGCCGTGATTGTGGATGGCGATTCGAATGTCGAACTCTTTGACGAGTTCGTCGAGACTGTCAAAGGAGTCCAGATCCGGATCGGCTGAGATACATGGTGCACCGATCTTTTTAGCGAACTCAAACGTCTTGCGATTCTCAGCGGCGTCTTTTGTGAACCGATTGACTCCGTGCCCGGAGATAGTGAGTCCAAGGCTCTCCAGTTGCTTCTTCGTCGCCGCGATTTCTTCGTCGGTTGAATTGATGGCCAGCATGCCGCTGTAGAACTCAACCTGCTCGAATCCCAGATCCTTCGCGTGCTGAAGTGCTTCTTCACGCTTGTAGCCTCGCAGCGAGTAGAGCTGAATGCCCAGCTTCGGCAGTGTGGAGTCTGCCGTATTGGCGAAGCTAACTCGGGTGCCAAAAGCAGCTCCGGCTGCAATCAGGGATGTTGTCTGAAGAAAACTGCGTCGGGTCTGAAAAGACACGGGATGCTCCGTAAGAAGCCAGGGGAAGGAGGAAAAGGTCGGAGAATAATTCTACGGAGCACCGGCAGCTGCGGCAAGCAGACCGTGGGGAAGATGCCCGGCTGGCTATTTTGTCAGTTTTGGTCGGGTGTATGAAGCGGAACGCAACATCGTAATACGCATCCTCCTGCAATCATGGTGCGTTACGCGTCGCTTCACGCACCCATGGAACGCAGAATCACAATCCGGCCTGCCGTGTTCTGCCATTGCCTCTGCCTGGCAGTGGCTATCAGATTGAAGTACGCTGCCAATTCATCCCTTAATGCCTCCTGCTGACTTCAATTGTGGATTTCTCCTGATGACCGCTCGGTCCCCGGAATCGTGTGTCTACCGCGTTGCGAGTGAGGAGAACCTTCAATGCAGATTCATTGCAGAAATTCTTCCGGGGCTCGACAGCTCCGTCGCAAATGTCAATCAGGAAACCTGCGGAGCGTGCTGTCGTTCGTTTCCACCAACACGCGATGATCTCAATCCGGTTATCGCTTCCTTACTTTGGTCTCGCTGCGATCATGCTTTAGCTGACGCCGGTTCTGCCGCAGACTCTGAGGTTGTCGAATGCCTAACCAAAGTTCTCAATCTTGCCGAGGCCAGTCTGCCTTTGGTATTTGCCGACGAGGATGATCTGCCAGGGGATTCTGTTGCCGACGAAAACAGGGAGCGAGGAACTGTCGAGCAGATGCTGCAGATGTTGCCCATGCCGCAGTACTCAGGTGGAACGTTGACGTCATGGGCGGTGGGAATCACAACGGCTCCACGACGTCGATCGACACTGGAACGTTGTCTGAACAGTCTCCAGGCTTGCGGCTGGGATCAACTGCATCTGTTCATTGATGGAGAGGTTCCAATCGCCGAGGAGTTTGCAGCGGCCTCCAGAACGATTCGCCGTCCTGCAGCCGGGGCGTGGAGAAATTTCTACTTGTCGCTGTCAGAGTTGCTGCGAAGATACCCGGCCGCCAATGCGCTGATGATGGTACAGGATGATGCATTGTGGCCAGCTCATTTGCCGGTCCGTGATTATCTGGAACAAATTCGTTGGCCGGATGATGATCGTTTTGTGATCTCCCCGTACTGCTGTGCCGACTACACTGAAGACAAATCCGGATGGCATGAGTTCCGTGATACGTGGGTTTACGGCGCGGTGGCATTGATCTTTTCGCGAACGGCCGCGGAAGAGTTTCTGGCGGATCCGATCGTGATCGAGCGGTGTCGTCACGAATACCAGGCCGGGATCGATGTTGTCATTGGAGATTGGGCGCGGCGGCGAGGAATTCGGGTCATCTTTCCGACTCCCAGTCTGGTGCAGCATATTGGTGACGTCAGCACGTTGTGGGCGACAGCCAGGGCCGTCGGACTACGACGAGCCACTCGATTTGTCGGTGATGAATTTGTTCTTTCATCGACCGCAGAGGAGACCGTTGAGCGGCGGAGTATCGTCTGTGGCTGGATCTCGGCAGACCCGCCGATCGTTTATCACTCCATGGGTCATGAAGATCCGGGAGAATTCATGCCGGACGAACCCATCACGCGATTCGCGATGTATCTTTGGCACCAGACGGCTGACGATATCGCGTGGCTCGACCAGAGTGCTCGCCAGTTACGCCCCAGTCACAGGATTCTTCACTGCGTGAATGATATCTCTGTCTGTCGGGAACTGGTGGCTCGCGGAGTGTCGGCCCACTTTATTAATCAGAATGCCTTTCTGGATGAGCGGATGTTCTCGATCCAGCCTGGTGCGAGTAAACTCTATGATGCCGTGTACACCGCGCGCATGGCGCCGTTTAAACGCCATGAGCTTGCTCGGGAGATTCCGTCGTTGTTAATCATTGGTGGTACCGTAACGCCCGAAGATTCGGATGAACACTTTCAGCATCTCAGGGCCACTTTGCCTCAGGCAACCTTCACCTATGACGGGCCGAAGAAAGTTCTGAATGAACCGGAAGTTAGTGATCTTCTGAATCAGTCTCGAGTTGGGCTTTGTCTGTCCGCCTGTGAAGGCACAATGTATGCCACTGTTGAGTACCTGCTTTGCGGATTGCCCGTCGTCTCCACTGTGAGCCTTGGCGGACGTGACTCCTGGCTTGATCCACGATTTACACGAGTTGTCGCCGATGATCCTCAGCAGATCGCCGCCGCCGTGAAAGATCTGATCGATCAGAATTTGTGTCCGCACATGATTCGTTCTGAGACGTTGATCCGGATCGCCGAGCATCGCCAGCGTCTGGTGGACCTCGGCCAGCAGATCTATGCGGCTCATAAGACCGGGCGAGATTTCGCGAGAGACTTCTACGCTGGGCTCACCAACAAGCTTGGTGAATGGTGTCTTCCGCAACAAGTGATGTCTCGCCGAAGAGGCCTGATGCACCCGGAAGCCTGATGCCCACCGGATCGCGTTGATGCCTTAGCGGTCGATCAATCGAAATGTTCGCTGGGTTACGTCAGCATAGACGGACTACATCACTTCGGCGACCTGAATGCCCAGCAGCGACAGCCCTGTTCGTATTGCACGAGCCATCAAGTCGCACAGGATAAGTCGGCTGGTACGCAGTTCTTCGGACTCCGCATCCTGAACCGAACAGCGGTCGTAAAACTTGCTGAATGAATCTGCTGTTTCGTAAAGCCAGGTCGTCAGCAAATGAGGCCGATATTCCGACAACGTACTGTCGACCGCGTTGCCGAACATCAGCAGTTGCATCACAAGACGACGCTCCTCCGGGCAAGTCAACAGGACGGCCGCTCCGCTGTTAGCGACGGTGTTTCGATCCAGATTCAGCTTGCGGAAGATACCGCAAATACGAGCATACGCGTACTGCATGTAAGCCGCGGTATCGCCGGTGGTCGCCAGCATTTTGTCCCAGTCGAACACATAGTCACTATCGCGGTTGTGATGCAGGTCGGCATACTTGATGCCACCGAGCCCAACGATCTCGGCCACTCGAGCCCGTTCCTCGCCGGACAGGATTGCTCCTTCACGACGCTTCTCATCATTCTCGTCGACGATGCGTCGAGCCCGTGTGATGGCTTCGTCCAGCAGACTTTCGAGACCTACCGTATCACCGGATCGAGTCTTATACGGTTTTCCATCCTTGCCCATCACCGTACCGAACGACACATGCAGCAATTTCAGATCGCTGATGCCCCACAGCAGCGTTGTCGCGAAGAGTTGTTGAAAATGCTCCGACTGTCGTTTGTCGACGACGTAGAGCAATTCATTCGCGTGCAGAGTATCGCGGCGATATTGAATTGTGGCGAGATCGGTTGTGGCGTACGTGAAGGCCCCGTCGGATTTCTGCACGATGAAAGGAGCCGCATTGCCTTCCACGAAAACGCAGGTCGCACCTTCGCTCAGTCGAGCCAACTGCTTCTCTTTGAGGCTCTGCACGACTCCCGCGAGCATTGGGTTGTAGTAGCTCTCACCCAGAGTCAGATCGAAGTCGATGCCAAGTCGCACATAGATCCGATTCAATGCTTCCAGACACGCGGGCAAAAACTGGTTCCAGAGAGAATTGTTTTCAGCATCGCCCGCGTGAAGTTTGGCCGTCTCCTCCCGCGCTTTGCGAGCGATCTCCGGATGACCATTCGACATCGCCAGCAGGCCGGCATTTTGCTGCACGGAGCTGACAATCTCTGTCGCGGATTTGAATGCTTCTTCTGCGGCGGAGATTTGTTTTTTCAGCCCGTTCAATTGCTTCTTGAGTTTCTCATCCGTCGCCGCCGCTTTTTCCTGCTGAGCCAGCAGGTTACGAGCATCGGCAACAGCTTGCTCGGTCGCAGGGAGTTTGCTGACAGCAGCCTGATAGTCCGACAACTGATTAACAAGCTTGTACAGTCGAGCAAGCTCCGAGACGGCTTCGGTGTCAAAGGCAGCCTGATTTCGGAAGTGACGATATCCATAAATGATCATGCCGAACTGAGTGCCCCAGTCGCCAATATGGTTGTCACTGGTGACCTTATGCCCGGCAAACTTCAAGGTGCGACAGATCGCATCGCCAATCACAGTACTTCGCAGATGGCCAACATGCATCGGCTTCGCAACGTTGGGCGAAGAAAAGTCCACGATCACATGGCGCGGAGTTGTCGCCGCCTGCACTCCAAGGCGATCATCCCCGGCGATCTTTGCGACTTGTTCCGCGAGGAACGCATCCTTCAATCGCAGGTTAATAAAACCGGGGCCAGCCACTTCCGGAGATTCACAAAGATCATCAATCTGAAGCTGGCTCATGACAGATTCCGCGATTTCACGCGGCGGCCTGCCCAGTTGCTTTGACAGCGACATCGCAAAGTTGGCCTGGAAGTCACCAAACTTTGCATCCTGTGCCGGACGGATCATGTCCAGCAACGGCGCAGCATCGTTTACGAGTGCAGAGAGAGGACCAAAAAAACGGCTTCGAAGTAGAGTCAACAGGTTCATGAAATCAGAGCTTTAGGTCAGCGCGTTGCGAGCAACAGCAGGACAGGAGAATGTTTTGGAATTGAAAACTATGGGACGTTGTTTAAAAGGATCTTCACCACCCGAAACGTCAGTTTTGAAGTTGCGCTGTTCAATACTGCCTGGGATCAACGGGTCCAAAAAACGGAAGATTATCATAACCCGACGCGTCACAGACTATTGAATTAATCAGCCGGAACGCGTTAGCGTCCGGTTTTCGCTCCTGAAACCGAGGAAGAACAACCGGGGGCTAACGCCCTGCGGCTGATGAAGCGATTAAATCAACAGGCCGTTACGTTTCGGGTTGTAATGGTCGCAACTGCGCAACTTCAAAAGGCTTCAGCGAGTGATTAACTGGGGAGTGCGTGTTTGTAAGGGTCCCTCGCTGACTCATCGGGTTGTGAAAGGCACAATCACTCGCCCATGTTTTCCAGATCAATGACAAAGGACTGTTACCACCCGCTGGACATATTGGCTTCGATGGCTTTCTGAGCCTCTGCAAGATCGGAGCCTGTATCCAGCATATAAAGTCGAATCGCGTGTAACTTGTCACCGGACGCACGAGCCAGACAATCGCGAGCCACATCGCACGGACGTGTTTTGCCTTCAAGACCCAGCAGACGCTTGGAGATGACCCAGATATCTCGAGGTCGTTTCGTGATTCTCAGTACTTTCTCTTCCGGGTAGTACTTTTGGGCCATGTGCTCAGCTTGTTCCAGGCTGGTGGCCCAACCAATCATGATGTGGGCTTCAGTTTCGATTTCAAAAAGAGGCATCGCGGAATCCCTGCGAATGGATGAAGGATCGCTTCATAATGAAGCGATTCGAACCTGCCAGTAGCCAGACGCCGCCGCTCATGTGACAGCGCATTCGCACTGTTCACGATCGCAGCTTATTCTCTATACGGTTGAACTAAAGGCCGGGTGCTCCCGAGATCTCCGGAGACCAACGCCTCAATCGTGACCGCGCACAGAATAATAATCGCCTGTTCCTGCCAGCGGGCTTTTGGTGTGAATCACCGTTGGCTTGTATTGCTGGGTTCAAGCGGCATTCGAACCGGAAACCCGCGACCCAAGCCATCTGAAGTCGGCACAACAACTCAAAACAACAGACCGTTAGCCCGCGTAGGATAGCAGCCCGGGGGATTATTTCGACAGATGGACGATTCTGCAAAATCCCAAAATCGTGCGGTCTGAGCCGTCATGAGCCGGGTTCAAACGTCTAATGGTCGAAAACAACAGTTCTGACTTCAGTCCACCCGGAGAATTTCGATGAAACCCGTCAAGCTTGCAGCCCTGGTTCTGACTTTGACTGTCCCCGCGATCTCCATGGCTCAGCCGCCGGAAGGCGATCGTCCTGAAGGACGCCCGCCGGAAGAGCGTCAGGAACGCCCGCGTAACGGGAGCCCGGATGGACGCCCACGTTTTCCGAACCCAGTGCTGGAAGCGATCGATGCCGATAAAAATGGTGAACTTTCGGCGGAAGAAATCGCCAATGCTGCGACTGCTCTGAAGACTCTCGACAAGAACAGCGATGGTAAGCTCGACATGGCCGAAATGCGCCCCAGCTTTGAAGGCATGGGACGCGGATTCGGAGGTCCTCCCGGAGGTCCGGGCTTTGGTGGTGGTCAGGGGAACGGAGGATCAGAAGAGATGCTGAATCGTCTGATTGCCATGGATGCCAATAAAAACGGGAAGCTGGAGAAAGACGAAGTTCCCGAACGAATTCAATTCATGTTTACTCGCGCTGACAAGAACGAAGACGGTGTGATTGATAAGGAAGAAATGACCGCGATGGTTCGCGAACGATCGGGCGGCCAGGGATCTGGCTTTGGCGGTGGCCAGGGAGGTCCTGGCGGTCGTGAGTTCCTGGCTCAGATGATGGAACGTGCTGATGCCAACAAAGATGGCAAGTTAAGTGGCGACGAGATTCCGCCGTTTATGCGTGAACGTCTCGATCAAACCGACACCAACAAAGACGGAGCACTGGACAAGGCCGAACTTGAAGCCGCAGCAGCTCGCATGGCTGAAGGTCGTGGTCAGGGACGAGGCCGTGGCCAGCGTCCTCCTGTCGAAGGCGAAGACGAGCCAAAAAGCGAAGAGAAGAAATCCGAATAGGCTCTCCCTCTTAGCCCTCGGCGAGCGGCAGGGCGTCAGCCCTCCGAGTCTCCGCGCATCCTGCGATTGATGCGATTCCATCGATCAAGTTCCCATCACACGCTCGGGAGGGAGAGCATCGCTAAATGCTCCAGATGATGTCAATTAATCAATGATGGAGAGATTGGACCATCGCCACATCGGACCACCACCACTTAGGATGACTCCGAGAAACGTTCGAACGCCGGCTCGAAACAGCCCGTCGAGCCGATGCTCCACGGGCCGCCGTATCGCCCCGCGTTGACATCGCTCCTTCCGAGCTTTTCAAAATCTAATCGCGCATTCTCAATTCGCTTTCAAACCAGTCTCCGCCACCGCATCGACTGTGGCGCGGCCCAGAAAGCTGAGCAGTGGAATGAAGAGCGTTGTGCCGCTGCCAATGTCGTCGGAGAGAACTGAATCACTGACCTTCAGATGAGTCACCCCGACCCCGATTGGGCCTCGCGTGGAATCGAACGGGATCCATTTTCCATCCACAAATGCTTCCGTCCACATGTGCGGTACGAAGGCCGAGGGATTCGGTACGTAAATAAAGCCGATGACCACTCGGGAGGGAATCCCCTGGCATCTCATCAGCGCGCCCAGGAGCACGGCGTGTTCGGTGCAGTCTCCGCGCATGGTCTTCAGGATCTCAGACGCTGGTTGCATTGCCGTCGAGAACGGAGAGACTCGCAGTTGTTTCCAGACATACTGCGTGAGTCGCTTGCACTTATCAATGGGAACGGACGTTGCTCCGGCCGCGATGATTCCCATGCGTTTCAGCTCCTCGTTCTCTGTGGTCATCCAGCGGGAGGAGGATGTGTAAACGGGATCAATGAAAGGCTTGCGAGGATTTGTGATGGATTCCGTGCTTCCGGCTTCGGGCATCACGGGGCGAAGCAACGTCACCAGCAGTTCATTGGCGGCGACTTGTTCGACGGTTTGAAATTCAGAGGTCGGCAGGTCGATCTGTTCAGAAGTTCCCACGGTGACCTTTAACTTCAGCGATGGGTTGCGTTCGAGGTTTGATAGCGTGCGTTTCACCGGCAGGACACTGCGAAACTGCAGATCCAGAGAAGCCATGCTGTCCTGACCGAGTGCGTCGGCGGCGTCAGTTCGTTCCAGTCGCAGAGTTTGTCCGATCAGCGGTTGCTCAATCCGCATCGGCATCAGTGCGGAGTCATAATAGACCGACGACTTCATCTCGGGATGATTCGTCGGCCAATAATCAAAACGTGTGACGGCGATTGTCGTGCCATCTGAAAGCTGTAGAGACTGAGTCTTCCCGCGTTCGATTTCCACGTCGACAACCGCCGCGGTTTCCGGAAAGAACACAGCGGTCGTCCAAAGACGTTGAATTCCCGTGGATGCGGCCGGCAGCCACGCGGGGAATATTGCGGACCGAGGTTGGACCAGTGAGTTCAACATTTCGCGGCGAACTGAGCCACCAACGTTCTCTGTCAGTTCAAAACTGGATTTCTCTGCAAGCCATCGGCCGGAACGTTCAATCGCTGCACCGTCGGCGCCGGTGCGACGCAGAGACCAGCTTTGAAGAATTCCGTCGGGTGTTTCGATCGTTTCCAGATGAGCCGATACGGAGAGATCTGTGCCAAATCGTCGCAGTTTCAGACGAGTATCCCGGACGCGGCGAACGAACCCTGACGAATCGCTGGAACTGCGGTCCGAACTGTTCATCGGAGTTGTTGTCAGCGATTCGTAACCAACGGCTTTGCCATCGAATTCGATGCGATACCAGTGCTGCTGATTCTGCGTTGCGGCGTTTGGCTCCGGTGCACCGGGACTTCTTGCAATTAACCGCGGTGTCTGCGCGCGAAGACTGGGATCGCTGCCGGCAAGGCAGAGCAACGCGGTCAGGATGAATCTCCAGTGATGTTTCATGATTGACAGTATCACAGATTTTTCCGTCCGAAGCAGCAGCAGAATCTGCGACGAATTTGGCGATTATCACGGCCACTGGATGGGGGTCAGCCCCGCTATGCCACGGCGGCACAGTTTCTCCGGACGGCATGTTCGTGTTGAAAAATGGAGGCTTCCCTGCAAAATCGTCGTTTCGTCTAAATCCCGGCTCCCCTTCGTCAGTTGAGTGCTAGGTTTCCGCAGACTGGCTGATCGCGTCTAAAACTATTCTGCGCCGGAATCATGTCATGAGTTTTCTGAAGAACTTTCTGAAGTCCAACTACCGTGATGGCGAAGCGACCCATGGTGTCAGCAGCTTTCGCAATTTGTCGGAAGCAGAGCTGGATGCACACATGAGCATCGCTCGTTACGGTGACTTCACGCTGACTGACGCGGTGCGGCCGTCGTACAACCTGGAAATCATTCCTCGAACTGGCTTTCGCCACGAATGGTACGTGGATCAGGATTCCGGAGCCCGAATTCCGGTGCTGATGTCGTCCGTGACGCGTGAGAAATTGTTCGACACGTTTCTGTCACTGCTTGACCCGCTGGGTGAAACAGTCGACGTGGTGCTGGAAACCAGTCACGACAAGAACAACGGACAGCATACCGATCTGTACCGCGAACAAATTGATATGCCTGTGCTGCAGAGCATTCTCTATGACTTTGAAGATCTGCTCCTGGATGACGGATGCTGCGGCATCGCCATTCTGAATCCACGAAAGCCGATGGAAGTGCAGCTCGACGAACACAAACTCCTGTTTGTGTATGGCCGTGAGAATGGCGATTACGAGCGAGCGTTCAAAGACAACCAGATCGCACGTATTGAAGATCTGCGATTTATCACCGAAGCCGAACATGTGCATTCTTCAAGCGACGAGTTCCAACAGCGGTTTGAACAATTGTGTTACCAGCTGGGTATTGAGAATTGATCGTTGCTGTTTCCAGGTTTTATGACCAGTGACTGGGAGGTTCAGATGAAGTGGTCCCCCCCACGCATCGAACACTGCCGTTGGCCTCAGGGCCGTATGAGTTTACAACGACAGGTGCTGCTGCTGACCGTTTGCGCGGGCGCCATGACAGGCTGCGCGTCGATGCCGGTTATCCGCTCGGCGAATAGCGAGGTCTCGACGGCGGCCAATTCGGCACCGCCGGAGTTTGACGTAATTCCACCGACGGTTGCTCAGATGCCAGTTGCGGCTCAGAGCCCCAGCGTTTCTCCGAATCCCGCGATCGCTGCTGCACCCGAAAAGAAGCCAACAACTTCAGGAACTCTGACGGCACCGCTTCCTGTCGATGTGGGATCGCGAGTTGCGGAGGAGAAGCCGAAAGAAGCTCCGTCAGTCGCATCGACTACTCCAGCGACTTCAAACACCGCGACGACGCCAAACGCCGCGACGACTTCAGGCACCGCGACGACTGCAAGCGAATCCAAGCCGGCCGAGATTAAGCCTGTTCAAGCCGAGGTGAAGGCGATAGAGCCGCCAAAGTCCGGTAGTGAACCGCCGAAGTCGGTCAATGAAACAGCTCGCGTGGCCCTGAACGAGCCAACGAAGGACTCTGCGTCAGCGGCTGCGCCTGTAATGCAGAAACCCGTGACTCCGGAGCCTGGGAAGTCCATTCCAAAATCGCCCTCGGGAGTACTGGTCAGTCCGCCCAAGCCATTTGCGTGGGAAGGAACGGGCAAGAGCACTGGTCAGCGAGCGTTTCAGGTCGCATCGCCTGGCGATGATGGATATCGAACACTGGTTGTTGGCAGCGTGGGTGGAAACGATCCGCTGGCACTTGAACTGGTCGATCGACTGGCTCGTCGGCTGCATGATGATAGTGTGATCCTGGGTGGTTACGACTGCACGATCATCCGAACTCTGAATCCGGACGGTGAGGCGACTCTGCGGTTCTTGAATCAGAAGGGTGAGTACATCAATGCAATGTTTCCGAAAGCCGGCGACAAATCGATTGCAAGCCCTGTGGCAGAAGTGGACTTCTTCCTGAAGCAGTTGCAGAAAGTACAGCCGCAGCGAGTTGTGCATGTGCGAACTGTGTCCGGTAAGTCAGGAGTTGTCGCGGCGAGCCAAAGCTGTGAATCAGTCGGCAAGGAAATTGCCGAGTGGTTAAACTTCAAGCTGATCAGTCTGCCGGGTCAAAAGACGGCTGAAGGATCACTTGAGCGATACGTTTCCGCCTCCGGCAGTTCTGACATGTTAACGATCGGGATTCCCGACTCGACGCCGCGTGCCGAGCTTTGGGATCTTTACGGCGACACGTTGATGAATCTGCTGTTGCGAGACGACATGGCGACTCGTGAACTGGCCCGCCAGCAGCCTCAGCCAGCCTCCGCGGACCGCCGCAACGAGAGTCCTTGATCGCGCCTTTAAGTTCAGGACGCTGCCCGAACGCTGATTCGTATTGCAGTACTTACTTCAGTCGCCATTGTCGCTGCATGAATAGTTTCATGGGCCGCGGGCGTTGCAGATCGCTTTCGCGTCTGCGTCTGCCCTCGGCTTCGCCGTTCAACGAGATGGCTCAACACCCGCCGACATGAACCCTCTGTGAACGCCTGTTGAAGCTGCGAGCTTGCAACCATCACAGCCCGAGACGTGAAGGATGGATTGAGTTATCGCGTTCAGAAGTGGCTCCGTAGGTCCATCGCTGACGCGTTTTGAAGCAACGCATTCTCAGGCCTTCAAGGCCGACACAAAGGCGGATGATTCGGCCATTCGGGCTTGAAACGCAGTTTTTTGAAGTCCGGTGGCTCACCAGCGTGTTGATTTGGTCAACACGCCGTCACGCCAATATCAGAGGATGTGCCGGGCTTCCAGCCCAAACTCGAATGCGCAACTTCGAAACTGGCGCGGCGGGTGATGGTAGATCGCTTTCTGTGCGCCCTGGTGATCGCCGGCCGTCTTGATGAGTGCAAGTTCAAAACGAACGCCGCAGAAGCGGTGTAACGCCGAATGGGTGCAACGCAGAATCGGTGCAACGCGGAAAAAAAATCGGCGAGCGCCTCAGGCTCAGTTGAACCGGGATGGGCAGGACGCGTTTCTGCTGTCAGCCTGAGTCACCATCCGAAGAAAAAACGCCGGACGACTTTGAATGCTGACGTTTAACAGTTCTGAGACCTCTGGAAACATGTGCATCAGGGCACCATATCGACGATGTTTTGCCGTGGTTTGCCGGGCGGGAGCGAATTCGGTCCAATCCTGTGAACATTCCGGGAGAAGATTTCTTCACTTGCGCGTCATTAACTCACGGAGACTCGCCTGAGTTCCACTCGCTCGAAGGTCGCTGGTGTACTAGACTTCCGCAGCGGCGGTATGCTGGCATCCGGCTCGGAAGTCTGCGTATCGTCGAAAGAAGTCAGCCTCTAACACTCGAACATTGAGTTCACGCTATGTCGTTGCCAACGTGCCCATCCTGCGGCCAGTCTGTGCTTGAAGACAACCCGGTGGATTGCCCGTTCTGTGGGGCCGCAATGGATGGCTCGCGAGGAGCCAAGAATACGCCTCGCCCTAAAGCTGGTCCCGTCGTCAACCGCCCGGGTGCTCGGAAGATTCCAGAAAAGCCCGCCACACCGGCTGCCCCGGTGGCTGGTTCGGCAACGCCGGTCCCCGAAACGCCCAAGCCCGTGGCTCGTCCTGCCGGTGGTGCGCGAGGCGGTCGGCCGGTCGTCGATGAAGATGATCCGTTTGGCGTGGGGATGACCAGTGCTGCGGCTCAGGCGATACAAGCCACGGCAAAACCAGAAAAAGGGCGACTGTTGAAAGTTGTCTGCCCGATGTGTGAACAAGTCGGGTTCGTTCCGAAGAATGCTGTTGGCAAATCGGTGAAGTGCGCGAATGAAAAGTGCATGGTGCCGATCTTCACCGCTCACGATCCTAGTGAGCAGGCAGCGGATCGCAAACCGGTGCGAATGTCTGACGAAGCAGAAGCTGCTCGCCGCGCTGCGGATGCTGCAAAGCCGAAGAAGCGAAATCCGATGATCGTATACGGCATCGTGGGAGGCATTCTGTTGCTGCTCACGTTGGCGTTAATACCTCTGCTGAATAAAGCTCCGGACAACACAGAGTTGAACAAGAAGGTTGTGATCCCGGACTTTGGTCCCTCCGATGAAGAGATCGCAGCGGCAGCGGCAGAGAAAGCGGCAAAAGAAAAAGCAGCTCTTGATGCTGTGAATCCTCTTGTTGAAGTGGAAGCCCACGCCAGCCGCATGATCGGGATGGCTCGGTTGCAAAATCTTCGAGACAAAGCGTGGGCCCGTAAGATGACCGGTGACGTCTTTTTACGACTTAATCAGACAGCCAAAGGCGCACAGGAATTCAATCAGAGCGTGGTGATCGAAGGCGGACGGGGTTATTACCGCATCGAGCCTTATCTGACTCGCCACTGGCGTGCGATTGCTGCAGGCGATACGGAAACAGCTGGCAAAACATTGACAGATGCTTTGGGCGAAACCAAAACTCTGCCGCGAACAGGCAAACTTGGGCTGGAGGCCGCCATGGGGCTTGCGTCCGCCATGGTGAATGCTGGTCGTCTTCAGGACGCAGTCGCTGTCATCGCTGCTCGACAACTGGACACAACAATTGCCAGCAATCGAGATGCGATTGCTTCGACAGCGTGGTCCTTCACTTCCAGCCATAGTCGAGACGCCAGCACTGCAGGTCCAATGGTGCTTGATGCGTTACTTTGGATCAATCCGCTGCATACCGGAGTCGCGATTGATCTGAGCTTGCATGATCGATGGGAAGCAGCGATTGCCTGGTCGAAGACATCGCAGGATGCTCGCACATTGACGGATGCACTTGTCGCGGTCACGGAAATTGCGGCCGCACGGAAAGCCTCGCCGGAGACGTTCGCTCAGATTGAAAAAGCTGTTGACGGGCTCGATGCTGTCAGTGTGCTTCGCATCAAAGCTGCGGTTGCGGCGGCAACAAAGGATGCGGCTCGTTTCGATGCCTGTATGATGCTGATGGGACAAATGCCCGTGGCTCCGGCAGCCGTATTGCCATCCTCATCTGCGCTCGTGCAGGACGATGTGCCGGATCGCAGCTCCTTTGTTTACACGGCGTTGTCGGTGTCGGAAGTCCTGCGAGCTGCTGTCGCGAGCGAGAAAAAAGAACAGGCCGCAACCATCATCACACGGTTATCGGCCGAGTTGGCCGGGATTGCGCCGTCAACGATTCTGGTGCGAGGCCCTATTAATCAAATGGCCGCCAATGAGGCCGGGTTTAAGAAGCAACTGGCAGCGGAATTGCGAGTTCCCGAGGACACTCAATTTGCATCCATGTATCGCAACTACCGCAAACATATCGAACAGTACGCCAGGATCGCTGAAGACCGACGATTGCTGCAAACCATTTTGTTGGCTCGCGTTCTTCGCGCTGGTGGAACCGCCGAACTTCAGCAGGCCATGAACTCTTCGCCCGAACTGAAACAGGAAATCCTGCTGGATGAACTTAGCGGGTTCCTCGCAGTTACGGCACGACGATTTGGACGCGATTTTCCGGAGGTCTTGTCGCCTGACGGATCAATGCGTCAAGGGCGAGCACTCTTCGGAAACGCCGAATTGATCGTACCCATTGCCGCCGCTGCAGATCGTGTGTGGGCGACGCGGGATACTGATCTCGCGGCGGGGCTGCGTTTACTGGAATCTATTGTCACCGATCTGCCCGGCCTTCGTCAGGCATTGGCTTGCGAACTGGTGGAGACCGCGGCGTTGACAACAAAAGATCCGGCCGTCGTGCTGACGGCGATTTCGAAAATGCAGAACATCCTTTGGCGAGAAGAATGCTACGTCGCGGCCGGCCGAGCATTTGCGGATCGGAAACTGGACAAGAAGGCGGACGAATGGATGGCCGGTAACAAGGTCCCGCCTTTGGAACAGATTTGTCTGCTGTATGGAGCCTCACTGGGCATTCTCGAACGACCGGTCCCGGTGGCGGGTACTCCTGCCGGAGCTGATGGCAAGAAGCCCGCGGATGAGGCAAAGAAGTAGCGAGTTCGGCCTATGGGATTCCGCGGACGATTTCCGGGCCGATGAGCTTCGTCAGCCACACCGGGAGTTTCTGCCAGACGGCGATCACCTTGTCAAACTTGCCACTGCTGGGACGAACATCGCCGATGTCGCCTTTACGCAGACAGTATTGCCAGACGGCAGGATAAGCCTCGGCGCCCCACTGCTGTTTGAACTTGTACGTGCCGCTGTCGACCGAGCTGCGACCGAAGTCAAACGCCTTCTGTCCACGTTCCACACTGCGTTTCAGGCAGTGCCAGTACATCAGCATATTGCAGGCCGTATGATTAAACTCCCGCAACGAACTCGCACTCGGGATCAGAGTTACTTCCGGACCGTGCAGCAGAAAGCCTGAAGCAATCGGACGACCGTTTGACATCACCGTGCAAATCTCCGCACCGTCTCCGAACTGAGTCAGCATCTCGTGAAACAGACGCTTTGAAAACGGCGGTGTCCCAAGGTCTCGCATATTCTGGCAGAAGACATCATAGAAATTCTTCAACTGGTCCATGTGACCGAACTGCACGGACAGAGTGGAATCATTGAGAGGCTTCTTGACCTGACTCCGCAGTTTGGATTTTAACCCGGTCCATAACTGTTCGCTGGTCTGCGGCAACTCCAGCCGCATGTGGACCTTCTCCGTATTTGTCGAGTTCAGGCGCGGGTGTTCACTTCGGCTTTCATGTCGCAGTTCCAGATGTTTAACGTTCAGGGAATCAGCGAGCGTCACGGCTTTGTCGATGAGCTGACTCGCGATCTGGGGCGAGTCAGCAAGAACACCGCCTGTGTTCAGGTACGGCTGGCTCACCAGAAAACTTCCGAAAACCGGCCCCGTGATATGCATCAGAGGCAAGACGCCGACGATGCGTCGATCCTGCTCAGCCCATAGAAACCGGGGGCGATGCCGGAGACCTTTTGCGAACACGGTGGCCCACTCACTGCGCAGGTGAAATCCATCGTATCCCCACTTGAGGAGATACTCGTTCCATCCGGACGGAGAGCTGGTTTCATGGTGAACCAGAACGGAACTTGCTGATAAGGCTGAGATCATGGACGCCTGATCCTGATTGGCACTGTTGGAAATCAATTGTGTCGCAATGGCTTTTCACAACTCGAGATGTCAGTGAGGAATCCACTTCCCTGAGTGATGCAACTAACATCCCTCGCCGACGCTTTCTTGAAGTTGTGCATTTGTTTTTAAAGTTGTGCATTTGATAAGAGCTGGCAACCTGGCAGATCCTCTGCCAGTGGCGTGACAGGCTGTTGATTAAATCAGCCGGAACGCGTTGGCGTTCGGTTTTCGCCGCTCGCAGAAAGGTTGTGTTAGAAACGACTACCGAGCACCAGACAAGACGGCTTCAGGAATCTCTGAGGAAGAATCTGCGAGATCTGCTTCTGCCGTCAGAGCATTCGCTGGAATCCTCGCCGCCAGATCTTTCGAAAGCTGCCGATAAACGCTCACGATTTTTGCCATGCGGTGATCGAAGCAGAACCGTTCTTCAATCGTGCGGCGACCGGCTTTGGCCAGTTCAATTCGCTTAGTGTCCGAAAGCACGCACTTTCGGATGGCTCGATACAGTGAATTTTCATCATCGGTTGGAACAACGAGACCATTCTGTTCGTGTTGAACCAGCTTGGGGATGCCATTGCAATTGGTCGTGACGACGGCTCGTTCAGACGCCATCGCTTCCAGCACAACGTTTGGCAGACCTTCTCGCAAGCTGCTGAGCACAAACAAATCGATGGCACGGTAGAGTTCTCTTGGATCATTCATAAAACCGGCCAGACGCACATGGTCCTGAAGTTCCAGTTCATTAATCTGGCGCTGAAGCTGTTCTCGCAGATGCCCTTCACCGGCAATAATCAAGCCGATCGGATGACCATCAATAATCAGTCTGGAGACCGCATTGATCAGATGGTGAAAGCCTTTTTCTTCAGACAACCGTCCTACAGCTCCGATGAGAATTCGCTGGGAATCAAAGCCGAAGCGAGCCTTATCCCGTAACGTTGGCGGTGCGGTCGTATAGTCGTCCAGCACGATTGCATTATCGATTTGGTGCAGCTTCTTTTCTCGAATCCCTGACGCACGACAGCTGTCGTACAGATCCTGCGACACGCAGATGATCTGTTGGTAAAGCTTCATGCTCAGGCGGTCAATTTTGTAGTAAAGCGGCGTTCGCGATGTAAATCGCACCCAGCCATGAGCCGTCGTGACCAAATGCATGCGATGAAACAATCGCACGATCAGGCCAATCGCGTTGCTCTTATAATCGTGTCCATGCCACACCGTGACATTGCGTTCTTTGCAGACGCGAATGCATTGCTGAATCACACGCCAGTCTGTTGGGCCGTTGTCATCAATGCCGATGATCTCCGCGCCACTGTCCGCTGCTTTGCGTTTCAGAGTTGCAAACCCCGGATCCTCGGGAGGTCGCATAAACAGACACGCGCAGTCGATCCCATATTGACGCAGGTATCGAGGTGAATTCAGGATCGTCTTCTCCGGCCCGCCGCCGACTCCGGTCACGACTCGTGTATGCAGTACAAATGGTGCGTTCATAGGATTCTCTATCTCTGACCTGGACTCTTTGTCTCAATAAATTCACTACCGCTGTGATCGAACAGTGTGGCTTCCCGACGATGTGGGCGGTCTAAAAGCAATGACAGGGGGATCAGGCAAAGCAAGCCGACTCTGAATCCGCTCACTCTTCAGAAGATGCTCGAAGCGATCGGCCTTGCTCTTCCAGCTTTCCTGATGCAGGCGGCAGCGAGCCAATGCTTGAGCCGGTGAGATGCCCGAGTAGACTCGATTTCGTACGATCTGACTGAATTCTGCAGGCGTCTCCGCCGCATCAAGACAGTCGCCCCAGGCGTCCGTCGACGGAAGACGTTTAACGACTACAGATTTACCGGTCGCCAGATACTCCTTGAGCTTTAAAGGCTGCATGGCTCGGGTCACAGGCAGATCGGCATAGGGCATGATCAGAACGCTGGCCTGTTCCGCAATCGCAGGCAGCGCTGACAGCGGTTGAGCAGGAAGGACTCGCACATTGGACAGAGTCAGCAACGCAGGATCGGGATCCTGCTGCGGTCCGATTAAGACAATTGTTCCCTCAATCAGATCTTTCGACAGTTGAATCAGCGACGGTGAATCCATGCGGCGATCGATGACACCCCAGAACACTATCAAAGGACCGGCGATCCCATCGACGGCTGTCGGCGGAGTTGCCAAAACATCCGCCGCACTGATACAGGCTGCCTCCGATGCCTTTTGCAATGGCTTCACGTTCAGGCGACTGCCGTTGATTGCAGGCCCTGTCTCTTCTGTCACGACCGAAAGCGAAGTCAGACGACTGTCTGCTGACGGTCGCAGATGCAGGCGAGAACTTTCGAATCGACGTGCGACCGATTCGGGCCGAACGACAACACTCCGCTGGCTATTCCAGAAATCAACGTCGACGCCATGAGTCAGCAGTGATGATGATCGCCCATGAGACGCAATCATCGACTGCAAAGTTTCACTGACAGCAATAAGGCTATCCGCCTGCTGGATCATGTCGTGATCCATCCGCCGAAGAGTCTCACCGTCCAGACCTGGCCACTGTGAAAAATCATCGACGCAATAATACACCCAGCGGTCTACGGCCAGCGTATCGGGAAGGTCGGCCGTAATCGGCAGAGTTGTTACGGCGACGACCGGCTTCGGTAGCTTCGCGATGAGCGGGTTAAGCTGCCGTGTGAGCAGCCACCGATTCAAACGTCGATCCCGGTCGCTGGAGAACCATGGCCACATTTTAGGATTTACAACCTGCAGATTGTTGTGAATCGGAGCTTCCTGCTCCCGGTTGCTCACAGCACTTGTCCGCTTCGAGCTTCTGCGGAGAATCTGCGTGAGTCCCATTGAGCCCCATTGGCGCATCTTCTCAGCAACTCGCCGAGCTGTCTGCAGATCCAGTCGCGGCGCGCGAGTGCCAATGGTGTTGACCCAGAGTACGGGGTATCGATCCAATAAATTGCGAGTCAAATGCTGGCAGGAGGACGGATGCCGTCCCCAGTCGTCTGAGAAGACCAGCAATGATCCAATTTTCTCCGTCGGAGGACACTCGGCAATCATGAGCGGGCTCCTGACGCTTTACGGTTTCTCACGGAAGTCTTCGTCGAATTTGCTTTAGGATGACGGTCTGTGTTCTCAAGAACTTCGTGATACACGTCGCGGTAGCTGTTCAGCATCCCTTGCAGCGAAAACTTCTCCTGGGCACGACCTGCGGCCAGTTCAGCCATCTGAGATCTCAATGCAGGACTCTGATAAAGTTCAATCAAGGATTTGGCCAATGATGATGCATCTCCGGATGGAGCCAGCATCCCGCTGACACCATGTTCTATCAGCTCCGGGAGTCCTCCGACCGCCGTAGAAACCACAGGACGTCGAGCGGCCATGGCTTCGATCACCGTAAGTGGAATTCCTTCGCTGATGCTGGACATCAGAAATGCGTCAGACGCCGAAAGCAGGTCTGCGATGTCTTTACGAGTTCCTGCGAGCGTCACCGTCTGCTCCAGGCCACGCTCTCGAATTGTTTGTTCAATGGCTGGTCGCTGATCGCCATCGCCAGCGAGCAGAAGTCGCAGCCCGGGAATTCGATGACGAGCCTCATCGACAGCTTTCAGTGCCGTCTGATGATCTTTCAGCTCGTGCAATCTTGCGACCTGAACAGCCACAAAGTCGGTCGACGAGTACCCAAATTCTTCACGAATCCGTTCCCGTGCGCCGCCGGAAGGCTTACTCAAAGCCTTCAGATCAACACCGTTGTAAATCACTTCGACGCGTGATTCGGGAAGCCCTTCGTTATCGATCAGTGCCTGACGAACAGCCTCACCGCAGCCAAATAGTCGGTCGCAGCGTTTCAGCAGGAGACGATTGACGATGGCCCGCTTACGACTGGGAACATCCGGAAAATGACGACCGTGTTCAGTAAACACGACCGGCCGTCGACCTGTCAGTCCTCGGCTCAGCATGGCCTGAAAAAACGGCGTGCATTGGTGAGCATGCAGGATCACAGCGCCTTCGCGATCTGCAAACTGTCGCAATCGAGTTGCACAGCTGCGATCAATTCCAGGCTGTCGATGCAAATGTTCGACAACGAATCCGTCATCCTGAAGTCGGGTTCCGATTTCACCGATCTCGTCGAGGACGGCCACGATGCAGCGGAACTCTTTCTGCATGCGGCGAATCATCTGATCCACCAGAACCTCCGCGCCGCCAACTCCCAGCGCGTGGATGACGTGACAGATCGTAGGACGATCATCAATCGAGATGACTCGAAGTTGTCTCGGGGCTGCCTGAATCATAGTTGATAAGTCGGGGTGAAAGGTTCCGGTCAGAAGTTGGAAGTGAAAAGGAACTCAACAGAACTGTCGCCGCAATGCCTGCCATGCCCGCCAGATTCTTGTCGGCCGAACAGCTTTCAGAGCGGCTCTCGCCAATCGACCGGGTGACTTCAGCAGTAATTTTACACGTTGTTTCTGAGGCACAAACATGGACCATTCCGTGGTTTCGTAGCGAGCCTGACAAGCTGGAATCAGATTCGGTTCGCAGTAGCTATGAAAGACCTCTCGATGTCCTTCAGTCATAACGAGGGACAGACAGCGAGCCGTCAAAGACGCATCTCCGAAGGCCGCGAGATCTCGCCACGCGGCATCATTGATCTGGTCGGCTTTCATTCGCATCGCCAGAGCCTGTCCGGCATCGTCTTCACAGGACGCTGCAATCCGAAGGACGTTGGCTTTCCGAAAGTCCTGAGCTGCCCAGGCTTCGGTGGGATATTGCAACTCGTCCGGACGTTCCAGAGTTCTTCGTTCGTGAAGTGCCATCCAACGACCATAAGTCTTCATGGCATCGCGGGCGTAGCGATACATCGGATCGAAGAGTTCTGCATCGCGTTTGGCGATCAGATATCTCCCCACCGCATTCAGGAAGACCGTGTAGGACCAATGCCCTTCCGCATCCAGCAGGTGCAGATCGCTCGGCTTCTGCTCGGGGTGAATACAGCGGCGAATCAATTCTTCCAGCTTGGCCAGATATCGGTCTGACTCTGTCAGCAACCATGCATCCAGCAATGCATTGATCGAATTCCCTGCACCTCGCCCGGGACCATGAAAGTCTTCGAAAACCGTCGCCGAAGCCGCGCCGGTTGGGCCATCATCCAGCAGACCGAAGATGGTATTGCGACCATCGTCCATCTGAATGACCCAATCGGCCAGTGATAAAACACTGTCGCGAGCCTCAACATTGCCGGTCAGGAAATAGTAATGCAGCAGGCCGGTGGTGTAGTTGTGCTCACAGCTCGGACCACCTCCATAGGACTGCCCCGGTTTCTGATTGTGTCGCGAATAGGTGCGATGAGTACTCAATCGAGCATCGACGTAATGATCGGTATGCCAGAACAGCCCGCCATTGAACGCGGCTCTGTCTTCATTCGTGTGATAGATGTCGATATCAATCACGTGTCGAGCCAGTGGCTCCAGCAGGTCGAACCATTTCAGGTCGCCAGTGGCCGCCAGTTGCAAAGTCGCACCAAAGATCATGTCGAACTGATTATTGTAGTGCGAGACAATCGTGTTCGATCCGGCATAATGAGTCTGCTCATGATCTGCCGGGACATCTCCAAAATTTCGCCAGCCATACTCGTCGATCGAAGCCCGGCGAGCATCCAGGCTGAATCGACCGGCCGTCGCGTTGTGGAGATAGGTCGCGAAACGCCCAACGACAGTGCTTGACGACAATTCTGAATTTAAAGTGCCTTGCGAATTCAGCTCTGAAGAGATCACTTCACCCGAGAACCACGGAATCGCGTGCGTCGTTCGGACGGAAGCTGGCGATTGCACCAATCGAGGAACATCGAAGGCCCAGTCGAGATGACCAACATCTGTATTCTTTTGTTGAGTCGAGATCCAGAATGAGCGTGTCTTCTGTTCGCCGCCTTGAAGTTCGTGCGTAACACCCGGCAATGCAGGAAACAATCCGACTTCCAGACTGCCCATCGCGGCGGCAACGCTGCCGGGGAACTGCTGCCAGAATTCGGGAACAGCAAGCGCCATTGTGGAGCCATCGCCCTCGATCAACAACGATGGTTCTGCCTGATATCCTCGGAGAACTCCCGACTCGCAGCTTACCTCGAATCCACGCGACTGCACCGGGCTGGTCTCATCAGCCGACAGATGATTCGTGCTGCTCCAGAAGCGTGCACCGCTGCCAAGTTGCCGAATGAAGACCTCGGACAGAGTCGTTCGGACATCGCTGTCGCGGCGAACTTTCCAGAACGTTCTCGCGTTGGCCGGAATTTCATCACTGTGCAGAGATAACTCGAGACTTCGAAACAGGAACGAACCGGAGTCTCCCAGATCCCAGAGTCCGCCCTTGTGGGCTGCTCGGCGAGTATTCCGGATTCGAGTTTCCACCTGCAACAATCCGGCGGAACACCATTGGGTCAGACGGATCTGCAAAGTGACCGATGGCAAAGCCTGCGCTCGCAGTGAAACCAGGAACACCTGCCGCACAGGACCGCTGACCTCTGTCCGAATATCATCCAGTTGCAACGCCAGTTCTTCGCTGCGAGTATCCCCCAGGCGAGGCAACAAACGCACTGTTCGTTCTGCAGGCGGGTCGCTGCTGAGATCTCGCATGTGGAGACGGATCTCGCCGGCGATGAATTTGACGGCGATGATTGTACCCGAAGATTGATGGATTTGATTTTTTGCACCGGCGCCGTCCGGTTCTTCATGAGCGATCACGTTCAGTGACTTCGCGACGCTGCTGACTTCCGGAGCGAGAAAACTGGTCAACAGCCACCGGACACTGCCATCATTCCAGCGATTCAGAACTTCAAACTGAGCCGTCGCCGAATTTGCAAAGCCCTCAATACGACCGACGCCGGGATTCTTCAGCCTTCCTTTGGGAACGCAAAGTCCTGCCACAACCGGCACGTTCTGCGCAGAGGTTTCTCGCGAACGCAGCATCGCAGGAATGCTGATCGTCCGGCGATCATTCTGCACTGTACTTGTTGAAGATTTCAGAGTCATACCAAAGACAATCGACGAAATTCAGGAAACGCAGTTGACGGTGTTTTGGTGATCAATCAGGTTGTTGCTGCGGAACGAAGAAGAAACTTCTGCGACGGAACTTTTGACAGGTGAGTCGTCTCAGGTTTGGCCCAGGCATCCAGCCATCGCGCCAGCACCAGCAAACTCCAGATCAACTGGCCATGTCGGCCGGTTCCTCGACAATGTGATTCGTACATCAGGCGGGCCGCATCAACATTGATGTATTGTGCAAGAAGACTGTTGGAATTCAGGACATGCAACCGCACTTGTTCCTTCAGCGGTCCGCGAAGCCACGCATCGATTGGTAATTCGAAGCCCTGTTTGCGGCGATTGACGAGATCATTCGGCAGGCGCGACTCGAACAGCTGCTTCAGGATCCACTTCTTGGAACCGTTGCGAATTTTGAACTCCGAAGGCATCGAAGCCACGAGTTCCATCAGCTTCCAGTCAATCAGCGGCGGACGAACTTCCAGTCCAAAGCCCATGCTGGCGCGATCAACCTTGGTCAGAAAATCGTCCGGCAATAGAACATTTGTATCAGCCGACAACATTCCGCTCAGTGGATCACGGTGACCGACTTCAAAACCGTCAATGATCGACTGTTCCGGTCGATAGTCCCGCAGAGTGGCTGAAAAGTCTCGACGCAACAAACTTCGCCGCACTGACCGTCGACAAGTCGAAACGGTATTGGCATACGCTTCCGCCGGACTTCTTGAAAGGTTCTCCATCGCGGTTTTCAATCGCAATGGTCGAGGCAACCAGTCGGCTTTTGGCCAGATGGCCGCCATGGGCCGCAGCACCAGTGATCGAATCAGAGCCGGAATACGATCACGAATCTGAGCTTCTTTCAGATCGTGTGCGTATCGTGAATAGCCCCCGAAAAGTTCATCGCCGCCGTCGCCGGACAACACCACTTTGACATGTTGCGCCGCAAGACGAGAAACCGCCATGGTCGGAATCGCCGAAGCGTCCGCGAATGGTTCATCGTAGAGAAACGTCAGATCGTCCAGATCTCGAACGGCTTCCGGAGTCACGATCTCTTCGGTATGAACGCAGCCGAAGTGTTTCGCCACTTCGCGAGCATGAGGCAGCTCACTGAACTCGGCTTCATCGAACCCGATCGAAAACGTCTGCACAGGATCGGAGCGCAGCTTTGACATGAGCGCGACGATGGAACTGCTATCGAGCCCACCGCTGAGAAATGCTCCAACGGGGACATCGGCGACCAAATGAGCCGCGACGCTTTCCTTCAGAGCCGTATCGACTCGTTCCTGCCATTGTTCTGCAGATGCAGGATTCTCGTGATCAAACGATAGCTGCCAATATCGCTTCGGAGTCGCTCGAAATTCGCTCGGCGCGATTCGCAGGAAGTGAGCCGCCTGAAGTTTCATGACCTTGGCGAAGATGCTTCTTTGGCCAGGGATAAATCCAAAGGTCAGGTAATCTTCAATCGCAGCCGGATCGATGGATCGGTCCAGATTCGGATGAGCGAGGATCGCCTTCAGCTCAGACCCAAAGATCAGTTTTTCATTGTCTCGATAGATAAAGAACGGCTTTTGGCCCAGGTGATCGCGAGCCAGCAGAAGTTCGCGGCGACGCGCATCCCAGATCGCGAACGCAAACATTCCTCGCAGATGAGTACACAGATCTGCGCCGTGTTCTTCGTAGAGGTGGACCAGGACTTCAGTGTCGGAGTTTGTGCGGAAGATATGACCGCGAGCTTCCAGGCCGCGGCGCAGGTCCTGATAGTTGTAGATCTCGCCGTTGAAAACGACATGGATGGACTCATCTTCGTTGGAAAGAGGCTGTCGACCTCCTTCAAGGTCGATGATCGCAAGGCGACGATGGACCAGACCGACGCTGCCCGCGCGAAAGGTGCCTTCTCCATCCGGTCCGCGATGCGCAATAGCATTTCCCATATCCGTCAGCAGCTCCGCGCTGACCGATCGTTTGGAATCCGCGTAAAGGACGCCCGCAATGCCACACATAGTCGTTTCTTGCTTTCCTGCGATGACGGTTGAGACAAGACCTGGGCTCCGCGCGCATCCCCTCAGTGCACGACGAAGCCGCAGGTCTCACGAAAGCCTAGGTCACAACCGGCCACCGCGCGGGCGGTTTAGAAAAATGAATGTGTCCGGAATGACACATTTGAATGCTCTGCACCGCTCTGTTGCGATTTGGAAACACCGTAAGGCAGGCGCCGCGATGTCGGCACAATCCCGACAACCGTTTCAATCCGTGACATCGATCAGATCGAAACGAGAAGTACAGCGGCAAACGCCAACTGCGTTTCTCGCGGAGCGAGCCCCGATGGTCGCCGGCAGTTTCACCACGCGAACATATGGCAACCGCACGTGCCGCTGCGAGATACCACGCTTGAAACCAGGGCTGGTCGCTACCCCGATACCTTCTTCGCGATCATTTCAACCACCTGAGCGATCGTCAGGTCCGAGGTGTCAATCACGAGAGCATTCTCGGCCGGTTTCATCGGAGCGTGAGCCCGCTGCTCGTCGCGTTCGTCGCGTTGGCGCAATTGATCCATGACGATTGTGATTGGCTGATTCACTCCCTTGTGAGCCAACTCACGTTGCCGTCGCCTTGCGCGAGCTTCGAGGTTCGCAGTGATGAAAAACTTGTGTTCGGCGTCGGGGAAAACAACGGTCCCCTGATCGCGGCCTTCAGTCACCATGCTTCCCTGGCGGCCGATCTGCCGCTGTAACTCAACCAGCCGACTGCGGACTCCGGGATTCGACGCAATGATCGACGATACGGCTGTTACCTCGGGCGAACGAATTTCTGCAGTCACGTCGTCCTGGTTCAGCAACAGGCGATCACCATCGAACACGATCGTACACGCTGCAACGAGTTCTGCGACGGCCTCAAGATCATTTTCATCACCGGCCGCTTTCAGCACTGCCAAAGCCACGGCTCGATACATGGCCCCGGTGTCGAGAAAACGAAAACTCATTCGCTCTGCCAGTAGTCTTGCGACCGTACTTTTTCCGGAGCCTGCCGGGCCATCGAGTGTAATGATCATAGGTCTGACTTCCGCGAACGGATCCGTTCGTCAACCGCTACTGACTGATGGCCGCCTTCACCGCGTCCATCTGATTTGGATAATCCGGTACTTTAGAGGCGGTGTGATCACCAGTCATCCAACGTACCAGTAAATCCAGGTCCGTATCGGTCAGCTTCTCAGGAGTTGAAGCCGTCATCTGGTTTTTGGCACCATAATGGCGTGCAGCTCCGGGATTGCGAATGAAGTCTTTCAGCCACGCCGCAGAGCCATATTTGGCCATCGTTGGGTATCCGGATGCACCTTCGTCGCTGGGTTGAGCAGGGAATGCGTCACCGATCGTTTCATGGCATTGCTTGCACGAAGTGCCGTTCAACGCTCCGGCCCAGTTGCCTTCTGTCGCCAGTTTCTTTCCTTTTTCGACCAACGCGGCATCGAATTCAGTCCCCGCATGTCCGGCCTCCGCGGCAAGGAACTCGATCAGAGCTTTCACGTTTTCAGCGTTCTCGGCTGACTTCAATGATTCGACGTTTCCTGAAGTCCAGTCGGCCATCTCCGAACCATCCGGATTGATGAATTCGACGCTCTCACCCGCAGCCGCTTTGGCTTGTGCATCTTTGAACCATTGAGCATTCTTCAGCCAGGCAAAGTGATTGGAATAGTCCATCACAATTCCCGTCATCCATTCGCGCTTACCAAACGCGCCAAGATCAGCGGCCGTGGGAGCACCGATCACAGGGATTTTCTCAGAGTTCATTTCCATCACCAGAGTTCCACGGCCCGTGTGCCCGTTGAAACGATGGCAAGCGGCGCAATGCTGAGCAAACAAACGAGGTCCCTGAGTAAACGGATCCCGACGCAGCAATGAGACAGCTCCGTCGACAGGAATCTTGTCCGGCCCTGACGCCAATTCAATCGCTCGCTGACCGTCACGATGAGCTTCTGCCAGAGCCGCCTGGTGACCTCGATCATTGGCATCTTCATAAAACGCCATGCCGGTCAGAACAGCGATCGCGATCGCCATCAGCCAGATGAAAGCTTTGTTCAGGCGATGCCCCCACTCGCCCAGCACCTGAGCTGTGATCGGCATGATGGTCAGGATGCCCATGATGATTCCCGGGACGACAATCGCTCCGAAGGTGAGCCCAAGAGCTTCTACAGCATGGAATCGCAGAAAGCGAAAGAGGAACAGGAAATACCATTCCGGGCGTGCTGCATCAAATTTCACTGCCGGATCTGCAGGAGCACTCAGTTCTGCAGGTCGCAGAATGGCCAGCATCAACACGACTGCCAGAACGGCAAGGCATGCCACGGCATCTTTCAGGACCTGATCCGGCCAGAACGTTGTGTCCGGCGCGTGTTTAGCATCATGCACCGTCAGACCGTGGCGTCGAAAAACGTAGATGTGCAGAGCCAGGAAGGCGACCAGCAATGCCGGCAGAATTCCCGCATGCATTGCGAAAAAACGAGTCAGCGTGAGGTGACCGTAATCGCTTCCACCCTGAGCCAGTTTCTGAACTTCCACCCCGACCACCGGCGTTGCGCTCATGATGTTGGTTGTCACCTGAGTCGCGTAGTAACCCTTTTGGTCCCATGGCAACAGGTAACCTGTCAGAGACAATCCGAGGACGATCATCATCAGTACGATGCCCAGCCAGAAGTTCATCTCCCGTGGAGCCTTGTATGCTCCATCAATGACGACCTGAACCAGGTGAATCGCCATCAGAACAACCATGGCCTGAGCCGCGTAGTGATGCAGACCGCGAATGATGTACCCGATGAACATTTCGTTCTGAATGTAGTAGACGCTTTCCCAGGCAGTTCGAGTACTGGGGCTGTAAGCAGACCACAGCATAAAGCCGGTGATCATCTGCAGCGTAAACGTGAAGACCAGCGTACTTCCCCAAACATATCGCCAGCGTGCGCCACCGGGCACTCGTTCGTAAAGAGCTTCGTGCATCAGTTCGCGAAAGCCGGTGCGGTTATCGAGCCAGTTGATCAATGCGTTCATCGGGAATGAGCTTTCAAGTCAGCCGTGCGAAGTTGTTCGAGTCCAGAAGGGAGAGGTCAGTGCCGGGTGAGCGGCGCACTGACCGGGGAAGGCTTTTCTCCCGTAAATCAGACGGCAATCTTTTCAGCCGTCGCGCCGCGGAATTTCTGGTATCGCACCCAGATCTCCTGGCCGGCAGGATCGTCCGCTCCGTTGGTTCGCATCGAAACTTCCAGACTGTCCATATCCCGTGGAGGAATCTCGTTGGACTTCTTGCCATCCAATGAAAAGGCACTGGTATGACATGGGCAAAAGAAATCATTCTCCGCCGACCGAAAGTCAACGGAGCAACCCAGATGCGGGCAAATGGAGTTAAATGCCAGAATCGGCCCATCGCCAATTTTTCGCAGCCAGATACTGCCCGCCGGAACATTCTTGAAGCGATTCCATGCATCCACGATGTCGTCGAGAACGGTAACAGCCACCGGAGTTCCGTCGGCCGGGACAGCATCGCGATTCAGGTCGAGTCGAATAAATCCCTTCTCATCTTTCCGGGAGACTTCGCCGGACTTGCCGCCTGATCCAGCATCTTTCCGCTTGCGAAGTATCGGATCGAGAAAGAACAGGCCGCCCAAAGTTGCGGGGACAGTCACGATCACAAAGCTCAGTATTGCGGTCAGCAAATGCACCAGCACACTTCGTCGTGGCGCAAGGGGAGCGTGTCCTTCGGCGGCCGTGTGGCTCATGTCCGAGGACGATGGCGATGAGGTCATAAGAGCGGATCCTGATATCGTTTCAAGACGCGGTTGTTGCCAACGCGATGAGTTGGTGGGACGATTGAGGGTCGGTATTTGAAGCAGTTGATCTGACAAAGACAACCGTATACTTGCTCTTTGGATCGCCACTTAAACGTGTCTGCAATATAGCGATTACAAGACCTTTATGTCCTTAGTGCGGGTAACCCTCGTCAGCTCTTAGAGATGGGCTGTTGCCAGGAGGGACGTATCGCTGCAAGTC
The DNA here is from genome assembly GCA_052034165.1 of Planctomycetota bacterium. Lineage (GTDB taxonomy): Bacteria > Planctomycetota > Planctomycetia > Planctomycetales > Planctomycetaceae > SXXK01. The sequence goes on along the minus strand of JBPOIW010000101.1, from coordinate 52,079 downwards.
CTGAATTCGCGAAGCGCGAAGGCTTTTGAGCAAGGCTTTTCGACAGGATCACTGCAAAGAGAATCAACGAGCTCAATGCGGCCGTTGGCAACAAAAAAAGGGACTCTGAAATTCAGAGCCCCTCGCGAGATTTTTGAGATCGAAGCATTCGCAGAACTATTTTTACGGCTGCAGGATGTGCTTACCGTTTTCGAATTGTTTGTGGCACGCATTGCAGCTGTCGAGCATTGTTTTCCACGCACCAGTGGCCGCTTCGAAATCTTTGGCCTTGGCCGCGCCGTAAAGTTTCGCGCCGTGTTCTTTGGAGGCCGTCGCATGCTTAACCCAGTCTTCTCCGTGTTCTTTCGGAGCACGACCGTAGAGCAGATTGCAGCTTTCGGCCAGAATCAATGCATCAGACTTAACGGCTTTCCAGCCTTTGTTGTCGGCAGGAGCCGCCGCCATACTCTGCTTGAGCCGCAAATAGGTAGGCTGGAAAACGTATTCCATAAACTCATGCATACTGTCCTCAACCGGAACGACTTCGCCGTCAATCGGTGACGTGCGCGGAGCATAACCTGCTGTCGCCGGGGCATTAGCAGACATCGCAACAGCTGCACACAGTCCCGCTACGGCGAGACACAGATAACCAGTCATACGTTTCATGAGCATCACATTCATTTAGGGTTAAGAGTCAGAGGTTTATTCTGTGGGCGGTCACAATGAAGGCCATCATCAGGGGCGTAAACCCCGCGAACACCCGTCTTCAGTTGATCCCGCTTTCAGAACAAAGGTCACTTCGTGTTTTTGATTCATCAGTCGGAAAGTTACCGTCCGGAGTATGGGACCACAACTGCAGAATCGTGTGCGAATACACGGCAGCGGATCAGAGCATGGAACACTCGCCAGAGGAGAAGTTAACTTAATGGAAATGCTCGGTCCGTGGTGTTAAGCAAACAACCGGTTATGGGCCACCGCTTCGAGAACGAACCGAAAACTCCAGACTCGATTCGGCCACTTGCTGGCTGAGATAATCTCTGAGCATGATTCGCATGCGATACTTGCCTTCCAAAGCCGGCAGTGTCAGCTCAAAGCTCTGAAAATAATCTGTTCGTTCCACATCGCAAAGATCTTCAATCTGCAGAACCTGAATCTTCTCCAGGACTTGATCATCACCTTCACGCATGAATTCGATACGAGCTGCAAACTCTGATCGATACTTGCCCTCGTCGGTCAACTCGGACTGAAAATTCTGAAGCTCTGTATATACCAGCACTCGCTGGCCGGGTTCAAAATTCGACGTTGGAAACGCGACGACATTTCCAAAGCCATCGATACGATCGCACAACATCGATCTCTGAATTGTGAGTCGTGACAGTGGCTGAAGTTTCTTGGATGCTGTTCGCAGGTGACGAAGTGATTCCGTCAATTGCTGCGTACGATCCAGTTCTTCAGCGTTGTCTCGATAACTGTTCATCGACATCATCAGCGACTGCCAGAACTCCTGCTCCTCTTCGGGCAGCGATTCGATAATTCGCACAGACTCGGCCGACTTCCCGGCGATCATATACAGCAGCCGGAGATCAGTCTGTTTCTGACGCCACTCGGCTGCTCGATCCGCTTCGCCGGAAATTTTTTGAGGCCATGCGGAAAGCTCGGCCTCCAGCTCCTGAATTGCCAAGTGAATATGAGAATTCTCGGCAGCCACTTCGGTCATCACAGGCGGCTGCGTCGCGTTGAGATCTGCCGTCTGTGGCCCAGCCTCCGCGCTGCCGGGCACAAGACTATTCTCCGGACCGGGGACTGATGGCTCTTCGCGATCCTTCAGCAAGCCGAACGGATCAGGCCAGCGACGAATCTGCTTTTTCAGCTTATCCGTATTCTCGTCGATGCGAGGATTATACAAGCCGCGGAGACGGTCGAGCATGGTTGGCTCTGTGGCCACCTCGGTCTGTTCAATCTCTGTTGATGCTCCGTTCTCGACGGCTGCCGAATTCAATTCAGCCGGACTCGCGCTGGTTTCTCCGGGGGAGGTTGCCGTAGCCGGTTGAGCAGAGATAGTTGCTCCTGAGTTCTGGAGTTCCGTGTCGGCTCTCATCTCTTCAGCAGAACTCAGAATCCCATTGGATGCAGGGGTGGACTGCCAAGCCGGACCACCGGCATTCCAGGGCGATGTTGATTTGCCCTGAGGTCCCGGTAAGGCCGATGACAATCGGTTGGGCGCAGAGAGTTCTGAATGTCCCGTGGACGGAATGGCCTTTGGCGATGACGTCTGGTTCGATAGAGGCACCGGGCGACCAAGCCTTGCTTTTGGCTGGGCAAAAGCATGGCCTGACACGGGGCGTACGCGACTCTGAGCCGAGCGAACGACGGAGTTATGCTGCGGTGGTGCAGATGTCACTTCCGGATCGGCCTTCTCATTCCGCAACCACTCTTCGCGCAGCGAGCTATCCTGCGAGCGAACCGTTGTGATCTCATGACGCGATGAATCGCTTCGATCGGACTTGATCGGGAAGAATATCTGCGGAGTCACACAACCGGAAAGCAATGTCATCGCGCAGAGCAGCACAGCACGGCAACGCTTCTGAAGCGCGAGTGTGGTTCGATGGCTGCGTGATTGATGATCACCCGGCATCGTGACTGGGAGCCCGAAGAAGGTGTTTTCAAGGAGACAACTCAGGGGGCGAAATCCGATGACGCCGAAGTTCGCACAGTCTGAACTGTATTTCTGGCGACGGAATCGTGACACATCGGAATGCGGAGCACCGAGATTCGGTAGGAAACGTGGCCAGCTTCGATGTCGAGTTCCGGCGAAAACAGCCGTTCGCGGGGATAGACAGGGAGGAATGGGTGATTTGCGTTGGGTTGTGTTTTCCCGAGAAAAACAGAAGCTCGCTCCTAAAGTGGATGTTGACATCCGCTTTTTGTGCCGATACGATCTGAAACTGGATAGTTGTGTCTTGTTTTGGGAAGCGATGGTCGGTTCGCCCGTGAAGGTTTGCGATGCAACTGTAGTTCGATTCCTGTCGTCAACGTCAAATTCGCATAAGGGACATGTCATGCTGAAGCGTAGTCTGGTGTCTGGTCTGATCCTTGGAGCTTGTGTTGCTGTACTTTCAACAATCGTTTCCAACCGGGGAACGGCCGACGAAGCAAAGAAGAAAACGCCACCGCAGGATGCTGCTGTGGAACGCGCGCGGCGGGAAGTGCGAATGCTGGATGACATCTACAAGACAGCCGTTGTCCTTGTGACCGAACATTACGTAAAGACCGACTCCGATCTCGCCGCTGGCAGCGCGTTCAAGGTGCTGTTTGATTCCATCGCAAGGAAGGGCTGGCATGAGGCTCGACTGGTTGATGCCACCGGTCAACCTTACAGCGATCTGAATCTTCCGAAAGAAGGATTCGAAAAGAAGGCGATCGCCGAGCTGCTGGCTGGCAAGCCATCGTACGATCAGGTCATCACTGAAGACGGAAAACGCTATCTTCTGGCCGCGACGGCGATCCCTGTCGTGATGGAGAAGTGCATCATGTGTCACGAAAACTATCGTACTGTAGAAAAAGGCAAAGCCATCGGCGCGATCAGCTACAAAGTGCCGGTTCAGGAGTAGCAGTAGCACTCCCGCGACTCGGGTCAGAGAGTTGCAGTCCAACCAGGAGGAACCAGAGAGAAAAGAGCAGCACTGTTCGCAATGAGGCCGCGCTTTTCACTGTTACCTCTGTTCCTCCTGTTGATGGTTTCTGGCAGTCAGACTGGTTTCGCCCCGACGCCGAATGCCGCTCGCATTCACTGCACAACGTTGCGAGGCTTCCAAGTCCTTCGATCAGCGTTTCCGTGATGGTTATTCCTGACTTGATCCGGAACTGCACAAGGCCGGTTCTTCGTTCGAACGTTTCTGCGAAATGCAGCCTTCGCGATCTGAGACCGCAATTCTTTCGTCACACCGCGATACACTGCAGAACACCCCGTTTCTCCATCGCCTGAGTTGCCGCCCGCCCGCGAGTGAGACAGCATCCGTCTGTCGGTGGCTGATTGTGAGGTCGGCTCAACGGTACGCGGTTTTGAGCATCGTTGTCAACGAAAAGACGATCCTCAAGTAACTCCACTGGCGCCCGTTCCCATTGCTTCCTGGACCAAGTTCATTGCATTGTCGTATCCAACGACCTGAAAGTTCACCGAGTAGTGAATCAGGTCGGACGCGGTCTGGGTGCCGGGCTTGGGTGCGGCCTCGGACTGGGTTGAGGCGACGGGCTGGGATCTGGATTCGGCGAACCAGGAGGAAGTGGCGACGGCAAGGGGTTTGGCTGAGGATTACGCTCAACTGACAAGACCGCAGGACCAGCGTTCTCAAGCAGGGCGCAAAGCTTGGCCCGTCCATTCTCATAAAGATCCTGAGCATGGTGGCGGTTATGAATTGGGTCAGCAAGGCTTAAGTTCATTGAGACGTCTCACTCAGCAGAGAGATGGCAAGCGTTTGTTCTCAGGAGCTCAACACGGGAGTCATTCGATCGGCTGGAATGAGGACGATCTCAACACACCGACAGGGGCAACTTTGCAAGGGCGTCCAGCCGCGGCAGATCACTTATTCGATATCGTTTCCAGCGAATGACGTGCGGCCTCTGGTGTCATCCAGGCGTCCCAGAGTTCGCTCGATAGTTTTTTCAAGTTTGTCGACTGCGCCATGAACAGCCTGCATCAAATCTGATCCCTGGGCACTCACAGTGATCGGCTGAAGACCGGCCAGACGAGCTTCCATCACACATCGTTTGTCACCGTCACCGGATTTTTGACGACCATTCTCGTCGGTCAAATGAACTTCCACACGTGTGATTCGATCGCCGAATCTCTCCATCGCATCTGCGACGATGGCGTCAACCTTTTTTGTCAGCCCTACGCTGCCTGACGTGTGATTGTCCGTATGGACCTGGATTTGCATGATGAATTCCTTGTTACAAAGTCGAGGCCCAATTACCCAATGCCGTTGGCGTGACGGGGTGTTGATTTCATAATAACCCGATGCGTCCCGGCGTGTTGATTTAATGGCTTCATCAGCGGCAGGGCGATAGCCCCCGGTTGTGTTTCCTGGGTTTCAGGAGCGAAAACCGGACGCTAACGCGTTCCGGCTGATTAATTCAACAGGCTGGTCAGCGAGGGATTTACGGCAACAATGGTAAAACGCTACAGCTCAATCCCTCACTTGCATTTCGGGTTGTGCTGGTCGCAAACTCGCAACTTCAAAACGCGTCAGCGAGGGATCGTTCTTGAAAAACGCAGCAACGTGTATTCCTCGCTTCAGTGTCGGGCTGAGAAAGTCATCAAATCAAGACCCTGTTAAGGTTGCACCGAGATGTGTCACGGTTGTGCCTGCAGGTCATTGATGTGAAACTTCGCAGACAGATATCCGCCACTGCAAAGAGTGTACCTTCCATGTCACTGGTCGATACCAATGCAGAACTTATTGAAGTCAACTCGCCCAAGAGGGATCGCAGACGATGAAAATTCCCGAGTGGCTTCCGGATACGCAGCACCCTGTTCGGAATGCGCAGCAAGATCGTCGGACTCTGCTTGAACCCTGGATACGGCCGATCGTTCGATTTATGCATATCGAGGCGGCAGGGGGATTCGTGCTGTTGGCGTGCACTGTGCTCGCGCTCATCGTCGCCAACTCACCGTGGTCCGCGCAGTTCGCGGAAATCTGGCAGACACGGGTCGGATTTACGATCGGGAATTTCGAGCTCTACAAGCCGCTCCTGCTCTGGATCAACGACGGACTGATGACAATCTTCTTCTTTGTTGTCGGGCTGGAGATCAAGCGTGAAATTGTGTTCGGAGAACTTCAGGACCCTCGCAAAGCGGCATTGCCTGCCGCGGCGGCGCTTGGTGGGATGATCGTGCCGGGTGCTATTTATCTCCTGGTCCATGGTGACGGGCCCGGAAAGAGTGGCTGGGGGATTCCGATGGCCACAGACATTGCCTTCGTAGTCGGTTTCCTCGCGTTACTTGGCTCTCGAATTCCGTTTGGCTTAAAGATCCTTTTGCTGACATTGGCCATCGTCGATGACATCGGAGCAATCCTCGTCATCGCCGTTGCCTATACTGCCGACACGTCGGTGATGTTTCTGGCAATCGGGTTAGCCAGCTTCGGTATCATCTATTGGCTGCGGCACATCGGAGTGAGGTTAGTGCCGATGTACGTGATTCTCGGCGCGGGCATCTGGTATGCGTTTTTGAAATCCGGCGTCCATCCGACCGTCGCCGGAGTGCTCATAGGACTCTTCACTCCCGCCAGCCCTTGGTTTGCCAGGCGTAGTCTTGTGAACGTGGCGGAGGGAGTCGTTGCTCGACTGCAGTTGGATCGCGATGCCGACGACAGGGATCATCAGGAGGAGGCTGTTCAGCTCCTGACATTCACTGCTCGTGAGACGATTTCTCCTCTGGACCGACTGGAAACTGCTCTCCATCCGTGGGTGGCGTTTGTGATCATGCCATTGTTTGCGCTGGCCAATGCCGGCGTGAGGGTAGAGCTGTCTGCCATCACAGAGCCGGTCGCACTCGCCGTTGTTGCGGGCCTCGTCCTCGGCAAGCCAATTGGAATCGTCACCTTCAGCTGGATGGCTGTTAAGCTCGGTCTGGCACGCCTTCCCACCGGCGTCAACTGGAAGATTCTCTTCGGTGCTGCCTGCCTGGCTGGAATCGGGTTCACGATGTCGCTTTTCATTTCCGGGCTGGCACTGCAAGCTGAGCTTTTGACGGCTGGAAAGATTGGCACACTGATCGGCTCGCTGGTCAGCGCGACACTCGGTCTGGGGTTGCTGCTGTACTTCCTCCGTCAGCGGGAATCGCAGTAGCTGAACACCAGCATGTCGCGCACTCCTCACCGCGTGTTTTCTGCGGATGGTCGGTGGCGTCACAGGTCAGTCTTCTCGAAGAAAAACGCGAGCGAGGGTTGGGGTGACGCGGCCATTTTGACCGTAACCATCCAGCTTACGGCTCAGCGGTCATGACATGTTTCCATTGCTCGTCAAAATAACCGGCTCGAATCACGTCCTCAGGGAAGGCGGAGGCTGTCGGCTGCCATTGTTCTGCTCCGGGTGATATTTTCATGATCGCCCAGTCGCCGAGTCGTGGGAACAAGAGATAATTGAACGCCGCGAACTCCTTCTCGTGGAACGTGTGACCGCTGTTGATCACGAGATAGCGGTTGGCAGCAAGCGGGCTGGCGCAAATAAGTACGGGCGAGTGATCCGTGGCGGGATACGTTTCTTCCTGGAACCTGACGACTTCAGGAGTCCAGTTCACTGGCAGACGAGGCAGAGCTTTTGCGATCCAGGAATTGCTGCCGGGATCGCCAAAGAGAATCAGATGTTTGTCACGCACGTCGGCTTCGGTGACATCAGTGTCGTTCTTAATCGGAAGATCGCCACGCATGTAGCGAGCCCATTCATATTCGAAGCGTCTCAGACTGGCCGATGCCCAGGCATTCACATCTGAGTTCCAGGGTTTCCCTGTACCACGCACACACAGGAACGGTGCCGAGAAGGCATCGTCAATCGGCCCCTGAAGACCAGGGCGTTTTCCGGTGGAGACCAGATCATTGCGCGCACCAAGGCATTGCCATTGACCATCCATGAGTGCGATGACGACTGCAGAGTCGTGCTGCGGTATCGCGACTTCCACACCACCGATTGTCAGTCTTGTACCGGCGTTTTTCAGCATCGGAGGATGAACGGCAAACTGAGTGATGTTTGTCGGTTCCTCGATGTCGATGCGGCCATCCTCTGCGACGTTCGCGACGATCTCAGCTCGCTTGTAGTGTTGCTTCAGAGCAAGCACTTCGAGCCAATGGCAACGATTGTATTTCAGCGTCCATGTGACGAAGCGAAGGTGTCGTGGTGCGTGTTCGAGCCCTTTGCCAGCGTATTCGCTGATCCGTCGCATTTGCTCACCATGGGTCATTGGGTCGATGACGTGGCCGGTGCCGGAAGAAATCAGGTTGACGAACGGCAATTGCTCCTTCGCGAAGGCTTCGCCCATGATCACGTGGGCCTGAAAGAACACGTCCTGATCACCGATGGCTGCGATTGCTGGAACGACAGCGGCATTTGCGACATAGTCAACCGAATCCAACATATGCAACCCCATTTCCTGATGGGCTGGCAGTGGACCGACTTTGATGAATCCCGGAACTGGCGTCTCGGAAAAGCGGTGCGTATCGACATAGCCGCAATAAGGCCCGATCGCCACAAAATGATCCGGGTGCTTTAATCCCAGATGCCATGTGCCCGATGCTCCCATCGACATTCCTCGCAAAACGATGCGGTCACGGTCGATGGTGTAGTTGCGACAGACGGCCTCAATCGCTTCGAAGACATCGGTCTCACCGGCCCACCGGTAACAATTTTCAACGCGACCCAGCGGATGCAGTTCGATAACATCAACGTCCGGCGCAGGTGTATCCTTCTCATCGCTCACATCGAAACGTGCGCCGAATCGCAGTTCGCTCATTCCGACCGGTTTGGAGCTGCCATGGAGCACCACATCGAGTCGCATTGGTCGAGTGCCATCATAACTCTGCGGGATGATCACACCATACGGCTGCGTCGAACCATCAACCGCGGACACAAATCCGCGCAGGACTTTGCCTTTCTTTGTTGTCCAGTCTGTCTCATTCACTGCGAGTGCTTCAGCTCTTCGCGTGCCGCTGGCCAATGCCTTTTGCACGAGCAATTCATCGCTCGGCGTAAGAGGGCTGTCATACCGCAGTGCCCAGACAATGCCCTTGTGGAACAGTTCCACGTCGGCGACCAAATCCGGATTGTCATGAGTGATCGTTGAAAGTTTAGCCGCCAGTTGATTTGCCGCGCCGTGTCGCTCATCAGCCGTGAGGATGCTGCTGAGGAGGGCTATACAGCCGATTAAAAGCAAACGCTTCAATGATACATTGTCTGACCGGAATGTCCGAACCGCGTGCCGTGCTGTCATGACCGTATCCTGCTCAAGAACCTTTGGCCGGAGACTCGTATTGATGTGGACCAGGTGTTCTGGCGAATCCGGACGTGACAGACAAGCGCAAACGTGAAGAGGTGGCATGATTCGTAGAAACATTGCCCCCGCAAAAAGACCGACAATCAACTGGGATCCACGTGAAAAGTGTACCCCGGCATCGGTGAATTCATCAGTCCGCGATGAATTGACTCGCTGGCGCCTTACCGACGTTGTTGATCACACTGCGGCGCGAATGGTCGGTAAAAACTTCACAACCAGGCCATCGGCTTCCTGCGGTTGCCTTTTTCTGAAGATCACACCGGCTTTGCCGTTAACCCACACGCTGCACGTACTCGTTCCACCACTTCGCGAGCCTTCGCGCGGGCTCGATGAGCACCTTCGCGAAGAATATCTTCGACCTGATCCGGGGCTGCTTCAAAGCGAGTTCTACGTTCGAAGGCTTCTCCGAAGTGCACCATCGCGGCCTGATACAGCGTTTCCTTCGCTTCGCCATATCCCATGCCGCCAGCCTGATAACGATCCGCCAGCGCGGATTGTTGTTCGGGGGATCCGAAGAGTTTAAAGAGTTGGTAGACCGCGCAGGTCTCCGGAACCTTCGGCGCTTCCATTGGAGTTGAATCGGTCTGGATCGACATAATGATCTTACGCAGCTTCTTTGGCGTCTCGAAAATCGGGATCGTATTGTTGTAGCTTTTTGACATCTTCTCCCGGTCCGTCCCGGGGACCTTTGCGGAATCATCAAGAACGTACGCTTCCGGCAAATGCAATGTCTCGCCATACGTAGCATTGAAGCGCTGAGCCAGGTCGCGAGTGACTTCAACATGTTGAATCTGATCGGCTCCGACCGGCACTGTGGTGCTGTCGTAAATCAGAATGTCGGCCGCCATCAGCACCGGATAGGTAAACAGTCCCGCATCCGCCGCGATGCCTTTGGCCTTCTTGTCTTTGAAGGCATGACACTTGTCGAGCAGATGCATCTGAGTAATCGTCATCAGCAACCACGTCAATTCCGTGACTTCGGGCACGTCTGATTGCCGAAACAGCGTCGCCTTCGCCGGATCAAGTCCCAGGGCCAGCAGATCCAGAGCCGCATCTTTGATGTTCTGTCGGAGAACAGCTGGTTCACGAACGGTCGTGAGAGCATGCAGGTCCGCGATAAAGTAGAACGACTGCTCCTGGCCCTGCAGAGCAATATACTGGCGAATCGCGCCGAAGTAATTGCCCCAGTGGAATCGCCCGGTTGGCTGAATGCCGGAGAGAACTTTCATGGTGTTGTCACGTCAGATAATTGAGAAGAAGTGGACGCGGAATAACTGATATTCGAAAGTTGCCAGCCGTGAATTCAATCGCGCTTCGGAATCTGCAATGTCCCGACGACATCTTTAACGCTTCCGGCTTTAAGAGTCGCCAATGCGTCCGGAAGTTCGCGAATGATCTGATTGGCGAGCCCGGGATTGTAAAAGTTGGCGGTCCCAATCTGCACGGCCGTCGCGCCGACGAGAAAGAATTCCATGACATCATCGATCGACTGAATCCCGCCGATGCCAATAATTGGAATCTTCACCTGTTGTGAAACCTGCCACACAATTCGCAACGCGAGTGGCTTGATTGCCGGGCCGCTCAGGCCGCCCAATACATTTCCCAGGACCGGGCGGCGGCGTTTCCAGTCAACCGCCATTCCCTGAAACGTATTGATTAGAGAAACTGCATCCGCGCCAGCCTCAGCGACAGCTTTCGCGATGGGCACTACGCTGGTGACATTGGGAGTCAACTTGGCGATGACCGGAATGTTGCAGGACTCCCGCACTGCTGCAACAACTTCAGCGGCCAGTGCCGGATCCGTTCCAAAGTCTACTCCGCCCGACACGTTAGGGCAGGAAATATTCAGCTCAATGGCCGCGACCCCGGAGACTTCATTCAGACGCGTGGCCATCCGGCGAAAATCATCATTGGTCTTCGCCGCGATGTTTACGATGATCGAAGTCCCGAGGCCTGTGAGATACGGCAGTTTCTCAGCCACAAATTGATCAAAGCCATCGTTGTCCAGTCCGATGGAATTCAGCATGCCGCTGGCAGTTTCCACCGTTCGTGGTGGAGGATTTCCGGGTCGCGGTTGCGGAGTGACCGTTTTCGGAATGATGCCGCCCAGGTGAGCGAAATCCACGAACGCGGTCATTTCCTTAGCGTAGCCAAATGTTCCGGAAGCTACCAGAATTGGATTTTTCAAAGTCAGCCGATTGAGACTGACACTCAGGTCCGCCATTCGTCCGTCAACTCACTGCAAAATCTGCGGCGACCCCAACGGACCGACGCCAATCGTCGGCTCACTATGGGAGTCTTTGCGAAGTCTATCAGAGTCCTGACGGTTTCCTAGTTGTGGACGTTTCCAGCTTGTCGCTGGTCTCAAGAGCGAGTCACTGCCGGATGCGCGTGATTGAGCTTGTCTGAACGATCGTGTCCGGTGCAGATTTTTTTAACGCCGTCATCGCACGGTATTGAAGGAGGCCTCTCCGTTGCAGCCCTTCAAAATATTCGCCTGGGGAGCGTGAATCACACGGTCGGCAGTCATGCGACGAGTGGTGAAAGGCTGTTTGGGGATCGCGATTTTCTTTGACACCGGTTCCCTTCACACGAAAACGATCGCAAAAGCCTCACTTCTTGATTTCCCGCACATAGATGTTGGCGAACTCTGCGGGGCCGACGAGATAGAGATCGAAAGGTGCGACATCAGGAACCGGATTGTCGGATGTTACTTCTTCTCCGTTCACGCTGACTTTCATCAGGCCGTTTTCGATGACGCCTTCCAGCCTCGACCATTCCCCGATTTTTGTACACTGAGTCGGTAAGACCCCGCCGGAAAGTCCAAGGCCATCGAAGCCTTCACCGGGCTTAATGTCAAACAAAAACATATAGTCTCTGAACCGCTCTTTTGACTTCAACATCTTTCCCAGGACGGTCTCTGCCTTGCCATCGTAGGCCAGAATCCAGTCCTGCGAGTGCCAGTTGTCCTCGCCTTCCTTATCCAGATTCCAGCCATCAAGATTGAGGCCGTTGTAGAGACTGCGATAGCCTCGATTGGCAATCGCGATTTGTTCCGGCTTCACCGGCGTCTCTGGCAGTTCCTGAATCTTCAAATTGCGATAGTGGACCACACCGCCTTCTGATTCGATGCAGATGTAACCTTTTCGAGGACTGGCGTCTTTCCCCTGAGTCACCAGCTTTCCGTTGACAGACAGGCGGATCGATCCATCGTTGCATTCGATGCGATAATGATTCCACTCCGGCGATGGTTTGGATCGTTCCTCCGTTGGAAACGCACGACTGCCGCCGCGGCCATTGATCGGCGTCATCGTTGCGCCATGAATGGGGAAGATGTCGCCATGTGTCGTATGGCCCTGACTCTGGCCATAAGAATTTTCCAGAACCTGAACTTCGACGCCTCGATGAAACGGGACGCCACGTGCCGTGATGTCATCCGCCCAGACGAAGATCCCCGCATTGCCACCGGGGACCATGTGTCGCCATTCCAGCTCCATGATGAAATTCTGATACATCCGCTCGGTGCGAATCTCGCCGATCGGCTTGCCAGTACACTTCAGCATTCCGTCTTCGAAGCTCCATGTTTCCGAAGGAGTATTTACCAGCACCCAGCCGCTGAGATCCTTGCCATTGAACAGGGGCTTGAAGTCGTCATCGGCCGCCAGCAGAAGATCATTGGAAGTCAGAAGTCCCAGCGTGAAACCGGCAAAGATGAAGTATCTCAATATTGACATGACTCAACTCCCAGGGAAGGCCTGACTCGGAGGGAATGCAGAAGTTCGGGCAGCACTGAAAGATTACCGCCGCCGTCAGAATATGCCAGCCACCGACGAACAAGGCTGCCTGCGTTGAGGGCGTCGTTGCGGCTCAGTCGGTGCGGCTCAGTCTGTTGGACGAGTGTCGATCGAGATGCACGATTGAGCCGGCAGGCCGTTGATTTGACCGCGGTTCAAGTCGTAGTGGAGGCTTCAGCCTGCGTTCCCTTGTGGAGTTAAGTCGTGCTGGCTTCACCCGGCATTGCGCTGTGGAAACAGCCTAATGTCGCCTGAAGTCGACGCCATGAACCAAGTCAAAGCCTGTTAAGCCATATCCGGCAACGTTAAGGAACAAGTTCTGAGCGTTTTTCAGCGATGGATTTCGATTGTTGGCGATTATTTTGATTACAATCTGCAGGCACCGAATCAAAGTCAGAGACGTTGGCGTCTCGGACCGGTCATCCTGAGGCAGTTGCCTCGAACGCTTTCAGCTTCGTGATTTATGCCAGTGGGAACGGTAGATCCGCCGCGCGATAATCTGTCTCGACTGCGCATTCAGCGCGATGTTCAGCCGGCTCGCCGGTCTTTCTTGGGTCGGTTTCTGCGCTTAGTCTTCTTTCTTGGTCTTCTGGTCGCTGTTGTCGGGGGAGCTATCTTCTGGGCTCAGAATCAGGGCATGCTCGCGGATACTCGCAAGCTGACCGAAACACTCCGTCCGCGGCCGGAAGTTCGAATCGCTGTCGTCAGCGTCGAAAAAGGTCGCTCCGCGGATGCGTTGGTTGTTGCGACCGGATATCTGGAATCTCGCCGACAAGCTCGGATTGGCGCGCGGGCCACAGGCCGGATTGAAGCAGTCAACGTCGAAGAAGGCACCGTTGTCAAAGCCAACGATGTGCTCGCGATACTGGAACACGCCGATCTTGATGCGTCACTGGTGGCCGTCAAAGCCACAGCGGCCCGCGCGAAGAGTGAACTGCTGGAACAGGATGTGGCAATCCAGAGGGCTAAGCGAGATCTCGAACGCGCAGAGAAAGCGTTTGCCGCAAAGAGTTCGACTCCGGCGGATTACGACAAGGCTCGGTTTGATTACGAAGCCGCGGTCGCTCGCAAGGTGTCGCTGGAAGCCGCGATTGGACTGGCCGAAGCAAGAGTTCAGGAGGCCGAACAACTGCGAGAAAACATGTTTGTGCGGGCTCCGTTTGAGGGAACCGTGATCTCCAAAGATGCGGAACTGGGCGAATCGATCATGCCCGGCGGAATGGGAGAAGCGTCCGGCCGCGGCTCGGTTGTGACGATTGCCGACCTTGAACATCTTGAAGTCGATTGTGATGTGAAAGAAGATTACATTAGTCGAGTCACGGAGGGGCAGCAGGCGGAAGTTGCTGTCGATGCCGTCCCGGACAAACGCTACAAGGGACAGGTTCGCAAGATCATTCCGATGGGCGATCGTGCACGAGCGACCGTGAAAGTGAAAGTCGAAATTCTGGACGCGGACAAACGCCTGTTTCCAGAAATGAGCAGCACGGTTTATTTTCTGCCGAATCAATCGGACGAGGTTAAAAAGGAAGAGGAAAGTCGCGTCTTTTGTCCTGCTGATGCTGTCGTGGTGACGGAAACAGAATCTTACGTCTGGATCCTGACTGATAAAGAACGAACAAAGAAAACGACTGTGACGACCGCGGAATCGCGAGACGGTCGGACAGAAATCATCAGCGGTCTGAGCGGCGGAGAAAAGGTCATCGTCAAACCCGCAAAAGAACTCCAGGATGATGTGCTGGTCAGATCAACACAATAAGTTGAACAGCAAGCCCGAGGCGACCGCGTTTCAACGCGCAATCATCACCGAACACTTCCAGCCGAACACTGAACCCTGAACCCTGAACCCTGAACACCGAAAAGGAACCCTGCGTGTCCGACGCATCACAAAACGATAAGCCTGTCGTCGTAGTCAGCGATGTCTGCAAGGAATTCCCCCGGGAACAGATGGTGGTACCCGTCCTCAGCGGCATTAATCTGAATCTCTGGGCTGGCGATTATCTGGCGCTGATGGGACCCTCTGGATCCGGTAAGACGACATTGCTCAACCTCATTGCCGGACTCGATCGGCCAACCTCGGGCAAAGTTATCGTCTGCGATCAGGATCTCGGAGCATCTTCCGAGGGCCAGCTTGCGAAATGGCGATCACGACACATCGGCTTTATTTTTCAGCTCTATAATTTGATCCCGGTACTCACCGCATATGAGAACGTTGAATTGCCTCTGACGCTGACATCACTGTCGCGGCGTGAGCGTGATGACCATGTGAAGGCGGCTTTGGAAGTCGTGGGACTCAGCGATCGCATGGATCACTATCCGCGGCAGTTGTCCGGCGGGCAGGAGCAGCGAGTGTCCATCGCGCGAGCCATCGTGACGGATCCGACTTTGATCGTAGCTGACGAACCAACGGGTGACCTCGACGCAAAGTCTGCTGCTGAAATTCTGGATCTGATGCAACGGCTGAATGCTGAATTTCAGAAAACGATCGTCATGGTCACTCACGACCCAAATGCGGCTCATCGAGCCAAGCGGACCGTTCATCTGGAAAAAGGTGTCCTTGTTTCTGCTCCGACAACATTCTCTGGTAAGGAAGGATCACGATGAAAATCCTTGTTTACATCTGGAGAAATATTCGCCGCAATAAAGTGCGCAGCCTCCTGACAATTCTGTCCGTCGGGTTCAGTCTCGCGCTGATGACCGTGCTGTATGGCTTTATGGCATCGCAGGAAACGTGGCGGAACGATGCGGAACAAACCAACCGCATTGTGGTGATGAACATCCAGGGGTTTACCGGGCAAGTGCCCATTTCTGCCGTGGATGATGTGGCCAGCACCGACGGAGTGGAAGCGGCCGTTCCGCTGGCATGGTTCGGCGGAGCTTATCAGGATGAGCCAATGCCGTTTGCTCAGTTTGCGACGGATCCGAAATCCGCGTTCAAAGTGTGGCCGGAGTATTCCATTTCCCCTGAGGAACTGAAGAACTGGCAGGAGAATCGTCGCGGCTGTGTCATTGATCGACGCATTGCGGAGGAACGCGGCTGGAAAGTCGGCCAGCAGATTCGTCTCAAGGGGACGATTTATCCGTTTGATCTCGATCTTGAACTCAGCGGGATTTTTGATGCACCAAAGAATTCCGGATCTCTCTGGTTCCATTGGGAGTATCTTGACGAAGGTCTCAAGCAGAAGAACAGCCCGGGCACAGGGAACGCCGGAACTGTCTTCGCACGCACGAAAAGTGGCGACATTATCCCGGCTGTTGTGAAAAGGATCGATGATCGTTTCGGCAGCTCGGACACTCCGACGAGAACTCAAACGGAAGCCGCGTTCGCGCAGATGTTTGTGGATATGCTCGGCAACGTGCAGGTGTTGATTCGCAATATTGGTTTGGCCGTTGTGTTTTCATTGTGTCTGGTCACCGCGAACTCCATGGCGATGTCAATGCGTGAACGAGTCACCGAGATTGCCGTTCTGAAGGCCATCGGGTTTCCTCGCTCACGGATACTTTTCATGATCCTTGGGGAATCCAGTCTGATCGCAATGCTTGGCGGATTGCTGGGCGTTGGTATGGGCTGTGCGTTTCTTCAGGCGATGAACGCCGCTTTGCCGCAGTTCTTTCCGTTCACTGTTCTCGAAATGCTGGGCCCGTGGGTCAGTTACGGATTTATTGTGGCCGCTGGCCTTGGTCTTGTCAGCGGTCTCGTACCTGCCGTGCGAGCTGCTCAACTTTCAGTCATTGATGGACTGCGTCGCGTTGCGTAGTTTTGAGTTGTGGCGGGTCTTCCGACCAGGCCATTCATCGCCCTAAAAAATTCGCCCCGAACTAAACCATGATTCCCGCCAAATATAACTTCCGTAATCTGCAGGTTCGATGGATGACAACCCTGATGACGGTCCTCGGCACAGGCCTCGTCGTCTGGGCTTCGGTGCTCTGTTTCGGACTCACCGACGGCCTGCAGTATGCTTTGCGAGTGTCCGGCGATGAACTGGATCTGATCGTGTTGCGAAAAGGCTCAACTGACGAAACAGGCAGTGGCATTGAGCAGAGAGTTGCTCGCCAGATCGCGTCGCTGCCCGGCATAGCAAAAGATGAAGCGGGTCAGCCGTTGTGCTCGGTCGAGTTCGTCACGATCCTCACAAAGCCTCGACGGAACAATGGTGGCACTGTCAACCTGATCGTGCGAGGACTGGAAGACGTAGGGCGAAAACTACGGCCCGAGTATCGACTGACGCAGGGGCGAGAAATCAAACCCGGTGTCAATGAAGCGATCACCAGCCAACGCATGGCGGAACGTTTTGAAAATCTGGCGATCGGCGAAGAACTGGAAATCAATAATGTGAAATTCAAAATTGTCGGCTACTTCGAAGCGGCTGGTAGTTCGGCGGAATCTGAAGTCTGGACGGATCTGCGAGATCTCACGGCGGCTCGAAGAACTCCGGCAGCGGTGTCGTCGGTGAATCTTCGGGCTGAGAACATCGCGGCTCGGGATTCTCTGGTGAAACTGCTGGCTGACGATAAGCGATTCGAACTGAATGGGATTTCAGAAGTCCGCTACTTCGAAGATCAGATGACGCAGTCGAACGCAATTCAGTACATCGGTTACATCATCGCCGGCTTTCTGATGTTCGGGGCCATGTTCGCGGCGGCCAATACGATGTACGCCGCCGTCGCCAGTCGTGCTCGTGAGATAGGAACGTTGCGCGCACTTGGGTTTTCACGCCGCAGCATTCTGGGATCCTTTCTGTTTGAATCCGTATTGCTGTGTCTGATGGGCGGAGCACTTGGCTGCCTTGCGACGCTCCCGTTTAACGGACTCTCAACCGGTACCGTGAATCAGTTCAGCGAAATCACGTTTTCCTTTCGCTTCGGCCCGCGAGTTCTCCTGCAGGGCGTGGTGCTTGCGATGCTCATGGGACTTCTGGGCGGAATCCTTCCCGCCCTTCGTGCCGTTCAACTGAACATCGTGAATGCGCTGCGAGAGCGGTAGAGATGACTTGTTGTCGCGAAGATTGCCCGAGAGGTCGGTCCCTGATTTGTTCGGCTTCTACAAAACGCCCTGCTCAATTTCCTCGAGGTAGAGGAATTCCGGAGCTTTCACGCCTGCGTTCCGGCGGATCTCAATAAGCTCAGGTGACTCAAAGAAGCATCGCGCTTTTTCGAGCGATGTCCATCGCGAAAAATGGACGACGATGTTGGCGTCGGTTTCGTACCTGAGCAGTTGGTAACTGATTTCTCCAGCCGCCTTTCTGATCCCGACCGCCTTGTCGAAGACGTCTTTCCAAATCGCATAGTCCTGAACCTCATGAATGATTAAAACGTAAGGCATGACCAGCTCTGTTTCACGAAGGGGACCATGTTCGCAGCGAACTTCGAAGCCCGCGACCGTCACGTCGTCAGTGACGGAAGAAAAGTTCACAACTGAAGTGACACTGTTCATCGCAAAAAAAAAGCCTTCGATCCTTATCAGATCGAAGGCTTTTTCAACAAGTGGAGGATAACGGGGTCGAACCGATGACCTCTTGCATGCCATGCCAGGCAAAGCCTTTTTAAGTCGCTCGCAAATGACGCGAAACGAACAGTTACAACGTCGTTGATGCTCTCAAATGCTGCAACGCATTTCAACCGTTCACACACCTTTTCGGCGGTTACCACTTCAAAAGTGGTACAAACGGGTATGACGTCAACGAAGCCTCTTGCTGAATTCTTCAAGAATTCTTTTCCAGATCCAACATGCGCCAAACTTGAACAGCGTACCCGTTTCTGAACTCGGATGATTTCAGACGAATAGAAATGGGAGACGATGAAAATGAATGCAGCATCGATTGACGATCACCAGCTTGTCGAGCTGTCGACAGCACGGAACGAAATGATTCCGAAGCGCGGGGGCAAAGCAATATCGCCGACGACTCTCTGGAGATGGATAAAGCGTGGATGTGCTGGAGTGCGTCTGCAGGTGAAGTATGTCGGGAACACTCCACACGTTTCCCGTGCAATGATCAACGACTTTATCGACCAGGTAACAGCAGCGCGGATGAGCAAGCCGGTGGCAAAGGCCGACGAAGTGACGGACGAAGAATTGCGGGCGGCGGGGCTCAACTGAAGCAAAAGGTTCAATCTGAAATTGGAGCAATGGTGCGGCGAATTCGAAGTAGGCAACGTTGCCTCCCCCCTCTACTTCAGCGCGAATTCGGAAAAACGCATTGTTGATTTTGGAGCAGTTCGAATGCAATGTTCTGGCGAATCACCACATAAACCTGCTCTGCAGGCAGCAGAAGTGATCGAGAGTCTGCTGAACGCCGTGAATGCAATCGCTTTGTCATCAGAGCTGAGTGAGGACGAACAGCGCCGGGTAAAGCAGTCACTTCTGCACGCGCTGCAGATCGTAGAGACAAAGGCAGAGTACGTTGAAGAACAACCAGATGCTCATTCTGAGCGACACGTTCCAACGGTCGCGGAAAATGATGCATCGGCCGACCTGTGAATCGGAAAACGTTTCGAACCACGCGCTAGGCAACGTTGCCGCCCCTCGGTGTCGGAAGAATTTCAATCCAACAGTTCAAGAAAATCTAAAGAGGAATTCTCATGATTCAAGACGCGGAATCGGACTCAGAATCGCCAAGAGAGATAGCACTCCCTGTTGGTCAAGTTGTTGAGCAGCTTCTATTCGCGGCCGAGACGATCGTTCGAACAAGTCCTTTCACGGACGACGATCGTGATAGAATTGAGTCGGCGTTGGCGGCGATCAGCGATGCATTGACGAAGCCTACAGGAAACTCAAAACAGCGCGATCTCTCATACGGACTGTTTGTGCCTCGGGCGCAGCCACTAACGTTGGAAGAAGAACAGGCACTGATGGATATGTGAACGTTCAAGCAACGTCATCTTCGCAAAGGCGGCATCATAAAGGTGTCGCCTTTCTTTGTTGCGCGGCGATGTCGAGCCCAACAAGATCCTAGATTCTGGTGATTTAGATTGAGGATGCCATTGCCAATTAGAGATGCAAAGTATAAATGAAAAGAGCCACATGTTCGTTGCATGTGGCTCTCAATGTATCTGCATAGTTTCGAGGACTGCAGATGGCACCAGTATATACGATACACGCTACGCCGTGTAGGAAAAAAACGCCGACTCCGAAATCGGAAAGCGGCCCGCGCCGATTGGCCTACCCCAGCACTGACGCCTCACGTCGGATGCGTTCCTCCATCTCAAGAACGATGGGGGTATAGCACCGAAGCATTGTGGAGGCGTCCACTGCACGCCATGTCTTTCTCGGATCACCGAGACGCTGCGGGGGTCGGGCCGTTCATGCCTGTGACGGAGCTGCGTGAAAAAAGTCCTGAAGAAATGTGCCGGTCAGTCTTGCGACGGTGCGTTGCGACCTATAGCTCCTCTTGACCCCCTTGGCCCTATTGCCATGAGAGGGGGGTCGGGGGGTGTGTCAATCAATCATGCTCTGGTGTTTGCGATCTGAAGTGCGAAGCACTGAAGAGAGCCTGAGTGACGAAGTCACGAAGGCACAGCCATCAGCGCAGCTGATAGGCTGTATTGAGTAATGTGGAACAGAGCGCGCACAGGAAGAGAGCAGAAGCAGAAATTGCAATTTTCGCGACATCCACGCATGCAGCGTATAATGCCTCTGGGGGCCACTTGGAGAACATCGCAATGAACAAACATGTGCCGCAAGAGTTAATCGACGACGCGCGCGACGCTGTGAAGTGTGGTAAACCACTCGCAGAAATCGCAGGCCGACTGGGCCTCAACGAGGACTATCTGGTCATGCTGCTTCGATCAGATTTGCGACTGAAGTCACAAGCGGCAACGTTGCCTATCTAGGGTTTCGATCAAAAACCGAAAACGGCACTCCATGTAATGTGTTTGCTGTCCGTGGTTTACGGCATCGGGCAAGAAAGATTTTCGATTCGAATACGATGGAGGCAACGTTGCCGCCTGTCAATTCTGACTGAATTCGAGGGTGCCAGAAGCTCCAGGCGTCGCTTTTTTGGAAGCGGAATAGACGGTTCTGCTTGGCACTTGCCGTTTGACTCTGAGCTACCGTTCTGCTGAGATCCTGAAGCGGCCGAAATCTTTTGGCTGATTCGTGTTCATTGATTTCGGTTCCGAGGAATCAGCTGTTGTGAGGAAATGCATGAGCTTTTATAGATTGCGGGTGCAACGTGGAAAAATGGACCTGATTCCGATGGTCACATCAGAGACTCCACTTCAGAGCTTTAGTGTTGGTGAACTTGTCGATTTTGGATTCGCCGATGATGAATCCGGCGCAAAGATCACAGAGCCCGTGAAGATCACGGATGTTATTCACCTGCTGGAGGTCGATGAAAAGAATAATGCGACAGCCCATTTGGTGACTTTAGTCGTCGAGTGATCGAACAGTCATCAGGCATGGAATTGGCAGAACCGTTGCGTAACGTGCGCACCTAATCGATGACGAAGCAGCGACGGAAAGCGAAAACAGATCTCTCTCACTCAACTGCCATGGACCTGTTAAACAGGCAGAAAACTGGCGCAATTTTGGTGCGATTGCTTAAAGGTCCAGCACAAATAGGGGCTATCTAATGAAGCTGGAAGATTCGGCAAATTTTGCCTGAGCCCCAGGCTGACGTTCCTGGACAAACGAAAAATCAAAAGTGTACCTTCCTGGGTATCATCGATTCGGTTTGATCGAGTACCTTCTCAGATCCGGACTGATACATTTCTGAACACTACGGAGCAGGCAATGCGAGACTTAGAGATCCGCGTCGCGCTCAAGGATTATCTGACTGCAGAACATGGCAGCGACTCTCCTCTTGTTCTTGAAGAGGTTGGTGTCTTAAACGGACTTTCGCGGGCGGACGTGGTATTGGTCAACGGTCGGCTGAATGGTTACGAGATAAAGAGCGACCGTGACACATTGAATAGGTTAGAGTCTCAGGTTGCTTCGTATTCTGAGTGCTTTGAAACAATGACCATCGTCGTAGGTAGTAAGTACGCTGCGACGGTGAAGAAAGTGGTTCCTCGGTGGTGGGGCATCATGCGGATCTCCACAGGGCGGTCAGGAATCGCAGTGAAGGTCGTTCGTACTGCAAAACACAATTCAAGCCTTAAGCTCGAATCCGTGTTGCGACTTTTGTGGAAGAAGGAACTCGCCCTATCTTTGAATCCCGACCCAGTTGCGGCGGCCAAAATAGAGAAGCGATCTCATCGGCAACTAATCGCCGATGTCATCGCTTCTCGTTCTTCGAATGATGTACTGCAATTGGTCAGGGACGCTTTGAAGGCTAGGGGAGATTGGAGAGCTGGTGACACACCGTTTCGACGTGGTGACTCACTCCAATCGTCCTCCAAGTCTCCGCGCTCCCGGAAGAACCTTGATTGGCTGCTTTCGCAGCGATCTGCTCGTCGCCAAAGCTGAAGTTTGCTCCTCGGAATTCTGGCCTCGCCACCAAGTCGCTGCAGATTCCGTAGAACTGTTGAAATCCTTGCGGATGTTTGTGTACGTTCGCGCCTTTGTAGACCAAAAAATCAGAGTCGTTGGTGTACCTGAGCTGTGCGAGGATGGTTGCACGACCACTTGGTGGCAGATCTGGACCAGATATCGCGTAGTCGCCGAAGGACGGCAATCGTACGAGACTACCGGGGCGAGTTATCAAGCCTTTCCAACCGAGCCAATCGTTACGGATGGGACGATTCCATCCAGCTTGCATCGACGACAGACCGGCGGGAAATGCCGCAGACACAACAGATACTGTCCTCCAGCTCTTGATGTCGGGGAGTATCGACAGAAGCGTGCGAGCATCTCGCGTAACCATTGCTGGTGGCTTCCCACTTACGTTGTCGAGATCAACAATGATGTCGACTTCGGCTGCCGACGTGCCCATAAAGTCAATGATTGCACCTATCCAGTCCGCAGTCGACTCTTCGTCGTCAAAATCTGCGATCAGCAATCGAATGGCATAACCATGTTTTTGGTTCGCAACAATTCTACGGACGGACTCTTGATACGCTGGTGATCTCGTTGGCCCCGTCACTGGTACAGCAAACTGATCGGCAGCCTTAGCAAAGGCTAGGGTGATTGGATGTGAATCGGCTGCATCGGTTTCTAGATCCTCATCGTCGGAAAACACCATGTCGATGAAGTATGGAAGTTCCTTCGGCCAAATTGAGGCCATCTTAACGGGGATCACATCTGGTTGTTGCGACGGAACATGTTCAATCAATGGAGACACGAGTTCTTTGTGCTTGATGTTCTGGATCGCTGGAAACTCGCCGCGTTTCCCCTTTAAGACCGGAACGTAGTGTTTGTGAGTAAACATTGCTGAGCCTTTTACTTGTTGGTGTACGGGCACTTAAACCTGCCCACCCATAGTGCCACAGATCTGGGGGAAGTTCAAGCGTACCTGTTGGCGAGTGCTTTGGCGGCCCTTCAGGAATTCTTTTTGAATTCCCCTTCAGATCGCTCATCCAAGATTTGGATGGTGGCGAATGCCGTCAAACGTCTGAATACGAACAACTGCGCTCTTGACTACTCACAAGGCGCTCAACACAATCTGCCCCAACACCAGTAGCGTGGGGGTCGCGCTGGTGTTGTGAGCATAGATATGAGTCAGTCATCTGACCGCAAGTGGCGACCGCTCTACGGGCACGAGGGCGTCGCGCAAATCAGTCGCAGCGGAATCATCGAGACGATCGATCGTGAGTACGTCGATGCACGCGGCCACAGGCGCCGACACCGCCGTCACCGACTCCGCATGTCCGGCAAGCGTTCGCTTAGCATCTGTATCGGCAGACGACGTATACACGTAGCACGAGCAGTGTATGAAAGTTGGGTGCGGCCACTCAGGCTTGGTGAGCGCCTCGCATACCGAGACGGCAATTGCAGAAATGTGATGCTGTCCAATCTGATAGTCGCAAAACGTGGAGAATCGAAACGACTAATCACGCGCAAGGATCGATATGCGAGAGCTGATCAATCACCAGTACAGTTGCAGGCAGAGGTATGGCGTGAGATACCGGGGCACGCTGGGAGATACCAGCTCAGCAACATGTCACGCGTGAAGTCTGTGGCGCAGATTCCAGCGATCATCCTGACAACGCGGATGTCGCCGCTGGGGAGTGTGACAGTATCGCTGCACGGACCGAACCGACAATGTAGGTCTATCGCCACGCTTATGCGTGCAATCTGGCCAGAGCTGCGTGATGAGTATCGGCGTGTGAAACACAAAAGCGGAAACGTTTCCGGTATTGAAACGGCGAAGAAAACCGCTCGAAAAAGGGGCCAAAAACAGCCAGGAGACGCGGTTAAAACACGCCAAAAGTCCAATGTTTCTGATGAAAAAACGGGCTAAAAATGGCCAAAAACATCGAAAAGACCAATGTTTTTGAGGGTTCTGGGTCCTCTTGGAGGGCCAAAGACACAGCGATTGCTGACGGCATCGTTGAGCTTTTTTTCCCATAAGGATTTTTCAGCGGCGGGGTAACGTAGCTTGGGTGAGAGATCCAGATACAGCCGGGCAGAGCTGGCGAGGATGATCGGATCGACCACAAAGACAGTGGCGGCATGGAGCAAGATGCCATCGTTTCCAGCGGCGGACTCTCGGGATTTGATTGACGGAGTGGACTTCATCCTTTGGTGGATTGAACGGAAAGCCTCGAAGGGAATTCGCGATGATGTTGCGAGGAAACTCGGTGTTGCTGTGCAAGAGGAAACGCCACCATCGCCTGAAGAAGATTTCGCTGCGAGACGTGCCAGGGCAAAGGCATTGATGGAGGAACTGAACCTTGAGCGGGAACAGAAGGCGCTGGTCAGAGTTGCTGATGTTCAGCAGCACATCGAGACACTGACCAGATGCCTGCGTTCCGGTTGCGAGGTTTTGCAAAGGCGATTCGGCGAAGAGGCGTCCGAGATCCTTGAGCGCGCAATCATTGAGGCAGAGACCGAGATCGGGAGACTTGCCCGATGATCGCTGCGACGAAAGCGGAACCGTTGGTGTTCGATAACGACGCTGCACTGTGGCGCACATCGGCCGATCTTGTGGGGCGCGTCTGTAATGCAATCCGGCCGAAGCGATTTCGCACGATGCGAAAGTGGGCCGAAGAGGAGTTCTTCATTCCAGAGGGCGACTACCAGGGAACAAGATTTCGAGCGGACACTCAGCCAGCACATGCGCTTTGGCTGGATGAGATTGATTCAGGCTATTGGATCGAACACTTTCTGATTGCCGGTGCACAAGGCGGGAAATCAGTGGCGGGGTTCTTGATTCCGGCGCTGTACCACTTGTTCGAACGCGGGCAGACTGTCATCTGCGGGGTTCCGTTGCTGGACCTTGTCACCGACAAGTGGTTGCTGGAGTTGTTGCCTGCGATCGAGCAAAGCCGATACAGAGATTTGCTGCCTCTGACCGGAGCTGGTTCAAAGGGTGGCGTCGGCAATCTGGTGAAGTTCCGCAATGGGGCCGTGCTTCGATTCATGACCGGCGGCGGAAGCGACAAGACTCGATCGAGTTTCACGGCGCCCGTGTTGGTGGTGACCGAGGCGGAAGGCTTCGGGAGCATCTCAGAAAGCTCCAGTGAAAAGGTCATGCCACTGGATCAGTTGCGCGAACGTACGGCGGCATATGCATCGAGAGCCCGGCGATACTTCGAATGCACTTTGACCACAGAATCGGGAGTGATGTGGAGCTCGCACCTGAGCGGGAGCGGCGGCACAGTCGTTTTTCCGTGCGTCGGTTGCGGCGCTCACATTCATCCGGAAAAAGATAATTTGATTGGATGGCAGGATGCTCAGTCTGAACTGCGTGCCAAAGAGGCGACGCGCTGGACGTGTCCGCAGTGCGGGCAATTGCTTGAGGAAGTTGATCGAAAACGGGCGTTACGTTCGGCGAAAATTGTCCATCGTGGGCAGAGCGTGGAATCCGATGGAACGATCAGCGGACCAAAACCAGAAACAGAGGTTCTGACGGTTCGATTCGGGGCATCGGCGAACACGTTCCGAGAGCCTGGACTGATCGGCGTCGATGAGTGGAAGATCAAATACCAGATGAACCAGGAATCCGGCGAAGCAAAGTCGCGGGCCTTGTCAGTCTGGACGTACGCCACGCCTGCGAAAGACGATGCCGTTCTTGTCGATCCACTGGACGTTCAGCGGTTGCTGGTGCGACTCGACAAGCACAAACGCGGATATTGTCCTGCCGACACTTGGTTACTGACCGGCGGGGTCGACATTCGCAAGACGCAGTTGCACTGGTTTGTGATTGCGTGGACGGAACGCGGGCCGAGACTGGTTGACTTCGGTATTGAGCGGGTGCCGTCTGGGGACATGCCGATAAGAGATGCCATCCTCTCAGCGGGGGAAGCCGTTCAGGACATCTTTCTTTCTGGGTTCCCGATCGAAGACTCTGAAAACTCGCTGAGTGTCACGCGCGTTTTGGCGGATGCAGGTTGGCAGACGGACGAAGTCGAGGAACTCTGCTCAAAGGATGATGCCTGGCTGTCGTCGATGGGTTTCGGGGCCGGGATGCTGAGAGAGAAGAAATACAACAAGCCGAAAAGTGAGAAGTCGGCACGAATAATCGGCAATGGTTGGCACATTGCAGAGGTTCGCGGGCGTCTCTTGGTTGAGATGAACGCCAATCAATGGAAGTCCGCACTGCACAAAGCTCTAACCACCGATCTTGATTCCCCGCACTCACTTTTGTTCTGTGATGCTTCTCCGCAGGATCTCCGTGAGATGGTTTACGAACTGACGGCCGAAGAGCAGAAAGATCGTTGGAAACCTGGCGTTGGAGTGGTGACGGAATGGAAACAGATTCGGAAGCGTAATCACTTCCTGGATGCAGCATATCTGGCATTCGCGGCACGTGTGATTCACGAGGAACTGCTGAAGCTCCTGGAAGAACAGCAGCCTGAAGAGATCGAGTGGAGTCCAGAAGTTTCTGGAGCAAGGGGAGGAATCTTCGGGTGATTGCGCCACGACAAAAAGACTATCCAGAATGCCCGCATTGTGGGTCGGATCATGCCGAAAGAATCTCACCGGCAATATTGCCAGACGAGTCTTACTGTTCAAAAGTGAGCGGCATCTTTCGTTGCGGACATTGCAGAACTGAGTATCAGTTTCTGAAAGCCGTTGAGGTGAAAGAACAGGTTTTCAGTCCAACAGCTCAATGCCCGCACTGTCAGTCCTTCAAGACAAAAGCGGTAAAGACAGGCGTGGTGCGCCGGTATCACGTGTGCCTGAATCAATCTTGTCTGAAGGCATTTCGGACGCTGAGACCTGTGAATGAGCGAAGATCAAAAAGCGTAGAGAACTGACTCGGAAACGTTTCCGAATTTGAAATCAAAGGCCAAAGGCCAACGCAATGTCAATGAATCGGCTGTTGCTAATTGGGTGCAGCAAGACCAAGAACTCCCTGGAATTCAACAGCAGAAACGCTGGTCGCGTTACTCCTCGTCAGCTCTATTCAAGCCCTCTGTTCCTGAAGCGGGTAGAGTATGCCGAATCGCGCGGACTTCGTTGGTACGTACTTTCAGCGAAGTACGGCATATGGAGGCCGACGACCGAGCTGAAGCCATATGACCTGACTTTCTCTGATCTCACGGCGGCGGAGACAGCCGCGTGGCACATTGGAGTTGCGGCGCGAGTCGTAGAAGAACTGTGGGAACCATTCCATGTGAACGAAGCAGTGGAACCACTAAAGCCATCTGAATTCACGGTCGAGATCCATGCAGGTAAAGAATACTGTCATCCGTTGGCCGAGCTGCTTTGCGCTCTGGGGATTCATGTAGAGCTGCCATTGAAGGGACTTGGAATCGGTGAGCAACTGTCGTGGTATGGCCGACAGGAGCGACTGGACTCGACTCGTGAGTTGGTCGGTTACTCACAAACTTAGATCAACTTTTCCACGACATGGAATCTGACTTAGAGAATGTCTTACATAATCTCAGCGGGCAATTAAGTTGCTCGCATGTCAGACGCCAACGGATTCCAACTTTGCTGCGATCACGACGAAGACATCGTTGTCTACGGTCACGATCCGGCTGTGGAACTGCAGTCTGCGCGAACAGACGCACTGTCATTCTTAATGGCAGGTGACTATCGCCGAGCCCGAATTCGTGCGAACGCAGCATTGCTGATCATCAGCACGATTCCGGATGGCATGATTCAGGGAATGGCGAGTCAGTCGTGGGATCGTCCTGGGATCGCACTATTCCTTGAGCAGCTTGATAAGCTCGAAGCATCTGAAGCGACCAGCGAAAGCGGTGGAATGGTCCTGCAGTCGTACTCCTACAGCGGGAGACGATCATGCTGACGTGGATACGCAACAAGCTATTTGGACAGCCCGCCGCGCAGGAGTCCTGGGGGTCTCCTGACGGTCGGACTGTTGCCAGCAGTCAAAACATGACTGCACAGGTGCGGCGCTGGGACGGCGCTTCAACAAACGATTTCAACGCCGACCAGTGGAAAAACGTCACTGGTAACACGGTCAATGATGACCTGGTGAGTTATTTGCCGACGCTGATTGATCGCTGCACCTACGAAATCAGCACGAATGACACCTTGGCTGGAATGGTGTCAACGCATGCCTGTGACATCGTTGGACCAGGTGGTCCGACGTGGCAAGTCTACCCGCGCAGGCCAATCGTTGATGATTCCGTTCGAAAAGACTTCACAGCTTACATTTCAGAAGCTGAAGACGTGCTTACCGAATGGTTTGAGCATTGCGATTTCAACGGCGAATTGTCTGGGGCCGAGATTCTGCACCTGGCTGTTCAGCAACAGTGGGCCACGGGCAACGCATTCCAGCAGATCGTTAACGCTCGAAGCGATTCGCAGAGCCCGGTGAGTATTGCCCTGCATTCGATTCATGCAGAACGCATCTTGAAGAATCCTTCGTTCGTCTACGGTGACAACAAGAAGCGGTTCTGTCTGGGTATCGGTCGAGACGAGTACGGCAAGAAGAATGAATACTCGGTCATGGAGGCGAACGAGTTGGGGTCATTCGCTTTCGCGATGAAGCAAAAGCCCATTCCCGCGTCTCAGATTATCCATCACATGCGGACAGAAGAGCCTGGGCAAATCGCCGGAGTCCCTTGGCTGGCGGCGGGGCTGGAAACCATTGGTGATATTCGGCAGTTCGACAAGAGCACGATGAAGGCTTCTCAATTGGCAGCGAGTCTGGCGATTGTCTTCGAAGACGCATTCGAGAATGCGCCGACCGTCAAAGGTGCTGGTTCATCGCCGATCAAATGGGGAATAAGTCAGATCCTGCAAGCACCGAAAGGGAAGTCCGCCAAGCAGATTGACCCAAAGCATCCATCGCAGAACTATGTTGAGTTCCGGAATGAGCGATGGCGCGACGTCGCCCGATCGGTGAACATGCCGCTGATGATCGCTCGCTTGGACTCAAAGGACCATTCGTACGCATCTGCTCGAATGGATCGACAGTTGTACTGGCGCAGTCTTGAACGTGAACAGTTCGCCATTGAAAAGCGAATGATGCCTGCACTGATTGAGGTTCTCCGAGAAGCAGAGCTGCGAAAGATCATTCGTCGACGTCCGGTGCAGGTAAAAGTCGGTGGCCTGTTCCAGGTTCCGCCACACGTCGATCCGTCCAAAGAGGCAAACGCGCGGGCCACGGACCTCGCAACTATGAGCCGAAGTCTGATCGACATCTGGGCAGAGGCCGGGATTCGTCCGGCAGAGGCAGTTGACAAGCTGCGGCGGACGATGGACTCACTGGATGAAGTTCGCAAGGGACTGGGGGAAGCCTACTTCCAGAACATGCTGAAGAACGCAGACCTGGCGAGCGTTACAGCGAAAGAGTTTTTGACAAGCCTGACAGAGCAGGCGGCGTAAGGAATCGAATCATGGTCACAATGCTTCGCGACAACACGAACCGATCATCAAGCGGTCTACATGAGCGCCGAGCATCGATGCGCCAGCAGACGGCCGATGACAAGGCGTTCTCGATCGAAGCCGTTATGAGCACGGAACAGCCAGTCCGGATGTGGGACTGGGATAAGTGGGAGTCGATTGACGAGATCCTCTTGGCTTCAGGTCGCTCTGTCGCTGACACCGTGCAGCTTCTGGACTCCCACAGAACTGAAACGATTAACCGAGTGCTTGGTCACGTTGAGAACGTGCGGACCGAAACGACTGACACGATCGGCCTGATGATCTTTGATTCGTCTGATCCAGATGCGGTCAAGGCGTTCAACAAGTACCGAGGCAAGCACGCCAGCGATGTGTCTGTTGGGTACCAGGTGACAGCCTTCATGGAGGTGAAGCCCAACGAAAGTGTCACCATCGAAGGCCGCATGTTCACGGCGGGCGCCAGACGCCTGCGAATAGCAACGGCCTGGATCTTAAACGAACTCTCCTGTGTCGTAAGAGGCGCCGACAACAAGGCCAAAGTGCGAGCGGCCGAAGACTCGGGTCCACGGATGACACAGGTGGATGATGAAGAGCTGGCCCAATTGCAGACCATGCGGCGTTCGGTCGGGACTCTCATCGAGTCACGGATCGAATCCACTGAAACCCCGTCCGTAGTGATCAACATCACAAATGGACATATTGAACAGCCGGTCGAACGTTCGGCCAGCACAAAACCACTGGAAGCCGGTAACGGCAACAACGAAAGGGCGTCAACCATGACGACTGCGACGAAGCCGGAGAACACCGGCACTGTTGATGAAAGCGAAATCCTGAAGCGTGGCGTTCAGCTCGAACGCAAACGTCAGGCAGACATCAAAGCGATGGCTGACGGTGTCCGCGCTGAGACTCTGAACAAGGCTCTTGACGATGCCGATTGCGACGTCGAAAAGGCACGCGGTTTGTTTCTGTCTGACCTTCAGGAACAAAGAAAAGCCAAGCCAGCGGGCAGCGATGCACCTGGAATGATTGTCGGCAATCGTGAACGCGACTGCAATGAGATGTCTCTGGCCTTGGCGCTGGCTGCGCGAATGGGTGCCCGCAATTTGGAGAGTGTCGGTGCACGCATCATGTTCGATCCGTACACCGGTCAGATCAAATTCCGTCGCGCTGATGAATTGAGCAAGTCCCAAAAGGATGAGTTCATTCGAAATCTCGAACGAGCCGACAAGTACCGAGGGATTCACTCGGTCGACCTGTGCCGTGAGGGACTTCGCATGTCGAAGATGGAAGAGCCGGTGGATCGTCATGACCTGGTGACACGTGCTGTCTCCACGCCTGCGATCTCCAGCATCTATGCGAATGCGTCGGCGTCAGTGTTGCTTCTGGAAATGGAGCAGTACGAAGACAGCACGCTGGGCTGGACGAACGAAATCGACGTGCCGAACTTCCTCGACACCGGTATTCATCGTGTTGAAGGCGGTCGTCTGAAGAAGCGTAATAAGGGCCGAAAATCGGATCATTCAACCATTGCCGCGACGATGGAAATCGTGCGAGCTGCTCACTTCACCGACTGTCTGATTCTGGATGTCATCGACATCGTGAACGACAGCATCGGAGCACTGAAGGCCGGAATGGAAGCCTATGGACTGGGGATCGCCGATCTTCGTCCATCACTGGTCTATGGGATGCTTGCAGCGAACGCAGCTCTCAAGACGGACGGCGTCGCATTGTTCCATGCCGATCACAACAACACGGCAACCGGAACCGCGTTGAATGCCGCAAATCTTCAGACCGTCCTCAACAAGATGGCTGGTCAGAAAGACGCAGGCGGCACAGTTCTGAACCTGACGTCCTGCTACATCGTGACGGGTACTGGCCTGTCGTTCGTTGCAGATCAGTTGGCGAACTCTGCGGAGATTCGCGAGTCGGCTGCGGCAAATGGAACGAAGAATCCGTTCCTGAAGCACGGACTTGGTACGGCTGCGGATGCTCGAATCAGCGCAGGATTCACCGATCCAAACACTGACACCGCAGTCGCTGGCGCCGCAACGCTGTGGTACCTGGCATCAAAGCGAGGTCGACACGGCGCAACAGTCGCGTTCGTCGACGGTATGGGCCGCATGCCAAAGATGACCACGAAGGTTCTGAACTCTGAAGGCCAGTACGGTCTGGCTATTGATGTCAGCCATGCCCTTGGCGCGGGTGTTTCTGGATACCAGGGTCTGCAGAAAGCTGTGGGCTAATCCGGTCGCTTGAGTTGAACTCATAGGAAAAAGATGGCGCGGGGTAGTGTGCCCCGCGCCTTTCAACAGAGTCGAACAATTGGGGAGTGGAGTTGTGGGCGACGGACAGGAAAAGACACACGTGCTGACGAGTGACTGCATCATCTCAGAAATTGGTAGATGCGAAGCCGGAACGATGATCAGCGCGTCCGATGTGTTGCCGTCCACATGGCAATGGTTGCTGGATCGAAGCTTCGTGAGATCGGTCGAAGAGATCGAACTGGAAGCCGACGCCGAAGACCTTGAACAGGGAAGCGACGATTCTCAAACATCTCCGAGCCAAACTGAGTCTCAGACAGCCGGTACGGAAGAGGCGTCGGACTCAAAGAAGCCAGCGGCTGGCAAAGCCCGCAAATAGGAACACATCTCGATCAAGTGATCGGGGACATTCAGCATATCGAATCGGCAAACGGCCGGAAGGAATAGTCACATGTTGGTCAACGATGACAACTGCGTAACCAAGACAGTATCGAGCGGACCTTGGAAGCCAGGTCAGTTCAAAGTCACAGACTGCGGCCGAATCGGCATTGTGGTCGGAGCTGGCGAGTTTAAGGACGGCGAAAAGGCAACGCTGTTGCTGAAGGGCCGCGTCCGTGTGAAAGCTGCTGCGAACCTATCGGCAGGAGTTGTAGCATCAATTCATCCGACGAATCAGACCGCACTCGCTGTCGGCGGGAGCGGTGCCACGAATGCTGGAATTGTTTTGGTTGGAGCAAGCTCAGGCGCGTACGTGGATATCGATCTGAACGAATTCCCGTACACCGCACCGGTGTAATGTTCCTGAATTCTTGAAGACACACGGGGATTCATGAACTGCAACGCTTACATACCCCCGGAGAGCCGCGCAGCATGAATTCCCCGTCTTCTTTCTACGATCGGATTGTTCAACGTGTCCTGGTTCAACCGAATCGCGAAGACATGCCAGATGCCCATGGTGATCAGCCAGATGGGAGAGCCCGTGCATTTTTCACGGCCTGGCGAGTTCACGATTAGCGAGAGCAACGGCCAATGGATTCCGGGCGTGATCAAAGTTATCTCCATGGAAGCAGCATCGCGAGACGGACAAGCGATGATTGAGATTGCCGAAGTCTTGCTGCCTGTTCATGACGCCGAGTTCGTAGGAGGCCATCCTCAGGAATTGAATCTGTGGCGTGATGTGGAGAAGTGGACGACGGCGCATGTGGTGAAGTTCAGGGGGCAGATCTTCTCAATTGAATCGATCGGAACCGAGGACGGTGGATTCAGAAAGATGACCTGCAAGTCGCGGAAGAAAGAGATCACGAATCGTTCGGCACTGAACGGGAGGCTGTGATGGTGCTGAAGCTGCACATCGCGAAGCCTCTCGAACGGCTGAGAGATCTGCTCAGTGAATCAACGACGCTGCGTCAATTGTTTGGTGTGGGGACTGCTGAGCATGCACTTCCAAAGATCCTGTACGGGTATGCAGAAGAATCGCCAGCGTTTGACGAGGTTGACGGAGCGCAGGCGGTTAAAGCTTTACCGCGTGCATTGATCGCTCTGGAGGACTTCAGCAGCAATGTGGAAGCGTCTTCCTCATGGTCGACCGAAGTGGTGATGAGTGTATTTGTGCAATGCCTGACGATGGATGCCGACAGGCAGAAGAGTCTGTCGGAACGGTACAAGGCATTCCTCGATCGAATCGAGGGTGTGGCTGATGATCTCAGGGCACTGTCGTCGGACAACACGAGGTTGAATCTGCAGAACATCCGAACCGATGTGCCGCCACATCGGGAGGACATCAAGGAAACAGGCGGCATTGAGATCTGGAGCACAGTCTTTGTCGTCACGGCTGGGGGCTGACCATGTTTGTCATGGAAGCAAACATCACCAGCAGTCTGTTCAATGCCAAAGGTCTGTTGGTTGCGAACAGAGAAGCAATGAGGGTTTCGCTACTCGAACATCGAGTAAAGAGATTGCCTGAACGATTCGCTGGCGGCACAGGGACTAAGCCCGGAAATAAGTTCAAATTCCGCCGACGATCGAAGGAATACAACCAGCGGAAGCTGCACAAGTTCGGTCACGAAAAACCGCTCGTGTACTCAGGGGAAATGAGGGACAACATTTTCCGAACAGCCAGAGTCGTGGCGACGTCGCGACGGGCTGAGCTGAAAGCAAGTGGCTCACGTAAGAGCCGGATGTCCGCAGAGATGCGGAGAGAGATTGAGTTCATTCCACTGTCAGAAGAAAAACAGTTCAGGGACACGATCAAAGAGACCATCGTGTTCCTGGCCAAAGATCCACGATTACAGCGCATTCGAAGAACCAGAGCCCGATAGGTCGGGATGAAAGCATAGGGAGAATTCCAAATGGCAGCAGTGCTCGCAAACGCATCATTCGATGGCGGCGCCAAGGTGATCAATCAGTTGACAGCGGCCGGTCATCGAGACGGGGCAACACCAGTTGTTGAGAGAGCGGGGGGAAACATTGATCCTGCTCTGATCGGGATTTCGCTATTTGAGCCGGTGACAAGTCTCACCACAACGGATCTCCTGACAGCGTTGGGAATCTCGGGATTCCTGACGGCTGGCTACTATTGCGACAATGTGTCAATTCTGCCGTTGAACAGTCGTCAGGATGGCGCTGTCTTCGAGGCTGTGCCACTTCACGTCGCACTTACCGGTGGACTGGGGCTCTTGATTCCCACAAGCCTGGAGGCACCGGCGAACAATGGCAGTGCGAGTCTCCAACTTGAGATGCACTGGGTGAGTGCAGACGGTTTTGCACCATGTCCGGTTCACTCTACTGGGAACGCACTCACAAGCGGGACGTTCATTGCATCGTATGTCTGCGGAAAGGCGTTCATCAACGGCAACAAAGTCGAGACTCTGCAGAGTTTCACGGTGAACTCTGGCATCACGGTCGAGATCCAGCGGGATTCAGGGAGCCCGTACCCTTACAAAATCTTCATCACGAAGCGAGAGCCATACATCGACCTCGTGTTTGAGAGCGAATCGCAGGCGTTGCCGTTTTTGAACGCGGCAGCAATTGTGTCTGGCAGCGGCGGAGCTGGTGTGTATCTGCGAAAGCGGGCCGATGGTTCGACGTTTGTGGCGGATTCATCGACCAACCACATCAAGGTGGGATTTCTTTCCGGCCTCACTCGCCTTGAATCATTCGCGGGGCAGGCGGTCGAGGGGAATTCCACGTTCACGATTCGCCTGCATGGCAAGGCGCTGACAGCAGCAACAGGCGTTGCGATTCCGTAATTGCTCTGAGTGGGACAGTTTGAATATCCGGGGGGATGTCATCATGAAAATGTCGAGACTGATTCAGATCCTGATCCTCGTGTCACTCCTGTTTTCGAACCAAGTCGTGTGCAAATAGGAGTGAACCATGCGTCATATGATCTTCATCCCCAAGGCCGAATCCAAACTTGAGGGGCATGCTTTGCTGTCTTCAGTCGGCCTGGAAGATCACGCCAAAGGTTTCGATTGTCTGTCAATTCAAGGACCTGGAAACGTTTCCGGTTGGATCTTTGGATGGCTTGATCCATCACAGCCACGATTAACGTTCGAGCCAGAAAAACAGACCTGGATTCCGTCGATCGTCGAAGGCGAACGGGCATCAGGCGCGTACTGGGTTGGCATCTGGAACGAGTCGAAGCCGACAGAAACGGATCTGAGACGTCCGGAATTTCGGAAGGGTGTCTGGATCACAATGGCGGACGGCACGAAGTGGCAATTCCCGTCACCATCAACGCTGGAACGATTCCCGGAGATCAAAGACGGGAAGCTGACGTGGGTTGTGGATGAACAGTTCTCTTGGTTTGTTGCTGAAGTCGACAAGCGAAGAGCGATGCTGACTGTCGATCCACAGACGCCTGGAAAGGCGTTCGTATCGTGGGACTTGGAACAGGACTTCGCGTTCATCGTTCGCGCACTGCGATTGAACTACAGGCTGACACCGGAAGTCGTGGTTCATCTAAGGCTGATCAGTGAATCGATTCTGAAGACGCTGACGACTGGCATTCTGGGCTATACGCTGACTGAGGACTAAACCAGATGAGCCAGGTCAACATTGCAGTCTCTACCCAAACGGCAGCGGCCGAGGGGAATCTGACGAAGCTGGAAAGCAAGATCGAGGCGTTGGAAGCAGCGATGAAGGATACCGGCGTTGCGTCGGTTCGCGCGGCAAACGCTGCAGAAGATTCGTTCTCAGCACTCGAAAAGGAATTGAAGCAGAACGAGACCGCGCTGAAACGCTTGTCGATCGGTTCGAAAGAGTTCGACGCGCAGAAGATGAAGGTCGATCAACTGCGGAAGGCGGTCGCTGGTGCAAAGAGCGAGCTGGCGGGCAGCGTGGCTGAACAGTCCGGCGCTGCTGACATGGTCGATCAGTTCACATCCGCAATTACCGGAACCGTCGCCACCATCATGAGTGTCGGCACAATTGCAGCAAGTTTGCGGCAAGATTTGGAGAACATCCAGAAGAAGCGGGAAAACGAACGTCTGGCGGAAGTGGACTTTGGGGCTGCACTCGGTGCCAGAACAATCGGAAACCTGGCACCTGAAGAGCGGGCGGCGGTCAAACCACTTGCTCTCGATGTTGCTGATGAGCTTGGACTGAATCCGGGGGCCATCGTCGAAGCCATTGGAGAGCTGCGATCATCCGGCGCCGAATCCATCCTGGAAGCGACCGATTATTTGAAGGAAGCGGTAAAAGCATTTCCTCAGGATCTTGCATCGGCACGGTCGATTGCCAGGGCTGCATTGATCGAGTCGGCTGCAACAGGCAATCGGAACGCGGCGCAGGTCATCGGGGGCACGGTTCAGGCACAGTCTGTGAGCCTGACTAAGAACCCTGAGGAATTCGCCAAAGCGTTCGGTTCGAACATCGCCAGCGCGGTCAGTATTCATAAGCAGACACCAGAGCGGGCGCGTGAAGAGGCGGCTATCTTCACACTTTTGGAAACACGCGGGGCGGAAGTCGCTGCGGATGCTCAGCGCTCATTCATGACGCAGATCTCGAACTTCGTCCCGAAAGAGGAGAAGACACTGAAGGCGGGAGGAGTGACGAAGCTCGATCCTGCCGACGTCGCGAAGTTCATCGGCGGTTCATTCAGCGATCGTCAGGCGATGCTGGAGAGCAACAGTGAACTGAGGAAACAGTTCTTCGATGGACTGCAGGAGACTGGCCGATCGGCAATCATGCGACGCTTGCAGCCGACTGCTGAAGACGCGCAGATCATCCAAGGGGTTCAGAAGAACATCACGACGGATGACGCGGCGGCAAAGCTGCTGAGAGACCAACAACAACAGGCGGGAGTGGCAGCGGCATTTGCGATCGCACAGGGCCAACGCCAGGCTCAGAAAGCCACGTCAGAGATTCGCTCAGACTCGAAAGAGAAGTTGACGGCCGAACTGGAACTGACACAGGAGTCGATCAAAGAACGAACCGGGACAGGAATCGGCGGAACGGCGAAGGGGATGTTCGAAGAATTTGGCTCTTATGTTGAGCAATTTTTTGGCGGAGAAACACGTGGACAGGTGCTTGAGAACACGGTCCGATTCAAAGCAGAGACCACAGATGATCCGTTCATCAAACAGCAGTTGGAACGAATCGAGAGTTTGAAAGCTCAGATCGCTGCACTCGATGCGATGAATCAGGTGGGGGATCGCAACCTGGCAGCGATGATGGCAAAGCCAGCGGGTGAAGATGCGAATCGTGGTGTTGCTGAACAGCAGAAGCAAGCACCGTTGCAACAGAAAGAGATCGTCGCAACGTCAGAAATAATCGAGAGGACGACGGACGAGAACGAAAGCGAAAAAATTACGGTCGATGAATCGGGAGATCGCAACAGAGCAGTCATGATGGCGGCAAAGCCAGTGGGTGAAGATGCGAATCGCGGTGTTGCTGTTCAAAAGAAACCAGAACCGTCGCCACAGGAAGAGATCGGCAGACGCGCAAGCGTCATCGCGCGGACAACTGATGAGAACCAGGACGGAAAGATCACGGGCGATGAGGCCGGTTCTCTCATCGGTATGTATCAAAGCCAAGGATTGATGAGCGACAAGACAGCAAATGCGATCAAGCATGCGGATGTCGAAAAAAAGGGTTACATCACCGAAGAACAATTGAGAAATGCGATCATTGATTCGGGCGGTGTGACTGCACTGTTAGCGGAATTGCGAGAACTAAAAGAGGCAGTGAAGGCGCAGACTCCACAGAGTCCACCAGCGCCAGCACCAGTCCCTGTCACCGTGAGGGTTCAGGCACCGGCAACGCGACCTAAGGAAGCACCGATACCGGAAAGGATTCAGCCATGACAGTGACTCTTGGCGCGGGAGCCTTCAACTTTGGAAATCCATCGCATGGCACACTGAAAGAGGGGCCGTGGGATCAACCGGTTGGAATTCAATCGTACTTCGGCATCATCGGTGAACAGCACCTGGTGGGCAGAGTCCAGGGCCGAGATCTTGAACTGGACATCATGCTGTTCAATGCAGTCGACGAATTGCAATTGCGCACCGGAACGAATGTGATTGGCGCGAATCAGGGGTTGAGTGGAACGTTGACGGTGAACGGGCTCACGTGGCCAAACGTCCGGTTCGTGGGATTCATGCCGTCAGAAGCTCCATTTGTGGACGGGAGCGGTCAACTGGGTTGGTGTGTCAGAGGCACACTGAAGTTTCGTCAGATAGCAGGTTAAGAAAGCGAGAGAGTCATGAAGTTGTCAGAAGCGGTTCAGCAGGTCGGGCCGGAGGAGAACATCGAGGCGGCGTTCATTCGATTGTATGGGGGCCAGACGCAGCCGGAGCAATTCCGAAGACTGTTCAATACGGTGCGGAAGATTCCGGCTGAGCTGCTGCAGAAGATTCAGGAGCATGCTGATCTGGCGCCGGATGATGCGTTCAAGACGATCTATCCGGACCACGTCAACATTGGGGAATTCATGACGGCCGTTTTGGAGTCACGAAAACCATCTGTCGAGCCTGAACAGCCTGCCGAGCTGGAGCAGCCTGAACAGGAAGTTGTTTCTGAATTGGCCGATAACGCGATTGGCTGAGAGCAATGGCAAACACGGACCTCATAAACACGGCTGGTCATAAGGTATTCCTCTATCCAGTGCCTTCAGTCTTGCTGGGGGCCGAGGGTGGAGGAATTCCGACGCCGTCAAATGCAGTCGGTACGATCATTCCGACGAGGATTGTGCGATCGGCCAGCGGTGCGCGTATGGACTTCGCGGACCTCGTGTTTCCGTTGTCGGGTCACCTGGTCAATCGATCGCAGCCATCGTCGTTCACTCGGGTGATTGATGTTCGGCTTTCACTGCCGGGAGACACATGGCCGACTCCGAGTGGTCCGTCAGTCCATCTGGGCGATTATCTTGCGGAGACTGAGCAGGTCACTGACAGCGGTGAATCACTGACGGGGCAAAGCCAGATTCGGTCTTATCATTTCGGAACGCCTCTGAACGGAATGATGGTCTACAACAAGCTGTCGAACTCGAACAATTGGATCACAGGGGAAATCCTGTTCAATCCGATGGTCGACGGCAAAGTGTTGCCGAACATGAGCAGTAAGCAACTATCGGTCGAGAAGCCGAGTTTCTTGTGGGCTCATCCGGAGATGTCGCAGACGACACGCAGCCAGACATGGCAGACGCAGACTCTGTCGGAATGGCCGTTGCTGAATGCGATTCAGACTCTCTGCCATCACTGCAATCCGAACGAAGCATTCGTCCGAAATCCAGAATCGTCAGACCTTGCGGTCTTCAGTGGCGGGCCGACATTGCATGATGTGCGACTGAAGCCAGGCCAGTATCTGCCTGCGTTGATGGATACGATCCTGCCACCACTCGGATTCAACTGGTTTCTGAAATACCTGCCTGATCCGAATGATGCAGAGGGCTTGAGAACGAAGCCGAAGATCTGCTTCTTCAAACGCTTCGAGGGACCGCAGAAGAAAGTCTACTTCCAGATGCCTGGGGCAACCTTGAATCTGGAGTTGTCGAACTGCAACCAGTATTCGGTGGCGCGTTCGATTGCCGATGCCGTCAACGAAGTCGAAGTGATTGGGGATAAAATTCGCCGCGAAGTGACACTTCGTTTGCATCCGATGTGGCCAGCGGCGGACGATGCAATCAGTCTCCCATCACTCGATAAGACTTCGTCGGGGTCCAGCTATCACACAGGCAAGCAGCTTGTTTGGCGCGCGTGGGTCGCCAACGAAGCTGGCGACGTGACAGGTTTGAGGACGGATGGCCTGGCAGCCGGAACTCCACCAGATCTCGGGAGTGTTTTTCCGGTCTGGATTCCGCATCGGAGATCGATCGACGAACCAATCTCCATGTACGGCAACGACATTCGAATTCCGTACTACCTGGAGTACAGCACGAACGGGGGATCAACCTGGCATCTCTGCCCGGACTCTTTCGGCGCGAAGCTGATGCCCGATCAGATAGGAGTTCTGTTCGATGGTGATCAACCACCGCAGGAACTCTATGACGCTGGCATGAACGCCAGAGTCAGGATCACAGGGACTGTTGCTGGAGACAGTTGCCTGACGGGTTTTGCGCCAAGGCTATCGCATGCCGTGAACGGGCGAAACTGCAGGATGGTGCTGAATCTTCCGGAGAAGTTCCAGGATCGGAGAGTAAACAGATCGGGGGCTTTTGCTTCGCAGATTCCGAGCAGCGTCGGCGACGAACGGAACGACACAACCGAAATCGCGGACTATGCCATCGAGATTCGCGATCGGAACAACGGGGCTG
Organism: Planctomycetota bacterium; assembly: GCA_052034165.1. GTDB lineage: Bacteria > Planctomycetota > Planctomycetia > Planctomycetales > Planctomycetaceae > SXXK01. Next base: position 11,383 of record JBPOIW010000101.1, on the reverse strand, counting down.
AACTTGATTGCGAATTGAAACTGCCAGGAATTCACGTAGGAGCATATGAGATCGGTGATCTGATCACTGAGATCGATGGCCGTGAGGTTTCGTTGAACGCCGCATCTTCGGCAGATCCGACACCTCGGTATCCACAGGTCACAGAGATTCGGATTGAGATCGGAGAGAAAGGGCCACAAACGGTTCTGGTTCTGGACAGGGGGGCATGAGGTGAAACGGCGAGAGTACAAACAACTGCAGGGCGGGGGAGCCGTCGCCAGCGTCGCGGCGCCGACAGAATCGTGCCCATGCACGTGCATTGAAGAGGGCGACGCAGTCGTCAACGGGATCGTGACGACCTCACGGTGGTCCGTGGCCATGAAAGAAGAGAAGTTCAGGCAGGGCTACGGAACAATCATTTTTCCGGCCGGAAGCTATGAGATTGTTCTGAACGATGCGGGTGACAAGTGGGAACTGGATGTTGGTGATGTGCTGACAGCGATCTACCTCGATGGCTCGGACGCGACAGCCGACACAGTGTTGGACGGAACACTAACCATGGAATGGGGGGCTTATGGTCCGGTCGTGAAGTTGTGCGTTGATGGAACAGTGCCGGAGCCTGAAGCGTAGGTGACAAGCAGAGTTCAACGACACTTCATTTGATAGTCAGGGAGCTATTCGAGCGATGCATACATTGGGAAAAACAGACGTCAGCAGTGCTGACCAGTTCGTTCAGGAAAACGTTGGTGCGGCTTTATCAAGCCTGACTCTCAGTGGCTTACGGCGCGTCACGACAGATGCCAAAGGGGAAGAACTGGACCGGCAGAGGAAGACGTTTGAACTGATTGCGTTCAACGACATGACGTGTGAAGAGCCTGTTACCAATGGGGAGTCGATGCGAGGAGGCACGAACCAGTCGAAGAATTCTCAAAAGAGAAACGTGTGCGCCGAGCTAAAACCACTTCGTGAATGAGGTCGAGTCAACCGGAGTGATTCTATGAAAAAGCCACCGCTCAATGAGCTGATGACAATGATGCAGTCCGGCGATGCTCTCGCTCTTGATGAACTGTTCACTGAACTCAGGCCACGGTTATCATCATTCGCTTCGAAATGTGTAGAGCCGTCAGAGGTTGATGATGTCGTTCAGGAAACGCTGTTTCTGGTCTGGAAGCGCTGCGAGTCCTACGATTCGACACGCGGAAACGTTCTGGCATGGTCGAAGCGCATCGCGCTGAATATTGCGACCGACATGCACAAAAAGAAGAGTCGAATGCGCAGGGGTGGAGGCTTTCAGCAGATCGATGTCTGCCTGATTCACTTGCCAACACGCGCCGGAGAGTCTTTGAACACTGAGAGATACCAGTCGGAGTTGTTGCTGCAGATTGATCAACTTCCGCGCGAACTACGTGTTGCGTTTAAGGCATCGATTGGTGGGAAGTCACTGCGATCCATAGCGACGACACTGGGATGTTCTGTCACGCGAATAACGCGGCTGCTGACGATCGCAACATCGATCCTGAGCACCTCTCCAGATCTGATCGACGCCGTTGAGATGGGCATGGCGGTGTGATCCTGGAGCCAGATCTCAGCAGGCAATCGCATCGTCACATCGAAAAAAATCTCGAAAGTTTTCCGTATGCGTCACAGTCGGCGCACACCTTTGAAGGTTGGAAAGTAAATCGAAAACTCTTCGATTTTCGTATGCGCCAAACACGAAAGCACAAGGGCGTCTCCTGGAGCTGGGTGGCTCAAGAAGCTCTTGCGAGTTCGCCGATTGCCTATACATTCGGTCCACGCTGAATGAAAACGGCGGTTGAAAGTGCTGGTAACACTCGCAACCGCCTGGCTGTCGACCTCACTTGGAAAAGGCTGACAGATCGAGGGAAGTTTAAGCACTTCGTTCTCGATCGTCATCTGATGCACTCAGTTGTGCATGACAGGTTCGACCGGTCTCTCAGCGAACAATGGAGAACCGACATGATACTATCACTTCGAAAACTCGGACTGCCACGTGACACAGTGACCGTGTTCCGAAAGCCACAGGCTCCAGAGGTATTGCAAGAGATCGACTTGTCTGGGGAAGGCACTCACATCCTGATTGTTCCGGATGGCTGTGCGTCACTTCTGACCGTCAACTCAATCTACTCCGAGAAGATTCGCGGCGGCATGGCCTACGTCGCCTGATGCTGATCCGAACTTACTGAGAGTTGGCACTCAGCAACTCTCTACTTCTCACTCGTTTGCCCGTCCGCATTGACGCAGCGTGATTCCTCGTGCACTCGTTCTGCGCCCACGCTGCGCGCTGACCGGCGACAATACCTCAGACAAATGGAGACGTCCTGTGGAAACGCCATCACTCAATGAGCTAATGCAAATGCTGCAGTCTGGAGATGCACTTGCGTTCGAAGCTCTGTATTCGGAACTGAAGCCTTTACTCAAAGCGTTCTTCTCTGGAAGAGTGAAATCTTCAGAGATCGAAGATCTTGTTCAGGAAACCATGTTTCTGATTTGGAAGGGGTGCCAGTCGTTCGATCCGGCGCGCGGGCAGGTCATCGGATGGGCCAAACGCATCGCGTCGAACACAGTCACGAGTCTGTACAGGAGGAAAGGCCGACAACGCAGGGGCGGGGACGCGAAGCGGCTTTATGTTGCACTCGACACGTTGGCCGATGGTGCCGGTGAATTTGTGAACATCGAACAGATTCACTCAGAAATGGTGGTGCAGATCGATCAACTTCCTGGGGACATGCGCGTTGCGTGTATGGGAGCGATCGGTGGAGAGTCTATGCAGGAAGTGGCTTCGACATTGGGCTGTTCTGTCACGAAGACCAGGCGACTGTTGACGACGGCAAAATCCATTCTGAGCACTTCCAGCGAACTGATCGACGCTGTTGAGATTGGAAAGGCGGTGTAACCATGGAGCCTGTCAAAGACATGACCACTTCCGAGGTGGCTCAGGAAATGCGGGTCAGCCAGGCGGCTGTGCTATCGTGGATAAGATCCGGACGATTGAAGGCGTACAATGTGGCAGTGACTCCACTTGCGAGGCCGATCTATCGCATCACGAGGGAATCTTTGATCGATTTCAAAGATGGAAATACTGTTCAGAGTTCGTCTCACAAGACGGGCAATGGGCGCCGGAAACCGAAGACAGTTCCGAACAACATCACGAAGTTTTTCTAGGGTAGGCAACGTTGCCTACCTGTGAAGTTCGCTGAAAATCGATCTGAGACAGAGAGGAAAAAACGCATGCTGAGCGTGGCAGAAAGAGCCAGATTTCTGCTGATAGCCATTGAACGAAGACTGATTGTCGCCGGATATGAAGCGCCGTCGCATCGTGCAACAACAGTCGAAGTGCTGGAGCGGCTGATCAGCGCTGACGATCGGTCCAAACTCTTGAAGAGTCTGTCGGCGGATGCTGCCAGGCCGGTACATAGTGCAATTGCTGCGGAGATCGTGCACCAAGTCTTGTCAGGACAACTTCCTCAGTTTTCGGTCTGTCTACAGCTTGCTCTGGCGCAGTTGGCGGCGGAAGACGCATCTCTGATTGGGAAGTACAAATCTGAAGCGCTGCCAGCTCTCCAGGAAGTCGCGTCAGATGCTCAGAAGATCTTCGAGGGTCAGTCGACCGACGTGATGTATGACGACGGAACCGAGGGCCGACGACGTGAAGAAGAATCTGCGATCAGATCCGGAACGTTTCGACGAAAGGCTGAACAACGGAAACGGCCGGAAGACGAAATCGCCGTTGTACTCGATGAAAAATTCCGAGCCATCGGCAAACGATTGTCACGGGGAAAACGTGGTCGACAAAGTTTTGAGATCGTCGCCACTGATCAGATGCGCCGCATGATGCGGGAGGGACTCTCGGATGCTGATTGGATTGGGGCACTGACTCTGAGGCGCCTGCCACGTGGGCACACACGAATCGTGAAGAAGTTTCTGACTCGATCAACGGCCGTTGTCCGGGCCCACCTTGCGATGATCGAATATACTGAGGAGGGGCTTTCAGAAGAGATTCTCAGTGCAGCGGCCGAGAAGTTGCAAAAGCGTATTCGTTTCCGCGTGCGGAAGGGCATGCGTGCGAAATTGGCGCACTGCAGGCCATTGGATTGGTCATCGAAGACGTTGAAGGCGATGGCGAATTCCGCAGTGAACCGATACCGACAACGGGCCGTGAGGTCACAATGAAGACTGACAAGCGAATAAAGGGGGCGCGGACAAAGTCGGGGAAACATCTGGCGCAGGTGCAGGCACAGAATTACCGTTGCTTTCTGACTGGGGAAGAGCTGACACCAGAGAACGTTTATGGCATCCTGGAGAAGCCGACAGGTGAACTGAAGCCTGAGAACGTCAGATGGTGCACGCAGGAAGCTGGGCGTCTGGTTGACGGGATTGGGATCAGCAAGGCCATCGAGTTGATGGAGAAGATTCTGCGGCACAAGCGGCCGGAACTGTTCGCGTCGCCGGAACAGCCGAAAGATTGATGGGGCACCGTCAGCTCGGTGAAATGAAATTGGTAACAGTTTCAATCATGCGATTGATCCACGTCAGAACAATCATGATCAGAATCACAATCGCGCCGATTGGAATGAGGAAGATCCAGGCACTTGGGCGGTTCAATGCAGGTGAAGTTGCCGATCCGGGGGATGGATCATGAAATGTTGCGCTCAGCATCGGCTCATGCGATGAGAGTCTCGCAGACCTGTTGCTTCTGGGAAGATAGCAGTCATGTCGTTGATCGGAATGGACTTCGAATGGTGTCGTTTTTCCGTTCGATCCTGGTTTGAAGTACAGCAATTCTCCACATGTTTCACATCGTTTCCGTCCCATTGGCTCAACTCCAAATGCGCGATGAATAGTCCTTTTCATCCTCCATCGAAAGAGTAGCGTTGAATCCCAATAGGAGAACCCCGCAGTATTCCGTTTCAACTATGATTTTAGCTCGTCGGTGGGAAGTTCGGCAGAAGTTGCTGGCTGCTGGAGATTTGTCAGTTCGAGGATTAGCATGGTGGTCGCACTCAATTGCTTTCTTTTTTTGAGAACTGTCCGACTAATCCGGTCGTCGTCCGTAGTGGACTTCGACGGACTTGTTTGAACACGGATGGCAAATTCTCAATTGAATAGAATGAGCGACGCATGAACACGAAAACCTATGTAGTTGATTCCCCTGAAGTCATCGACGTCACAATTAGTTGTGACAGGCCATGTAAATTCCGTTACTGGTGTGAGTCAGCAACGAGATCAGGGTCATCGTCCAGCTTCAGCAATTGGTCCACGGAGCCATCGGTACTTCAAATTAATTCGTTTCCACATAACTTCCGTTTGCCATATGGCGGGAAGTGGATGTTCGAATGGGAGGTTACTGAAGGTGAGCGACCGACATTCTCGATTTAGTCGAACCAGATCCGAAGGCGGATCATCGTTTTGGGGAAGTTCTTCGTTTTCCCAGTAGGGGCTTGGGAGTGGAAGCAACACGATCCAACAGAGAGGGGCTTTGCAATGGTGCCCGTCAGTTGGAAACTGGCGATACAGAGGAATTGTGCATTGCTTGTAAGTACAACGTGATTTCAGCATGGATAAACTGGGGCGATTTCGCGTTTTGCGCACGGAATGCTGACGAGGTCGCATGCTTTTTCCGATAAAGTACTCAAGTGTGAAGAGTAGGACAGAGTTCAAGAAAAGTGGGCAGTCTTTAATGGCAAAAAAGCATGAACCGAAACCGGAGTTGAGTGATTCTCCCTCCAGAATCGAATGGGTTGATTTGGATCAATTGCTTTTGGATCCAGAGAATCCACGATTAGTTGAACACTTGGATGGAGGCTCTCCGACCCAGCCAGAGCTACTTAGGATCCTCTGGCAGCATATGGCGGTGGATGAACTTGCCCTTTCGATTTCCGCAAGCGGCTACTTCGATTACGAACCGCTGTTTGTGGTACCACACGGCAGAAAATTTCACGTTATCGAAGGAAATCGCAGACTGGCAGCGGTAAGGCTGTTGGTTGACTCCTCAGAGCGTTCACGCTTGAAGGCCACTGACTTACCGACGTTGACCAAATCCAGTATTGCACAATTGCAGCGCCTGCCCGTAATCAAGACAACTCGAACGGATGCGTGGCAATATCTCGGGTTCAAGCACGTAAACGGTCCAGCCAGATGGGATTCGTTTGCCAAGGCTCAATATGTGGCGCAAGTTCACAATGAGTTTGGAATTCCGTTGGAGGACATTGCAAATCAGATAGGTGACAAGCATCAGACCGTTCAGCGATTCTATCGAGCTTTGATGGTCCTTCAGCAGGCAGAGAAAGCTGGCGTCTATAACCGGATGAATCGACAGCGCGGCCACTTTTCATTCTCACATTTGTACACGGGGCTCGATTACGAAGGAATCGCAACTTTCATCGGGTTGAAAGAGGGGACCGCGGATTCCTTGGATCCAGTGCCGAAGCGGAACCTGAAGCACTTGGGGGAATTGTTGGTTTGGATGTATGGTGACAAGACGAGCGACAAGGCTCCGGTTGTCGAAAGCCAAAATCCCCATCTTCGGCAATTGGACGAAGTGCTTAAGGATGCCTCTGCGACTGATGCTCTGAGAGCAGGACTACCTCTCAGTGTCGCACTTGAGGTGAGTCTTGGAGATGAGCAGGTCTTCATGCAGGCCCTGCATCATGCGAAGGAGTCACTTCAGAAAGCCCGAGGAACTCTGTCGACTGGCTACACAGGCCAGCGCGACTTGTATGTACTCGCTGAATCTGTACTCACAATTGCTTCCGACCTCGTTGAAGAGATGGATCGCAAGACGGCTCCTCGGTCGCGACAAAGGGGGGCGAAATAGAGTGGCAGGCATAGATATCATTCCCCGACCGCACGCTGACAATCTCAATGTCATCGGGGACTTCATGGAAATTGAGTGCCTTCGCCGTGCTGACCGAAACGTGTCAGTGATGGATGTAACACGGGCGATGGTGCGCCAATCAGATTTGAATGATGATGTGGTACAACAGTTCGTGCGTGACTCGCTATGCGATATTGAAGCGAGAGCGAAGCACGCTGGAAATGCCCGGTCAATGTATCCGTATGCAGTTGATGCACGTGGAGACTTGGTCACATTCGCCAAGGGCAGCACGAACGACACGTGGTGTGTATACCTGTTTCTTTTGCTAGCAACGCGACTCGATATGAAGGCCAAGCGGAAGTATTCCGGAGAGGATGCCGCTGTTCTCTTTGAAATACTTTGTTGCGAAGTGGGGAAAAGACTGTGGGGTGGCCAACATGATCCACGTGTCAAAGCATTGGTGTTTGGAACGGCCAGACACCGTGATGGGAAGAAGGATGAAGACGAAATCGACATCAACTCGTTTAAGCAAGCAGTCGATTTCTTGTGCAAAGAGCTGAATGAAGGAAGGGGATTTGACGCGAAATCGAATGATCGAGTAACGGCCAAGGATGGTAAACTGGACGTCGTCGTCTGGCGTGGATTCGCGGACAAGCGAGATGGTCAAGTGATAGGGTTTGGGCAGTGTAAGACTGGAACCCATTGGGATTCCGACCTTATGAAGCTGCGGCCCGACGATTTCTTTTCCAAATGGGTTCGACAGCACCCGGCCGTTACACCCGTTCGACTGTATTTTATCGCAGACCGAGCGATACAACGCTGGTATGACAGATCAAGAGACGGTGGCGTTTTACTTGACCGCTGCCGAATTATGGAATACTGCTCAGATCTCCCAGGTGAGTTAGTTGGAAGGATTTGTGAATGGGTCAAGGCTGCGGCGGCTGACCATGGGCTTCTTGTACCATGAGGAATCGATTCCATTCAATATGTCCCTATTTTGCGATGTTCCCCGAGTCCTTCGCAGAGAGATGGATCTCTGAACTGACACGCAGGGGAGACACTGTTCTTGACCCATTCTGTGGTCGCGGGACAACACCATTTCAATCCGTTCTTATGGAGAGAAACGCCGTAGCATGTGATGTCAACGATGTCGCCTATTGCATAACCAAAGCAAAGACAAATGCCCCTCGGTTTGCATCTATTCATCGCCGAATTTTGGAACTTGAATCTCAGTTTGATGCTCGTAACTGGTTCAGATCTGCTAATAAACTTCCGGAGTTTTTCTCACATGCTTTTAACTCCCGCACCTTGCAGCAACTCTGCTTTCTACGGCAGAACCTGAAATGGCGAACGGCTCGGACGGATGGTATGCTGGCGGCAATTATTATTGGTTCGTTACACGGTGAAATGGATACTTCGAGTTCCTATCTCAGCAACCAAATGCCTCGGACAATTTCCACAAAGCCGGACTATTCTGTCAGATTCTGGGAGGAGAGAGGACTGATTGCTCCGCTTCGAGACGTTTTTAAGCTGACGCTTGAGCGGGCTAGTTTTCGTTATGAGACGGAGCCTCCAAGAGGAAATGCGCGGATATTGCAACTTGATATGCGGAAACTTCCACAGTGTCGCGGACTGGCGGACAGACCGATTCGATGCGTCATTACCTCGCCACCTTACTTAGATGTCACCAACTTCGAAGAAGACCAATGGCTGCGGCTTTGGTTCTTGGGTGGCCCTGATCATCCTGTGCGCCGTAGACTTTCTCGTGACGACCGACACACGACCGGAAAGTCCTATTGGGAATTCATTGCTGATATGTGGCGGTCCCTTGGAAGTTGTCTGGGTTCAAAGGCAAATGTCATCATTCGAATAGGAAGCAGGTCTATGTCGCCCGACCGCCTACGAGACGCGCTTTTCGCAAGTGCTGTGTTCTCCGGTCGGAAAGCTGAGCTAGTAAAATGCGAAGTTAGTGAACTGAAAAACCGGCAGACGGATACATTTCGGCCTGGGAGTCGTGGGTGTCTAGTCGAGGTAGATTGCCACATTCGCCTCAAATAGCTTTCGCTATCAAGATCGCAACGCTAAGCATGGATGAAGGCTTGACAAGTACCCTGATGATTACGCGAATATCGGCCTGATACTTTTATGATCGTCCGCGCTGTTTCGGAATCGATCGCCGCATCGACCGGGATCAAGTCGACACGCAACAGATAGTAATCGCGTTCGCCTGCCTGCAAGAGAAGAGACGCTTTCCGAGCTTTCGCAGATTTTCAAAGCTCTGTCAAATCAAACTCATCTCGCAACGCTTCCAACATCTCTTCATCATCGATTTGAACCTTGGTTTCAGTTTCAGACTCATAACTTTGGACAAGCTCAAGCCTAATTGCTTTGACCACTCGTTCCGAGAACAGAGCGGACCGGAGACGAATGCTGTTCTTACAAACGACGCGGTGATACGCCTTCTCTGTATCGCCACAAGTCATCGCCCTGGACGTCAGCAGATATAGATTCTCCGCATCACGAGCACTGATTCCATCGTCATCAAGCAGGGCGACGTCGAATACGAGTTCAAGCTTTGGTTCATGGCCATGTCGAGGGATCACTCGGTACAGTTTCCAGATGTCTCCGTTGGTCAACACTACCCAACTCGCCGACAGGGTAGCCGCATAAGTTCCAGCCTGCTCCAGCGCATTGGCGCCGAGTCGACTTCTGATGGCCTTGCATTCAACCACAACCAAGACCTTGCCGTCTTTCTTGATTGCGATGTCAATTCGTCCGTTCAGCACCTTCCGTTCCGTCTCAAGCTCGTCATCGTCGTAGCCGAGCGCCACTCTGAGGGCATCAACACACCAGATTCGCACCTGCTCCTCTTTATTTCCGGCTTCCTGGGCTAGGGTCTGAAGGCGTGCATGAAGCGATTTGAATCCAGACAAAGCCTTTTCGATGTGGCCGGAACGGATCTCGTCGCGGGTTCTCTTGGTTCGCTTCTTCTCCTTTGTTCGCTCTTCTTCAGCAGCGATAGCACTCTGTTCAGCAACGCTGGGAGCATCAAGTGTCAAAGTGAAAAGGGCACGGCATTTCGGGCATCGGACAGCTTTGCCAATTAAGGGGCGATGCTTTTCAAGGATCTTGATACGGGCGCGACATTCATCACAGGTTGCGGCTCCAATAACTTCGTTCTCGGGGCTGACACTTTCTGACACCGTGAAGTCTCCAAACCAAGGCCACTGACCATAATGTTGCGCAATTGCCCGTAGCTCGCGCGTTGGCGGGGGCTCGGGCTGTGATAAATGGACCCGGGATTGGCGGTCCGACCGGGGACTGTACCAGATTGCCACACTCAAGGAATCGACGGGGCCACCTTATGGCCCAAGCGAATGTCGTCTCGGGGTGCAATGAACGAATTGGTTGTAACCGGCCAGCAGATCCGATTCATCAACCCGACTCTTCCATGATCTTCCTTGCTGCGTCGAAGTCGATCTCAGCGTAAACCTGAGTCATGTCCGTCGTGCTGTGGCCGAGTACGGTTCTGGTTCCTTCGAGGCCGTGTTTCTTCCTGAGATCCGTGGCCGTGTTGTGACGGAGTTGGTTCGGGGACCATGCCGGGACGCCTGCCAGTTCGCACGCTCTGGCGATCGTTCTGGTGTAGCTGGTTCGCTGATATCGCTTTCCTGGGGCTCGCTTGGGAGCTTCCTTTCGCTGTCGTTGGGCTTGACTCGGGGTCATTGGGGTTTTGCGTCCTGCTCGCTTCAGGAGGTTTCTGGCGTTTTCAGCAACGTCAGGACGGAAGAGGTATCCATTGTCATCAGTCGTTGCCATGTACGATCGGAGGATCTCCTGACCTTTAGGACCGATGAAGATCATTCGTTGGCGTCCATGATGCGCTGTCTTGTGCGTCTGGGGCCGATATTCCCAGACCGGACCAGAAACATCGATATCGCAGGCTCGAATGATGCAAACTTCACCGGGGCGCATTCCGGTGCACAGTTGAAGCTGAATCATCGACCAGACGGGGCGAGCAACGAAAAGCTCGATGGCATCAATGTCTGCGACTGGGGCCGGTTGAACCGGTTCTGACTCTTTTGCTTCACATCGTCCACGGCGCAGGCCAGTCATCGTTCGGCAGGACTGATAGATTGATGCGTCGGCGTATTCATTCTCTGATGCCCAACGGAGCATTCGGTTGATACGTTGAATCGCCTGATTGATCGTCGTTCGAGCCCACTCCAGTTGAATCATGGATTCGCGGACAATCTTGAGCTTTCGCGGACCAAAAGCGTGAATCTTCTCTCTACCGAAGAGTTTGACCAGCGGTTTGATGGCCATCTGGATTGCCTGAACTTCGGACGTCTGCACGCCGTCCTTCAGGTAGTAGCCTCTGGCGAATTCAACATACATGATCGCCAAGCGGGCAATCTGCAGGGAATCGCGGTCGACATCCAGCGTAGCCGTCCATTTCTCCGTGAAACCCCATCGTCGGCGTCTTGGTTACGCGGCTTTGGGGAGTGGGATCAGGTTATTGAGCCGTGATTCGGTGGGCGGATCGAGGCCGCAGTTTTTTGCGAGCCG
>JBPOIW010000345.1:0-8125 GCA_052034165.1 Planctomycetota bacterium | reverse complement strand
CGCTGGCGCTTCGGGCTTGTATTCTCTATGGTTTCTGTGAACATGGCGCTGTCGAGCTCAGCCTCTTGTTTCACGGCCACTCCATGAATCATGAATCACATACTGAATTCTTCCCATGCCGCTAATTGAACTTCGAAACATCTCCAAGACATAGGACTTGGGTGAAGTGAAGGTCAATGCTCTACGTCCAACAGACTTATTCATAGAGCGCGGCGAGTATGTCGCGCTGCTTGGCCCATCCGGTTCCGGCAAGTCAACCCTGATGAATACATTGGGCTGTCTTGATCGACCTTCGACGGGAAGTTATCTGCTCGATGGGCAGGAAGTCGCAACACTCAGTCGCAATGCCCGAGCCACCATACGGAATCGGCACATCGGCTTCGTGTTTCAGAATTTCAATCTTCTCGCGCGTACCTCGGCGCTGGAAAACGTCGAGCTGCCGCTGTTGTACGGGCCAGCCATGTCAGGCCGAGCTCGCAGCAAGCGAGCTCAGGAAATGCTGGCCATGGTCGGGCTGGAAGATCGACTGGATCATCACCCCGGCCAGTTGTCCGGCGGCCAGCAGCAGCGAGTCGCGATTGCTCGTTCGCTGGTGACAAATCCGTCGATATTGATGGGAGATGAGCCGACGGGGAACCTCGACTCGAAAACGAGTCGAGAAGTCATCGAACTCTTTAAGAAATTAAACAAGGAACGACAAATTACGGTCATTCTGGTAACGCACGATCTTAACGTCGCCCGACACGCCCGCAGAATTCTGGTTATGCGGGATGGAATGATTGGGATGGATACGACGCGGTTTGAGGATGCCTTTAATTCGTTACACGCGTTTGAATCCTCACCAGACGAACAAGAGGCGCCGTCCGTGCAGGCCGAACTGCCGGAATGAGTGTCCTGACCATTGTCGGAGCGTCGATCTCCGACAACATGAGTTACCACTTCGAACATGCGCCAAGGATGGTTCTGTTCGTACTGGTGATGGTCTTCGCTGGTTCCTCAGTTTGCCACGCGCAACTGCAGGATGATGAACGGCGTATACGCTGGCATGAGGCTGATCGGGTTTCCGTCTTCCGTCGCAGCGAGGGACCCGCACCAGTTACGGTCGCAACTAACGAAGCAACCCGGGCTGAGCGGCTGATGACTTTGGACGAAGCCATCCGGCTAACGCTGCAGCATTCCGAAGCCATCCGCGTTCTTGCCGGTGTTTCCGCTGTCTCAACGGGTCAGACGATCTACGATACCGCGATCGCTGTTACCCCAATCGATCAGGCGAAGGCAGTTTTTGATCCTGTTTTCTCTGCGAACAGTTCGTTCCGACACACCGAATTTCCGGGCCTCAATGCGCTCGGAAACTCCATCATTCGCAGTCAGACCGCGGGCAATGACTCGGGCGTCTCACTGCGCGACTTGAATACGCTGGGGGGAACTGCAGATCTGAGTTTTTCCAACTCACTGGATGACCCGGCGGTCGCAGGGTTTCTGAATCGAAATCTGCCGTCGGCATCGCTCAGCTACACTCAGCCGCTTCTCGCCGGCTTGGGACGTGAGGCCAATACCGCTCCGATTGTGATCGCTCGCCTGCAGCAGGAGATTTCGTATTTCCAGTTCAAGGACAGCATGCAGGAGCTTGTGCGCGGAACGATTGCTGCGTACTGGTCTCTCGTGCAGGCCCGGACGCAACTGTGGGCGCGCGAAAAACAAATAGATCAGTTTCGTAATGTCTATCTGCAGGCAGAAGCGAAATTTCGAATTGGGTCGGCCGACCAGAGCAATGTTGCGCAACGAAAACTTGCCTACGCAAACTCTCAGGCCAATCTTGTAACCGCTCGTGCCAATGTTCTACAACGCGAAGCCGCATTGAGAAACATGGTGGGACTGCCACCGGAAGATGGAACCCGCCTTGTCCCTTCAACGCCGCCCACACGGGATCAGGTGCAGTTTCGCTGGGACGAAATCAATGAGACAGCTCAGTCACTGCGTCCGGATTTGATTGAGCTGAATTTGATCCTTCTTGCCGATCGAAAACGACTGGTGCAAAGCCGCAATCTGGCTCAGCCTCAACTGGACGCTGTCGCGCTTCAGCGATGGGATGGCCTGAGCGGTCAGGTGATCAATGGAAATCAATTGTCGTCCGGCCTGGGCGATAACAGCAGCTGGACGATGGGCGTCAATTTCTCCGTCCCGCTCAGTCTGAGAAAATCGCGCGCTCAGGTGCGGAACCACGAGCTACTGATCATGAAGGATCGAGCTCTGATTCAACAAAACCTGCATCAAATCGAACACCTGCTGGCCACTTCACTACGAACAATTGATCAGAGCTTTCTTCAGTATGAGGCGTTTCGTGATGCTCGGCAGGCAGCGAAAGAATACCTGGACGTACGCGAAGCGAATATCGGTGCCAACAAAGAGGATTTTCTGAACTTTTTGCAGGGCTTGTCCGATTGGGGCAACGCCGTGGCCGCCGAAGCCGAGGCCCTTACTTCATACAACACGGGCCTTGCGGACCTTGAACGTCAGACCGGCACGATTCTTGAAACGCACGGAATTCGTTTCCTCGAAGAACAGTTCGCGAGTATTGGAACACACGGCCGCTGGTGTCAGGATGAATGTTATCCTCGCGACCTAAGACCACAGGAGAATCGTCAGCGATACGAAGATTCAGGCAAAGCATCTGAAGAAGCCTTCGATCTGCAGAACTTCCCAAGTCTGCGCAACGACCGTCTTCGACTGCCGGAGGCTCCTCAGTTTGACGACATGGAGAACCGATCCGCTGTTCCCGCGAAATAGAGCACTACTGGAGAACAGGAGCAAACAGTCCTCCTTTTTCCAGGCTCTCGAACGGCGCTGGCGTCGTGCACGGTTCTGTTTCTAAGGGCCGAAGTGGCGCATTTTCTCCTCGAGGCAAAATCACGCCAATCCAGGCAGTCGCGGATGCCTATTTTCTCCGCGATCATGGTTGGAAGTACGCCATGACGCGGAGGCCCGGGATCAATCTCTGATGTATCTAAATGCGATACCGTCAAGAGTGTCTGGCAGCCGAGCCCGTGTTGTGATGTCGCTGGCGATGAATCAACAGGTATCAATGAAGCGAACTCACGATCAATCGTGATGGGGAACGAGGGACGTCGATCATTTCGTTCCTGACAAACCCTGCCGCTGTGAACATCGCCTGGTAGTCGGCGAATGTGTAAGCGTCGCCATGATCGGTGCTCATCAGCATCGTCAGCGCAAACGCCGCAGGTGTCGGAGGAGTGATACGATCTTCATTCGGAATGAATTCCAGAGAGATCACAACGCCATTGGGATTCAGTCGCGTTTGCAGCTTCCGGAGCAGCGTCTCGCAGGCCTTCGCACTGAAATGATGCAGGAAGTTCGTAAGCAGAACGCAGTCATATGTTCCGGGCAGGTCCAGCGTCATCACGTCACCGGGAAGGAATGCAAAGCGATCCTCGCAACCTGCCGCAGTGGCATTTCTTCTTGTAACCTCCAACACCGCATGGAAATCCTGCGCAACGATCTCGGCTTGTGGTAATCGCTGAGCAATGGACAGACCAAACAGACCGTGACTGGCCGCAATATCCAGAACTCTCATTGGCCCGGACGGATATCGTTGGGCCACAAGATTCGCGATAAACATCGCGGCGGGCATCATCATCGGGCCCATCGATTCAGCGAACTCAACCCACGGTTCATAGTTGATCTTTGTGCTGCCGCCCTCCGGTAACAGTGTACCGCCGCGACGCACAGCTCCGGCGACATCGCGAAATGTGTCCATCATGCCATCTGATGCAACAAACCTCGCGGCGCTGCCCATGTAACGTGGGGAGTTCTCATCAAGAAAAGCGGCCGCGGTCGAAGTGAGCGAATACTCGTCAGATGACTTATTTAAAAGTCCAATCACGGTCAGATAGTCACACAAAACACGCACACCCCGCTCGCTCGCCCCACACGCCGTCGCCAGCGCAGTTGCAGCGGTCCGACCTGCTCCAATGGCGGTGAATAACTTCAATTCAATCGCAGCGTTCAATGCTCCTGTTCGCTGATAAGCATTGAGAGTATCGAACATGAGGGTTGGATTCGGTTCCTGGGATGCAGGCTGGTTCATGCTGGACTCGGTCATTTGATTTTCCTTTTTACGATTGCTGATCAAACCTGGTGGCTCATCAAGTTTTGATTTGGGGGTTACTGGGGGATCCCATTTTCGCCGACGGAGCGGCGAAGCTACGTAGTCGAGCCGCTCCGTCGGCTCGCATTAATCCCCAACTCCTGTTCTTGATAGAACTCGATTGTTCAGTCAGCAATGAATCGAGCCATCTTCTTTCGTAGGCCGGACCGAGCGCCTGCGAGTTCCGGCAAATCCTTGCTCCGGGAAAGAATAAGCCGGAACTCGCTCCGCTCGGTCCGGCCTACATCAATTATTTCATGGCTGACAGAGTCCTGGAGCTTACCAGCCGCACACACCAGGCAATAAGCCCAACATTCAGCAAAGTAAAGATGAGGAAAAGTTCGAAGCCACCCACTTCTGAAGCCGCTTTGGTTGCGGAGATGACCTGATCCAGATCAGCCTGCGATAGCCGGATGATTTCTCGCAAAGAAGCCACGCCAATGAGCGTGATTGTCGCCGCCAGAGTAATGGCCGAAAGCCAGCGATTGCAGATGCACGGTCTGCGGAATTGAACCAGCCAGCCCACAATCTGAAACAGCACTGAGGCAACGACGACAAGCATCCATGGCATTCCCATGTTTCCAACCAGCTCCGATCGCACCGATGGAACCAGTGTCGTCCAGTATCCAACGGCACTCAAAGAGGCGAAGATCATCCCGACGATGGACACGATTCCCAATCGCCGGTGATCGGCATTGAAGTAAGGCAGCCAGTCGGATTCACTGATGGCAGAATCCCACGCCGATGTTCGACTTCGCATGCCTCGCAGTTGCCAACTCGCGAGAATACTCATCACCGGAAACGTCCCGGCGATCCATGTCAGAAGTCGCAGCGTCACGGCGACTCTTGATTTCACAGCCACACCTGAGCCATAGGCATCCGGCCAGACCGTTGCATCAACACTGAGCAGATGGTTGGCAGTCCAGCAGAATGCGACAAACAGGAAACAGGCCGCAACGCTGATCGACAGTGCCAGTCGGACCAGCAGCGACATTCGACTGACCACTTTGCTCTTCACGACATACAAAAGGTAGAACGCAATCACCAGTACCGGAATCACAACCATCCATCGCCAGCCAAGGAGCAGGTTCGCGGAGTAGAATTGCTGGCGATACAGAATCTGCACAAACAACAACGGAGCTACCCCGGCTGTAATGGCGCCGCTGAGTGCGAATGGCATCCAGTCGCGAAGAATTCTCGCCAGCGGCTGCTTCGTGCGAGGAATCGAATCGCTTCCTGGAAACAGCGTGACCCATGACAGCCACAAACTTCCGGCGAGCACATAAGCCATCAGGAAGACGTGCACGACCAACGTCAACACATAGACCACCAGATAGAAGGAAAGATGAGATTCAAAGCCGAACGGAAACATTCGATCCATTACTCAGCGCCCCCTTCTGATTCGGAGCCACCGGTTCGTCGTGCCGTCGCGACAGGCGTCTTCGGAACTGGCGTCTGAGACGATACATCGGCCGGCTCAGTCCCGGCTTCGTCCAGCCATTTTTCGATCTGAGCAATGGCATCTGGCTCAGAAGCACTCCTCCAATCCTTGGGTCGGCCATCATGAACCCACAGAATGTATTGAACAAGCGTTTCCAGTTCTGTTGCAGTCCCTGCAAACGGCGGCATAAACGGCTTCGTCTGCTGGAGCTTGGCAATATTCATTCGCATCTGATCGGCGTCCCACGACGCAGTCAGATGAGCCACAGCGTTTGACCCTTCCATCGTATGGCAAACAGCACATTGTCGACGAAAGACCTTGGCTCCCATGGTGACCATGTCGTTGGGAAGCATCTTTTCGTGAATCACCGGATACGGATCATTTGTCACACATCCGCGGATGCGAAGTTCTGCCACTACTTCAGGGCGTATCCCGTTGGAAAACAGTACATGCCGCACGGTGTAGGGCTTACGAGATCCCTCACGAACGAACTCGCCACCCGCTGTCGCTCCAAATGCCAGCAGCAACAACAACGAAGCTGTCGCGCCGTTGATGTAGAGTTTCTGCAGCCAAAGTCCAACGACTGCATAGCCGCCAATCGCCAGGGATGCACCAACGGAAATCATGAAGAACAGCATCATCGCCGGACTTCCGCCCAGCACCCAACTGCGACTGTCGGCCGGCATGGAAAACAGGAACCACGCTCCCAAAACCGGCATGGCCAGCATCGGCATCATCAAGTGAGCCGCTTTGTGAATCAGTTCCTGCCGTTGCTCTCGACTGAGAACCGGAATCACATTCACGACCACACAGCCGATCAGTGCTGCCAACGTCATGCAGACGATTGTACGAAACAACAGACTCGGCCAGAAACCGGGATTGAAAAAGCCGTCGGCGATGGCATGCGTTGTGAGCCATTCTCCCGGCGTCAACTGCCATGAGAGAATACCATTGATCCAAAAGAGACTCATCCATGCCGCAAATGCATAGAGCCCCAACAAAGTCAGACAGGTTCGGTCACTGAGTTGGTCGTGATACCGATAGAAGCAATATCCGGCGACGACTTCGAGGCAAAAGAACGTCCATTCCGTCGCCCAGATCCAATGAAAATTGAAGACCATCTCGCCGATCGTCGGGGCACTGACCTGGATCGATGTAAACCAGATACCAACCCCGGTGAGGGCTCCCAGCACAAAGCTGATCAGGACCAGCACCTTGAAATAACCATGCACGAAGACGCGTGCGTTTTCGCTGCGACCAGTCATCGCAAGCCACTGAAAGTAGCACAGCAAAATGCCACCCCCAACGGCGAACTGGGCGAGAAACACATGCACGATGGCCACTGCAGCCATCACGAGACCCGGCATCAGAGGTCCGTAATCATTGACGGGATAAATGTCGATCATCGCGAATCGTTCCGTGAAGTAGTCGCCAGGCACCAGACTCACCACCATATTGTAGCGAGCACAATGGAAACGACTCGGAACTTCTTGAACGATGAACTCCGACGGACGCCTGTTTTCGTCGCTGAAAAAAAACTCTAACGCGAGAAACAGCGACACAAAGATCACTGCCAGCTGGACAGCGCCATGTTCAAGAAAACCATTGAGAATACAAGCCCGAAGCGCCAGCGAGTGAATGAGTCGCAAAGTGCTCACTCGCTCGCGTTTTTTGAAGTTGCGCTATTCGACAATCAGGGAGATCAACAGGGCGAAAATACTGGGGATTATCATAACCCGACGCGTCAGCGAGGGATTGTTGTGGAAAAACGCGGCAACGTTTATCCCTCACTGACGTTTCGGGTTGTGATGGCGGCAAATGCGCAACTTCAAAACTCGCGATTCGGGCTTGTAAGGGAGCCGAACATGGCGCTGTCCAGCTACACCAGTCAGTCCAACCATCGGCGAAACCTTCAAGAGCTGTGATAAACGCCATCCTCCGCAATCAGTCAGCAACGTGACACAGTATACCGTAACGCCGAGTGATGACTCTTTTCCGGGCACCAGGAGCCGAGCAATCGACAACGAAAGTCAACGAACCCCGCTTGCTTGCAAGATCCGTGAATTCATCCTTGACAGAATCACTGAAGCCAGTTATCGTTGATCGACGATAATGAATTTAAGGAGTATTTTCGGTGGCGAAGCAGGCGGTCAACAAGAAGCAATGCTGCGAGGATTCAAAGCCCTGCAACTTGCCTGCCGATCAAACGGCGGAGCAGATGGCAGCTTTGGCCTGGGCGATTGCTCATCCGGCGCGGGTACGAATTGTGCGGTTGCTGATCAGCCGCAATGCGTGCGTCTGCGGTGAGATTGTGGATGAAATGCCGCTGGCTCAGTCCACGGTGTCACAGCATCTGAAAATCCTGAAGGAGTCAGGTCTTGTGCAGGGCGAAGTGGATGGTCCTAAAGTGTGCTACTGCATCAATCCGGAAAAGCTGGCAGCGTTGAAGTCACTGGTGGCGTCTCTTTAGCCGGACAGCGCCATGTTCGGCTCCCTTACAAGCCCGAAGTGCGAACGAG
>JBPOIW010000129.1:0-65065 GCA_052034165.1 Planctomycetota bacterium | reverse complement strand
GGCACTTGCTGTTCACGAGAGACTCGGTAATTCGAAGCCGAACGGCCGTCAGCAGCCTTGATTCGGAGACCAAAAGTTGTCATCCTTCGCCGCTTCGATTTTCCGCGCACACCTTGCGCCGGGCCGCTGAACTGTGGCTCGTGGCCGCATTAGGCAGCGTTTTTGCAGATTTCGTGATGAAATTCGGCTGTAATGTCGATTGCAGGGAATCGAATTTCTCCGTTTTTGGCCCTGAATTGAGTGTTTTCGGAGTTGATAGAGATGCACATTCGCAAAGGTGACACTGTTGAGGTCGTTTCTGGAGACGACTCCGGTAGTCGTGGCACCGTGCTGTCCGTAGATCGCAAGAACGGAAAAGTGGTTATTGAAGGAATCAATAAGGTCTACAAGCACGTTCGCCGAGGCCACCCAAAGAGCCCACAAGGTGGACGCCTGCACATTGAGCTGGCAATTGACGCTTCTAACGTTCAGTTGATCTGCCCAGAAACTGGCAAGCCAACTCGCGTTGGCGTAAAGATCAATGCCGACGGCAGCAAGGAGCTGGTTTCCAAGCGAAGCGGTGCCAGCATCCGACAGCTGTCCCCAGCCAAGAAGTAATCATAGATTTGCCCTGAGGGCTCTCTGCTGAAATCAGAAAAAGGTTGCTAAGCAGTTTTGCTTTTAACCTGGAAATGCCCCTGGCAGATCTTGGATGCGAGCCAGAAATTGAAAAGGATTACGGAGCGACTGCTTCGTAATCCTTTTTTTGTTGATCAGGTTGTATCCATCGGCGGGATCAGGAAACATCCGGCAAGAGAGATGGTGGCGTGTTTCTGCTCGACGACTGAGGGAGCGATTTGTGGCCAGTCCGATTCAATCGTGGCGATGTCTGCTGGAGCTGAATTCCGCCCGTCAGATCGTGAAGGGATCTCCTGATGATCTTGGTGCCGCAATTGGTCGAGCGGCGGACCTGCGAATCGGGACAGAGTTCATTCACAACGAGCACATCGACGTCACATCATCCAGTTCAGAGCGCATTCGCGAAGTCGCTGAGTTCGGCGTGACCTATCGCATCAACAACGCCTGGAGCGCCGGGGTGATGAGCTTGCGGCAGCCGATTGAGTTGCCAACAGGATTTGGCCCACGTCCTTCGATGTCGTTCTTTCTTTACAACCAGGATGGAACACAAGGCATCGCTCGCCCGTTTCTGGACGGACGCCCCGCCGTTGGCCAACGAGGCGCCGCCATCGCAGAAGCTCCCGCTGATATGCCAAAGTATCATGTCGAGAACGCATGGGATACCGACACCAATGCGCCGAGCCATAATTTTGTCTACGACTTTGACGTGTTCCGTTTCTGCGTGCGCGACGACTGGCAAGAGGTCCTGCATCACTCGTCTGATGGCACTGTCCTTTCAGGGGCGCTGGAAGATCTGATTGAAGCTTTCTCTGCAGGTTGCTCAATCAAACTCGGCATCGCAGGGTTATGTGATTCGCTGACAAATCCTGGCGAAGACTCGATCGATCATGAAGTCTTCGTTCAGGGCGGATCGGCTTATTACTATATGGAGCAGAAGCTCTTCATGATCGGTTCGCATCCAGTCGTTCGCATTCGTCCGGCCGTCCCATTGAGATATTCCAGCGACGCGTGGGACTTCGGCTGGCTAATGATCCGCACCGACGGCCACACGGTCTACCGTCGCTGCGATCCACACACGTTGCAATTCACCGATCACATAAGTCAGCACGGGATTCGCTGGTTTGTCAGATGACTTCTCGACGGCTGTTTGGTGATGGTCTTCTCAAAGAATTGCAGAGGCAGAAAAGGTGTCAGGAACCGTTGTTTGGAATTCAAATCAATCCCGACCTGTCTCTATACGAATAAACGGTTCCTGACAACTTTTTTGCCTCTTGCAAATACGACAGAGTGTGCCTGCCTGGGACCTTGTTCCTCACCTTAGCGTTCCCTTTCCGAATCCTCAGCGCATGAATCGATTGAAGAAGAACCGCAAACCGAACTGCGTCAGCGGGATGTTGATCAAGTACCGGCCATAAACCGCATATCGAAATCAACAGCCCGCTGTTTGCAGGTGATTATCTTTGCGGATCGAACGTTCCTGAGACGGCGCAAGATTCCAGGAGTCATGATTCCACGGTGTCCTGACCACTCGTTGCCGCGGTGCCTCGGTTCGATGCGTCGACAACATCGATACGGCCGTCATTATTCTGTCCAGCTGTTCAAATCAAGGCCTGGCGAGACAACGGCCGTGTCGAGCCCTGCTCCACCATCAAGACGAGCAGCAAACAATGACTCAGACTTACCGAGATTCGGCACGAACAGATAAAGCCGATCGTCACCGTCACCGCCCAGGACTGCAAGCTGGACCGGGCCATCCTGGACACTCGCTGGATCACTGTTTGATGGTGGATTGAGCTCTCCGGGCTCCAGATCCAGCATCAGATTGAACAGATCATTACCTGCACCACCTTCAAAGATCAGGTCGAGCGTTCCGGCAGGCGTTACGCAGGGCTGAATCAGTCCGGTCAGTCGATCGTTGCCCAGATCTCCCCGAAAATTGAAACTGACGCGACTATTGGCAATCAGCGTTGGCGTGAATGCAGCCGCAGTTCGAGAAGCGGCGATGCCAGAGAGCACAAGTGAGTCGTCTCCAGTGCCACCGCTGGCGATAAGATCCAGTCCGGCATTCACACGGACCGTTTCCAGTGACTGCTGAACGATGTCACTCCCGGCCCCGCCTTGCAGATCGATCGTCACTCGACCGTTCAAATTCACGTTGCGCGCGGCACTCTGAATATTGTCATTTCCGTCGCCACCATTCAGCGATACATCAATCGATCCATTTGCGTCACCTGCCGGAGTTGCATTGGAAAGCAGCCCAATCAGGGCGTTGATCGAGTCTGCTCCTCCACCACCCATAACAACGAGACGACACGGATCCGGCGGAAACTGAAGGTCGCCACTGAACGTATCATTTCCGTCCCCAAGATTTGCGTACAACATTGTGCTGCGATCATTGGGGTCTATTAATTCAGCAGGGCGAACATTGGGATCAATGACCGATTTGAACGTCACTACATCGTTGCCCGTTCCCGCGTCGACTCCCAACAGAACGGATCGTGTCCCGGCCTGTACGTCGGCGACGAACTTATCATCTCCCGAACCCAGGCTGACTCGCAAATCCAGCGGACGCAGCTGATTTCCCGGTGGATCAGGTTGCGGATTGAATCCATAGATCACTCGGACGTCATCGTTGCCATAACCTGTTTGCACAACGATGGAATCAATTCCCGTGAAGTTCTGATTGGGCCCGCGATCTGCGGTCACATGGACGCCGCGATCATCCTGCACGATGTCAATCTTGTTGTTGCCGCTGTCGCCGACAATAGTCAGTGTGTGACCATCATTCATCACCGTCATAGTCGCACTGAGATATTTGCGAACCTCAAGAGCTTCTATGGCAGCTGGCCGAGTTCCAGCACGTCGAGAACGGCGTGTGGCAGGGATATTCCGGATCGCAAATCGTGACATCAACGTTTGACCAAAGAACATGACACTTCTCCCCATTTATCTTCGTTGCCATTTACGCGGAACAGGGGGCAGCTCAACATCAAGTCATGCGTGATCAACGCGGATTCCTGATTGGTCACTGTCCTCACATCGCTAAGTACGGGCGATGCAAAGGAAGAAGTCCTGACGGCTCGATTTGTGACCTGGAATTTCAAAGATTTTTCTTCGTAACCCAAAGTGCAGCAATATGTTGCAGAACGCATCAGGGACAACACCCAAGGTGATGCAGAGTACTACAACCGTTCGGGATCAACCGTATTGGGATCAACCGTATTGGGATCAACCGATTCATGCCTCACAGTCGTCTGAACTCACATATTGGCGAGATCAGGCATGATCGTGCGAACGTACTTCATCAGATCGAGTTCCTGCAGTTCTTCTGAGACTCTCTCCGGAGTTGCATCGGCGATCGTACGAGACACTTCCGCGACCAGCAACTGGGCGAACTTATGCCGAGCGCGACTGAGTCGCTTTCGAAAGGCTTCTGCGGACAAGCGTTGCCCGGAAGCTGCGGAAATCCGTTTGGCGAGTTCATTTGAATCGTTCTCAGGGTTTTCCACGAAAGACTTCAAAACGGTGTGAAACAGATTACCCTGATTGCAGGCTTCATGATCTCGCAATGCCTGCCATGTGCTTTGCAACACGCAGTTCCGCCAATAGCGATCCCATTGAAGCTCGGCCGATGAATCCGCAGAGACGAACGTCAGGTCTTCGGCGAGTGCAGGTCGACGAGCGACAGTGCGCAGATATCGAAATGCGGAGTTCCGAACCGTCGCAATCAGATAATGGCGATACCGTCCATCGGCACGATTTCCGACAGGAATCCCTTTCTCCACGACACGGAGGAGAAATTCCTGTTCGACTTCATCGGCATCGTCCTGAGTCGGCAGCAGAGCCTGCAAATACGCCCGCACAGCCGCGCCGTAACGAAGTACGAAACGCGAAGGACTTGATAGCGCAGACAGGTGTGTCGAGATGAGTCGCAGTTCTGTTTGCTCGTTTGAGTCACACGTGATCGCATTAGACATTGTCGAAACCCAAACAAAAGCAATGAGAGCGGGAGTTCAATCAGCGATGTGATACACCATCTTCAAAGGCCTCTTGCTCCGGCGTCGACCAGAACATCAGTTTTCCGTCATCGCATGCCGCCCACACCCCGGCAGCATTGGGAAGAACGGCCAACGAAACCACGTGGCCTCCTCGAGTGGAAAATGAGGCGATCGCTCGTTTCGATTTCGCATCGAGACACTGCACCGCGGATCCGGCCGCCCAACAAACTTCTCGCCCCGTGGCAGAAAACGCGACGCACTGCACATCCGCCAGTACATTGTTCACGGCATGTTCGCGGCGAGCATCAGTGCAATTCCATATGGCAAAATAGGGCCCCATTCCAGCGGCCACCAATTGGCCAGTTGTCGACAACGCCACAGCATTTACGCCAGTCCCGGTTCGCAGAACGGGTTTGAGCGTCGATTCCTGGCGAATAGTCCAGGTCTCGACGATACCTCGCTGAGTACATGTTTGCACGACAGGCTCGACACCATGTTGAAAGACGGCCGCACGAAATGGATCCGGTCCCGTTGTCGTTTCCGCTCTGACTAGTTCCTGGTTCTGAAGGTCCCAGATAACGCGAGAATTCGCGAGTTTGTTCGTGCTGGAAACGAAAGCCAGCCAGAGATTGTCATCCGAAAATGCGATCGCCTCAACACGGCTGTTTGCATCGGAGGGAAGATCGGCGATCACTTGCCAGGTCTTCGTGTTCCAAATTTGAACTCCCTTTTCGTTGCTGGTGCCAATGGCCAGCCGACTATCATCATTGGAGACGACTGCCGTTATTCCCGGGCCGCCGAGCACTTGATCGAGCACTAATTTTCCGTCGCGACTCCAGACTTGAACACGACCGGGATCTGAAGATGTTTCCGGTGATGAAAGCTCAGCAGTGGACGCCGATGATTCTCCGATCAAGGCCACCAAAAACTCACCTGAACTTGCGACGCAAAGACTCTGAAGACCCGGATAATCCATGCTCCACGATTGAGTGTCTGTCGGTCGACGCAGCAAGTCAGGTTTCAATCCCGGGATCAGAATGCCCGTCGAAGGTACCGTGGATTCGGAAACAGGAGGCGGAACCTCATGGGCCTCGTGGGAGGTTGCCGCGCTGATCGTTGTTGATTGAGGAAAGTGCGGACTTATGGACGTCCCTGGCACACAATACACCAACGCACAAACTGCCAATACAAAGCCTGGCAGCAAACCCTTGCGCCACTTTCGAGACGTTGAACCAGAACGAAGATGTTGTTTCGGTTCAATGATATCAACGGATTCCGGTTGAGGTCGTCGGGAGTTCCGCGTGGCACGGTCGGATCGCTCGGGCAGTCCCCATGAAAAATCTCTTAATTCACAACCGGACTCCTCGATCGCTGATCGGCTTTGCTTAGAGAATTTCTCCCGTGTTGTCGCAGGCGAGGCTTCTACAACGTCTGCATCAGCGGCAGCAGAATGGGTCGAAGACAATAGCTCCGCCAGATCATTCAGCAATTCATTCACGCTCTGGTAACGATCCTGAGGATCTTTCGACATCGCACGAAGAATGATCACACCACACGCTTCGGGGATGGATGAATTGATCTCACGCGGATCAGGAATCGCTAACCACAGATGCGAGTTCATGACCAGCAGTGGAGCGTCTCCAACAAAAGGAGGACGACCGGTCAGCAACGCGAAGTATGTTGCGCCCATCGAGTAAATATCGCTGCGAACGTCGGCCAACTCGGAGCGACATTGCTCAGGACTCATGAACTCAGGCGTTCCCAGCAGACAGCCGCTCACTGTCTGCTTTGGGCTGTTTGGCTCCAGCATTCGCACCAGCCCAAAGTCAGCCAGTTTTACACATCCGCTGCTGGACTGGATCAGATTTGACGGCTTGATATCGCGATGAACAACACCCATCTCATGAGCAACCGCGAGGCCTCGACAGGCGTCAGCCAGAATCCGAGTCGCTTCGATCCAGTTCAAGGGTTTCGTGCGAATCACGTCCTGCAGATTCCGTCCTCGGACGAGTTCCAGCACGATGTAGTATTGTCCCTGAAACTGATCAGCGTCGTAGACCGCCACGATATGCGGATGATGAATTCGAGCAACAGATCTTGCTTCCTGCAGAAATCGCTGAATAGCGGCGGCCTGATGGTTCAGCGTTCGAGTCAACACTTTGATGGCGACGGGGCGATCCAGCAGGCTGTCATACGCCTCATAGACAATTGCCATTCCTCCCCGCCCCAACTCACTGACAATCCGAAACTTTCCGATCCATGTTCCCTCGTTGATTCGTGTTTCCGGGCCGGATTCTGCAAGAGGCAGATCGAATATCGGACGACTGTGAGATTGAACCGGCATGACTGAGGTATTCCCGGCACTGTTCGATTTTGGGCCGCAGGCGCATCGTTTTGCATGGTCAGAGAAACCCACACCACAACGATATCCTGCAGAATTCTCTGTCAGAGAAAGGCATTCTTCGAACAGCAAACTGCATACCGGCAACAGCTCGATCCACTGAGTTAGAACAAGACGATCGCAGATATTGCTGGTTGTAGTCCTGAAGAGCAGACAGGATGCGAAAATCGTCGCGTCTGCCCGTGAGAAACATCCGGCTGATTTGAATAACATGGAGGAACACAGCAAGATTCCGCAAAATCCTTCAGTCAGTGACTCCGGAGATTATTTCATGCGTCGTCTTTGTGTAGCAACTCTGATCGTGTCGGGAATTCTCTCAGGGATTATCGACGGTTCGTTATTGAACGCTCAGGAATCAAATCTCGTGTACCCGACGACTCGCACAGTGGACCAGACGGACGACTTTCATGGAACGATGGTTCCGGACCCCTATCGCTGGCTGGAAGACGACGTTCGCACTTCGAAGGAAGTTGCCGACTGGGTGTCCGAACAGAATAAAGTGACTTTTGGGTTTCTGAAGTCGATTCCGCAGCGAGAGACTATTCAGAAGCGAATGACGGAACTTTGGAACTACGAAAAGATCGGAGCGCCATTCAAGCGAGGTGGGCGATATTACTTTTTTCGCAACGATGGACTTCAGAATCAGAACGTATTGTATCAACAGGAAACGCTGGAAAGTGAGGCAAAGGTTCTGCTTGATCCAAACACGTGGTCCAAAGACGGTACTGTTGCACTTTCCGGCTCGGCCTTCAGCGACGATGGAAGGTATGTCGCTTACGGGATTCAGGATGCAGGATCGGACTGGAACACGTGGAAGATCCTGGAGATCGAGACGGGTAAGATACTTGAAGATGAACTGAAGTGGGTCAAGTTCAGTGGAGCTGAATGGACGCCCGACAGCAAAGGATTCTTCTACGCTCGCTACCCGAAGCCCGAAGAAGGAGCTGCCTTTACTTCACTCAACGCCAACATGAAAGTCTATTACCATCGTGTTGGCACTGCTCAGTCAGCCGATGTTTTGGTTTATGAACGGCCTGATCAACCGGACTGGGGATTTCAACTGAGCGTCTCGGAAGACGGCCGTTATCTGATAATTACCGTGTGGCTGGGCACTGATGATCGCTATCGCATCGTCGTTAAAGATCTGACCGAACCCTATGGTTTGCCGACCGAACTGATCAGCAACTTTGACCACGAATATTCCTTTGTCGGAAACGATGGTCATGTCCTCTACTTCAAGACCAACCTTGACGCCCCGAACAAGCGTGTGATTGCGATTGATCTTAGAAAGCCAGCGAAGGAAAACTGGAAAGAAGTGATTGCGCAGACAGATAACGCGATGGACAGTGTCGGTATCGTCGGCAATATGTTCGTCTGCAGTTATCTGAAAGACGCGAAGACACAGGTTCGCTTACATGCCGTGGACGGGACATTTGTACGGGAAGTCGAGTTCCCGGGGATTGGTACGGCCACCGGGTTTGATGGTCGTCGAAAAGACACGGATGTGTTCTACTCCTTCAGTAGCTTTGCAACTCCGCCGACGACTTACCGCTACAACATGATTACGGGCGTGAGCACGCTGTTTCGAAAAGCTGAAGTCAAATTCAATCAGGACGACTATGAGACAAAGCAGATCTTCTACACCAGCAAAGACGGCACGAAAGTGCCAATGTTTATTACTCACAAAAAGGGCCTGAAACTCGATGGCACCAATCCCACTCTGCTTTATGGCTACGGTGGTTTCAACATTTCGATCACTCCCAGTTTCAGTGTTGGCCGCGTGACGTGGATGGAAATGGGCGGAGTCTATGCAGTCGCGAATCTGCGTGGAGGCGGTGAATATGGCGAACGCTGGCACAAGGCCGGCACAAAACTGAACAAGCAAAATGTCTTTGACGACTTTATTGCAGCAGCTGAATGGCTGATTGAGAACAAGTACACCTCGTCAAAGAAACTGGCTATTCAGGGCCGCAGTAACGGCGGCCTGCTTGTGGGAGCCTGCATGACGCAACGACCTGATCTGTACGGCGCATGCCTTCCGGGTGTGGGGGTCATGGACATGCTGCGATTTCAGAAGTTCACGGCAGGGCGATTCTGGACGGATGATTTTGGAAGTGCTGAAGTTCCCGAAGAGTTTCCCGCGCTGCTGAAGTACTCCCCATATCACAATCTCAAGGGCGGAGTTCGTTATCCCGCAACGCTTATCACGACGGCAGACACCGATGACCGAGTCGTCCCGGGGCACAGCTTTAAGTTTGCAGCTCAGATTCAGGCCAGTCAGTCAGGGACAGCGCCGACACTGATCAGGATTGAAACCTCTGCGGGACATGGGGCCGGAAAACCGACCGCCAAGATAATTGAAGAAGCTTCAGATGAGCTGGCTTTTCTGGTGAAGTCACTGGAGATGAAGTGAGCGAAAACATCAGGTTCCCGGAAGGGTGGCTATGTTCCGCTAAACCCGGATCAGCCATCCTCGACGTTCCATTATCCAGCAGACTCCATACACGAATCCACTGAAGCAAAGAAATCCGATCGCGACCACGACTGGCCCCGAGCTTTTCGGGAACCATGGAGAAATGGTCCACGAAGCAACGCCATGCAAGATGTAGGCTGCCAGTGAATTGGTGCCCAGAGTTCTGAAAACTCCGGATTGCCATTTGCATGAGTCGCAGACCCACAAAAACAGGGCAAACAAGACCAGCGAGCAGCCAGCGGCAAACGTTGTATAAGAAATCGTGCCCCCGCGCTGGCTCATCATCCAGTAATTCCACTTTCGGTGATCGGCATTCGGAGGCGGTACAAAGGGGGGCTCCATAATTTGGCCGTTCCATCGCTGAATCCGTTCGCGTGAGGGAAGGACGGGATCGTCAGCCAACTTGACCATTCGCTGAGCTTCCACAAGCTCATTTGGCACATCATACAGCGTTGATCCCCACGACCAGCACCAGGCAACAAACATCAGACCAAGACCAGCAACAGCAAGTCGGCGAGCGCCCGCGACTCCCTGCTTTCGAATCAGATCGCAAGCCAGTGTTCCGCAGATCGCCGGAATCGACCACGTAAGAAATCCCAGTGGGCCTCCATCAATGCCCGAAGGACTGGAATTGACCCAATGAAAATTAAACCAGCCTGACAGGATAACATGCACCAGTCCGGAGAATGCCATGTAGCCGATCCGTATGCGGGACGATGCTCCGATGACTGGCAGAATCCACAGAGACGTGACAGCGATGTGCAGCAATGTTTGAAAGAGATTTCTTTTGAACAGCGTTCCCAGTACAGCCGTGGCTTCTTCTGTCCTGAACTTTTGCAGGATTGCGGAGAAGTCACAGAATGAGTACCAGATGATTGCGATCGCCGCCAGACTCAGGATTCGCCGGATTGCTCTGGCCCATGGCATCTGACCGCCCTGCTGCAGTCGTCGCCCGAGACTGAGCTGCATCGCAAATCCCGCCGCAAACAAAAACTGCGGCATGATCGTGTCCGCGTAACTGCAGTAATCATGCGAATGCTTCAACAGGCGTGGACAGACCTCGTAGCTTCCCAGAAAGTTGACCAGCAACATGCCGGCCATCGTATAACCGCGAAACTGATCCAGCGAGGCAAGTCGTGGGGCCGGATTGACGGATGTATCAGACATTGTGCCCAGCACGCCTTTCCGCAGCATCATTGATGCCGCCAGCAACATTGAATGCAGTACTTTTCTGAATCACCGATTGCTGGCTGCTCCGGAACGGGACAGACGCTGATCCAGAAGTTCAATCATCGAGTACACAAATTGGCGATGACGCGGGCCGAAGTGTACTCGAGTTCCGATCACTTTGTCTGCCCATCCCCTCGCACTGCCGCCATTCTGATCAAATTCCTGAGCCATCGCAGTCCAGTCGCAAACCATCTCGATCAGATCCACGTCTGACATCTCATCCGGTCGCTGATGATACTCGGGATGATGACGATTCACCGACATGTGGTGCTGGACGGCCCGCTCAATCTGCTCGGCGACACCATCTGGATAATGGAAGAATTCACCGTTTCTGCGACATCGATGAAACTCTGTGAGCCAGATATACGGAATTCTTTCCTCTGGCCCGAACTTTGACGCATCATGCTCTTCTGCACGCACCAGTAACTCGGCCCCATATTCCGTGATTTCAGCCATTACGGACAGACACGAGCGAACTCGACCAATATGCGCAAGGGTGCGGCGTTCGTAGAACTCAGTCATCTCCGGCGTGGGCTGAGGAGAAGATTCCAACATGAGAACACCTGCATCACAATCCATTCGAAAACGCGAAAACTTCGCGGCGTGACTTCGACGGACGGCAGGATCTCAGTTTTTTGTCGACGGGACAACCTTCAGCCGGCCGGACAATCAACGACATTGGGCTGAGCCACCTGGGCTGTTCTGCGACGTTCCTGCAGTCGGTTCAACAAACGCTGCTGTTCCGCGGCCGTCAATGTTACCTGCGCAGAGGCCTTGAATGGTTTCAGTTCGGCCGCCATCAGGTTTTCTTTAAGATCCACGCCCGGAATGCGTCCGCTGATCCATCGCAGTGACTCGGCAGGATTTTCACAAAAGCCTTCGTACGTCACCTCAATCAGACGATCCGCAGGGATATGTTTTAGCTGATCATCCAACTGGCGCTCAATTTCCAGAATCTGATCACATACATCGTCGACATATCGCAGTGGATCCTGAGCCGTGTTCGACGAGTGACTATGCAAACCCCAGCCGACGGACTTATCCCCCTGAACCTGCTGGCGAGCATTAATCAGCGACTGAGCAACCAACAGTGGATTTCTTCTTACGACGACAAAACTGGCCTGAGGAAGAACTTTCGATAAGAGATCCAGACATCCCGTGTTGCGATTATTCTTGTTTAGGAACGGCTTTCCGAATGCCTGACTCCATGCAGAGAAAAATGATCGCATCTCCTGTTGTTCCGTTTCATTCAGGTCTGTGCGAGGAACATAGCGGTCGTCACCCAGCCAGTTGTTCCACAAGCTGAATCCGTCATTGGGACCATGCAGTCGGGCTGTCTGCCCATAAAAGTTGTGGAAGTCGGCCGAGTCTCGTTTCGGCAGCCAGTTCAACATTCGACTTGCGGTGACGGGCGACTTCGGAAACATCGATGTCAAATTCGTGACGTAACTGACATCCATATATCTGGCCAAAGTCTGATAAACCAAAGTCGTCCCACTTCGAGGTGCTCCGACCACAAGCACGACCGGGAGATCAGAAGGTGCAGCATCCTTCAGGGTGCGAGCTTCTTGTCCTTTCAGCATCGCATCAACGGGCTTTGCCAACAATCGCAGGGCCTCATGAAACAGTGCTGCGTAGGCCGCTCGCTTACCTGACGTCAACATTCTGAACAGAAGGCCGACAGGATTCTGAAAGTTTCCGGAAGGAGCAATTGTGGGAGCCATCTTAATTTCCTGACCTCGAATGATGTATCGCGACGGCCTCGAAACCGCCCGATACTCCGAGTATGCCCCCTGTAACAAGAGCGGTGACATCAATCAGGAAAATGCTGCGATAACAGTCGAACAATTCAGTCTCGAAAGGTTGTTCGCATGTCGCTGTTGCCGAAATGCAACATTGTCTGATACGGAAAGTCGACAGGCCGTTACGATGGGAGACTTCTTGCGGCCAGCGTATACTGTTCGGCGAGCAGTTCCATGCAGTCTCGCAAACCATCTGACTCACCTGCTGGCCGGTGCCTGTAAGCTCAAAGCGCCCGCTTCTTAACCACGACCTGTTCGATCACCTGAGCGGCCAGTCGCATATAAAACAAGGGTACAAGATAGACCATCAGGAAACATGCGGCCGCCCCACTGATCGTTAACACATTCCACTGGTTAAAGAGCCCTAACATCAACAGTCCAAGCGGGGCAAAAGAGATCGACACCCCGGTCAATGCACCGACAACAACATGCAGAGGTGAATTCAGACGACGAACCCACACCTCACTGATTTGAACGGTAACTGTGTTTCCCGGTACCGCACGGTCTGTGCTTCCAGGAGCCTCATAGGGATTCTCATTCATCGCGGGACCGCCATCTCTGATTGGGAATGGTCACTGGTTCCAGTAGCGCCTCTTACACGGTTCTTGAGTCGTTCAACAGCGAGTTCTGCTACGTCTAACCCCTTGCCCGCAGAACAGGAGCAGAACAGTGGCAAAGACGATCTGGTTTGTCGGCTTCGAGTTAATCGATTCACCGAACGAACGCTCAAGATCACCGAGCGGATCAAGAACCTTCTCGAATCTCCTCGATCTTTCGTGAAACTACCACCACAGCGAGTTGTCTACCAGTCGATTTCCATTTTGCTGAGAAACTTGCCGACGATTCCGCTACGATGTCGGCCCTCACCAACTTGTAAGAAACGTCTCGCAGTCTACAGACGAGGTCACACATGCGAATCCCTTTCTCAAATCGATTCATAACAGCAACGCTTGCCCTGTTCGCAGGTCTCGCGTTGTACGCTGACGACAATGTCGCCTCAAAGAAGCAGCAAACCGAATTGACCGCGACGCGAATGCAGGAGCCTTCGTATGACAAAGACGGACGATTGCTTCGTCCCTCCGGTTACGAGAAGTGGGTTGTCGTCGGCACATCCATCGGACTTGGATATTCTGATGGAGACAAACCTGACCCGAGCAATCCAGGGACATTTCACAACGTCTACCTTCAGCCTGAAGCGTTCGACCAGTATGTCCAGACCGGGGAATTCCCGGAACAAACCGTTTTTATCGTGACTAACAACAAGTCACGTCCTGCCAATACAAAAGGATCGGTTTCCCGGAAGGGCTTTGTCGCAACGGCATCGTCTGGTCTTGAAGTCGCTGTGAAAGACACCAAACGGTTTCCTGACGGCTGGGCTTATTTCATGTTTCACGACGCACCCAATCAAGCAAAGCCCGAAACAGTTCAAGCTGAACGCGCATTTGATCGAAAAGAATGCTTCGACTGCCATGCCGAACACGGTGCGGATGACAATGTCTTCGTTCAATACTATTCGGTCCTGACTGAGGCGCGCGAAAAGCAGCTGAATGTTGAACCGGCAACGAAGTAAGAGCACGCGCCAACATCCTCCAATGCTGTTTCATCGCCCCTGAATCACAAGACTTCGAACTCTATCTCACCTCGGGAGCCCAAATTTAGATTAACGGATTTTGATCGTAAGTCACCGCGGTCCGTCAGAAAACGTGAGAGCGGGGCGACAACTTGTGTCTCCAGTGTTCGCTGCAACGGACGAGCACCATAGCGAGGATCGAAACCGGCCCGCGAAAGATGTTCCACAACATCCTTCGTCCATTGCAGCTTCAGCCCCAGCTTTCTCAGCCCCTCACGTCCGGCAATCTCTCGCAACTCTTTTTCGGTGACCTGAAGAATGGCGGCACGATTCAAAGGATCAAACGTCACGACCCCATCCATACGATTGAAGAACTCCGGCCGAAAAAATTCGCGCACAGCTGATTCATGTCGCATGTTTGGCGTTGCGGCGCTGTCCGAGAACCCGACCTGACCGGAAGAGTCTGATCCCAGATTCGATGTTAACAGGATCACAGTGCTCCGGAACCATGTTGTACGGCCAAATCGATCTGTCAAACGTCCCTCGTCAAATACGTTCATCAGGACGTCATAAACAGAAGGATGAGCTTTCTCGATTTCGTCGAGTAACAACACGGTGAAGGGCTGGCGACGAATCTGCTGCAGAAAGTCCGAAGGCTCTCCATTCGACTGCATCAGAAGCCGATCGGCGGCCCACGGACCAGAGTACTCACTCATATCCAGCCGAATCATTCGCGCAGACTTTTCGCCCACACCATTCCCTGAATGATCGCCCTCATCGATCTTTGGCTTACCTCCAAACAAACACCGCGAAACAGCTCGAGCAAGCTCCGTCTTTCCAACTCCTGTGGGACCACAAAACAACAGAACTCCCAAGGGCCGCGCGGGATCATTCATGCCTGCCTTGAACTTCACAACCACGTCAGCGGCCGTTTCACAGGCCAAAGGCTGCCCCATAATCTGTGACTGAAATTCACTGACTAGTTGCTCACGTGACAGCGGCCAATCATCGCGCAGAAAACGGTCGGGCAATCCTGTTCGCTGCAGAAATGTCTGCAGGACGCTTTCCTTTGTCAGAGCCTTCCCTGTCGTCCGAGCTGTTCGGTCCAACAGATCTCGCCAGAAGGCGACTACTTCTCCGGGCAAAGCGTGATAAGGCTGAAAGCGCTGAAACAGTCGGATCGTCTGAGCAGCCGCGTCACGGCTGACAGAAATCTTTCCACCTGCCCCACTGTTTTCGGCCACTCGATCCAGCAATCGCATGGCCCGTGGCGTATCCAGTGGTGAAAGTGTGATTGTTTGGAACAAATCAATTAGTCCCGGCAACAAGCGACGCACGGCATCCAGTTCTGTCGGAGAGACTTCGGCAATCATCCGCAGTTCACCACGCTGCAGATACGGAATGCAAAACGCGGCAAGACTATCCGTCGCTTCGATCCCACCAGTGCGGACAACGTCCAGCAGGCTTTCGACACACAGCACGCCATCAATGTCGCCCAATTCACGAATGACGTCTTCCAGTCGCTCTTCCCATTGCCCCAGATATTTCATCCCCGAGATCAACCGCCCGGCACTTGTTTGCCAGAATCGCCTGACCGGCTTCATGACCCAGCTTTTTTCGTCCTGCTTTTCTGCATCGTTCAAATGCCGCTCCACATGGCGAACAACTTCACACAAGAGCGTTGTCTTTCCGCTGCCGTGCTCACCAACGATTAGCCAGTTACCTTTTTCAGATTGCAACTGCTTGACCACATCCGCCACTTCACGGTCTCGCTCCCAGGCACGGCCAAACAGAGAGCGAACTTTGGAATCACCCAGCGGATCCGCCACACGCTCAAGTCGCGATGTGGAGAATCGCTGTTTGACGGGTGCACGGCCGGGATCGATCGACACGAACACATCATCCAGAAACACGTCATCAGGGGGGATCTGGCGCGACAACAGACGCGGAGTCTGTCCCTCAAACCAGCGTTGGACCATTTGAGGAACCAGGGTCTTCGTGTCATCATGTTCGCTGAGATTCAGACGCAGGCCAATCATCGGAAAAGACGCGAGTCTCGGACCTCCCAATTGTCGCCCGATCACACACCAGACCCGCAGATCAACCGGACCTGGAATTGGATAACGACGACCGGTCGCTTCATCCTGATACTCCGGTCTGACTGGAACTTTGAAGACCTCCAGAACGGGGTCTTTCAAGTCCGGCGGATCTCGCCAGGGTTCCTCGCGATACTGCCAGTCCAGTAAACTGCGAAGCTGTTCCAATGCCTCGCGCGGTGTTGTCGCCACAGCCGCGCGATCATGCTGCTCCACCAGGCTGGCGGTGTACAAACCCGCGGAGTTTTTCCAGATCAGAACAGGGCAGCGGTAAGTGGGCATTTTGATTGATTGATGAATGCAGAATGTTAAATGAGACCGGCAAAGCTCGCGGCAAGCCTTGTGACTTCAATTTGAGATTTCAAGTTTCAAATTTGAAATCCACGTGCTCCGGCAATGCTTTCCACGCTTCCTGGCGCAGATGTTCGGCGGTTGGAAACGGGTCCTCCGGATCTACGGCCGGATGTGGCTTGACGCGGTTTTCTCCTGAGAACTCATATGTCCGCACGATCACATCGAGAACATCCTCGTCGTCGACTTGCACAGATACCAATGCGGGCGATGCCGATGCGGTCGACCTCAGCACATGAAAACCAGCTACCGCGCTGGCATAGTGGCGAGCAAGAGCACCTCGCAGTTGAATCCTCTGCCCATGGCCAGCCTCGTTGGCTTGTTCCAGAGTCGCCTCCAGTGCAAGCTCGTCGTTCCATGTTTCCACAAGACGTTCAGCAAGTTTTTTCACTCCCGATGATGCCGAGGGATCCAGAGATTGAAGTCGGACACGAACCGATTGATCCAGTTCACTCTGCGTGGTTCGTGCGATCGCAACCACCCAGCGGCATCGTGCCAATAAGGCCTGTGGTTCGCAAGACAGATCAACGTCTCGCGTAGGGCCATCAAAACGCGTCTCCAGGAAATCATCAATCTCATCGTCAGCGGCCGCTCGACTGACAATATCTCCATGGGAAGGTCCGCGACGGCGAATGATTTCCTGCTTCATATGCGGCCGCCCGGACTTCATCACGCCTCCCATCCGCCCAAGGTTCTGAGCAGCTTCATGGGCCGCGAGAAGTTCCTCGACCCACGTCTTCAACCTTGGCAACTCATCCTGCACCAGAAGGTAGCGAGTCTGCTCAGCAGAAATCTTTCCGGAATCATAATGGCTCAATGGTTTCAGCTCGGAAATCTTCCGTGTCAAGAAGTCTATCGCCCTCTGCGATGCTGCAATTGTCGCCAGAACATCGGGTTCGGCATCGTTCCGCGAACTCTTCTTATTTGCACCCTGGCTCAAAATCCGAACAGCCACCGAGAGTCCTCGATCGGCACGATCGATATCAATCAGCATAAGGTCGTTCGCTTCGGTCGAATGCTCATCTGCACCGTCTGTGTTTTCTTCCGCGGTCTCTTGTGTGCTGGCCGAATAGCCAGCAAGAAACGTCGCAATCGGTCGAGTCAGTTCTCGCTCAATGGCTCGCTTCAGTGCTCGTGCTCCCAGCACCGGGTTGTATCCCTGATCGATCACCCAGTCGACAGCAGCGGTTGACGTATTCAACACACATTGCCGACGGACCAGCCCATCTCGCTGCAGAACGTCAGACATCAGATGTCGAGCGATCACCTGCATGTCTTCTCGCGAAAGACGATTAAACGGGATCACTCGATCCAGTCGATTGAAAAACTCCGGGCGAAAGAAATTCTCCGCAGCTCGCACCGAGACTCCCGATTCTGCAGCGACAGTATTTCCAAATCCCAGCCCACTTTCAGACCGCTGAGTTCCCAGGTTGGACGTCAGCACGATGATCGTATTCGAAAAATCCGTGGTCCGACCACGAGCATCCGTGAGCCGTCCCTCGCCCAGCACCTGGAGCAGCAGATCGAAGACGTCCGGATGTCCCTTTTCGATTTCATCAAACAGGATCACAGCAAACGGCTGACGTCGAACGGCGGCTGTGAGCAGCCCTTCTGGCTGCGCAAACGTCCCGACCAGTTGTGGCACCGCATTCGGCGACACATACTCGTTCATATCGAAACGCAGCAGTCGATCTGAATGGCCGAACAGATAAGCCGCCAGCGATTTTGCAAACTCCGTTTTCCCAACACCGGTTGGTCCGAGCAATAACAGCGATGCAATGGGGCGCGATGGATCATTCAGGCGAGCTCTCGCAATCGCAATGATTTCAACTGCCGCTTTGACCGCATCTGGTTGCCCCACAAAACGCTCGCGGAGCTTTTGAGCCACATGATCTGAGGACAATGTTTGCTGCTCATCCAGAAAAGAACGAGGCAGCCCTGTCTGCTGGTGAAATGCATCCAGAACCCGATCGCGAGTAATCAACGTGGGCGTCACAGTGCTGTCAACGGTTGACTCAGAATGAGCCTCGCCCTCAATTTTGACAGCCAGACGTTTCAGAAAAATGGCGGCCTTGCCGGGAAACGCCACATCTCGCGCATAGCGACGCTGCAAATCAACCACCGCCGGAAGAGCGTCGATAGAGAATCGACAGCGGTGCCGAGTTTCCAGCCTTCGCTGCTGACTGAAGAGAACTCGCAGATTGTCATCAGCCAACAGTTCATTGATTCGAATCACGTGAAACGCATCGGCAAAGCTCCGATCCTTCTCCCGCAGAACACGAAACGCTTCGGGAGTCATTTCCCCGATCACGCGAACATTACGGCGTTCCAGGACCGTCTTCAGCAACGCCGCCACACTCAACGTTGACTGACTTGTCACGCCAGCCTGAAACAAGCCGAGCAGATCATCAAAATACAACACCTGATCTCGCAGGGCCGCATACGTGATGATGGCATGAAAGCGAGTCTCCCATTGGCCGACGTAGGACATACCGGAAATCAATCGTTGCGGCGACAATAGCCACACGGCCTGCTTGTCGTGATGGGGCTTGATCAGGCGTTTCACATGCCGGAAGACATACTCGTGCAGAATCGACGTCTTCCCCGCCTGACGAGTTCCCAGCAACAACACCGGACGACGATCATCGGACTGCAGCAGTCGAGTCAACTCGTCAACTTCGCGGTCCCGCAGTTCAGCTCGATTCAAATCGTGCGGATACTGATGATTCAGGCAGCGGCCGACCCGATAGAGTTCTGATTCGCCGTCAACAGTTTCGGCCGCTCCCAGAAATGCAAAATTGCTGTCCTTTCTCTTCTCACGAACCCGAGGCGGATTCAGACGAAACTCGATCTCCGAGACCCACGCATGACCTTTCAGCGAGAATCTGTCCAGCTCCGGCAAACTCTCCCCGTGAGACTCCCGCGCGGCTTTCCGCAG
Organism: Planctomycetota bacterium; assembly: GCA_052034165.1. Classification (GTDB taxonomy): domain Bacteria; phylum Planctomycetota; class Planctomycetia; order Planctomycetales; family Planctomycetaceae; genus SXXK01. The sequence continues at coordinate 45,588 of JBPOIW010000129.1, read as the reverse complement.
ATGCTCCGTAATCGCTTCGGCCAGTCGTTCTTCGGGATCCTGATCGGCCGTAATTTCGAACCAGACATCCGGAAACGCCGGCGTGAAGCCGATGCGTCGATCAAACCTGGGGATCATGACCAGAAGCAGTTTCAGACGTGCGAACTGCTTGGCGACTTCCAGACGAATCTCACAGCGTCTGGTTTCCAGCTCCGGGCAATAAGTCCATGCGGCCAGTGCATCGTGTCGCTGAGCTTTTCCCAGCTCCACAAGATTCTCTCGCAGATGATGCATCAGTTTGTTCAAGGCACTTTGCAGGAACGTCGATTTGGCTTCCGGCCCGTCGAAGAACAAGGGTCGAACGACATACTCCGGAGGCTTACCTGCCGCCAAAGAGGCCGTCTCAACATAAACCAGGACCTTGATTTCCATTGTGCTCTCGTCGTTTGTTGATCACCCCGCCACCGACCCCGCGTCGGTGGTTTAACGGCTTTCTGCACCAGTAGGACTTGATCATCTTCAGTGGAGCAGAAAGCCCACAAGCCCCTGAACTACAGCTAAACTCCCAGCTCCCTACTCAACCCTTGCATTGAACGCCAAACTGCGCCGCTCACCTGTTCCTCGAAACGGCTCCGCGCCGTGTAACAGCCAGCCGGGGAAGATATAGAGATCTCCGATCACAGGTTTAAAGCTAATCAATGATCTTGCAAATCTCTGCTTGCCGCCGATCAGAAAGTTGATGTATCCCGCCTGACGACCCGCGATGTAGTTTCTTTGTTCCTTATCCGGGGAAATTGCAGGAACCTTCAGATACAGCACTCCCGACAAGTCGCCGGAATGAAAGTGCACCGGGCTGGGAGTCCCTGCGAACTGGCTGACAACCCAGAAATTCTCCATCTGGACAAGTCGCGCCGGTTCATGTTCGACACTTTCGACATACGTTCGAATCGCGCGAGCCACACAGCTTTGCAGAGAATCCTCGCCACCCCACGAACAATCCGCGTCTGATAACTCGAACTCAGCTCCCTGCCCCGGCGTCAGGATCGCGTCAGCCACTGCATTGAGATGATCAATCAGATCGACAGAAATCCGTGTTCGCCCAATCAGTGGACCAAAGGGCGATAAAAAATCCATTCCCGGTGAACCTTCGGAACTGAACGCTACCGCCTCCGAGGCCTCATACTTTTTCAGGCGGCGAGTTTTCTCAACGATATCCATAGACAAGCTCTTCCGTAGTGCCGACCTCAGTCAGCATTTGCGATTGTGTCTTCGTAGCGCCGACTTCAGTCGGCTTTCGTGCTTCTGTTCGCGATGATCTCGCTGGCTGAAGCCAGCACTACATTTGGCAAGTCGGCAAAACCAACCGGCCCAAAGTCATCACCCAACAATCCGCAACTTCACTCAATCATCCTCTCTGCCATCTCCTGATGTCGACGCAGCAGCACGGCTTCCAGCGACCGCCGTAGCGATGCTTCATACAAAACAGGCGGTTCTGGAATCTGCGGATCAATAATACGCATGCGAGGATAGTCGTAATCACGACACCGAGTCGTCGGCAGAATGGCCCCTTTACGTTCGATCCCGGACGCTGGCAAGAACGCATCCGGTTCCGGCACGTTCGTAAACACACCGCACGCCTGCTTGCTCTGTGAATATGTAAAGCGATGCAATCCGTCTTCGTGAACGAATCGCTGAAAGACACGCGAACCTCGAAACTCAAGATACAGCCCCAGAACTCCGTCCAACTTGTCCTTCAAAAACTCTCGAGCATCCATCGGACGTTGCCGGAGCAACCATGGGCGAGGTGTTCCGCCCGACGCAGATTGTCGCTGAATCAACTGCCACGTTTCAGGCTGGCTCTGATCCTTCGATCGCGGCATCTCGTCCCATTTGAGTTTCTCCAGAGTCCATTCTTCGTCAGGGATCGGCTCGCGTTTCAGCCCCGTAGAAACATACACCCATAGATCTCCCGCAGCACCCATGTTGGCCGCGATGGTCCAATAGGCAAGGGCCAGTTGCTGAAGTGCTCCTGCATCATCAGCCACGAGCAGCATTCGGATCACATCCGGCTGCTCCGTCTTCAGGTCAAGCAAATCCAGCAACTGTTCTGTAAACGTAGTCACACCCTTCGCGACCGCCCTATGGAGCGTGTCGCGTTCCGGCATCTGCGGTCGATCTTCCGCATAGAAGGACATCAGAGCCAGATCTTCCTGCGAGATCAGTTCATTCAGGAATTGATCAAATTTCAACATCCATTCCCGCCGACGATCGAGTTCATGTCGCTGCTTCAGGACATCGGACGACTGTTGAGCCAGTTTATTCCATTTTCGCTCCTGCCGCTCCAGTTGAAACACAGTATTTTGCATGTCCAGAATCACAGAGCTGGCCTGAAGGCGCTGCGATCGAGAACGCAATTCCTGCAGTCGCGTCACAACTTCCATTTGTCCCGCGTCAGCGCCGACCGCTGTCAAAAGTCTTCCGGACGCATCGGCCTGAGCTCGTACCGAGTGCTTCAGAACAGGCTTCCGATCCGGCCCCTCTGACGTCACCACGGAACATTCCGCTTGCAACACAGTGTCACCGGAGTAGCGATTAAATTTCTCCGCCATCGGGGCCAACAAATCACGTTCCATCACTCGCTTCAGTGATCGAGCGCCGTAACGCGGCTCGAAGCCGTGTTCGAGCAGATAATCGATCACCTGATCGCTTACCTGAAACGTAACACGACGATACTTCAGCCCATCACGTTGCCGTATCAGTTCCAACTGCCGCTCCACAACCTTCCGCGCCGTGGCTCGATCCAACGGCGCGAACGGGACGATGCGATCAATTCGATTGAAGAGTTCCGGACGCACGAACTCCCGCACGGATTTCTCAAAGTGATCGCGAGAATGCCGGACATCTGATTCACTTAACCCGAATCCCACGGAACCGCGAGCATACGTTGCGGCTCCCAGATTCGACGTCATGATGACAACGCAGTTACGAAAGTCCGCGACTCGTCCGGCCGCATCTGTGAGCCGACCTTCTCCCAGGATCTGCAGCAACAGATCAAACAATGAATGATGAGCTTTCTCGAACTCATCAAGCAATACAACCGCAAACGGCTGCTCACGAACACGGGCTGTCAGGACACCTTCCGCTTCGGTCGTTCCGCCGATCAAACGCTGCACCGCCATGGGATCGGCATATTCGCTCATGTCGATGCGAATCATGCGGGAGTCACCGGCGCCGGCTGATCCAAACAGATACTCGGCCAGCGTGCGAGCCATCTCCGTCTTGCCCACACCCGTCGGCCCGATAAACAAGAAGCTGGCCAAAGGCCGTTGATCTCGATTCAATTGTGCCTTGAGCGTCGCCAGCAGATTGACGATCAGAACTACCGATTCCGGCTGTCCAATGACTCGCGCTGTAAACCAGGTCTCCGCAGCATTCAGATCCAGCGGAACTTCATCATCCAGCAGCCACATCGGCAAGCCGGTTTCGCGAAAAAACGCCTGCGTCACATCCGCGCCGCTGATCAGAATCTCCGTGTTGGCTTCATGGCCCTCCTTCGAACCATCTGCTACTAATTTGTGTGCCGCGACATCACGTCGCAGATTCTGCAGAAATCTCACCGGCCGAGCGGGAAAGGCGGAGTATGTCGCAAAGCGGCGATGTAGTCGTTCGATCTCTTCAATCGCCGCCGCAGAAAATAATTCTGCCGTCGTCGTCCATCCAGCCCGAGCAACCTGCGACAGGATGTTTAAACGCTTTTCCTGAGGCGGCTCATGAATTGGAATCTGCAGAAATGCACGCAGCAACGCGACGTCCTGACGTTCTATCAACGACAGTTGCTCGGGCGTGCATTCCGCCACAACCAGAATCTCACCGCGAGCAATCGCCGGACGAAGAAAAGAAGCAATCCCCTGCGTCTGACATTCACTGCGACCAACCTCCATCAGCTCCAGCAATGAACCCACATGCAGAATCACATTCTCCCGAACCATCTCCTTTCGCAGATGCTCAAGCCGTTCCTGCCACATTCCGAAACCCGTCATCCCGGAGACCAGACGCGATCCACTGGTCGCCCAGAACTTCCACGCCCCAAGTCCTAACTCTGTACTACGTCGGACGACCTCTTTCAGGATCGAAGTCTTACCAACTCCTGAGGCTCCCACGAGCAGCACACTGCGAGCGATCAAGCCCGTCAACGCATCGCTGAGCTGCTGCACGGACTCTTCTCGTTCATAGACCTGCGGCATCACAAGTCCCGAGATCAGGTTGCCGACTCTGGACAGAATTTTGCCGTCATCCGATTTTGGCTTGTATTCATCCTGTGTCTGCTGTTTGGGAGTTGCAGCAAAGTGCTCGATGGCGACCGTGTCCAGATCCAGGCTGCGGCATCGAGCCTGCTGCACCATCGCCTTCAGCGAACGAGTGGCCTTCAGGCGAAACAGAGCCAGCCGGACCTGATCTTCAACCAACTGCGTCAGTTCCTCTTCTTTGTTCGCGAGAACCTCAATCTCCAGCGACGGCAGATAAACGATGAACGCATCACGGCTTTGCTGCCAGCGAATCGCCGGGATCTTCAGAGTCACTTCGTCCCGCCAGATTCGATTCTTCTCAGCCGGTTCGATGGTCACTTCGACGGAGATCAGCTCCGGATTGATCGCAAGCAAACGCTTCGCCAGCTCGAGGTTAGGGACGTGGGCTAACAAGGCCAGAGCATTCTCGGCCACGAGGTTAATCGCACTCCTTGCGTTGTCCGTGAGACAAGTCACCTCCGGAAAAAACAAAGCCTCGCCAAGACGGCACTCCTGCGTCTCTTCGTAGTTCTGAGTGATCACATAAAGTTGTACGGACAGCGTTGGCATACGCAGAATGTCGCTGAAACCCCTGCATGTGGCAACTATCCGAGACAGAGAAGTCAGAGACTAAACTTCGTGGGCATCAAAGTTCCGCTGCTCAGATCTCAAGGTTTCTTGTTCGTATCGACCGAACCGAAATCTGACACCAGGTCCTCCACGATCGCGCGCCGCACGACCAACATGCTCATATTCAGAAGTCACCCGGCGTCGCCAAGCACGAAATTCAATTCACCACATTGTTCGATGTGACCCGGGCGTCGAACGACAACGTGCTTCGACGCGTCGTTCGGTCGCAGCGACACGAACTGGGCGCTCACACATCATCGACGCAGGCCTCTCGGACGGAAGCGAGAAAGACAGATTCCGTTCGATACTCGGTAGTGGAATCTCAGGCAACGGACGGGCCACCCACCTTTTGCGATCGAGATTGCAGTACGGGCAGTAGCGCTGCTTTAAGCCGGTCATCCTTGCAATGTCTGTGCACCCAAACAGTTCTCATTGTTCGCATTCCTGGTGGCGAAAAGCAATGAGCGATTGCCAACGCGATGATCATCAAATAGCCTCCAGAGATGACCGAAAACTTCGCATATGACTTCCGCCGAGCCGCGTCGCCGCTCTGTCCGCCCTGAGTGCAGCAGTCCAGTTCACTGTGGAAGCACCGCGCTGCCTTGTGCCGTCGCGTGATTTCGATTTGCCATTGCCTGGCGAATCTCTCTGCCTAATCTTACTTGCGAAGTTTCGTCCATGCTCAATCTGTTCGCCTCTCGCGACCAGAACATCAAGAACGATGTTCTGTCCGGAGTTACTGTTGCCCTTGCACTCGTCCCTGAAGCCGTTGCCTTCGCGTTCGTCGCGGGTGTTTCACCGATCATCGGGCTGTACTCGGCCTTCTTTCTCGGATTGATCACGGCGATCTTTGGAGGCCGCCCCGGCATGATCTCCGGGGCCACCGGTGCGATGGCCGTGATCGTCGTCACGCTGGTCGCTCAGCATGGCATTGAGTATCTATTTCCGGCTGTCATCCTGTGTGGCATTGTGCAGATCATCGTCGGGCTTTGTCGACTGGGCATGCTGATCCGGATGGTTCCGCATCCCGTGATGCTGGGCTTTGTGAATGGCCTTGCGATCGTTATTGGAATGGCTCAGTTCGGCAGCTTCAAGACGGTGAACAATCTGGGCCAGTTGACATGGATGACAGGCCCGGCCCTGTGGATCATGCTGGTCCTGATCGGCGTGACCATGAGCATCATCTGGCTGCTGCCGAAGTTCACGCGAGCTGTCCCCGCATCTTTAACTGCGATTCTGTTTGTGACGTCCCTGTCCGTGTTCCTGAATTCGACGCTCGACCCCAAACTCGCCGCGCAGAATCAGAAACATGTGGTGCTGACCGTGCGAGATATGCTGTTCACAAATGCTACCGCACAGGCTGTGGCGAAGACGGCGCCTAAGGACGCGAAAACGCTGAACTCCACGGGCGCTGCAACGAACATCGATGGCGGGATGACGTCTTCTCTTCCGAGCATTCCGGATGAAGCTGTGAGCCTGAGTGCCGGGTTGCCTCGGCCGTTTCTTCTGGACTTCGCTTTGCCACCGCTGACGTTCGCGACACTGTGGATCATTCTCCCGTATTCGCTCACACTGGCGGCTGTGGGACTAATCGAATCGCTGATGACGCTGACACTTGTGGATGAGATCACGGAAACTCGTGGATCCGGCAATCGCGAATGTCTTGGCCAGGGATTCGCTAACGTCCTGTGCGGTTTCTTTGGCGGGATGGGCGGCTGTGCGATGATCGGTCAGTCGCTGATCAACGTGAATTCAGGAGGACGTGGACGCCTGTCGGGAATTGTCGCGGCTGTGTGTCTGTTGATGTTCGTCTTGTTTCTTGCTCCGTGGATTGAAATGATCCCGATGGCGGCCCTAGTCGGCGTCATGTTTATGGTGGTGATCGGTACGTTCGAATGGGCATCGCTGCGGATGATGCGGAAAGTGCCAGCGTCGGATTATTTGGTGATGGTGATTGTCGCCGGTTACACCGTGATCATGCATGACCTGGCATCGGCTGTTGTGATTGGAGTAATCACATCGGCTCTGGTGTTCGCATGGCAGCACGCGAAGCATGTGGGGGCTGAAGTGAGCTTCAACGACGCTGGCAGCAAGATTTATCAACTGCACGGGCCGCTGTTTTTTGCTTCCGTGACATCATTTAAAGACTTGTTCGATCCAAAGAACGATCCGGCTGATGTCGTGATCGATTTCTACTACACCCGAGTCTACGACCAGTCGGGACTCGAGGCGATTAATTCGCTGGCTGAGAAGTACGTGCAGAACGGCAAACGGCTGCACCTGACTCATCTCAGTCAGGAATGCCGTGCCCTGCTCGATCGTGCGGGCGATTTGGTGGCGTGAATCTCTCCGAGGATCCTCAGTACCACGTCGCCACCGATCGCATCATCCCGTCTCTGACGAAGCAGAATGGCACCATGCAAGTGACGCCGAAGCAGGGCGATCTCCTTCCAGCACCGACAAGGCTCGGCTAGCGGCGTGAATGCGACTTTCTCGCTCTGTGCGTTCAAACGCTCTCGTCAATGGTCAAGTATCCCTGATGCCGAGGGATTTGATGCGGGAGTTGAGTGTGGTCGGCTTTATTCCCAGCGCCGCCGCCGCCCCGTTTGGTCCGTAGACCTTGCCGTTGGACTGTGACAACGCGGCTCGGATATTGTTGGCTTCGAAGGTTCGCAGCTCTTCGTCGGTCAGAATGCGTTGAGGTGTCGAGGATTCTGAACGCTCAGAACGCTGCGTCGAGTAGGTTGCCGGGAAATCGAATCGAAGGCGTCCGTCAGCGGCAACGATGCATGCTCGTTCCAGAGTATGCTGCAGTTCGCGAACGTTTCCGGGCCAGTCGTAGCGCTGGAGCTGCTGGATGTTTGCCAGCGTCAGTCGCGGACGCGGGCGGCCCAGTTGTCTGGCAAACCGAGTCAGAAAATGCTCGGCCAGCAAGGGGATGTCTTCGACTCGTTTTCGCAAGGGCGGCAGTTCCATCGGGAACACACTCAGGCGATAAAACAAGTCCTGTCGAAAACGCCCCGCCTCCGATTCTGCTCGCAGGTTTCGATTGGTCGCCGCGATGATTCGAACGTCGATCTTTCGAGTTCGTTCTTCGCCGATTCGTTCAATCTCGCCCTCCTGAAGAACTCGCAGCAGCTTGGCCTGCAGGTCCAGCGGGATCTCGCCGATTTCATCAAGGAATAACGTGCCGCCGTCGGCCAGTTCGAATCGACCGGCACGATCCCGCAGCGCTCCCGTGAATGCGCCCTTCGCGTGTCCAAAGAATTCGCTCTCGTAGAGTTCTCGAGGGATTGCAGCGCAGTTCACTTTGATCAACGGCTGATCGGCGCGACGGCTATGACGGTGTATCTCACGGGCGACGACTTCTTTTCCTGTGCCGCTCTCGCCGAGAATCAATACGGCAGCATTAGTCGGTGCGACGAGTTCGATTTGATTCGTCACCGCCTGAAGCGCGGGAGCCTGTCCGAGCAAGTCGCCAAACACCGCCGCCTGCTGCACTTCTTCACGGAGGTATTCGTTTTCCTGTTCGAGTCGTTTTCTCAGCGAGTCAATCTCTTCCATCGCGCGCGCGTTGGCGATGGCGGCGGCCAGATGATTGGCAATCATCCGCAGCCACTCGAAACAGGATTCGCTCGGTTGGTTCCGCGCGAAGAGTCCCAGCACGCCCAGCACTTCACTTCGATGCATCAGGGGATGGCCAACGAACGAAGTGATTTGTTCTGCTGCGACCCAGTCCGGCTCGGCGACCCAGGCGTCATCCTGTTCCACGTTCGCGACTTCCAGTGACTGTCCCGTGGCTGCGATCTTCCCGACCTTGCGCACGCCGATTGGGAAACGACGAAAGGCACCGTTGACTTGTTGCCAGTTCTGCTGGGCGTCGTTGAGCGAGCGGCCGGAACTCGCCACGAGGTGCAGGCATCGTTCTCGATTCAAGCACTCATTCGACAAGCGGCAACTCGAACAGTCGCCGGGCAGAGGCCGCTGCGTGATCCAAATGCGGACAAGAGCCACGGACGACGCTTCCGCCAGGCGCTGGACGGCCAGTGGAAAAATCTCCGCGCACTGGTGAAGCGGCGCGAGTTCGAGCAGGAGTTTCTTTGGGTCACCAACGATCCCGAAGTCTTTTGGCGAGTTTGTCATGCCAGCAGCATGACGACTTTTCGTTAATTATAAACGCAATATCGTTGTTTGACGAAAATTCGTTGTTTTGCGTGGCCGGTTCGATTCTCCGCAAGTCCAATTGGGCCAATTGTTTGTGTTCAATCGATCGATTTGGCATGGAAAATGATTTGTGTTTAACCATCGCCCGCTGAATTTCTTGGCTGGGAAAAAAGGTCCGTCGAAAACAGTTCTCGAAAGGTATTTAGACATGTCACGAATCTCTCAAATTGTTCCTGAATCAGCCACTGGAAAAGCCCGCGAACTGCTCGATGCAGTGAAGAGCAAGCTGGGGTTGGTTCCCAACATGACCCGAGCCATGGCAAATGCTCCTGCGGCCCTGGACGGCTATCTGTCGCTCAGTGGTGCGTTGGGGAAAGGATCGCTGTCAGCCAAAGATCGCGAGCGGATCGCGCTGGCAGTGGGTCAGTCGAACGGCTGTGATTACTGCCTCGCCGCACATTCGACCATTGGCAAGATGGTTGGACTAACAGCCGATCAGATTCTGGACAGCCGCCGAGGCACATCCGTCGATTCGAAGTCTGCCGCGATTGTTCATTTTGCCGGGCAAGTGGTGACGAAACAAGGGCGAGTGACCGATGCGGATCTGGCTGATGCTCGCGACGCAGGTCTGGATGATGCCGCGATCGCCGAAGTCGTTGCCAACGTCGCGCTCAATATCTTCACCAACTACTTCAATCATGTCGCCGAGACGGACATCGACTTCCCTGCGGCCGAACCACTCGTCGATCACCACGACGTTTGTGCGACCATCCCTTGCTGCGATGAGTCTCGGTGAGCTTCGCTTCATGCAACGAAAAACCTTTACCCCTTGAATCACTCTGGAGAAGAATAATGCAACGTCTGAATTCCGTGAATCCGCAAGTCGCCACAGGCCGCACGAAAGAACTGTTCGACACAGTACAGCAAGCCTTCGGCGTGGTTCCCAACACTGCAAGGGTTATGGCGAACTCGCCAGCGGTGCTCGAGAGCTTCCTTGTCTTTAGCACCGCGATGGGTGGAGCCCGAATCGACAAGAAGCTTCATAACCAACTGAAGCTCACAACCAGCGAAACGAACTCCTGCAGCTACTGCACATCGATCCTGAGCGCGGTCGCTCCGTCGGCGGGGCTGACTGCCGACGATGTTCTCGCCGGTCGAACGGGACAGTCCGAAGACCGCCATACGAAAGCCGCTTTGGCGTTTGCCAATGATGTGCTGGAAAGTCGAGGCAAGGTCAGTGAGAAACAGCTTGCTGCCGTGCGTGATGCGGGCTTCGGTGACGCCGAGATCGTGGAGATCGTCGCCAGCGTAGTGCTCGGCTGCTTCACGAACTTTCTCAACAACGTGGCTGATACGGATCTCGATGTTCCAAAGGTCAATCCAATCGAAGCTCGCGTTGCTTCAACATGCGGCACGCAAGCTTGTGCCACCCACTAGGCGCAACAACCTTCGATCGGATGCCTGAGCATTTTCAGGCATCCGGTCGTCTTCGATCTCTGTCCATTTCAAGAGCACTACCATGAACGTGATTCGACCGCCATTTACATTTGAGACCGCAACAGCCAAGGTCCGAGCTGCTGAAGATGCGTGGAACAGTTGCGATCCGCAGCGAGTTTCCCTGGCTTACTCCGAAGATTCCGAGTGGAGAAACCGCGACCAGTTTCTACAGGGTCGGGATCAGATTCGAAAGTTCCTGACAGACAAGTGGGAAAGAGAACTCGACTATCGGTTGAGCAAGACACTGTGGAGCTTCACCAACAACCGGATTGCGGTTCGCTTCCAGTACGAGTACCACAACGTGAGCGGCCAATGGTTCCGGGCTTATGGCAATGAACTCTGGGAGTTTGACGATGAGGGGTTGATGAGACGTCGGGAGGCGAGCATCAACGAGGTCGCGATCGACGTCGACGAACGGAAATTTCACTGGCCCGCTCCGGGGCCAAGACCTTTGGACGACGCAGGAATCCCTGGCGTCAAATGACACTCGCATGGCATACACGGTCGTCAGCGAAGCCAACTCAATACACCAGTCAATTTTCAATTAGGGAGTTTTCCATGCGCCAATTCGCCAGTGACATTGCTTTCACTCCCGCAGTAAAAGGAATTCAGGCTGACAAAGGTTCTCGGTCCAGCTATGCCCGCATGGAAACGGGAGGAAGCTGGGAAACAGAAGTGACCCCGGAACTGGGAGCCTTCTTTGCCGACTTGGATATGTTCTATCTCGGAACGGCGAACGCTGAGGGTCAGCCTTACATCCAATACCGAGGCGGCTCTCCGGGGTTTCTCAGGAAGGTTGATGAGAAGACTGTGGGCTTCGCCGACTTTGGCGGCAATCGGCAGTACATTACTCTTGGCAATCTGTCAGAGAACCCCAGGGCATTCATCTTTCTGATGGACTATGTTCGCAGCCGGCGCATTAAGCTCTGGGGCAAAGCTCGTGTGGTGGACGACGATCCGGCGCTGTTTGCCAGGCTGCATGATTCGTCCTATCCGGGCAAGGTCGAACGAGCGATCCTTTTCGAGATCGAGGCGTGGGATGTCAACTGTCCTCAGCATATCCACAAGCGATTCCCGCAGAAGCAGGTCGCGCCCGTCATCGAACAGCTTCAGGCAAAGATCGCAGAACTGGAAGCCAGACTGAAAGCACTGGTACCAAAAGATCCAGAATAGCCAGTTATCGCCCGTGTCTGAGAATTGATTGCCCCAGCCTCACAGAGCACGTATCCGTATCGTAGTGCTAAAAGCTCAGCCTTCGTTCACACCGAAAACGAACGGCTTTGATTTCTCCAGCTTGTCAGTCACATCCCCATTAAGATTGAAGATCTCTTTTTCAACTTTCAACTCCATTTCGGGCTGACCTTTGGTGAAGTCAATCTTTGTGACGTCCATCCAGACTACATTGGGGGCGTAGGTGCTCTCAAAGTAATATCGGCCGCTGGTCAAATCATGCACGGATCTGAAGATTGTGCTGGAGACGTTTGGCCTTTTCGGGTCAGGTTTACCGAAGGGAACGGAGATGTTTCGAATCACGCTGAACATGAATGCCGCGCCTTCTTCATGGTTAGTCGGCTGAGGAAGATTCTCAGCGTAATAGGCAGCTCGTACGAAGCGGTCCGTCGGGGTTCGCTCTCCAGGAAGTAGCTTGTCTCCGCCAAACGTTCGGTACTGTTTCAAGTTTTCGATCTGCTGGTCGTAGGTTGGCTCGTTGGTCATCACCGTAAAACGCTTGTCGTGATAGACCCTGGCTTTGCCTCCGACGTACTCAATGACCGCTGAGTCTCCCGATTTGTCCGCGATCGACAAATGCACAAGTGTTGGAAAGCCATTCGGCAGGATCAACGTATCAATCTGGAACGTGAACGTCTTCTGAGCTTCAACGGCTTCAGTAACGGTCGCGTAGTTGTCAAGGAAATACTGAACCCACTGAGTAACACCGATGGCTTCCAGCTTGGGATCGCGTTTGCCATAGTCACAGTCACCTGCGAGGTAGAGAATTTGTGCGCTCAAACCTTTCTCGTTCATGCCTTCATGTGTTGCCAAATCGTATCCAGTGATCACAAGGCTGCCATACTTCGATGTCCACTTGTGGGGATTCTCTTTCACAGCGCCTGTTCGCTGCATCCCGCGCGGATAAACTCGGAACGCAGAATCCGCTTTTTCGGTCCAGTCTTGAGTTCGTCCGACAAATACCTGCCCGTCCCCGGCGACCCATACCACTCGCGTACACGGCAGCGCGACAGAGGCTGAAAACAGTCCGATGAGGACAAACGAAATGATTCGGATTGAGCGACGCATGCCAATTCCTTGTGGTCAAAGATTGTTCGCAGAGCGGGTATTCAACGATCAAAGTCACTTTGAGAATCCATTGCATTCTGGCAATGTAGAATGGAACTTCAATCCTGACAGGGCAGAAACCCCCTGAGACTGCTTCCCGAGTTTGGTTGCTTTCGTCGCTCGAAATCGTTCGTTCCGTCAGGCCGCTACCAAAAACAAATGCGCCGGCTTCTGTAGTGAAAAAGCGATCTGTAACAGCAACTTGTTCAAAGACAGCTTCGAGCCGTTTCATTGGAGCGTGCCGTGATTAACCTCAGCGGCGTGTCGCGGGACAGCTTTGCTGATGCGAAAATGGCGAGTACAATCGTTCGATAATTTTCGTGCGGACGACAGCGTCTCGGACTGTCGACTTGCTATGGATTCATGCGTCCCGTGACGCCGTTGCGTCGGCTGCTTTTCCAAAGTCGACCACAGTTATCATGGTCTCGACGACACAACAAGAATCTTTGAAAGGCGATGCAATGCCACAGGCTGATTGGTTGGCGAGTATTCCACAGAGATACCGATGGATAGTTTCCCTGTGCCAGCGACGATCACTGACGTGTTTCAGCGCCGTCCTGATATTCGCGACACAACTCCTCGGCTTCTCGACAGCCCGCAGTGACGATAAGGCGCTGCGAACTGACGCCTTGAAACACTTCGGCGTGATCGAATCGGTTCCTCAGGATCAGCTTACGGAGCCGCGGGTGCAACTTGGGCAAGCGTTGTTCTGGGACGTTCGCGTGTCTTCAGATGGGAAGACGGCCTGCGCGAGCTGTCACCTGGCCGACGAAGGTGGTGCCGATCGTCGGAAGTTTTCTCTGGACGCCAAGGGGAAGAACACATCACGGAACTCTCAGACTGTGTTCAATGCGGTGCTCCAGCCGACTCTGCGTTGGGCAGGCGATCGAAAATCGGCCGCTCATCAGGCGGAGAAGTCGCTGACGGGATCCATGGGATTCAGTTCGGCAGAAGCCGTTGTGCCCCTGCTGAATGAATTGGGTTATCAGAAGTCTTTTCAGATGGCTTTTCCAGATGAGCAGCAGCCCGTCTCGCCTGCAAGCTACGCGAAGGCGATTGAAGCGTATGAGCAGACTTTGTTGACTCCTGCACCTTTCGATGCATTCCTTGCTGGAAATGATGCTTCGCTGGATGCGACTCAGAAACAAGGCCTGCGTTTGTTCATCGACAAGGGCTGCGTGAATTGTCATGACGGAAAGTTGCTGGGTGGCGAATCATTTGAGAAGTTCGGTGTCATAAAGGACTACTGGGTTGCCACGGGCTCAGACAAACAAGACGCGGGCCGCTTTGATGTGACGAAAGAGGAAGGGGATCGCTTTGTGTTTCGAGTCTCCATGCTGCGAAACATTGCTGACACGAAGCCTTATTTTCATGATGGATCAGTCGCAGAGCTGAAGGAAGCCATTCAAATCATGGCCGACGTTCAACTCGGAAATCGGATGGCTGAGGACGAAGCAGCAGCGATCGAATCGTTCCTCAAATCTCTATCCGGCGACGTTCCCCGGAATTATCGTCAGCCGTCACCATGAACAGCAGGCCCACGGTCTGAATAATGCTGGCTTGAGGTGGCCGATTTGGCTACAAGCCAATGTGGACCGGAGTGAGTTCCGGCAATGACGCAGGACGAAGAAAAAGGCTGTTGATGAATCCCATTCATTTTGCTCTCCGCCGACCGAAGACAGTTGTGGTGCTGTTGATCACGATTGTGATGACAGGACTCAGCGTGATTCGGCCAGGCTCCGTCGACACATGGTTGCGTGATCGCGGTGTGGAACTGCCATTGAAACGGATGGCGGTGGACATTTTTCCTGCGCTGAATCTGCCTGTGATTTACGTCTGTCAGCCCTATGGCGGGATGGACCCGGCGCAGATGGAAGGTTTGCTGACGAACTACTACGAGTATCACTTCCTGTACATCAACGGCATCCATCATGTCGAAAGCCGCAACGTGCAGGGAACGGCTCTGATGAAGCTGCAGTTTCATCCGGGCACGAATATGGCTCAGGCGATGGCCGAAACCATCAACTATGTGAATCGCTCACGAGCCATGATGCCGCCGGGCACCGTGCCACCGTTTGTGATGCGATTTGATACAGGCAGCGTGCCCGTTGGATATCTGGTGCTGTCCAGCGGAACCAAGACGATCTCGGAGATTCAGGACCAGGCGCTGTTCAAAGTCCGACCTATGTTTTCATCGCTGCCAGGTGTGTCCGCTCCGCCTCCGTTCGGTGGTTCGGCACGTACGATCGTGATTCGAGCGAACCCGGATCGACTGCGAGCCTACGGGCTGTCGCCAGATGATGTAATTTCTTCGCTGACAACAGGCAACACGATTAGTCCGTCGGGCAACATTCATCTGGGCGATCGTTATCCGGCCGTACCCACGAATGCCATGGTGCGTAATGTCACCGAACTGGGCCAAATTCCGCTCAAGACCGGCGAACAGACCGTCTACATGCGCGACATCGGCACGATTGAAGATTCGGCCGATGTCTCGACCGGATATGCGCTCGTGAACGGGCGGCGTGCCGTTTACATCCTCGCGACCAAACGAGCAGACGCGTCGACGATGAATGTCATCAGCGAAATCCGCAACGCTTTGCCTAAGATGCAAAAAGAGTTACCTGACGACATTCAGGTGGCCTTTGAATTCGACCAGTCTCCGTATGTGACTCGCGCAATTGGCAGTCTGGCCACCGAAGGGATTCTAGGTGCCGTTCTGACCGGCCTGATGGTCCTGCTGTTTCTGCGAGACTGGCGCAGTGCTTTGGTGGTCGTGCTGAATATTCCACTGGCGATTCTTTCCGCGATTGTGGGGCTCTGGCTGACCGGGCAAACCATCAACCTGATGACTCTCGGAGGTCTCGCGCTGGCCGTGGGAATTCTGGTTGATGAAGCAACGGTGGAGATTGAAAACATCCATACGCAACTCGGACGTACCAAATCCATCGGCCATGCAGTGCTGGCGGGAAATCAGCAGACCGCCGTGCCTCGCTTGCTGGCGATGCTGTGTATTCTCGCGGTGTTCGTTCCAACGTTCTTTATGGAAGGTGCTCCTCGCGAATTGTTCGCGCCGCTTTCGCTGGCGGTCGGCTTTTCGATGATTAGTTCGTATATCCTGTCGAGCATGTTTGTGCCGATCGTGTGTGTGTGGCTGTTGAAGCATCAGCACACCAGTCATCAGGCTGCGGAGAAGAATGAATCCGCATTTGTACGCGGTTATCGAAACATTGTCCGGCTGAGCATTTCATCTCGCTGGTTGAGTGTTCCGGTTTACGTCGGGCTATGCGGCTTGTTGCTGTGGCTGTCATCTCGGCAAGTGGGCGTGGAGATTTTCCCGAGCATCGATGCGGGTGAGTTTCGACTTCGTCTCCGAGCGGCTGATGGGACTCATATCGACGCGACAGAGGCCGTCACGAAACAGGTACTGGACACGGTGGGCGAAGTGGTTGGGAAAGACAAGATCCGGCTGACGCTGGGATACGTCGGAACGGTTCCTGCTTCATTCCCGATCAACGCGGTATATCAATTCTCCCGAGGACCCGAAGAAGCCATCCTGCGAATCGCTCTGAAGCCGGGTAGCGGTATCAGCACAGAAGCGATGAAGGTGCAATTGCGTGAAACGCTGGCTCAGAAATTTCCAGATGTGCGGTTTTCATTCGAGCCGGCGGATATCGTGAGTGAAGTGATGAGTTTCGGATCGGCCACGCCGATTGAAGTGGCGGTTCGAGGTGGATCCGTTGCTGAAAACCGCGATTTTCTGAAACGAGTGCAGCAGTCATGGTCGGCAATTCCGGCCCTGCGAGATACTCAGATCGTGCAGGCTCTCGACTATCCGACAATCGATGTGAAGATTGATCGTGAGAAGGCCGGACTGTCGGGGGCCACGATGAATCAGGTCAGTCGCTCCGTGCTGGCAGCAACGTCTTCCAGTCGCTTTGTCGTGCCCAACTATTGGCCCGATCCAAAATCCGGAGTTGGTTATCAGGTGCAGGTCGAGATTCCTCAGCCCGCTATGGCTTCTCTGGATGACCTCGGCACAGTGCCTGTGCTGAATAAGCCGAATGCGAATCCGGTGCTGCTTCGCGACGTCGCTCAGGTTACTCAGGGGACCATGCCCGGAGAGTTCGATCGTTACAACATGAAGCGCGAGTTGTCGCTGTCCGCCAATATTGTCGGAGCTGACCTCGGAAGCGTCGCGAAACAGGTGATTGCCGCGGTCGACAAGGTGCAAAAAGAAGATGATGCCGCCAAGGATGAACTCGATAAGGCGGCTGCGGCTGCAGTTGTCCCGGGACAGCCCGCTCCGGCCAAAGCAGGTCGCATCACTTATGAACTGCGAGGACAGATTCCGCCGCTGCGACAAATGATGAGTGGACTTGGAGTTGGCTTGTTGCTGGCTCTGCTGGCCATCTTTCTGATGCTGACGGCCAATTATCAGTCGTTTCGATTGTCGCTGGTCACTGTTGCTGCCGCACCCGCAGTTGTCGCCGGGGCCGCTCTGATGTTGTGGGGGACTGGTTCGACATTGAACATTCAATCGTTCATCGGAGTGATCATGGGGCTGGGCGTGGCGATGGCCAATGCCATTCTGGTCGTGACGTTTGCCGAAGAGCGACGACGAAACGGGGAGTCCTCCAAAACGGCGGCTGAAAACGCCGTGGTGGCTCGATTGCGGCCGATCGTGATGACCAGTTGTGCGATGCTGGCCGGAATGCTGCCGATGGCACTGGGACTGGGCGAATCCGGTCAGCAGACCGCTCCCCTTGGACGAGCGGTCATGGGAAGCCTGATGGCCGCAACGATTGCAACTCTGTTCATTCTTCCTGCTGTGTTTGCATTGATTCAGGGACGAAGCTCGACCGCTTCACCATCGCTGCATCCGCTGGATACTGAAACCAACGAAGCCTGATTAAGGATACTCTTATGCATAAGCTATCTCGTCTCCTGCTTTGCCTGCTGATGGCGGGCTGCAGCACTGCAAATGTCACGTCAGAGTCATCTTCATCCGGCGAACAATCGGTGGCCGCGTTGCCAAAAGTTGCGACAACAAAGCCGGCCAGAAAGACGATTACTCAAAAGACAATTCAGCCCGGTCAGATCGAAGCGTTCAGCACAACGCCGATTCACGCAAAGGTCGCTGGATATGTCGACCAATTGAAAGTCGATATCGGGGACCGCGTCAAAGGTCCGGTTCGCGACTCGGACGGAAAACTTCTTGAGCCCGGTCAATTGCTGGCTGTTCTTTCCGCACCAGAACTGGAAGAAGAGTTTCATCAGAAGGAAGCGATGGTCGAGCAAGTCCAGGCAGAAGTGCTGCAGTCCGAATCGGCCATCAAAGTGGCGATGTCGATGCAGGAATCTGCAAACGCGGGAGTGGAAGAGACTGTCGCTGGTCAGCAAAGAGCGGATGCTCAATTTGCGCGATGGAAGTCCGAATACGACCGCATGCAGGCACTTGCGGAAGCGAAGACCATCACGCCGAAACTCGCCGAAGAAACAGAACTGCAATTCAAGTCCGCGCAGGCCAGTCAGTCGGAGGCCAACGCGAAACTCAAATCTGCGAAGGCGGCAGAGAACGAGGCGGCTGTTGCCGTAGAGAAAGCTCAGGCTGACTTGCAGGCAACGAAGTCTCATCTGAAAGTTGCCGAAGCTGATCGTGATCGAGTCGCCGCGTTGCGTGAGTATCTGCAGATTCGAGCCCCATTCGACGGGATCATCACTGAACGATCCATCGACGCCGGACATCTCGTCCAGGCCGCTCGGAGCAGTGCTGACCAACCTTTGTTCGTATTGATTCAGGCCGACACCGTGCGCCTGTTTATTGATGTGCCCGAGGCCGAAGCATCTCTGGTCGAAACAGGCCGACCCGCAAAGATCACGGTCTCCGCAATGGGCAATGCCGCGTTCGATGGAATCGTGGCAAGAACCGGGTGGGCTCTGCAGACCGGGACACGATCTCTGAAATGTGAAATCGACGTTCCTAATCCTGACGGCAAACTGCGTCCCGGAATGTACGCCCAGGTAGAACTCACAGTGGCCGAACGAGCCGACGCGCTGACCGTTCCGAAGTCCGCCGTCGTTGTAAAAGATGGCCAGTCATTTTGCGTGTCAGTCACCAATGATGGAAGCATCCTGCGACGTCCCGTTCAAACCGGCATTCGTTCAGCGACCGATGTTGAAATCATCTCCGGCCTTGATGGTACGGAAGACCTCCTCACCGCCAACGCCGCAGCATTCTCTGATGGGCAGAAGGTTGAGAAAGCGACTCCCTGATTCTCTGCTGTTCGGGTGATAACGATCGCGTGGCAGATGCGTGTTCTGACCATCCCGTCGATCACACCGACGAGTTTGTGAAAGCTGATCATGCGGAAAGAACTTGACCGATGCTGAAGATGCGGACGGAAACGGTTTTTCGCAGGACACGGATGTTCTGACGATGACCGGCAGAATCCGCTGAAGTCGGAGAACCACGGATGGCTCGCCTGTCGCGAAAGTATTGGATCACAGCAATGCTGCTGCTGTGCATATCCGCCACTGGTTGCCGTGGAACACGATTCACAACAGTGGCAAGGCCCTCGGATCATCAAATGCAGGTGGTGAATCAAATCCCACCGCAGGAATCAGAGACGGCCCCATCTTCGGATGCGCCCAGTTCGATTGCCAGTGATTCGATCAACAATGACTCGTCTGAAATCCAGCAAGTTGCTGCTCAATCAGAGCCCACCCAGACTGTTACGTCGGCAATAGTCGATTCATCCAGCAACACTGCCCCTGCCGTGGTCCCCGCAACTGCCGAGACCGCATCGTCGCAGCCCATTGACCTTCCGACAGCGTTGATGCTGACATCCGGGCGTAATCCTCAGGTCGCGTTTGCTCAGGCAAGAATCGAAGAATCGCGAGCACAGCTCGACCGAGCAGAATCGCTCTGGCTGCCTTCTCTACGAACTGGTGCCAACTACAACAAGCACGAAGGTCGCATTCAGGATGTGGCCGGTAACGTTATTGAAACAAGTCGCGGTTCAGCCTACGGAGGCCTTGGTGCCAGTGCTGTCGGAGCAGGCTCGCCGGCGGTCCCGGGAGTTCTGGCACAGTTTCATGTGACTGACGCGGTGTTCCAGCCGCGGATTGCTCAGCAAACGATTCGAGCTCGCAACGCCGGCGCGAGAGCCGTCACGAATGACAATCTGCTGACCACAGCATTGGCCTACATGCAGTTGCTTCGCGCATCGCAGGAAAAAGCCGTCGCCGCAGTCGCCGTGCAGCAGGCTCAGGAATTGGAACGAGTGACGGGAAAGTTTGCCACAGAAGGAGCGGGGCTGACATCGGACCATGATCGATCGCGTGCGGATCTCGCGATGAGAAAAAACGAACTGCAGAGAGCTGATGAAGCGGTTCAGGTGGCTTCCGCGCGGCTGGCTCAGCAGATCCGCTGGGAGTATGCGCAGGAGTTGCATCCGGTGGAGGAAACTCTTTATCCGATCTCATTGGTTGATTTGTCTACGCCGGCACAAGGCCTGGTCGCCGTGGGCCTGTCAAATCGACCGGAGATCTCTGAATCGCGACACTTAATCTGTGAAGCGGTCGAACGCCTGAACAGAGAACGGTATGCACCACTGATCCCCAGCGTGCTGCTGGGCGTCAGTTATGGCGGACTGGCCGGAGGACTGGGTGGCGATCTGGCAAACGGCGGTGATCGGCTGGACGCAGATGCGATGGCCTATTGGGAATTGCGACAATTAGGATTTGGTGAAAAGGCTGCTCGCCGCGAAGCCACTTCTCGCATCACTCAAACGCGTATGAAGCAAGTGGCCTTGATGGATCAGGTAGCCCGCGAGATCGTCGAAGCCCATGCCCAGGTGCAGTCACGTGCTCAGCAAATCGAAACATCCAAAGAAGCGGTCAGTGCCGCTCAGGATTCATTTCGCCGCAACTGGGAGCGTATCGAAAACGGACAGGGACTGCCGATTGAAGTTCTGCAATCCATTCAGGCGCTGACGAGTGCTCAAAGAGAATTTGTTCGTTCTATCGCCGACTACAACGTCGCCCAGTTCACGCTGCATCGATCGCTTGGTTGGCCGGTGGATGGTACTGCCACGCTGGCGAAGACTGAGTGAAGGTGTCCAAAGTTGGTCGACTATGAAGAATACGCCAGCGAAGCAGAAGCCGATTGTGCGCTGAATCGATCTCTCCGCACCGGTCCGGCGATCGACCGCTCCACTTCCTGCGAGAGACAAACTCGGCCGGTGGACGTATTAAGCGTCGGGCACGGGATGAGTGACAGCTCAGTTCATTGTGAACACCGAAGTGCAATCCTTTTCAGGGCGGTCGTCATGCGGAGAGCCCGGGATACAGTGAAGGTGGATTTCTTGTCACTGCGACGAGTTCCTTTACTGCGTTTGGCTTCGATCAGGATGATGGCCCTGTCTCGATTTTGTCCGTGGAAATGGCTGCTATAGTGCAGGGAATGTCAATTTTCACTCGGAGTAAAATCGTGACCACAGACCTCAAAGAAAAGCTCACACCGATTCTTGGACGCATTCCCAGCGGCGTATTTATTCTTGTCGCCAGCGACGGTGAATCTCGAAAAACCGGACTACTGGCGAGTTGGATTCAGCAGGCCTCTTTTGAGCCGCCTCAGGTGACGGTCGCGGTCAATAAATCTCGCTATCTGATCGACTGGCTCGAAACAGGATCAGCGGTCACATTGAATCAGGTGCAGAAGGGTGACAGCACTTTGTTCAAACACTTTGGTAAAGGCTTTGAGCCTGACGCAGCTGCATTCGAAGGCGTTGATACAGTGCTCGGTGACAATGGACTTCCGCTGCTTCGCGCGGCGATGAGCAGTCTGGAAGGGACGGTCGCTGGCCGGATGGATGCCGGCGACCATGTGATCTTTCTGGTGACGCTGACAAACTCGATCGCTCATCGAGACATCGCGGACTTTGATCCATTTGTCCATATCCGCAAGAACGGGTTCAGTTACTAATCACAATCGCGACTGAAGCCGCGGCTACAATCGGATGGATTGAACGATCAGCGACCGTTCCACGGATTGCCTTCAACGGTCGCGCAGCGTTCGTCCACGATAATACGTTCCGGATGCGGTCCGGCGTAGACCCACAGCATTTCCATCGTTGAGTTCGACTCATTGATGAAGTAGTGAACTCGCCCTCGTGGCTGCAAGGCGGTGGAGCAATCGCGCATCGAGTATCTTCGTCCCTCTACGATGCATGTCGCGACGCCAGAAATAATACTGATCGATTCATCGAAGTCATGCACATGAGCCGGCAGTCGACCACCCGGGTGAAACAAACCGTATCCGCCGCTCATTTCGAGGCCAGGCATCAGATCGGCATTGAAGCAGTCGATGAATTCCGTGTTCGGTCCAGCGGCCGTGCGTTTGGCGGTCGCGAATCGATTAATGCGTTCCGCGCCGGGTACTCCGGTGGAGGTATCCGGCATCGCTTTCTTTGAGAAGAATCGATCCACCAGTGTTCTTGACGGCTGATCCACGGCCATCGCAATATGGACCACGACCGCGTCATTGGAGTTGTTTCGGGATGTGTGGGCCAGCCCCTGCGGAATGACCGCGTTGTCCAGCTTCGTCAGATTGTAGCTGCGGCCTTCGATCTCCAGCACCATTGAGCCGCTGAGCACCGTGATCGATTCCGTGAAGGTATGCATGTGATACGGAAGCACGGATCCCGGAGCGAATGTGACGATTCCGGTTGTTAGTTGCTTCGCCTGGTTATGCCGCCCGACGTGACATTCAAACTGCACTCCCGGCGCGATTTCGTTCTTTGGACCTTCTCCCAAAGCATTCATCACTTCGGCACGATCCGGACGCATCGATTCCGGTGGTCGCGATAGAGGAGCAGGCTTTGAAGAAGTGGTCGCCGAGTCTGGAGTCAGGGATGCTCGCAGCGATCGATCTCGCCCCACGGCTGCGAGCCCGGCCTTCAGCGATCGCAACAGAAGGCTCGTATCCATGCCGACACCAATCGCACGGAAGCCCTGCGTTTGTCGCTCCAGCATGTTGTCGACGCTGGTGGCAATCAGACCGCAATGACGTCCCGCCGCACGAATCTGATCTTTCATCTGCAGGATCTGCTCGGCAACTCCCGGACCTTCCCATTGTCCACGAAAACCGGCCGTCGATGAGTAATCCGCCGGGCCAAACCACAGCAACTCAACACCGTCGACCTGGCACATCTGAAACACTTGCCGAAACGCATTGACGTTTTCAATAATTGGCACGACCAGCACATGTTCGTTCGCTTCGGCCGCATGCTCGGCAACACTCTGACCCCAGGCAGTTGCTCGCTCTGCTCCAATACCCCGCAGACCTTCCGTGGGATATCTGGCCCACGCCACAGCCTGTTTGAGCTGCTCGGCCGTTTCAATCCATGGGATCACAATGCCATCCGCCCCGATATCCAGAGCTCGTTTGATCAGAG
This sequence comes from Planctomycetota bacterium, assembly GCA_052034165.1. GTDB lineage: Bacteria > Planctomycetota > Planctomycetia > Planctomycetales > Planctomycetaceae > SXXK01. The sequence continues at coordinate 22,235 of JBPOIW010000129.1, read as the reverse complement.
CTCCGTTAAGTTCAGCAATCCGCACCAGCACGACCGTCTCGCTGCGCACGGCAGCTCGGACATGTTCGACGATCTCTTTCCAGTCCAGATGGCCGTGTTCCGCATCAATCACGACCCAGTCCATTCCCAACGCAACAGCCATCTCGGTGATGCTGGGAGCTTCGAGTGTGACCCAAAGCCCGAACACAGTTTCGTCGGCTGCCAGCTTTTTTCGCAGAGCCTGAATCGCGGTCGTTTTCATGAGGAATCCCTGGGCATCGCACGTGGGACAAGCACCGATCCGGCGTGGTGCTGGGCCTGCCCCAAAAACGTAGGTTGGACATTCTTGTCCGACAAAATGGCGACGGGTAGGAATGCCCATCCTACCTCAAAACGGAGGCGTGAAGAAACGTTGGCTTCGTAGGCCGGAACGAACAACGTGAGTTCCGGCATCCTCGCACGACGCCGGAACTCGCTTCGCTCGGTCCGGCCTACACCGATCAGAACATTCCTGAATGTGCACTAGTGACTCGTCAAGTTTTGATATGGGGGTTACCGGTGGATCCCATTTTCGCCGACGGAGCGGCCAAGCTACGTAGTCGAGCCGCTCCGTCGGCTCGCATTGAACCCCATAATCTTGTTCTTGACAGAACACTAATTCACAAGCTCTGCGTTGCCGCCGCCTTCGCTGTTCAGCAATTCCAGTTGAACCGGTTCAGAACGCTTTCCGGTATCGATTGTCAGCACAACCGTATGCAGGCCGGCGGCCAGCTCTGGTGAGAATTCCGTCACGGGTTCCATTGGAAGTCCATCAACTCGCACTTCTGTGCCTGCGACGGAATTCAAACGAAACGCGATGCGACCCGGAGTCGTTACATTGATGGTGAAGCGTGCAAAACCGACATTGACTTCGCGAGCCTTCATGGTCGGCATGACTTCGAGTGGTAACACTCCGGCAACTGTCGTGTAGCGAGGATTCCACGTGATATCCGGAGCACCGATGGCCTGACTAAAGCTCGTTCGATTGAGCTGATGATAGGCCTCATTCGTTGGCATCATCACCTGCCAGCTTCGCACAAGTCGCTGCTTTGACAAAGTATAGTCCGGGGTTCGCCCGAGTTCGGAAAGGAAGCGAACGACCGCAGCGATCTCATCATCCGTCAGACTGTCCACGAGTCCTTCCGGCATCAGAGAGACACCCTGAGACTGTTCTTCAATCTGATCCACAGGAACTTCAACAACTTTGTTCTCGGCGGTTCGCAGTGTCAGTGTCTTTTCGGACTTCTGAATCTGAACACCAGCAACGACCTGGCCGTCCACTGTCGCGACGACTGTCGTGTGGTAGTTTTCTTTCACTTTGGCGTTCGGATTCAGCAAAGACTCCAACAGATAATCCGGCTGAGCACTCGCACCGAGACTGATCATGTCGGGGCCAACCATGCCGCCAGCTCCGCCGATCGCATGGCACTTCAGACATCCCAGTTGCTCGTTGCGATAAATCCGTTCGCCTTCAGAGGCCTTCGCTGAGGAAGCCACCTTGGTCAGAATTGCGGCACGCTCTTCCGGAGTCAACGACTTGCGGCTGGTGATTTTTCCGGCGGTCTTCAGAGCATTTTCCAGATCTGCATCCGTACGGCCAGATTCGCGGAGGACTCGCAGCATATCGCGAGCCACGTCTGTGCGAAGTTCTTTGCCCCCAAGTGCAGCGGTCAACAGCTTCGGTCCCTGCTTCTCGTTCAGAATCGCTCGAGCAATCCCGACTGCTGATTCACCTTCCGGAAGAGTTGTCGCCAGGCTGACGACAAGTGGAGCGGCCTTTTCCGGACGGACCACGGCAAGACGTTCGATGGCCAGTCCACGGATCTCGACGGCACTTTTCGAATCGCCAGCAACCTGCTCCAGCAGAGCCAGCAACGAATCATCCTGACTATCAGCAATGCCAGCAAATGCAGCAGATCGGTCGGCTGCATCCGCTTTGGAATTCAACGCCCACTCCTGAAGTCGTGGCTTCAGGCTGTTTAATTTCCACTGACCGATCGCCCGCAGGGCTGCTCGACGCAGTAATGAATCGTCGGACTTTGGCAAAGACGCCAACGCATCTGCATTGACAGCAGGAACCATCTTTCTTGTCATCGAAATCGTCAGCAATGTCTGCAGCGTCGCGCCGTCCTTGTGAGTGGCGGCCTGAGTTGCCAATTGGCCCATCTGCTCTGGATTCGCGCTGTAGCAGATCAGAGGGACCAAGCCGGCTCGCTTCTCTGCGGTCACGTTGTCGGCGTAGAGATCTTTCATCAGCACATCGACCGGAGCACCGCTGCCCAGAGCTGAAAAGCCGTACGCAATTTGTCCGGCGTCATTATTGAAGTTCATTTCGCCGCGTTCGAAAGCCGGTCGCCATTGAGGAGCCAGCTCCTTTGTGGTCAACCACATCGCGTAGTCGATAAAAGTGTCGACTGGCTGACGCAAAGGCATCAGAGCCGTCTCGACAAGCTTCGGATCACGGAACTCGGCCACGATCTTCGCGCTTTCCGGATTGGCTTCTCCAAACGCGGAGCCGTCAGCAATCTGGCGTTCAGAATCTTCCAGCGGCGAAAACGAGAGGGCTCGAATGGCTTCCAGACGAACTCGTGGATGCCCATCCTGCACGGCCTTTGTCAGCAGTTCCCGCGAGTTTGGCATCAGGTATTTCCAATGACTAAGAACTCGTACTGCGGCGGCACGAATTCGCCCGTCGGCACTCTTCAGCAATGTCTCCAGTAACTGCGGCTGCACCGAGCGAGCTGTCTGGAAACACCAGACGGCTTCAAGCAACACATGATCGCGTTCTGCGTCTGACAGATTAACGGTCTTCAGCCACGCCTCCAGTTCGGCAGCAATGGCAGGCCCACGCTGACGAAGAATCTGCTTGGCCGACTGACGTTCAACGCCATCGTCGGATCGCAGAGCTTCGAACAGCTCTGCATTTGTTCGATTCGACACAGGCTTAAACTCGCGCTTCGGCGCGCCCTTCCAGGTGATTCGCCAGATACGACCGTGGGTATGGTCGCGGCGTTCATCACGGAAATCCACTTCGCCGTGTTGAATGATTGGGTTGTACCAGTCCGCAACATAAATGGCTCCGTCAGGTCCCACTTTGACGTCGATCGGACGAAACGCGACGTGATCTGACCAGATGACTTCCTGCTGTTCGCGAGAAACATAGCCGGAGTTTTCTTCCGTCAACGCGAAGCGTACGACACGGTGACCACGGAAGTCATTCGTAATTGCACAACCCTGCCAGTCCGGCGGCAGCATTGGTGTTTCGATCAGTTCCAGTCCGCAATGTTTCGGACTGCCCGGATTCAAACCTTTGACCAATCGTTCGGCATCAGCCGCGGTGAAGTAGTAAGCTCCCGGAATCACATAATTGATGCCCTCGCCACCAGCACCGTCAGTGGCAAACGACTGGCCGAAGCGATCGTAGTGATGTCCCCATGTATTCACGAGTCCTCGCATGAACACGCCCAGTTCGAGCGTTTCAGGTCGGAACTGCCAGATGCCGCCAGCGTTCAGGCGACGCACGCCCCACGGAGTTTCGACGTGACTATGAATATAGATCGACTGATTGAAGTACAGAAATCCGTCATAGCCCCAGCGAAGCGTATGTAGAATATGGTGAGTATCCTCCGTGCCGAAGCCGGACAGCACGACCTTCTTTGAGTCGGCCTTCAGGTCTCCGTCGAGATCTTTGAAATGCAGCAACTCAGTGCTGTTAGCGACCCATGCGCCGCCGTCACCGGGAGCAATCCCGGTTGGGATCAGCAGTCCCTCTGCAAACACATGAGTCTTGTCGGCCACGCCATCATGATCAAGGTCTTCCACGACGACGACTCGATCGGTCGCCGGAGCACCAGGCACGATCTGTGGATACACCTCTGAACTGGCGATCCACAGACGACCATCTTCGTCAAAGTTCATCTGGATCGGTTTGGCGATCGTAGGATCTGAGGCAAACAGATTGACCTCAAATCCTTCCGGGACTTTGAACGTTGCCTTTTCGAGCTCAGGATCCGGAGCCGGAATATCCTTCAGTGTCGGGACCTGTGCGAGGACCGAGACGGAAGAAGTGGCGATCGCGAAAAAGCTTAGACTGACCAACAGGTTGCGAACGTGGGCATTCATAAATTAAATCAGTGAACGGATCTGTGGGATGGGAAGGAATCTGAAGCAAGGTTTCAGAGGGTGAACGCGAGAAATTCAGGAGCAGATGCAGCAGGAGCGGAATTGCATTCTCGGGGCAATACTATTCTCCGAACTCTCGCAGATCGGCCGTAATTTCGAACTCCTGGCCCGCACTTTCCAGTTCTTTCAGAAGACTTTCTACAGTGGAGTCCTGAGGAACTGCAAGTTTCAAAACCATCTCGAAGGCTTGTCCCTCTTCCGTTCTCACGGCGTGCATACCTGTAATGTCGATGCCTTTCATAGACATCATTTGGCTGAGTCGCCGCAGGGCTCCCGGTTGATTTCGACCACCGACTCGCAAACGAAAAGGACGCGTTCCGGCATGAGCTGCAATGTGAGCCGGCAGCTGGATTGATGCATCGCGAATAGCCAGATCGATCCCGAACGGACGACAGGCGTCCTGCAAATGATCGCGGACGACCGATGGATCCATGGTGTCGGGGAACTCGGCCGAGAAAATCATGGTGAAGAAACCACGAACGACAGTTTGACTGGCTTCACGAAGATCTCCACCAAGTTCTGACATGGCTTTGGTCACCGCCGCCAGAATCCCGGCGCGGTTTGCGGCAGCCATTGTGATGATCAGCTCTTTTGCCATGAAAAGGCTCCGAGACAAACTCAAGGTTCAGGAGGGAATGAATACCTGTCGACTCAGCCATGGACGCGGATCTGTACGGCGTTGACTCAGGGACCGCTTGATAACTCAACAACATGATGATCAGGATCTGTCAGAAAGACCTGCACGGCTCCATCCGGACGAAGCTTGGCGTCATCCAGAAGAGTGATTCCAAGGGATTTGAGTTTCTCGGCCGACGCTCGAGCATCCTCGACCTGAAACGCAAAATGATGATTACGACTGGATCGAACAAGGACTTCTACCGGATATCCGGCCGGACCACTGCGATCGTGTTCTTTAATCAGATGAATGAGCGTACTGCCCGCCTGAAACCATGCTCCGTCGAAACTAAACGCCGGTCGTGGCACTTCCTGCATCCCCAGCAGTCCCACGTAGAACTGCCGACTGGCTTCGACATCACGAACCACAAGAGTAATGTGGTCGATCTGTTTGACCTGAACTGGAGACGCGGACACAGCAAAACCTCTATACAAGTCTCTTCGAACGAAGACGATGGATCACCAAAACAGGAGTACACATGCCAACCTTAACGCCAGACCTTATATCTCGCACCGCAGATTATTCCCGGGTTTGATCTGGCGGCCAGCCCTTCATCCCCACGGACAGCATTTCCCGGATTCTCTCTAAACTGGACAGCGCCATGTTCGGCTCCCTTACAAGCCCGAAGCGCCAGAGAGTGAACACTTTGCAACTCATTCACTCACTGGCGCGTCGGGCTTGTATTCTCAATGGTTTTCTTGAACATGGCGCTGTCCAGCTCAGCTCGGTCAGGATTGAGGCTTTCAACATATTCCATGTCGACCAGTGAACTGGGGGCCTTAATTCAACTGAGCGCAGTATCGTTCAAAGAAATCCTGTATTCTTGCGGGTAATTGCTGCCGACACAATCAACCCCTGCCATTCTCTCCGTAGGGGTTCTCAGGTATCGCTGAATTCCCCCAGACTCTGCGAAATCGCGAGGCTGTTCTGGTCAAGAGGCCCACCTTTCGATTACCCTTCCCGATCCGCTGCGCCGAGGGCGCAAAATGGGCTGGTGGGACAGGGACGTCTCTGGTCCAGCCACCGTTTGCCATGCCGGCGCGCGGATTGTGCAGTTCATTGCGGATTTTATTGAACCCCGCAGGGATGCGGTTAACCACCTGACTGAGCGGAAGACTTCCTCGGAAGTTTTCGCGTTAAACTGATCGACTGAACCTGAAGTTATGACGCTTGCGGAGCTATTGCAGAATCGTTTTCGAGCAGACCTGAGGCATCGCGGAGCAGCCTACATTGAGGCTGAACGCATTACTCTTGTTCGAGTGACTCCTGAAAACATCTTTGGAATCGTACAGGACGGCGCTGAGTTTCAGACTCAGTTGCGTTATCAGCCTGATGACGTGGTAATGTTTTGCACGTGCGAACAATACGCCAAGAGTAAGGTCTGCAAGCATTTGTGGGCCACAGTTCTGGCGGCCGACAGTGGTGGATATATCAGTTCCACTCTGCGACCGGGCCGTATTGCTCCGTTCGTAGCACCGAACGCGTATCAGCCCATCACGATGGATGATATCGAACCCGGAGGTGTTGATCCCGACGGGGATGCGCGAACTCCGCGTGGGAAGCCGAAGGTCAAAACCGCCCCCGTCCAACGCACTCTGCGACCATGGGAAGCGCGGCTGGTTGAGCTAAAAGACAACATGGATGTGTCTCCGGATGGACGCACCAAGTCTGATCCCGAAGAACGTCAGATCTTTTACGAAGTGGATCTCGAAGCCAGCAAAGAAGCGGGCAAGCTGGTCATTCAGGCCTCGCAGCGACAGCGTCGAGCGGGTGGGCAGTGGGGAAAAATCAAACCGCTCAAAGTGCGACCGGGTGAACTTGATCACATCGAACATGAAGACGACCGCACATTCCTGTCTTACTTGGCGGGAGCGATCCCGGAACGTAATAACTGGACGACTCAACAGGCCGAACTGCGCACTTCCGCGCATCGGTTCTATGTTCCGTTCGAACTGGGACAACTGGTTCTGCCGGATATGTGTCGCAGCCGTCGTCTCAGAATTCTGGGCAGTGATGAAGCGGGAGAACAGCTGCTGAGCTGGGATGAGCTGGATCCGTGGGAACTGACCATTCGAGTTCGTCGTGACACGGAATCAGAAGGCTGGAAGGTTGCGGGCCTGCTGATTCGTGGCGAAGAAGTCATGGAACTGGCCGATGTACCTTTGGTTGTTCCCGGCGGTTTTGTGGTCAGCAGCGATTCCATTGGCCTGCTTCGGGATTTCGGTGCGCCGGAGTGGATGCGAATGCTGGCCACTGGCGGTGCATTGCACATTCCGGAATCTGATCAGCATGACTTCGTCGACCGCCTTCTGGACATTCCCTCTCTGCCTCGACTGGATCTGCCGAAGGAGTTGCAGCTCGAAGAGATTCGAACAATACCGTCTCCAATCCTGAAGATTACTTCACCGCCAATGAATCGATGGAGAAACGATTCGCTGACGGCAGAGGTGATTTTCGATTACCTGGGCACTCCCGTTTCCGGCAGTAGTGCTCGCTGGGCTGTGGTGCAGCGTGAAGCCAGCCGGTGCATTATTCGAGATCGTCAGTTTGAAGGCCAATGCTGGGAGAAACTCCGTCAGGCCGGATTCCGTCGCCGATTGGGAGATCTCAAGCAACAGGTCAACGTCGAAATTGCCCGCCGCGATCTCGGTCGTGCGGTGCGTGAACTGGTCGATCATAACTGGGCCGTATTCGCTGATGGCAGCAAGGTTCGTCAGGCTGGTGGGCTGCGGTTCCGCGTGTCCTCCGATGTTGACTGGTTCGACGTACATACCGACGTCGACTTTGAAGGCCGATCCGTTTCGTTTCCGGAACTGCTGCGAGCTCTTGAGCGTGGTGATTCGACCGTGCGGCTCGATGACGGTTCGCTCGGGATTCTTCCGGAAGAATGGCTCGAGCAGATTGGCATGATCAGTGGGCTCGGAACGGCGACCGAAGAGGGACTGCGGTTCTCGACGTCTCAAGCCGCGCTGCTGGATGCATTGCTGGCTTCTCAGGATAATGTTGATACCGACGCCGGTTTCGATGCGATGCGAGAACGCTTCCGCAACTTTGCAGGACTTGAGCCTGTAATCGTGCCGGACAGCTTCAAGGGCGAACTGCGCGGATACCAGCAGGAAGGTCTTGCCTGGATGAAGTTCCTGAGCGACTTCAACTTCGGCGGATGTCTTGCGGACGACATGGGTCTTGGAAAGACCGTTCAGTTTATCGCCATGCTGCTTCGGCGCATGGAAGACAAGCCAAACGGGCCACCATCCCTGGTCGTTGTGCCTCGTTCGTTGATCTTCAACTGGGCCAGTGAAAGCAATCGCTTTGCTCCGCACCTGAAAGTGATGGAATACACCGGCCTTGAGCGAGCCAATCTGCGTACGGAGTTTGCAAAGCATCATTTGATTCTGACAACGTATGGTACGGTTCGTCGGGACATCGCCGTGCTGAAAGATTTCGAGTTCGAGTATGTGGTTCTCGACGAAGCCCAGACGATCAAAAATCCATCTTCACAGATCGCTCGCGCTTCACGCCTGCTGAAGTCCAACTTCCGTCTGGCATTGAGCGGAACGCCGATTGAAAACAATGCGGGCGACCTTTGGTCGATCTTTGAGTTTTTGAATCCAGGTATGCTGGGACGAAGTACTGCATTCCGTTCGCACATCGCGGATCCGGACAGCAAAGAATCCCGTGAACTGGTGGCCAAGGGGCTCCGACCGTTTATTCTTCGTCGTACTAAGAAGCAGGTCGCGGCCGAACTTCCGGATCGGCTGGAAGAAACCATCTACTGCGATATGGAAGAAGAACAGCGTCGTCTTTACGACGAATTGCGAGTCCACTATCGCGACTCGCTGCTGGGACTCGTTCAGGAACAGGGTCTCGCCAAGTCTCGCATGCACGTGCTCGAAGCTCTGTTGCGTCTGCGCCAGGCGGCCTGCCATCCGGCACTGCTTAAACGCGGTGACGAACAGGAAATGTACGCGAAGCTCGACTTCCTGATTCCACATCTGCAGGAACTGATGGCCGAAGGTCACAAGGCTCTCGTGTTTTCTCAGTTCACCAGTATGCTCAGCATCGTGCGTTCGCATCTCGACAAGGAAAATATTACCTACGAGTATCTCGATGGGAAAACTCGCGACCGCAAAGCGCGAGTCACACGCTTCCAGGAAGATGACGACTGTCAGGTGTTCCTGATCAGTTTGAAGGCCGGGGGTCTGGGTTTAAACCTGACGGCTGCCGACTACGTCTTTCTGCTTGACCCGTGGTGGAATCCCGCGGTCGAAGCTCAGGCGATCGACCGAGCACACCGAGTCGGACAGACTCGCACCGTGTTTGCCTATCGTCTGATCTGTCGTGATACGGTCGAAGAGAAGATCGCTGAATTGCAGAAGCAGAAACGCGAACTGGCCGATGCCATCCTTGAAGGCGACGAAGCCAGCAGCGTTCTGCAGAACCTGTCGGTGGAAGACCTGGAACTGCTGTTCTCGTAACAGCCTCTTTCAGGCTGACATTAACAACCAATCAACCGGACGGCGAAAGCTGTCCGGTTGTTTTCGTAGCGGGGCGAACCAATCCGGGTCGATTGGACGTCAAATCAACGACGAAGCTGACCACTTGTTGGGACGATACGCCGACGCCGAATCGGTGGCGGGACAGCAGATGAAATGTAAGTCAGGATCATTCAGCCATCTGTTGTCGTCTCAGCCAGGAAGCCCCTGCGATCGCTTGTCACGAATTTGTTGCAACAATTGCGATTCCAACTCTGAAAGTCGCGAAGAATCAAGACCGTCCAGATCGTCGTGCGTCGATTCGGGCAAACCCAATATCTGCTGCAGAAGCTGAATTCGTCCTTCCTGTCGGCCCTCTTTCCATCCCTCCAGGAGCCCTTCCTGCCGTCCTTCCTGTCGTCCTTCCTGGCGTCCCTTTTCGAATCCATCCAGCTCCGCTTTTCGCAGACGCGCTTCTTCATCTCGCTGGAACTTCAGGCGACCAAAGTAGAAGAGCTGATCTTCAGGTGATTGCGAAATCATTTTCAGGACTCCAGCAGCTTCAGCAATTTCCCGATCCGGGAACAAACGACAAACGTCATCATCTGTCAGGTGCTCGGCATTCATCAGGAAAAATGCCCAGCGTTCAATTGCACTCGCATCGTACACATTTTGTCTCAACACACGCAGCTTTGGCAACTGCAAAAGATGAACTTGCAGATCGTCGGTGAGCGTCAGCCCCGACTTTTCACGCATCCGAAATTCAAGATGCAGTTCCGAACGCTGTGGAAACATCGCCTGGGTCAGCACGCAAATCGTTATCGATGGTCGAAGATCTGCGTATCGAAAACCCTCTTTCAGCTGCCCGACGTAGAGGCAGGAGGCATAGTAGGCAAGACGTTGAGGCAACTCCGACGGCAGCGAGGTCTGCATTTCGATATTCAGCATGCGGCCGTACTCATCGGTCGCGAGAATGTCCAGAACCGACAACTTATCTTCGTCGGTATGCTTCGGCAGAATCGGATTCAGAATCTGAGCATGAGTTATTCGACATTGTCCCTCCAGAATCGCATTCAGAAAATGAATCGTCACGTTGGTGTGCTCAGGATTTCCCAGCATCAACTTAAACGCAAAATCCACCGTTGGACGAATGCCAATCGCCATGACAATGTAACCGCCCGCACCTTCGCATTATCGTGCTACCAATTCCGTTTCAGTCTTCACAGAATCGTCAATAGCATAGGAAGCGTCGACGCCCTATGGAAGGGTCGAAGGCTATCTCTCGGGTAACAACAAGGCTTTAGCTTAGTAGCTTAGTTGCTGCAGGTCAATGCGACAACTGGCAACAGTTCTTCTTTACGGTTCGGCAAATCTGCCGTGCTGCGTGGATAGGTGGCTTTGCCTTTCGCAAAGTCGATTCCCATCTGCATCTCGACAGCCACGCGATCGGCCTGCTTTCCGAGATGCATAAAGGCGGCCATATGAGACTGGCAGAATTCGAACTTCGCCATTCCCATTGGCAACGTGCGAAGTGTGTTGCTCCAGTAGTGCCAGCGAACTTTAGGATTCTTCGTCATCCACCACGCAATCCGGGCCAACGCCTTACCCATCGTCATAAACTCCTTGAGCGATGGTTTCTGGCGACGTTCGGGCTTAAGCATCCGAGTCGTTCGCATTACTCGAGCCATGTAGCGAGCAGGGTCAAAAACTGTCCCTACGACCCTGCGATAGTCCTCATAAATGTCGACTCGATCGCGTGTTGTGACGTAGTTCAATCCGCCGGTGGTGTTGTCGGCATTCGAGGCATTCTCCAGACGATACACACCAGAATTTGGAGGAAGCAGCTGATGATTGCAGTCAATCATACGGCCCTCCTGCATCAATCGGCGAGTTAGCTGCGTGTTAGGCAGTGCCACCAGCAGGCCGACCATCGCAACCATGATGCCGGTTTCTTCGATGCATTCAATCATGGCATCAGCGATGCCTGGTTTCTCACTATCAAAGCCCAGAATGAATCCTGCTGAGATGGAAATCCCATGCTCGTAGACGTGATGAATTCGCTCCACGATTGGCTTCATCGAATTCATCTTTTTCTGAGTCACCGCGAGCAAATCGGGATCGGGCGTCTCGATGCCCATGAAGACAAAACGAAACTCGCAACGCTTCATCATCTCCAGCAGCTCATCGTCGTCCGCCAAATTCATCGACGCTTCCGTCGTGAAGTAAAACGGATAATCCCTGCGCTGACACCAAGCTTCGAGTTCTGTGAGGAGCTTCTTGACGAACTTCTTGTTGCCGATGAAATTGTCGTCAGAAATATCCACCCAGCCCCGATGCCCAAGATCTGCCAGCCGGTCCAGCTCGGCCAGTACTTGTTCAACAGTCTTGCTGCGAGGAACTCGACCGTAGAGTTCGATGATGTCGCAGAATTCGCAGTTGAAAGGACAGCCTCGCGAAATCTGAATGCCGGCCTGCAGATAGTTGTGGAACTCGACAAGGTCGAATCGCGGTGTGGGTGATGTTGTTACATCCGGCTTGTTGTCTCGTTCAAAAATTCCGCATGGCTGTCCTTCGCGCCATGAATCCAGCCAGACTGGAATCGTGACTTCACCTTCTCCCAAAACTCTTGCATCAGCGTTCTCGTAGATCTCAGGTTGGCTCGTTGGATCAGGCCCACCGACGACGATGTATTTGCCATCCCGATTCGCTCGTTCAATCAGAGCCAGAATTCCAGTCTGCTGAGGAATCATGCCGCCAGTACAAATGATGTCAGCCGAATTCCATTCGTCGTCGCGAAGGTCGCGAACATTCAGATCGACCAGCTGAAATGTCCAGTGCTGGGGCAATAGTGCTGCCACCGTCAGCAGGCCCAATGGTGGTGCGACGGTTTTAGCGCCCGTCGTCGCCGCAGACTCGGTCAGGTTCCAAAAATTTGACGCCTGAAATTTTGGCTGAATCAGCAAGCAACGAACAGCGTCGTCGGGACTTCGATCGGGCCGAGCCATCGGAAACACATCTTTTCAGAAAGAGAGAGGTCCGAGGAAACTGCAGCATTCCCTCAGAGCCCCTGAGTGTGGAAGGGACAACGGTCCAAGTCAACGACTCACACGTGTTCGTTTGCTAATCTCGGCAAGTCATTGGAATTCTTCGGACGTTGACGTTCAAAACGGCTCAGAATCCCAAACGTACTCTCAGGTTTGGTCTGGTTATTTGAGCAGTATTCAAAGGACCACTGGTTCGCCTGGCTTTATGGGCTTGGCTGCCGTTCTTAACTCACTGATCAGACGTCGTCATAAACAAAGGCCACGAATCACCCAGCGGGCTGACGGTGGCATAATGACGAGGAATCTGCGAAAACCTGTCGCCGGCATTTACAAACGTTTTCCAGTAGCTGACTTCAGGGGCTCCTGCGAATGAAACCACGTCATTGGATTGTGGCCATGGCTCTCGCGGCACTGTGTTTGTCCGCAGTCGCGATGGCTCAGCGAGGACAATTCCGCGGACAGTTTCGCGGCGGCGGACGATATCGAAATTTTCAGGGCGCAGACGGCCGAGTTGAACGAAATGGCGTTCCGGACTGGAAGCTGGATGAAAAATTCAAGGACGATGTCTTTACCTTCGTTCGCATTCGCTATCGTTCAGCGGGGCGCTGGGCTTGGGACACCGACTACCCGGACGCTGACCTGAACTTCTCTTATCGTCTGCAGCAGTTGACGTCTTTGCATACCGATCCAGATGGTGTGATCATCGAACTGACCGATCCACGGCTGTTCGACTATCCGTTTATCTACATCATCGAACCCGGCTACATCTATCTTGAAGAAGACGAACGTCAGGCTCTGCGCACTTACCTGCTGAACGGCGGATTCCTGATGGTAGATGATTTCTGGGGCGACGATGAATGGGAAGGGTTTTGGAGAGAAATGAAGCAGGTCTTCCCGGAGCGTGAGTACGTCGATTTGCCCCTTGAACATCCGATCTTTCACTGCGTCTACGATCTCAAAGAACGACCTCAAATCCCCGCCATCGGGTTTGCTCAGCAGATGGCTAATGGCGAAGTTAACACGTCGCAGGGTTACGGCACGGAAGAGGTCCACTATCGAGGACTCTTCGACGACAACGGTCGCATGATGGCCTTCATCGGACACAATACCGATCTCGGTGACGGCTGGGAACGCGAAGGCGAAGATCCCTGGTACTTCAAAGAGTTCTCAGAGAAGAAAGCTTACCCGCTCGGAATCAATGTCATCTTCTATGCGATGACGCATTAGTGCGTCATCGCATGTTTTCAGTGTTCGGTTTTCGGTGTTCGGAAATATGCGTCACGCCGGGAACCCCATTTTACATGTCCGGGCTCAGAAATTTGAAAGCAGGTTCATGACTACCCCAACGGAACTCACCGTCGAACGAGAACGAGAACTGATCACTCAGCTGAAGCAACTGCGAAAGCAAATTGACGCGGAGCTATCTCGAGTCATCGTCGGGCAAAAGGAAGTTGTGCGACAGTTGCTGATTTCTCTGATGGCAGGCGGCAATTGTCTGATCACCGGAGCTCCGGGCCTGGCGAAAACTCTGCTGGTCAAATCGATCGCTCAATTGTTTGATCTGAAGTTTAACCGCATCCAGTTTACACCCGACCTGATGCCCGCCGACATTACGGGCACCGAGGTTCTGGAAGAAGACGGCGCCGGTGGACGATCCATGCGATTTATCCCCGGGCCGATTTTCTCCAACGTTCTGCTGGCAGACGAAATCAATCGCACGCCGCCCAAGACGCAGTCCGCTCTGCTGGAAGCCATGCAGGAGCATCAGGTCACGGCCGCTGGTCGACGCTATCCCCTCGACGAGCCATTCTTTGTGCTCGCCACACAGAACCCGATTGAGATGGAAGGCACGTACCCGCTGCCCGAAGCTCAGCTCGATCGCTTTATGTTCAACGTGATGATTGACTACTTGCCGGAAGATGACGAAGTCGCTGTGGTCCAGCAAACGACATCTCGAAACTTCCAGCCGATCAAGTCACTGTTCTCCGGCGAGACTGTTCGAGAATTCCATCAGGTCGTTCAACGCGTGCCGATCGCGGACGATGTTGTGCGTTACGCCGTGCGACTGGCGGCGGCCTCTCGACCCGGTCAAAAGGGAACTCCGGATTTCATCAACGATCTTGTCTCATGGGGGGCAGGACTTCGAGCAGGTCAGTATCTTGTTCTGGGCGGAAAAGCTCAGGCTCTGCTGGATGGCCGGTCGTACGTTTCCAGCAAAGATATTCAGGCACTGGCCAAGCCCGTGTTGCGTCATCGCATTCTTCCCAATTATCGAGCTGAAGCACAAGGAGTCACGGTGGACTCTTTGGTTGATCGATTGCTGGCGGTGGTCGAGCATCCGAAAAATGAATCCGTGGCCTGACGAGGGCGGCGTCCACTTCAGGCATTTCTCGTTTACTCTGGCTGGCCGCTTATGTACGCAGACCTCATGAATCCGAATGTGGTGATGAGTATTCGTTCGCTGGAAATGCGAGCCAAGCTTGTCGTGGATGGTTTCCGAACAGGGCTGAACAAAAGCCCGAGACATGGATTTTCCGTCGAATTCTCCGAGTATCGTCCTTATGCTCAGGGCGATGATCCGAGGTTTCTGGACTGGAAACTGTTTGCTCGCACGGATCGCAGCTACATTCGGCTGTTTGAAGATGAAACGAACCTGCGATGTTACATCGTGCTCGACATCAGTCGCTCGATGTCGTTCGGTTCCGGTGAATATACAAAACACGACTACGCTCGAACGCTGGCCGCGTCGCTCGCGTGGCTTTTGAATCGTCAGGGCGATGCCGTTGGTCTGACATTATTCGATGAACATGTGCGTACGATCGTCCCCGCGCGATATCGTCCAGGGCAACTTCGCCGACTCTTCGTAACGTTGGAGGAACCCGCGTCCGGGCTTAGTACAAATCCCGGAGTTGCTCTTGAAGATGTCGCCCAACGCCTGCGTAAACGCGGCCTTGTGATCCTGATTTCTGATATGCTGGCACCGGTGCAGCAATTGGGTGACGGCTTGAGACTGCTGCGAGGCTGCCTGCATGATCTTGTTGTGTTTCAGGTGCTCGATCCGGCCGAGAAGACGCTCACTTTCGACGGTCCAAAACTGTTCGAAGATCTCGAGAGCGGTCAGAAGATTTTTAGCGACCCTGACACGATCCGCAATGAATACCAGTCACGTTTCGATTCTCATAACCGTGCCGTTCAGGCGGAGTGCGAAGCCGTCGGTGCCGCATGGCGACAATTAACAACCAACGAGCCCCTTGAATTAGCACTGGCCGAATTCCTGCAGGCACGCAGACAAAGAAGTCGGTAGTGATTATTTCTTTTGTAGCGTGGGCTTCAGCCCACTAGGATTTTCACTTCTCGTAGCACGGTCTTCAGCCCACCTCAACTTCCCTTTCTCCACAACGCCCGTCATGACAACGTCGAAATGGAATCTTGATGCTCCCCCAGGATTTCAAGGACTACGAGATGATCTGCCGTTACGATGTTACATACAACTGCTGCCACACTGGCGACAGGAAGGTGCAACCTACTTCGTCACGTTTCGACTGAACGATGCATTGCCTGCAGATAAGCTTAGACAACTTCACCGATGGAAAGACGAGTGGGAGCGGCTGCTTGATACGAATCCGGAAACACACCCGACCGATGAGATGCCCCGCATGATCGACCGGAAAATTGAAGACTGGCTGGATCAGGGGGCCGGATCCTGCGTTTTGAAGTTCAGAGATACTCGAGTTCTACAGGTCACTGAATTACTGGCAAATCAGGGCACCAACTATGAATTGGGATGTTTCGTCATCATGCCGAATCATGTGCATGCCATTGTCCGGCCGATTGGGGCGGACGATCAGGAACTCGAGGATGTTCTTCGGCTCTGGAAAGGACGATCAGCACGGGCTATCAATAAGTACCTCGGCATTTCGGGAACACTTTGGCAGCGAGAAAGCTACGATCGAATCATTCGAGATGAAGAACACCTGTGGAGGATCCTTCAATACATTGGCAGAAATCCAGCGAAGGCAAACTTGCCACCTGATCACTTCGATCTTTGGGTCAATCCTGAGTGGGTGAACCGTGGTTGGAACTTTCAACCATGATCGCCCTACGATGGCAACTCTCGTAGCGTGGGCTTCAGCTCACATCGCGACTGTTTTCCGTTGTATATCAAAACAACGAATGCAAAGGTAAAGGAACCTCAAAAAGGGCGAATCAATTGAAATGCTTGTAAAGTGGGCTGAAGCCCACACTACGGCAACTCTTGTAGCGTGGGCTTTAGCCCACTCCGCGAGTGTTTCCCTTCGCAGGACAAAACAATGAATGCACAGGCAACGGAATCTGAAAAGCGGTGATGAACTGAAATGCTTGCAAAGTGGGCTGAAGCCCACGCTACGAAGAGTCGGTGGCGTTTGTCGTTCTAACCAACAAGACCCAACCCATGTTTGAATTACTCTATGCTGGATTTGCGGTCGCCGGTGGGTTATTGGCGGGTGTTCCGATTGCCCTGCACATGCTCCGACGCACTCCGGCGGCGCGAATGCCGTTCAGCGTTGTCCGTTTTCTGACGCCGACGCTGCCCAAAACAACAAAGCGTTCGACAATCGAGCATTGGCCGCTGATGCTGCTGCGGATCCTGGCCGTAATTCTTATTGCTCTCGCTTTCGCCAGACCTTTCCAGCGAGTCACCATCGCCAAAGCCGCGGAATCGGGAACGGCCGATCGCGTCGCTCTGCTCATCGATGCCAGTGCCAGTATGAGACGTGATGGATTGCGTGAAGCCGTGATAGCGGAGATTCAGAAGGTCGTCGCGGAACTCCATGAGGAGGACACTCTGAGCCTGGCTGTATTCTCTGAGAACTCTCGAACGCTGCTGAGCTCATCCGACTGGAAGCAAACGGAACCGGCCAGCCGAGCCGCAATGGTTGAACGCATCACGAACGCCTATGAACCAGATTGGCTGGCAACCAACACTGCCACCGCCATGCTGGAGGCCGCCGATGAAATGGCCAGAGAACAGGGCACAGCAGGCCCTGATGGAGAACGTCGCGTTGTGCTGATCACGGATTTTCAGGAAGGCAGTGATCTGGATGCGGTCCGCTCCGGCACCTGGCCGGATTCCGTGAAGCTCGATCTTCGCATCGTGCAGCCAACAGCAACCGGTAATGCAGGTCTGAGTCTTGCGGAAGACGGACGCACCGGAAGAATTCGTGTGCGAGTGACGAACTCCGGCGATGCGAGCGTGACAAGTTATTCGCTGTCAACATTTGACGTCGCCGGAAACCCTGTCGGCAAATCCATCACGGCCGAAGTTGGCGGCGGGCAACGCAAAACAATCACGATGCCAGAGGTGACAGAAGGGCAACCGCTGATCGCTGGCGTCGAAATTCTCAACGACGCCCATCCGTTCGACAATGTGGTTGATCTCCCGCTTGAAGAGGTTGGTGTTGTGCAGATCGCTCACGCAGGACCGGTCGACACAAACAACGCAGATACAATGCGATATTATCTGCAGCGAGTTCTCGACGGGAATGAAACGAGCCCGGTTGAAGTAGTGGATCTCGTCGGCAGCGACGGTATTGCTCTGCCTGTCCCCGACAATGTTCGGCTGGCGATCGTGACCGACACTGTTTCTGAAGGACTGATCACGTCTCTGAACGGATTGCTTGATCGCGGCGGCAGCGTCATGGTTGCCTTGAAGAGCACCGACATGGCCGCATCACTCAAGTCGCTGCTGCCGGAGAACACCGGGATTGAAGAAGCGTCCGTCACTGACTATGCCATGCTGGGACAATTGGATTTTTCCAACAGCCTATTGACGCCGTTTGCAGACGCAAGGTTTGCAGACTTCTCATCAATCCGGTTTTGGCATTTTCGAAAGCTCACGCTGGATCCTAACCAGTCTTCAGCCGTTCGAGTTCTCGCGAAGTTCGATTCCGGTGCACCCGCGATTATTGAATCATCGCGACCATCGGGAGGTCGTCTCTTTGTTCTGACGGCAGGCTGGCATCCGGAGGACAGTCAATGGGCTTTGTCGACACGATTTCCTCCCATGATTCATCGGCTCGTTCAATTGGCGAATCCGCGAAAGTCCGGACACCTTCTTTTCGAAGCGGGGCAACGCATTAGCCCGGCGGAGATCTCAGGATCGGAAACATGGACGTTGACTGCTCCGGATGGCACCGTACAAACACCGTCGACGCTCGCAGCAAAAGCGTCCACTTCGCAACCGCCAAACGTAATGCCGGAAGCCGCTACACAAACAACTGACTCAGACGAAAGCAGCATGCCGACGAAGCCCGATCCTGCTCCGCCCATTTCGAATCCGCAAACGATTTCGCTCGCGACACCCGGCCGCTGGACACTCTCCGGAGAAACGTCCGAGGGCCCAAAGACTGTCAGCCTGCTGGTTACGGTTGCTGCATCTGAAAGTCGTACTGAACCATTTCCCGCCGGCCAATTGCAGGCGTTGGGCATGTCGTCAGACGTCGCCACAGTGCAGACCGCAGAGACAGAACCACCATCTGCTGCTGAAACAGCCCAGCTCGACTCAACCGAACTGGAGTCTCAGCAAAAATTCTGGCGCTGGTTTCTGCTCGCCGGACTCATCCTGCTTGCGATCGAAAGCATCATCGCCGCAACAATCGAACGCAGCCGCCGGCTGATCGAGGCTTAATCAGAACAGTCGAATCCGTTCGGGCAAGTGTTCGATTGTAGTCCTGCCTTGTTTGGTTGCATTCAGTCGGAATCGTGTTAGCTTTGGCGGCTTTCCATCGCTGGACGGGCGTTGTTTTTGTGCTGCGGATTTGAGATTTCAAATCTGAAATTTCAAATGCTTCCGAATAACGCCAAAAGCCACCTTGTAACGATCTCATCTCCTGCTTCCACTCACCCAGGTTCCTTCCATGCGTTTCTTGTGTTTCTTCCTGTCGTGCCTTTCGTTGATGCCTGGTTCTGTGTCTTCCTTGACTGCTCAGGAGACGGCAACATCAACGAAGGTCGAATCAACGGATCGACCGATTCAGGCGTTGCTCGTCACTGGCGGATGTTGCCATGACTACGATCGCCAGAAGCTGATTCTGACCCGTGGCATCAGCGCTCGAGCCAATGTCCGCTGGACGGTGGTGCATCAGGGCGGAACTTCCACAGACACAAAGATTCCGCTTTACAATGATCCGAACTGGGCCGATGGTTTCGACATCGTCGTTCACAACGAATGTTTTGCGCATGTCACTGACAAGGAGTTTGTCGATCGCATCCTGAAGCCTCATCGAGAAGGGCTGCCTGCGATTCTTGTCCACTGCGCGATGCACTGTTATCGCGTTGATGATGATCGCTGGTTTGAGTTCTGCGGAGTTCAATCGCCCGGACACGGTCCGCATTATTCGTACACGATCAACAATCAGAAGCCCGATCATCCGATTATGGCGGGCTTCGGTGAGCGATTCGTTGTGCCGAAAGGTGAGCTGTACCACGCGGCGAAAGTGTTTGATACTGCGACTCCCCTGGCCATCGCCAATCGCCAGGATAACAATGAGCCACAGGTCTGCATCTGGACGAACGATTATCGCGGCACTCGAGTCTTCGCGACCACGGTCGGACATTACAACGAAACCATGGTTGAACCGACGTATCTGGACATGATGGCTCGCGGACTTCTTTGGGCGGTTGGCCGCGATCCGGAGAAGCATTTCACACCGACAACGGAAGCCGTCGACGAAGAGCTGCGTGCGTTGGTTGCGGTGAAGATTGAAAAGAACTCGCCTGTGCTGACACAGGGATGCTGTGGCGAAGGAAATCATGTCTTCAATAAGCCGGCGACTGCCAGCAGCGAAGAGACCGGGAAGAATAATCTTGCAAAGAATGCTGTCGACGGTAGGCTAGATACTCGCTGGTGTGCCAGCGGTCCGCAAAGCGGCGAATCGATCACGCTCGATATGGAGAAACCTCAGTCAGTTCGGAGCGTGCGGCTGCATTGGGAATCAAGAAACACGGCTTACCAATACACCATCGAATCATCGCCGGATGGTAAAACCTGGACTTTGCAGGCGGACCACTCGAAGAACAAAGATAGCAACGGTCTGTCAGTCGATGCGGTCAAGACGGACGATGCACGCTATCTCAAAGTCACGTTTCTCGGATCAAATGGTGGCGGCTGGGGCAGCCTCTGGGAAATTGAAGCTTATCCGGGCGATCTGCCGCCATTGCCAGAAGGAGCTTCGTCAGGCGCGGAGGGAGCCGCATCGATTGAGGATGTGAAAGCTCCGGAGGGATTTGAAGTCAGTCTGTTCGCCGGTCCTCCGCAGGTCACTTATCCCGTGTGTATCACGACATCAGTCGATGGAGAAGTCTTTGTTGGGGTCGATGAACAAGGCTCGCTGGGCAAAGATCCTGGGCGAGGAAAAATCGTGCGTTGCATCGACACTGATGGCGATGGCAAAGCGGACAAGTTCAACGACTTCGCAAAGATGGACCATCCTCGCGGACTCGTCTACGACAACGGCTCCATGTGGGTTCTGCATCCTCCGCTTCTTTCAGTTTTTCGAGATACCAATGGCGACGGCACATCAGACGAAAGCGAAGTTCTGATCGAAGGCATCAGCACAGACGAAGTCAATAAGCGAGGTGCCGACCATACGACAAACGGCATTCGTATGGGCATCGACGGCTGGATTTACATCGCTGTTGGCGACTTTGGATTCAACAAGGCCGTGGCTAAAGATGGCACAACACTCAGCAAACGTGGTGGCGGCGTCGTGCGAATTCGACCGGATGGCACCGAGATGGAAGTGTTCTCGTGGGGCCAGCGAAACATCGTCGATATCGCGATTGATCCATCCATGAATGTATTTACTCGCGATAACACCAATGACGGCGGCAGTTGGGATATCCGCTTGTCGCATGTGATGCAGACGGCCAACTATGGCTATCCGTCTCAGTACATTAATTTCAGCGACGAGATCATGCCGCCGCTGGCCGATTACGGCGGAGGCTCAGGATGCGGTGCTCTCTACTTTCAGGACGATCGCTGGCCAGCTCCGTTCAACGACATGTTGCTCACCTGCGACTGGGGACGCAGTGAGGTCTTCAGCCACGTGCTGCCTCACAATGGTGCGACGTTTGATGCACAACAGGACACGTTCCTGAAGATTCCTCGCCCGACCGATGCTGACGCGGATGCTAGCGGCCGCTTGTTTGTCACGAGCTGGAAGAACGGCGGCTTTTCATTCGAACGCCCGGATGTTGGTTTTGTGGCGATGATTACACCCAGCAACTACGTGGCTCACCCCGTCGCAGTGCCCTCGGCGAGCGGCAGGGCGTCAGCCCTCCGAGCTGATTCACTGGACGATCTCGACACACCATCATTGGTCGCTTTGTTGCGAAGCCCCTCGGATGCACTGCGATTGGCCGCCAGTCGAGCGTTGTTATCCCAATCGAACCACTCTGAAATTTCAAATTTGAAATCTCAAATTGCCGAAGGCCTCGTAGCAATGTCCAAAGATGCGAGCGGCATCGCTGAATTCTCGCATTGCCGCTGTCTGGACTTTGCGACAGGCAAATTGGGATGCATTCAAAGCGGCCTTTGGTTCTCTTCTGATCGATGCCGATCTGCGAGAACACGTGATCCGCGCGGCAGCCGATCGCAAATCTCAAATGGACAAGGGAATGTTCTCTCCAATCTTCTCGAAGCTTGATGACAGCAATCCGCGAGTCCGTGCAGCGGCGATTGTGGCCATGGGACGCTTCGACGACGTGCGGGCGGCAAAGCAACTTCTGGAACTTGCAACTCCGGCGAGCGGCAGGGCGTCAGCCCTCCGAGATTCGCGCGACGTTGCTCGGAGGGCTGAC
>JBPOIW010000360.1:0-30897 GCA_052034165.1 Planctomycetota bacterium | reverse complement strand
TCAAAAGAAAAATGTCCCGATGGAACAAGTGCCGTCCCAAACATCGAAAGCAAAAAACCTTGACGAAAACCTTTGACCAGACTGTGGTTATGATTCATTGAACGGTATTGCGTTTACCGCCCAGCCGGAGGCGCAGGCAGCATAAAAGCCGGCGCCTTCGGCTGGGCGGTAAACAGAGGCTCGCAGGATGCGACAAACTCGACAGCCTGCGGGTTCGGGGGCCATGGAATCAACGCGTCCGAGAATTTACGGTCGTGAATGCAACCTTTCGTCACTCAGGAAAAAAGGCGGGCGGGCGGGAGTTCAGACTGGAAAAAAGTGACGAGGCTTTGGATAGTGCGGGCTCGGGTAAAAATGTTCGTCTCAAGCTGCAGGATGCAATCTCGCAGACGTACTCCCAGTTTCAGGTTACTTGAATCATGGTTGCTCTGGTCGAAAAACAGTTTCAGTTGCTGATTACGGACGACAATCCGTCCTTCCGCTCGGTCCTCAGAGAAGTCCTCGAAGACCGTCCGTTTCTGGTGCTTCACGAAGCGGAATCCGGCGAAGAAGCCCTGGAAGTCGTGCAAAGCCGTCGGATCGACATCGTGCTGCTCGACATGCACATGCGTTTTTTGACAGGGATTGAGACGCTGCGAGCCATGAAGCAGCTCGATATCGTTCGACCCTGTATTCTGATTACGTCCGACACCAGCGAAGACGTCTGCCGCGATGCTCAGGATGCTCAGGCGTTTTCCGTCCTGAAGAAGCCCGTTCCGCGACGGCAGCTTGTCGAAACGGTCGCAACAGCACTGACAACGGCCTACGACTTAGCCGCAATCTGATCACACAGCGGAACACTGGGATTGGAATCCAGCAGCAGTTCCGCCAAGGTTGTGGACTTGAACGCTGTCTCCATCGACATCAGTGCCTGATCCATTCGGAAATGCAATGCGCAGAGCCGGGTGCCGTGAGATTTCAGATCGAGCGGACAGGTCGTAATCCTTTTGATCGGATCGACAGCGTTGACGATGTCCAGAATCGTGAGCTGGTCCGGTTGATGAGCCAGTGCGACACCGCCTCCGATCCCGCGTTGCAGACGTACGATGCCTTTTTCCTTCAGGCCCTGCAGAACCTTGGACAGGTAAGCCGACGGGACCTGAGTGGCTTCCGCGATCTCGGCTGTCTTCTGCGGTTGCGGAGATTTCATCGCCAGATGCACGACGGCTCGCAATGCATACTCGACAGTCTGAGAAAACATGGAATCCGCCTGTAAAGAAACTAAGAACGGCTAACAAAACCGTAGCTGGGCTCGTGAGAGCTCAGAAACACCTCCGAATTTTCACGAATCCGGCTACTTGAGTAAGTTTTGTTAGGCGTTCTAAGGCTCAGGTACCAACGTAGCGTGAATAAAGTGTTCGAGCGACCGTCGGGTCGCTTGTTCCCCGGATGATCGCTCGCCCGTCCGGAAAAATCGTGAGTTCAAACGGTGACGAATCACTCGCCGCGACAATGTCCCCGCCGGAAGTTTCGCCTTCAGGTTGCTCTGCTGAACGCGGAATAGTAACACGAATAAGGAACGGATTGGACGTCACACTCCCAGCCGAAGCCAGCCGAATCGCGAGATCGCTCAGGGAGAGGGCCAGTTTTTCAGGCGGAGTAATCTGCACCGCGTTTCGACCGCAAAGCACCGTTGAGGCCGAGCGCTGGCCGCCAGTCAGCCATAAACGTTCACCATTTTGGCACGCCGGGCACTGTTGGGATTCCCGGAGTTTACTCACATCGACGGCACGAAATGAGCCATTCCAGACGTCAATAATGTGCAGTTTTCGATCAATTTGCTGAGTCTGTCCCACCAGAATCCGCAGAGCGATCGCGGCCTGCAGCGAAGCGACGACATTGACAGCCGGCCCCAGAACTCCCGCCGTATCGCAAGTCTCCGTCGCCCCTGGCGGAGGCGGTAACGGCATCAAACATCGCAGACACGCTGACTCATGAGGAAACACGGGCATGACCTGGCCGACGGCTCCGGTACAGCCCGTGAAGATCCAGGGAATGTTCCTTTCGAGCGACAGGTCGTTAATCAGATAGCGGATTTCAAAATTGTCCGTGCCATCCAGAATCAGGGAAACACCATCCGCAAGTTCCGCGATGTTGGCATAGTCCACATCGGCCACGATCGGTTCGATCGTGACTTCGGAGTTGACTCGTCGAAGTCGTCGGGCGGCCGCAATCACTTTGGGCAGATGGTCGGCCACATCCTGTTCATCGAACAGTACCTGACGCTGCAGGTTGCTGAGTTCCACGAAGTCACGATCGACAATACGAACATGCCCCACACCAGCTCGAACCATCGCGTCGGCCAGAACGCAGCCCAAAGCTCCGCAGCCCACCAACAGGATTCGACTGTTGGCGAGTTTCTGCTGTCCCTCTTTACCAATTCCGGCGAACAGCATCTGTTTGTGGTATCGGGATGTTGTCACGAGTCGTGGTTACCTTGCTCCAATAACTTGTGCCCAGGCGAATTGTTAAACCCAGACAAGTAGGTTGGACATTCTTGTCCGACAGGGTTTTGACGGGCAAAAATGCCCATCCTACGCCAAAAACGAGTAGTGACACAGCATAAGAACTGAGCCATGTCGGTCGGTTCACTCAGTCTATCGATTTCACGAAGAGCAATCTTCTCGAAACAGTCTTCGCATCGTTTGAATTGTTGGCCAGGACGAAAGCAGCAACTTGACACACGGCCGGTTACTGGCCAACAGGCACGAAACAGCCTGAACCCAATCTCAGATTCAGCCACTCAGTACGAACGTTTCCCACCGTCTTTTCGAAAGCCCGGTCGATCATCCGCAACTGACACAGAGCAGACAGGTTTGTCTCTGGAGCATCGCAGGATTTTGCCAGAATTAATCGGTCGGCCTGCCAGTGTCGGGCAGTCCAGACGGCGATGGAATCGCTGGTGATGTCCCAGGATGCTGGCAGAGAATCTCCGGAGTTGCTCGCAGGCTGGCCGAACAAAAATGAAAAGGCATCAAGAACGGCTGTCTGACCCTCAGACCAGACTCGTCGGACGTCGTCGTGGTTCCGGACGAGTCGCAAGGATTTGTTGAGCCGGCAGAGCAGGGCGGCGTTGTGAGACATCGCGGCAATAGCATCCCGGTGAGCTTTCTCGGGAGCGAGTTGAAATCGATCATCCAGATCTCGAATAACGTCCGCCGCCGCACCTCCTCCTGAAACGATCAGCACAGGCGACGGACGCAGCCGAGAAATAACAGCCTCAAGGCGGTCCATCAGGTCGGGAATCGTCAGCAGACTGCCGCCCAACTTCAAAACAACCGCGCCGGTCATCCGAGTTTCACGCGGCAGTATTTCTTCTTCCCGGCCCAAACCAAAAGCCCATCGGTAACAGCGATCTGTTGATCGTGAGATTCGATCGTCGTTTTCTCTTCACCTAGTTTCGCACCGCCACCTTGAATCAGGCGACGAGCTTCCCCGTTGCTGGGGCAAAGATTGAGGGCCGTCAAAAGCTTGACAGCGGTGATCGTGCCGTCGGTGAGATTCGACGCGGCCAGCACGACGTCCGGAATATCCGTCGGCAATGCTTCGCCACCAATTTCCGCCTGCCATCGAGCGGCCGCGGCATCAGCGTCGGCGGCCGAGTGATACTGTCCAATCACCAGCTTGGCGAGCGTGACTTTTGCTTCCTTCAAATGGCCGGCCAGCAATCGGTCGACTTCATCCAGCGGAACTTCTGTCAGGAGTTCGAAGTACATCTTCATGACACCGTCAGGAAGCTGCATAAACTTCTTCATCATGTCGTAAGGCGATTCGCTGATCCCGATATAATTGCCGAGGCTCTTGCCCATGCGGCGAATGCCATCCAGACCGACCAGAATCGGGGACATCACGGCGATCTGTTGGTTCAGGTTCTCCTGAGCCTGCAGGTCACGGGCCAGCATGAAGCTGTAAAGCTGCTCGGTGCCGCCCAGTTCCACGTCCGATTTGATTTCGACACTGTCCCAGGCCTGCATCACGGGATAGAGGCACTCGTGGAGAAAAATGGGCTTCTCTTCGCGATATCGCTTGGCAAAATCGTCGCGGGTCAAAAGCTGAGCCACCGTGACTCGTCCGCACAGCGAAAGCACATGCGCGAACGACATTTTTCCGAACCAGTCCCCATTGCGATGGACCTCGGCGCGAGACATATCCACGACTTTACCCACTTGTTCGAGATAGGTCTTCGCGTTGGTCTCGACGTCTGCTTCGGTCAGCCGTTTGCTGCGGGCTTCGTCGCGTCCGCTGGGGTCGCCTACCAGCGCGGTGTAGTTTCCGATGATGATCACGGCCTGATGTCCGAGATCCTGAAACTGCCTCATTTTTCGCAGCGGTACTGTGTGCCCCAAATGGACATCAATGCCGGTCGGGTCGATGCCGTACTTAATTCGCAGGGGCACTCCCGTATCTTTGCTGTGCTGGAGCTTCTTGCGCAGCTCATCCTGTGGCACGATTTTTTCGATGCCGCGAGTAATAATTCGGAGCTGATCTTCAACAGGAGGAAACGAAGCAGTCATTGGGGCGAGAACTCAAATTGGAGACAGGATGTCTTTTCAAACGGCACAGGCAGCCGCGAGTTTAGCAAATCCCGCAGGCCAGCGTAGCGGAGGATTCAAACGCAAGAAGCCCGGCTTTGTGAAAACCGAGCTTCCAGTTGATCAGCAATTGTTGGCCTGGGACTACTCGCGAGGTCGGCTGAGGAGTTCCTGAAACTCCAGTGCGAACTCTTCGTCGCCTGTCAGGCAGCGATTGTTCATCGCCAGAATCTTGCGGATACGGCCGACCGTCAGCTTCGCGGGACCTGTCAGACGCAAAACGAGTTCGTCGGGATTGAACTGTTCGAGATCGCGAATCGAATGAATGCCCAGAAACATGAAGGCTTCTTTGGCTTGCATATCGTTCTGGAAAACGACATCCAGCGGAGCGTCGATTGGGATTCGAGATCGGCCAAGCTTGCGAACAGGCTTTGCATCGCGGATGCCAGTCGTAATGGTGGCCTTGCGAACACCTTTTTTCCGAGCCGGGCTTTCAACTTCTGCCACTACAGGCTTTGGAGCCACAACTTTTGGAGGAGCGGCTTTTGCGACCACAGGCTTCGAGGCGGCTGGTTTACGAGGTGCTGACGACTTTGTGACAGGTTTCGCAGCCGGCTTTTTCTTGATGACTTTTTTAACCACCTTGGACGCCGACGAAGTCCTGGCAACATTTTTGGCCGGACGAGCAGCCTTTTTGACGGCTTGTTTCTTCGCCATGAGTGCGATTCCTCTTGTTCATCCCTTTTTATGATCCGATCGCTGAACCGGAAACCCCTCTCAGAGCCTGAACTCCAGTCAAAAAGCTACGGCCAGCGTCGCATATGATAGTCGTCAGAGCAGCGTTCTTACCTTGCCAGGCCGGGATGTTCCTCAAAAAACGCCCGAAGGATATCCTGCTCATCCCGTGTCAGGAGGCCTTCCGAGCCCAGAATCAGGTCTTTC
The DNA here is from genome assembly GCA_052034165.1 of Planctomycetota bacterium. Classification (GTDB taxonomy): domain Bacteria; phylum Planctomycetota; class Planctomycetia; order Planctomycetales; family Planctomycetaceae; genus SXXK01. Next base: position 25,384 of record JBPOIW010000360.1, on the reverse strand, counting down.
TGAGCCACCCAACGACCCACCATGTCCAGCAATTCTTCTCGATTCTCACACCAATTCGAGCCCATTTCAGACTCTAACCAGGGGCAGGGATCCTCGATCTCCTGCAGTTCTCGCAGAAAAACTGTTTGACGCGGAGTTGGCCCAGCGATCTGCATGCAGCGTGTTTTTGAATGTAGCCAGTGTTCAGGCTCAGCGGAGAGAACTCTTGGCCCTTTCAGGACGACTCGGAGCGAGGCGCTCTGCTTTTCGGAGGTCACGCAGGCCAAAGATTCGAGGGCCGCGTAAACGACAAGTTCGTCCAACAATTCCGAGGTCTCGGTAGAAGCCTGGTGCCTCTGCCAGGTTCTCAACAGGCATTCCATCTGGATCTGGGGGGCCATGCCATTCAGCATTGGGAAGCACGACATAAAGCCAGACGGACTTTCCGAGACCGTGTCAGGGTCCAGAGCATATCTGAGCAAACTGTCGAGCGTGCTGACGAAGGCTGCTCGCATCGCCGTGTAGGTGATTTCGCAATCTTTCGGTGGTCTTGAGTCGGTGGTCATTTTGCCAGGCTCAGCATTCCGTTAGGCGTTCAGGGAGTTCAAGAGACCCCAATCCTGACACACTTTTGCCTCAACTCAATGTTCCATTCCATTTTCGAGGCGATTGCGATGTTGCCAAAACACAACCAATCACTCGGATAGACCCGGCGTTCGCCGCTGTCCGGCGAATTCCGAAAACAGTTGTCAATTTCAGCCAGACTTTCGCATCAATCGCGGTTCGCCATTCCCGCTTCAGATCGTTCCGGGACAACGATCACATGCCAGGGACAGTGAAACGAAACCAATTGTGCGGCGTCGATCGAATCCACAAACACACAGACGTCGGGTCGCGACAACTGCGAAAGGTTCACATCTCCTGCCGCTCGCCATTCGAACTCGTCAGAGTTGTTCGTGGCTCCGCCCGCAGTTGCTTTCTGAAAAAATCTTCGCTCATCCGAGTTCATTGAATTCCAGACTTCGTCGTCCCCGTAGATGACAGGTTTGACGCCAAGCTCCAGCAGACGATCTTTTCGAATCGCGATGCCCCACGGTTCGAAATCAAAACGATGCCTGTGCTTACGGAACACACGTCGTTGCCGAAACTCTTGAAGAGGAACAGCCGTAAACGCGACGACAGGAAATGAGCCCCGAATGCCCGCTGCTGAGGCACGCAGAAATCCCTCCGACAGAATCCTCAGCAATGTCGTGATTGCAGAATGGTCCACGGTTTCCGTTCGCAGAATCAAAGCATCCAGGAAGTCTTCGGATGACTCACCTGGCCATGGTCCGGCGGTCGCACGAGTCCAGTGAAGTAGCCAATCGTCCGGGTTCTGAAGAGGATTGTTGCTGAGAGGTCGATTTCCAGATCCCTCGGAGCCCCCCTGATTCGGAGTTGGCAACATTGATTGCCGAGTCGGTTGAGCATTTGCGGACGCATCATTCGAATCGGCCGGAAGCATTGTTGGTTGCACAATCCACGGAACCCATCCGACAGGAAGATCTTTGGCAGGTTCAGGAAACAGTCCGTTTTCGTCGCAGGCCATTAGCACCGGAACCGAATTTCGGTCCGGATCCAGCAGATGAAGACGCAGCAACTCGGATACGATGCCTTTCGCACGACACGACAGAATTTGAATTCGATCGGCCGCAGCAAACAACAGGCGGTCACCCAGCGGAAGCCCGGAAAATTCAGATTTGCAGGAATCGACCTCTGTCAGGTTCGCATGAAGTTCTGGCGACACAAGGACGCGATCGACACTTTCGTCGGACGGCTGATCGTCGGCCTGTCGAATCCGATCCAGACAGTATGAAAACCATGAACGAAGATCGTCGTAGCAATGAACCGCCGGGATCGATGGCAGTTCGAAACAAAGCAACCTGCGACCAAACAAGCGAGCCGCACGAGACGCTGCAAGAAAAGGTGCCGTGGACTCCACCACAACGATCGATTCTTCCGCTGCGTCACATCGAAGGATCAGCGTTCGCAGAAGGTCGAACCACCAGCGTTCCAGATCCAGCCGTTGTTTGAGTCTGGAAGAAACCGGGGCGATTTTTTTCTTTGCGGGCGGTCCGTTCAGATAACAGAACAATCGATCTCCCAACCAACGGCGGGAAAGCTCTCTGTCGGCACCCGGCAAACCTCGATACAACAATGGTGTTCCTGCCCGCTTCACCACAGAAAGTTGGCCAGACGCAGTAGGGCTCAGTCCCGGATTTTCGCGATGGTCAATAGGCATTTCCCACGCCAGAGCGGAATTCCACTCCTGCATCAGTCGGTTCAGCACGTGTTCCGAGGAATCGGCCATCGTACACATCATCTTCCCGGGGCGTTTGCCAGTCTTCACCGGAATCAAACGGCTGACTTCCCAGACGATATGGGAGGAATTCCAGGGTGAGACTACATCGCAGCCTTGCGGGAGTTTACAATTTCCGCCGGAGGGAATTCAATTTCGATTTGCTGAAGGTCAGTAAGGCAGAGCAACAACCGTTGTCTCAGGATGAAATGACGACCGCACGGAATCGAACAGACGAATTCCCCCAAACTAAGATTGGCCATTAACTGATGTCAAAAACAGTCATCCTGATGCGACACGCCCGAGCGGAGGATGCCCGGATAGGAATGCGAGATTTTGATCGTCATCTCACAGAGGACGGCTGCGCGATGACCGAGAAGGTCGCCGCTCATTTGCAGGCGTTGGGGATTACGCTGGACAGAATAGTTGCCTCCTCCGCGGCCCGAACGAAAGAAACCGCCGAGATTATGGCGGCCGGCGTTGGGTCGTCGGTTCCTCTGATTGTTCGCGACAGACTCTACAACGCCACCGCAGACTCGTTTGCCTCCGCAGTTGGCCAGGAGTGCGAGGACGACGAAACCAGCGTACTGATCGTCGGACACAATCCGGGAATCGGTGGCCTGATGTGTCATTGGGCCGAAGAAAGCCTTTTTGTGCCGCCCGCAACTCTGGCGATTTTCGAAGTCGCTGCGGACCAGCAATGGAACGCTGTTCGGCTCCATACACAACCAGTTCCACAACTTGTCGGCCTGATTCAGGACGGGGCCATCGTACGTCAATGTAAAGCACCCTGACGCCCCCACAAAGAAAAGCCGGACGAGAAATGTCGCGACCAGATCCGCCAAACCCGTCTCCAGAATTTGCCGAGGACCTTGTCTTCGCTGTGGCTTTGACGTTGGCGGATGGCATCGGACCCAAGCTTCAGTCGGCGCTTCTTGCGGAGTTTGGCTCGGCCCGACAGGTTTTGGCTCAGCCGTTGGAATCACTGCTTCGAGTTCGCGGCATTGGGACGAAGACGGCAAACTCTCTGGTCGATCCCACATTGATTGATCAGGCCCGACAAATTTTGCAACAGTGCCGAGAACTGTCGATCGATGTGCTACCGCAAACACATGCCGAGTATCCTCGACGACTGCCCGAGATCTGTGATGCGCCGTCAATCCTCTATCGAAAGGGCGTGTTGCTGCCACAGGATGAGCTGGCCATCGCCATTGTCGGTTCACGTCGTTGCACGGCCTATGGGCGTCGCCACGCCGAGCGACTTTCAGCCGGGTTATCTCGTGCCGGGTTTACGATCGTCAGCGGTCTTGCTCGAGGAATCGATGCGGCCGCACATCGAGCCGCCTTACAGGCCGGAGGTCGAACTCTGGCTGTGCTTGCCAGCGGAGTTCGTGACATTTATCCCCCGGAACACAAAGAACTGGCCGCGGAAATCGCCCAGCAAGGCGCGCTGCTGAGTGAAATGCCGATCGACCAACGCCCGCTTCCCGGCTTGTTTCCGCAGCGAAATCGAATTATCAGCGGGTTGTGTCTGGGCGTCATCGTGATTGAAGCCACGAGAAATTCCGGAGCCCTCTATACGGCTCGACATGCCATGGAGCAGGGCAGAGAAGTCTTCGCGCTGCCCGGGCAGGTCGACAGCATCGCCAGTGAAGGCTGCCATGACCTGATCCGCGATGGTGTCACCCTTGTGCGAGGCGTCGACGACGTGCTCAGCGCGCTGGGGCCGTTGCCTATGCCTACATCACCGAATAGTGCGGTGACCATTCATTCCCCGCGAGAACTGGTCCTGAATCCATTGGAATCGCAGGTCCTGAACCTGATCAGCACTCAACCGATTTACATCGATGATCTTTTGCGAGAAGCGGCGATCGAAACTTCACGAGTCCTTGCCACGCTCACTGTCCTTGAAATGCGTCGCTTGATCCGACGACTGCCCGGCAACCAGTTCGTCAGACACGATTAGTCCGGGTTTATCGATCCGCTGCTGCTCAACACGATGCGGATCAGAGAAGTCTCAGGAAACAGTCACAGCCGAAGCTCCGTGATTCCGAAACACAGTCAGGAACTCCTTGCATGCGCTACGCACAGGGGGTGCTATTGATTGCCGATAACATGGAACGGTTCTCGGGGCGATACAGAGTCGACTGGTTTTCACGGAAGAGCTGAACACACCTGTTCTTCGGGTAGATCAGATGGGCTCGCAATCTTTCCTTACCTGTCGTATCCCGACGACCTGCCTACGCGCGGTTCTGCGTGCTGTTATTTTTACAGCCATCACGCTGATCATTGTTGCCGTACTTCCGACCAGTGCGTTGTCCGGAGAGGACTTGCAGTCAGACCTTCCGGCAGTTCCACCGCAGTTGTCGATCCCCGTTGAGCACTCTCCGGACTCCGAAGGATCTCTTCCCGCTGCTGTGGCCTTCGATGCGTTTCTTGCCGAGGAAACGGTCGCAACTCCCGAAGCAGAAGCTCCTCTGGCTCCGCCTGTTCCTCCGGTACCTGTTGCCGAACCGATGGTTGCTGTACCGATGGCCGCTGAACCGTCAGAAGCCCTTACTATCGCTGGTGACGTGGTACCCTATGCACCTCAAAGTCCCGGTTATTGGATTGTGAGTTCATGGAATTCACCTCAAGAGTTTGAAAACGACCAACTGCGTTTCTGTCCTCAGGTGCGTCGAGTTGACGAATGCACGGACGGTCATCCCTCGACCATGGACCAGCTCAGGGGATCACTCATACCTGGCGTTCCGATTTGTATCGTTGTCCATGGCAGCTTTATGGATTCGCCCTCCGTGCTGCCGGATTCGCATCACACCTGGAGCTGGCTGAAAACTGGTGCCTGCGGACGTCCGTTTCAGATGATCTATTTTTCCTGGCCCAGCGATCGTGCTTTGTCGCCCTTTGCCAGTATTGATGTGGCGATCCTGGGCTCTCGAGCCAGTCGCAATGGTTTCTATCTCGCCAGCTTGATCCAAAGTCTTCCTCCGGAATGCCCCGTTTGTCTTGTCGGCCATAGTCATGGAACGCGAATAATCTCTTCGGGTCTGCATTTACTGGGAGGAGGCGTTGTTGAAGGACATCGCCATTGCACCCCGGGTTGTTCAGGCCGCCGAATCCGAGTCGTCTACACCGCCTCCGCGATCGATCACGACTGGCTCAATCCTGAAGAGCGTTTCGGTCGAGCGTTATGCTGTGTCGAGTGTCTGATCAACCTCCGCAACGCCAAAGATCCTGCCCTGCAGATTTATCCTCTGCGCAGAATCGGCTCCAGTCGAGCACTCGGGCTGGCGGGATTCACATCCAAGGATCGCCGTGAGCTGGGAGCATACGGCTCTCGCGTTCGTGACTGGGACGTGTCCTCATTGATTGGGCACGATCATTCCTGGCCGAACTATGTCGCGCACGGTTCTCTTGCCAGCAGCCTTCGAAATTACCTGTTTTTCGCGAACTAAGAAAACGTTCGGCCTTGGTATGTTGGTCAGCAGCAGTCTGCCCCAGACAATTGCGGCACGACACGGGACTGGTTAGCTTGCAGCCTGTTTGGAATCACCAGGTTTTACGGCATCATGTAGCCGTAGCCTTTCAACAGGAGTAGCAAGATGTCAGAAGTTAAAGTGCTCGTGAAGGATAATGGCCCGTTTCTTGTCACTGGACCAGCGACAATCACCGATGCTGCCGGCAATACGTTTAATCTGAATGGCAAAGAGACTTTTGCCCTGTGCCGCTGCGGTGCCTCTGCAAAGCGTCCGTTTTGTGACGGTGCCCATAAAACCTGCGGCTTTGAATCAGCCGAACGAGCGGTTTAACTTCGCGTGAAGTCGACAGCTCCGTAACAGGCCTATCTCTACGCTCTTCCTGCTATGTGGATTGTCTATGTTTCTGCTGCGCGCATCCTACGGATTCGGCCTGACCATTCTGCTTTTCGTGATGCTAAGCAGCTCCGAATCGGCAGCTGCGCAGAATCAGGTCAAAGGCAAAAAGGACCAACAGGCTGCGCCTGAGCCACCATCGGCTGACGTCTTGCAGGCTCTGGCGGCAACGCGAGATGAGCTTCAAAAGAGTCTTGTGGATCTGAAGGCTAAACCGGAATTGGCCACTCGTGACGGCGCCGCCTTGCTGGCTGACGTGGCCGTGTTTGAAAAGGCTGCGACCTGGATGCTGCGGTATCAGGAATTTCCGAAGGCCGATTATTTCGATCAGCTTAAAAGCGTTCTGGCCAAAGGAAAAACTCGAGCGGAGCAGTTGGCAAATGGTCAGCCGGATTGGGTGCTCAAGACGGGCATCACAATTCGAGGCTATATCAGCAAGGTTGACGGTTCTGTTCAGCCCTATGCGCTGACACTTCCGGCCGGTGTGAATCCCAACGAAGGCCGTCGCTGGCCGCTTCATGTTGTCCTGCATGGTCGAGCCGATCAGATGAACGAGGTCAACTTCATTCATCGGATGGACGGCAAGCCGCTGAAGGTGGAGGCCGGACAGCCCGAGCAGAACTGGATTCAACTGGACGTCTATGGTCGCGGCAACAACGCTTATCGTTTTGCTGGTGAGACAGATGTGTTCGAAGCGATGGACGATGTGAAGCGACGTTTTCGAATCGACGAAGATCGCATCACGCTGCATGGTTTCTCCATGGGAGGTGCCGGTGCGTGGCATCTGGGACTGCATTATCCTTCGATGTGGTCGTCGGTCGGTCCAGGAGCTGGATTCGTCGATTTTTATCGCTACCAGAAACAGGACCCGGAGAATCCCGAACAGCGGCTTTCGGATCCTCAGCATGCAACACTGGCGATTTATGACAGCGTTAATTACGCAATGAATGCCTTCAATGTTCCTGTCTGCACCTACGGTGGTGAAAACGATCCGCAGTTGCTGGCGAGTACTTCAATGGCGGAAGCTGCAGAGATTCTCGATGTTCCAATCAAAGTGATCATCGGCCCAAAGATGGGACATGCGTTTGACCCTGATAGCCAAAAGCAGTTCATGGCATTTCACCTGGAGCAGTCTGCCAAAGGACGGCCTCGATTTGGCCAGCGAAAGGAAATACGCTTTTCAACTCACACACTCAAGTACAACGAATGCGACTGGCTGGCGATTGAAGAAGTCGAGAGTGTTTATGAGCCAAGCGTCGTCGAGGCGAAAATCAATGACGCCGGTGACGTGGAAGTTACAACCAGCAATGTCATGGCGCTGCGAATTGTTCGGGATGTCGGCACAGACGCGATCATTGACGGGACCACGCTGGAATGTCGTCAGGCGGCTGATGGACTGTTGCCCGATGTGTATTACGTCAAAGGCAGCAATGGCTGGGAAGTGCTCAGTTACGACGATTCACGATCGTTCTCGGACAATCAGGAACTCCGCAAACGACCGAATCTGCAGGGACCGATCGATGATGCGTTCATGAGTTCGTTTATCTGTGTCCGAGGCACCTCGACGCCCTGGAACGAGACCGCTGAAGACTGGTCAAAATGGACATTGTCACGATTTGAACGGGAGTTCTCTCAGTGGCTGCGCGGTGATGTTCGCGTCGTTGACGACACGGCTGTGACCGAGGAAATGATTTCAAAGAATCACTTGGTATTGTTTGGAGATCCGGGATCAAACGCGATCTACAAACGTGTGCTGGAGCAACTTCCGGTTGAGTGGACAGAGGAGACGATCAAAGTCGGTGATCAGGAATGGTCAGCCAAAGATCATGGGCTGAGCCTGATTTTTCCGAACCCACTGAATCGATCAAAGTATGTCGTGTTGAATTCAGGGCATACATTTCACGACAAGGACTTTCGATCGTCCAATGCGTGGCTGTTTCCGCGACTGGGTGATATCGCCGTGCAGAAAATTACGCCACAGAAAGACGGCAGTTTTCAGGAAGAGACCGTCTGGTCGGATGTGTTCGGCGAACGCTGGCAGTTGCGTTGAAATCGCTCCAACAGAAGGCGCAATTGTTGACTGATGTCTGGCCAGCAGTACCCCTGTCCGTCGAGTGACGACGCTTGAATGCCACGGATGTGGCCCAGCAGCTTGTCTTGTGAACCCGCAGCGACGTGAACAGAACAGAGTGGTGAGCCAGCAGGAATCGCGGACCCAGGCTGCGGGATATCCGCAATCGTCCACGCCTCGTGCGCTGAATCACAATTGGGGTCCGTGAACTGAACGTCCTGATTCGCCCAGAGGATGAAGCGAGCCTGAACACGGCCATTGTTTGCCACTGCAGAACGGTCCGTTTTTCGCCCGCGGGTTGTGCCACTTGCGGGTCGCCAGCCGTACGCAGCCAAATGTTTGGCAACTAGACTTCGTTCCGTGTGGATATGATGGACCGGGTTTTCGTAAAGCATGTGAGAGGCCGTCAGACGAGGGTTCACTTCAAGAATCCATGCTTGCCCCTGACGCAGGATAAAGTCGACACCAAAAATCCCCTTCAGACCAATGTGAGTGATGAGTGACTCCGCAGCCCGAACGAGTTGTCGGGTGACACCTTCGCCAGGGTTGACGGGCCCCACATTTCCGCAGAACAAGAAGTCGGAGGCCCCCAGGCTGGGCCAGCCGACAAGCTGAACGGACGTGCCGAGCAAACTCAGGCCATCGTGATCAAAGCAAAAGACTGCTGACATCGGAACACCGTCGATGTATTCCTGCAGGAACTCCTCCGAGGATGTCTGCTTTTGGATTCTGTCCGGCAGAGCAATTTGTGGATGCACCGACCGGATACCGAGTCCACCCGAGCCGGATTTCGGTTTTCTCAGCCAGTGGCAATCGGTATTTGCATTGTCCACTGAAGCCAGCCGGGGCACATTGAGTCCCGCCTCTGAAAACCACTGCTGGATATTGTTGGGTTGACGGATCCGGTCGACGATTTCGAAATCTGGTCCAATCACGGGTCGGCGAGCCATGATTGAACGAAGAACGTCCGTGTGATTTTCGAGCCCGCCGGCCCAGAGCAGGGGGATATTGCTGCGAATTTTGCGAATGATGTCCGGAAGTTCTTCAAAAGTTCGCATTCGGCCCACAAAACGGCCTCGTCCGGAACGGAGGATTCGAGTCAGGTCGGCATCCTCAAAGAAATCGACGCAGAGGGGATGTAGCCCGGCATCAATGGCGGACTGAGCCAGACTACGGACGCTCGCTCCACACAAAATGACCGATCGGACCGTCCTAAATCCGCCAGAATGCTCTTGTTCGGGCGAAGTTGAGGACTCCGGCTTCAGGTCAGTTGAAGATGAGGCCAAAAGTCGCAATCCTGATCAAAGAATGAACAGTCACAGCAGGGCCTGATCCTCGTCGGGCAGGGCCTCGCGAAGTGTATTGTTCACTTTTTCATGCGACCTTGTCCACAACACAGGCACCTCATTGCAGAAGCAGGCACGGTTCTGCTTCCGCAGACAACTGCAAAGTGTGGCTCGGAAGTGTTTTCAATCATCGATTCTTTGTGGCCGATGTGCCCCGATGACCCGGACGATTGAAGGCACCTCAACTCTGTCTGCGGTCGCTGTTTTCTGGTTCGACTGGTTTTTGTAAAGGAAGTATGGAATGTCAATGTTTGTAGGTGAAGCACTCGTCGGTGATGGCAATGAAGTTTCACACATCGACCTGTTGATTGGTGACAAGAGCGGTCCGGTAGGCGTTGCTTTCGCAAACGCTTTGGCTGACCAGAAGATGGGCCACAGCAATCTGTTGGCCGTTGCAACTCCGAACCTGGCTGTAAAGCCATCCACCGTGATGATCACCAAGGTCACGATCAAGGGTGCTCGCCAGGCAGTTCAGATGTTCGGCCCAGCTCAGAAGGCCGTTGCTGACGCTGTTACGGACTGTGTTAAGTCCGGAGCAATCCCAAAGGATCAGGTCGAGAAGCTCTGCATCGTTTGCGGCGTATTCATTCACTGGGAAGCTGCTGATGACAAGAAGATCTATCAGTACAACTACGAAGCAACCAAGCTGTCTATCGAGCGAGCGATGAAGAACGAGCCAAAGGTTGACGATGTGATCGCTCAGCGCGACACAGCCGCTCATCCGTTCTACAAGGGCTAATCGTCCGTGGTCGTTGACGCCGGGAGTTTCCTCTGAGAAGCTCTGAACTCAAAGCGGCCGTGCTGATATTTCAGTACGGTCGCTTTTTCGATGGAACGCAGAATGTTGAGTTTCATGGATTCTGACAATGCTCGATGATTACGCTGCTGAATACTGGTCTTGAGGGGTCGGCAATCACCGAATAAGCAAGTTCCTGCGGAGGACCGGATCGTCCTCCTTTGACGGTTTTTGCGATCTGCTTTGAGACTCCTCATCCAGAGCCTGGAAGCATCTCAGATGCAGCCTGTTGATGAGTTGAGGTACTACGATGCCGGATCAAAACGAAGCCTTGAAGTCCCAGGCAGATCCATGTTTTTCAGCTGATGTGCTGCGGGCTGCTGCGGAGAACTCACCGGACGCTGTCTTTGTGAAAGATCTTCATGGCAGGTATCTGTATGCGAATTCTGCCGCTCTTAAGATTCTTGGTCATCCGCTTTGTGAAGTGATCGGCCAACGAGACGATTGTTTCTTTCCTTCCGAGGAATCTGCTGAGATTTTTGCAGAGGATCAGGCCATTATTCGAGATGGCGTCGTGATCCATCGGGAAAGAATCGTCACCTCAGCCAGCCTTCGATGGACGTATGAAGTGCGAAAGTCGCCCTTTCGTGATTCGAGCGGACAGGTGATGGGCGTCGTTGGTTTCGCGCGCAACATCACCGCTCAGAGACAGTTTGAATGGTCCCTGAAGAAACAGCAACTACTGCTGGAACATGTTGCGCAGGGACGTCCGCTTAAGGAAATTCTGGATGAGCTGGTTGCGCTGATTGAAGCAGAATGCCCCGGAGTTTTGGGATCCTTTCTGCTGCTGGAGCCGGATGGGAAGACTCTCCGAGTAGGTTCCGGGCGAAGCCTTCCAGCGGCCTACAACAAAGCCATTGATGGAGTCCAGGCCGGGCCGAAAGCAGGTTCATGCGGAACAGCCGTGTTTCGGGGAGAGTCGGTTCGTGTGCATGACATTCAGTCGGATCCGCTCTGGGAAGATTACCGGGAACTGGCAGCAAAGTTTGACCTGAAGTGTTGTTGGTCCATGCCGATTCGCAGCTACAACGGAGAGAAAACAGAGATCCTTGGAACTTTCGCGTTGTATGCCCGAGAACATGGAGTCCTGAATGTCCGGCTGGATGATGCGATCAACCGGATTGAACACCTCTCCAGTGTGGCGATCGACCACTATCGGAGTCAGCGGCGAATCCTTGAAAACGAAGCCCGGCTGAAAACCTTCATCGACAATACGGCTGACGCATTCCTCCTGCTCCGAAATAGTGGCGAGATTCTGGATGTCAACGATCGTGCCTGTCAGCAGCTCGGTTACTGTCCTGAGGAACTGATCGGAGCAACTCCGCTGCTGTTTGATGTGGGGATAACGCCAGCACAGCATCAGGAAATCACCGCACGTATGGATCTCGGGGAACGAGTGACGTTTGAAAGTCGTCATCGTCGCAAAGACGGGCGTGAATTTCCCGTCGAGGTTCGCCTGAGTCCGTTTAGCCAGAATGAAGATCGACTGTCGGTTGCCTCGGTCCGTGACATTACGGAAAGGCAACTGGCCGAGGAGAAGCTCAGGCATCAACAGGCCTTGCTGCAGGAGAGTCAGTCCTTGTCACATCTCGGATCATTCGAGTGGGACATTCGATTGAGTCGACTGACATGGTCTGACGAACTGTACCGCATTTATGGTTATGAACCGGGCGAATGCGAGATGACACTGGAACGCTTCCTGTCGCACGTCCATCCTGACGATCGATGCAGGATGGTCGGTGTTATTCAGACTGCTTGTACGACGGGAGCAGCCTATCGCACGGAAGAGAGAATTCTCCGAAACGATGGAATCGAACGAACGCTGACGAGTGTTGGTAAGGTCCTCACAGATGAAAATGGTGGGTCGGCGAAGATCATCGGAGCCTGCCAGGATGTCACAGAACAGAAACGCGCGGCCGCTGATCTTGAATCCAGCCAGCGGCTGGTTTCCGCGCTGTCGCAGGCCTCGCCGCTGACGGTTTACGTGTTCGATGTCATTCAGCAAAGAATCCTCTATTCGAACTACCAGCTTCTTCGTGATCTGGGATACACGGACATTCTGCAGACATCCGGCTGGGAGGACATCGCATCGCTGATTCATCCCGAAGATCTGACCAATTTGCATAAGCTTCTGACTCGCTGGGAGAACGTTCAGGACGGTGTCATTCTGGAATCCGAATATCGGCTGAGGGATTCTCAGGGTCGATGGAGATGGATTGCCGGGCGAGACACGGTTCTGGAACGAACGCCGGATGGGACTGTTAGCCAGATAATCGGGACTGCTCACGACATCACCAGTCGCAAGGAATCTGAGCTACAGATGCAGCAAACGGTGTCGCGAATGCTCGCGACGCTGGAGTCCACAGCCGACGGGATCCTGGTGGTGGATCTGCAGGGACGTATCCTGGATTTCAACCACCAGTTCCTTCAGACCTGGGGATTGTCGCCGGAACTGGTTCAGGAAGGTCGACATGCGGATCTGATTGCCACGTTCAACGAACATGACAGTATGCAGCTGGTTCTACAACAGTTAAAAAATCCAGACGAGTTTATCCGCCGCGTTACGGAGATCTACTCAACACCGGACGTTCCGACTTTTGACGTGATCGAGTTTCAGGACGGACGTGTGGTCGAGCGTTATTCTCAACCACAGCGAATCCATGGTCAACCGGTGGGACGGGTCTGGAGCTTCCGTGATGTGACAGCGCGACGCACCGCCGAACGCGCACTTCAGCTCACACAGTTCACTGTCGACCGCGCGGTCGACTCCGTCTTTTGGGTTAATCCGGAAGGCGTGATTCTCTATGTCAACGAAGCTGCTTGCCGTACTCTGGGATACGAACGCAGCGAACTGGTGGGGCGAACTGTTCCGGAGATTGACCCCAATTTCGCGCCGGAAGATTGGCCGGCACACTGGGAAGATGTCAAGCGACGTGGGTCTTTTACGTTCGAATCAGAGCATCGGACAAAGCAGGGACGAAGCCTCTTCACCGAAGTGACTGTGAACTATCTGCAGTACGAAGGCCGCGAATACAACTGCGCAGTCATGCGCGATTTCACACAGCGGAAGCAGACAGAAGAGCAGCGAGATCGGCTGTGGAATCAGTCCCCGGATTTGCTCTGCATTGGCGATTTCAAAGGATTTCTGCTCCAGACGAACCCCGCCTGGAATCAGGTTTTGCTGTGGACGGAAGAAGTACTTCAAAAGCATCCATGGATCGACCTTATTCATCCTGAGGACCGAGAGCAGACTCTGAGACAATTTCAGCTGGTGAATGCGGGCCAGTCTGTCACGGACTTTGTCCATCGATTTCGAGATCGGAAAGGGGAGTGGCATTGGCTGTCCTGGAGTATTATTCCGGTACTCAGTGAAAACGTGTTTTATGGCTTTGGCCGTGATGTGACGGAATCACGGCATCTCGCCGAGCAGTTCCAGCAGTCACAGAAAATGGAAGCCATCGGACGTCTGGCCGGCGGTGTGGCCCATGACTTCAACAACCTGCTGACTGTCATCAATGGTTATTCAGAGATGTTATTGACGGACAGTACCCTTGACGAACCGTTCCGTGATCCCGTCGCGGAAATACGTCGGTCCGGGGAACGTGCGGCCGAACTCACATCACAGCTTCTGGCCTTTAGCTGCAGGTCACTGGTGGCTCCCAGAATTTTGAATCTGAATCAGATCGTTGAATCGACGGGGAGAATGCTGAAGCGTCTCATCGGTGAAGACATTCAACTGATCATAAGAGAGTGTGAAAACTTGCCCTCGATTGTTGGTGATCAGGGAAAACTGGAGCAGGTCCTGCTGAATCTTGCTGTGAACTCCCGAGATGCGATGCCGCATGGAGGACGCCTGATTATTGAAACAGATCATGTGACCGTGCTCACGGAAGGGCCTCACGAGGACGAGACCGACATGAGCCCCGGTAGCTATTCCTGCCTGCGGGTCATCGATAGCGGTGAAGGCATGACGGATGACATCAGGGTGCGGATCTTTGAACCATTTTTTACAACCAAGGAAGTGGGGAAGGGAACCGGGCTGGGGCTATCTGTTGTGCACGGCATCGTCAGCCAGTTCGGTGGCTCTGTTTTCGTCGACAGCACGCCTGGACAAGGCACAACGATGACACTTTATTTTCCCGTGGCTGCCGTCGGAGAAGAAGTTTCCACTTCCAAGCCGCACCCCGTCGATGGTCGAGGGTCTGAAACCCTGCTATTGGTGGAAGATGACGACGCCGTCCGAACGATTTCATTGATCGCGCTGGAGAATGCTGGATTCAAGGTGCTTGCAGCTGATTCGGCGGCCAGTGCTATCGCGCTGGCGAAACCACAGATCGCTCAGGTCGACTTGCTGATTACAGATGTCGTTATGCCCAGAATGGGAGGGCGTGAACTGGTCGAAGCGATCCACGCGCTGCGAGCTGACATTCCGGTTCTTTATATCAGTGGTTATACGAAAGACCGTGTCCCTCAGGATGGAGCCAGAGTCGGCTTCCTGCAAAAGCCATTCACTCCATTGGCCCTCGCTCGTAAGGCCCGAGAAGTCCTTGATGCGGCCTGCCGAACATCCTGATCACAGGAACGTCAGATCAAAATGGGGGCCCGCGGAAGAGAGTGGTCGGAAGGATGGTCCCGAAAGAAGTTCCGTTTATCACCACCCGAAAGCATCAATTCTGGCGTTGCACGCTTGCGGTCATCACAGCCTGAAACGTCCGTGAGGGATTGATCTGTCGCGGTTTACCAGTGTCTCCGTAAATCCCTCACTGACCTACGCGGTTGAGATTTCAGGCTACGGGAACATCGGGAAGTGAAATTGATCCTGCTGCAAAAGTTGCCCATCACAACGGCTCAGGTTCGTCATTGCACTCGAATGACGACGTTCGTTGAATGACTCATGTTCGGTGCCAGTTCTATCGCGTTGATACCGACATTGGCTGTCTCAATGCAGACCATTTCCGGCCACTCGTGATCACCGAAATCCGGCATGCGGGCACTCTTGGCGATCCAGGGATTCCAGACGACTGTCGACAGGGAGCCCGATTTAGAGACTGCGATCGTGCGCTGACGAGCCTGATCCTCAAGCAGACACTCCGAATCGGTGTTGATGTAGACGCGATCCGTTTCGCCACTGAATTGAATTGCGGCACCAGCGGCCGGCTTCTCCTGAGCCCCATCGACTTTGTCGATGTATCGAGTCTGTTCAAGGCCCGAGATCGATACGTTGCGAACGTCAGACACACTCAAGTACGTGTGCAGAGCATCCTCAAATCTGTGACTTGTGCTGACACCTGGTGCTAGTTCTGTGGTCAGAGTCATCCGCAGCTCAGAGCCAAACTCGACCGTGAAGCTTACGGCAAAAGGTTCGATTCCGGCTCGCAGCGAAAGCAACACTCCGCCTTCTGTGGTCAACCTGGCTTCATTCACTTCCCACAGAGCCGTTCGCGCGAAACCATGAGCCGGCGCGGACGGATCAGAATCATGCGGCCCGAACCAGGGAAAGCAAATGGGCACTCCGCCCCGGATTGGCCTGCCAGGCTGAAAGAACGACGAACGACTCATCCACAGAACCGGTTCATGTCCAGCCGGTTTCCAGGAAGTGACGTGAGCTCCATGCAGGTAGATTTCTCCTGAAGCGACAGGGGTTGTGACAACCGCCTTCGTCAGCCCGCCCTGGCCCGCTTCAAAATGCAGGCCTGTCACCTTGAACTGCTCACAAAGCGATTGCACCGTCTGCATCAGAGAAACCATCAACGTCCGGGAGTTATTCAGTACGCGGCCACGACTAACGCTGTTTTCAACAACGCATCCAGCAGACACGCTCAATTCGTGAGGCGAACTAAGAGATCAGACCTTCACAACAACTGCACTGGCCTGGCCCATGCGGGTCACGCTCGTCTTCAGAAACAGACCATTGGCGGTTGTGAGATGTTCTCCATGGATCACGTTCAACGGTGATTCGGAATCCGGTGTGGAGAAATTCAGAGTCTTCGGGACGATACCGTGCTGCAAAGCCAGCAATGAAGCGGCAATTTCGCAAAGTGCCGAGCCGCTGCCCGCGCTGCCTGTGTAACTCTTGATGGCTGTGACCGGAACGCTGTCGGCGTGATTGCCCAAAACTCTACGAAGGCCTTCCGCTTCATATCGGTCGCGGCGAGGATGCCCCGACGCACACGCATTTATGTGACCGAGATCTTCGGCGGAAACACCGGAACGAGCCATCGCCGCAGAAGCCGCCTGATAGATCGCGGTCGCTTCATCGGGGTGCCCGTCGCGGTTCACAACCGTGCTGGCTCCACAGCCAAGCAGAGTGCCCAGAATCTTCGCCCCGCGTGCTTCCGCGTGTTCGCGAGCTTCCAGAATCAGTGTGCAGGCCGCTTCCGACAACGCTTCTCCCGAGCGATTGTTGTCGAATGGGCGAACGCGAGTTTCCGCAGGGCCGTCGGCAAGGACATCCCAGTGATACGAATGACACGCTTTGACGGTGTGAATTCGAGTTCCCGTAACTCCGGTGATCATCACGTCCGCACGATTGCGGCGGATGGAATTCGCGGCTTCGGCAATGACAAGACCGCCAGAGGCTTCGTCGTGAGTAATCGAGTTATTCGGGCCGCGGGCATCCAGTGCGATCCCAATATGGCAGCCGGGCATGTTCGGAAGGTATCGCAGCAGCCAGAGCGGCTCCATACCATCAAAGCGGCCACCACCCCATTTGTCATAGACAAAGACCGGTTGGCCGGATGAGCGATCACTGGCTTTCACGACGGCATCCAGAAGTGCATCGGGAGGCGTCGACATCAAATTCGCGCCGAAGTCCACACCAATGCGGTCAGGAGCCACTGATCCGGCCTGAAGCCCGGCATCCTCCATGGCCTGGAGTGCTGACGCAACGCCGAGCTGGATCTCGCGGCACATGACCTTGAGGCTCTTGCGGACAGTTTTCAGGTGCTGTTTTTTTGCTGTTTCGTCGTTGAAGTCGGAGATTTCGCCCCCGATACAACCTGGTGTTCCGACGAACGAAGCCAGTTCGATCTTCTTCAGGCCATTGCGGCCTTCGGATAGATTCGACCAGAACGCGTCTCGACCGATACCCAGCGGTGAAACAAGACCAATACCGGTGATGACAACATCACGAGCAGATGAATTAGACATGCAGATTCGCTCAGCCTGTATTAAACAACAGAATTCGTCCCCACGAATTCTTCGGTTTTCCGAGCGAAACAGTCTACCATCGACTCCCGACCAATACTGCGCGGACAATGGAATTTAGGCGAAGTCGCGGGTAACGACGATAAATCCGTTCACTAAAATCGTGATGTGAGAATTTTACAGCGCGGAAAAGCCAGTAAATTCGCGATTTCTCCAGGATCTCGATAGAGCCCGTTGCCCCTGCGAAAAGCTTCTCAACTTGGAAAAGCGACTTTCAATGAAGTCGCGAGGGCGGATTGCAGCCGTTACCGGGGAATATCATCCCCGGTGGCCAGGGCCGTGGTTTAGACGACCGAATCAGGGTCAAAGAAGTTAATACTGAGCGGGTATCTCCAGAGTTTGCCGCTGCTGGCCTGAAGTGTCCCAATGATCGGGAAGATCACGTGCAAAGCTCCCAGCACGATCAGCATCAGGATTCCAATCCCCAAAAAAGTCAGGAAAAACGAAACTACCACATAAACAAGGCTGCTGAGCATCCAATTGAGGATGACGAGCCCATGTCGATTGGCGTCTTTCGACTCATCCTTTCCGATAATCCACATCACCAACGGGGCCAGAACGCCGACTCCGGTCCATGTCAGCAGTTGAGACGCGTGCATCAGAGTGCACCAGAGTTTCGGATCAAGCCCACAGATAACCCCGGAAGGCACCGCAGCAGGACCAGCCGGTTGGGTGAAAACAGGCTGAGTCTGCCCGCCGAGAACTCGCGATTTGGCCTGCTGAAACTCTTCCTCGGAGAGTGCCCCGGAGTTGCGAAGCTGAATGAGTCGTTCGATTTCGTCGGAGATCATGCGGCTGCTCTCGTAAATGTGCGAAGGTCTAGTGTTCTGCCAAGAATAAGATTTGGGGTTCGAGGCGAGCCGACGGAGCGGCTCGACTACGTCGTTTCGCCGCTTCGTCGGCGAAAGTGGGATCCACCGTAACCCCAAATCAAAACTTGACGAGCCACTAGCTGATCAGGAACGGCAGAAGCGGACCTATTATTCGGTTCGCTGCCTCATTTCCTGGCAGGTTTCCGGCATTTCGGGATCGAATGTCAAAACTTCCTTCGTCCTGCGGAATTGCTCCGCGGCAGGATTTAGACCTTCGGAGTGTGAGCGCGAATGGGGAGATGTGCTTCTGGGCGCGTCCTGAGACTACGAGTTGTCTCTGGAACTTATCTGGATTCTCACGGTTCCGGCTACTCTCGAACGATGCCGTTTCCGCAAGTCAGGCACCGAATCCCTCGCCAGGCAATACCCTAATCAGGCTTGCCCGATCAACAGTGCCCGGCTCGGCTGGTGTTGACCGCAACTTACCGAGCCTTGACGTCCACAGACATCTCAGTTCCTTCAACCACGGTCACCGTCAGCGATCCTGCGCCGAGCACTCCGTACTCAGGTGGAAGGCGGGGCGCTTTGGTCGCAACTTCTCCCTGTGCAGGTCGTTCCTCCTCTGTGTCAGTCAGAAGGATTTGTCCTTGCCCGGGGATCGCCCCTTCACGGCCATCGCTGGCAATCAGTTGAAAACGCCCTTCTGAATCAGAGACGCCAGTGGAAGAAATCAGGCCTGTCTCCTGTTTCCCCTCGGGGACAAAACGGACCATGATATTCGCGGCCGGCGTGCCGTTGATTCGAACGACACCCTTTGCGGCCACAACGGGGATTGCTTCTTCGGCACCACATCCAGAGAGCAGCAGGAGAACAGCGGCAACAATTCCGGTTCGCGCACGGAGACTAACTCGAATCAACATGTCACTACGACTCCGTCAAGGTTCGTTCACTGGCAGGTTGCTGCAGCATCAGGCAGGGAAGGGATCAGAATTCACCAAGAATCTGCCCGTCGTCTCTTCTGCAGAGATACTGCAAAAGTGAAAAGGACAACGAATTCGAAAGGAATCGAACAGACCCGTCGCAAAGTACAACCTGAGCACCGCCAGAGTGAGCACTTCCGATCGCACTTAAACGCTGATCCTGAAAAGTGAACCACGCACTCGAAGAGCCAGGAGCACCCGCTCCGCCATGAGGCCAGGGTGTTGTGTAACCGACCGGGGCGAACGCTCCACACATCAAATTACCAAGCCCGGCATCGCCTCCGGCTGGATACCATCTGGACCAACCTGCAATCGTACTTCCACTGTTCCAGCCCGCAGTCGTAAAGGTATCGAAGTTTTTGTCGACCTTGTAAGACTCCCCAAAGAGGATCGTATTTGTGGTGCCATCAGTCAGATCACGCATGGATGTGCAAAAACCAAGAGGAGCTGTACTGGCTTTGCGAGCCGCAGGTCCGACGCACATAAAGACTCCGTCGTTCGTGCTGCTGGTGGCAAAGATGGGCCGAGTTCCACCGTTGGCTCTGTAATTGGTGCGTCCATAATACTGGTTCGGAGATGCCGTAAACACATCCAGACCGTCGGCTGTTCCAGCGTCGCTTGGGCACAGAAACGCTGCGACCACGGTACCGGCCTTCACGCCGGGTGTTGTCGCGACATTGTTGCGAGGCAAGTTATTGTCGAACGTGTTGAAAAGATTTGCCTGCTCAATATAGGGCAACATGCTGTAGAAAACAGAGTGGCCCTGGAATCCGCCCAGTCCGGACAGATTGATCTGAGTAAACCCAGGCGGGAACCGCAGAAAGACATCGTGATAATTATGAGCGGCCAATCCCAGCTGCTTCATATTGTTCTTGCATTGCGTGCGACGAGCTGCCTCACGGGCCTGCTGGACAGCAGGAAGAAGCAACGCAATCAGAATAGCGATGATGGCAATGACCACCAACAACTCAATCAGCGTAAATCCACGTTTGCGAGCAGGCATCAAAGAACCCCGAAAAAAACAGATGAGTAAGTGTTGAATCGAGGAACATTCGAGCTGTTCGAATAGCTCGTGTTCTTCGCGTCCTTGTCATCAGAAGCAGGAGAATCAATTTTGGCCGGGGGTGGGGCAATAACTGGCCCCGCTGAGTCTACTCAAATGCCTGCGGTCGCAAAGCGACACCAGGGGAAATGTAAGAAAACTTGAGCGCTCTCACCGGTGGGATGGTGCCGACGATCTCCGGCAGTGCATCCCTTTGCCTACATGCTATGCAGACCCTGTTTCACATGCGTAATTGCTGATCAGCGAGACGGTACGTCTGTCGATCATTGATCACTGGAGAACGAACAATCCCGAAACAATTTCCGGCGCGAATCAATTCGAGCTTCAGCCAGTTTCGCTCGCGCGACAGGATCGTGAAAACGCAGTGAGCAGGCTGGGGATATTCGCACGATCAAATTGCCTCGCCTGACCCATAATTCTGACCCTTAGTGCTGCCCCATCATGTCGTTCTCAGACTTGGGCATCTCGGCCACTTTGCGGGCCAGTATTCCTGATCCATGGATGGATCTCCGTTTTCGTGAATCTTCTGATATCGGTTTCATCGGTTCTTAACATGGTTCCCTCAACCTACGGCTCTTCTGTCCGTGGGGCAGCACCACTTGGTCATTCCAAGAGTGTGCAAAGGTGTCTGCCTGGAACTTCATGTTTGGAGCATCTGAATGTACTACCCGAGTCGCCTTCGTTTCGGTCGCACGCACCGTGCGTTTACTCTGATTGAATTGTTGGTGGTCATTGCCATCATCGCCATTCTGATCGCGCTACTTTTGCCAGCTGTCCAGCAGGCTCGAGAAGCTGCGCGACGTACGCAATGCAAAAACAACTTGAAGCAAATCGGATTGGCTCTGCACAATTATGTCGACGTCCACAGCGCACTGCCGTCGGGCAGTATCGTTCTTCTGAATGCCGCCGGGACTCAGGACTTCGGCCACGGCTGGACCTGGCATGCCAGCATTCTGCCTTTCCTCGAACAGGCGAACCTGTATAGCGGTATTCAGGGCTCCGATGGCATGGGCAACGAACTGGGGGACCAAAACACGGGGAAATCCCAGCTGGTTCGCTCCACCACACTGCCAATGTTTTGGTGTCCCTCGCAACCCGATGTTCGTAGTGCCTCTCAGAAGAACGGTTATCAGACCTGCAACTATAACGGGAACATGGGGACTCGAATTGGGAACGGCAATGACGACTGCTACAACGGCAGTTCCTTGACGACTCCCGCCCACAATAGAACGGACGCCTGGGGCTGCATGAACGGCAACGGGGTCTTCCATATCAGCAGCGGTGTTCGCTTCCGTGACGTGGTGGACGGTTTGTCCAATACTATCTTCGTGAGCGAAGTCGCGGATTCCGGTGGCGATGCGATAAACATCTTCGACGCTGGCTCCGACCGCCGACTCATCTTCTCTGGTGGAGCAGATTCCAACCCGCCCACAGAGATGACAGAGTATCTCATCGCTGCAGAAAGTAACGACCCGATTAATGGTGGTGCTGAAGAAGCCGCTGGCAGTTTTCATGTCGGAGGCGCTCAGTTCGTGATGGGAGACGGCGCTGTCAGGTTCCTGTCAGAAAACATGCACATGCCAACCTATCAGGCATTGAGCACTCGCATGGGCGGCGAAGTGATCGGCGAGTTCTGATTTTGCGAGAACATCGTCAGTTCTCTCCGTTGACCCTGTGTTAATGATTCCTATGCCACGGCTGTCGACGAACGCGATTGAGGGCCGATTTGGGGACTCCCCAGCGGCCCGTTTCGTTACCTGGCCTCCGTGGCGTTGTTTAACCTGTTGAAATAAGTGAGTGGTAATAATGACGCGATACAGTGGCACCATGCTGACGATCGGCCTTTGGGCTCTTTCGTTGGCTTTGGGTGGTTGTGGCTCTGGCGACGACCGGCCCGAACTTGGCCAGGTGACAGGAACCATCACAATGGATGGTACGCCACTCACTGGAACAGTTGTTGTCTTCTCTCCGGACAATGGCCGTCCGGCACGAGGAAAA
Source organism: Planctomycetota bacterium (assembly GCA_052034165.1). Lineage (GTDB taxonomy): Bacteria > Planctomycetota > Planctomycetia > Planctomycetales > Planctomycetaceae > SXXK01. The sequence continues at coordinate 2,923 of JBPOIW010000360.1, read as the reverse complement.
ACGGACGCCGAAGGGAAGTATGAATTGACGTATATCGGGGAGACACGCGGCGCAAAGATTGGCCATCATCGTGTTGAGATCGCGCCGAATGAAGAGGGCGAAGACTTGTCGGAGATTGAGGCCGCAACTGCGGGCGAAAGCACTGCCACGCCGACGTCACCAGTGAAGCCCCGGAAAAACAGTGTTCCCGCGCGCTACAACACCAATTCAGAACTCCAGGCGGATGTAAAAGCTGGCGAGAACGTATTTGACTTCAAGCTGGAAAGCCGCCCAGCGAATTGAATTTGTCCGACACGACGCGAATGGAATCGGTGTCGCAAACGCTCCGTCGTCCGGTGGATCAGGTGCCCATCAGAGACCGGACAGCAATTCCGATGTCAGGCCGTCTCATCAGCGATTCACCAACCAGCACGGCACCGATCCCTTCCGCTCGAAGCCGTTGGATATCGGCGTGACTGGCGATGCCGCTTTCGCTGACCAGCAGGATGTCTTCGGGAACCAGTTGCTTCACTCGAAATGTATGTTCCAGTGACGTCACAAAGGTGCGAAGATCACGATTGTTGATGCCCAGCAGTTTTGTTCCTGTCGCCAGAACACGCTCCACGTTTTCCAGATCGTAAAGCTCGATCAGCACGTCCATCCCGAGACTGCGAGCGTACTGATACAGGTCGTTCAGTTGAACATCATCAAGGCATTCAGCAATCAGCAGCACGCAGTCTGCCCCCGCAACTCGCGCTTCGGCGATCTGATAGCGGTCGATGATGAATTCCTTCCGCATCACCGGAATGCGGACGATCTGTCGGATTGCCTGCAGGAAGTCCAGATGCCCCTGAAAGAAGTGTTCGTCGGTAAGCACACTCAGGCAGGTCGCTCCGGCAACTTCGTACTGGCGAGCAATCGCGACCGGATCAAAGTCCGCACGAATCAGCCCGGCTGACGGCGATGCCTTTTTGACTTCGGCAATCAGCCCGGGCTTGTTGGCGGCCTTCAGGGCTTCAAGGAATCCTCGCACGGGAGGAGCTGCAGGAATTCGTCGTTCCAGCGTTGAAAAAGGAATTCGTTCACGCGCAGCGGCGACTTCCCGGTGCTTCTGTTCGAGGATTTCGTCAAGAATGGTCGACAAGGCTTCTGCTCCGCGTTCTGATACCCGAACGGATATTCCGTGCGCGTTCACGATTGAGGCTGAATTCGACAGGTATTCCGCGAACACCCGGCCTCAATTCACATCGTGCGGAGAATAGTATTGGCCAGCATCCGACTGGTCGAGGGTGTGACAGAAATAGCCCATTGCTGGCTTTGAATTGCTGGTTCTGAAGAATGGCTCACGATGCTTGTGAACAATTTGTTTCCCGGCCTGTTGGCGAAACTGAATCTTTTGGCTCAAGCCGCCGCGCCACAGGAGAAAGTGACTCCAGGAGCCGCTATGGCCGGATTCCTCGTGCTGGGCGTGATGGCGTCCAGTGTCTGGATGATAGTGGTCTGGGTTGGACGACGGAATCAGACGGGTCATGCTCTCCCGGCGGCTCGTCGAGGCATTTTGCGAGTACCGCCAGCCCTGACATTTGTCGGAATCGGACTATCGCTGCTGATGTTTCTCCTGATGACGATGGCCTCGCTGCAGGAAAAGCCCGGCCCCAAAGCGGTTTCTAAGCCCGCGAACAATCCTGTTGCCGCCAGCGCTGCCGACGCGCCGTCTTCATCACCCGCAGAAACATCACCCGCAGACGCCTCGCCAGTAGAAACCTCGGCGATTGCCGAGGAGTCTGCAGCGCCAGAGGCAGAGTCGGCCGAGAAGACATCGGCTGAGACGACGAACCCATCTGAGAAATCCGAGAAGAAGAAATCTGCAGCATCCCAGATGTCGCCGGAAGACATGCAGAGCGCCCTGATTCAGACCGTGGCCATGGACGTCTTCTTGTTCCTCATCTTCGGGGTCGTTGTTCTTGTGTCTCGACTACAAGGCCGAGCACGTCTGTCCGAATCCGCTGCTCTTATCCGCTCGCCGCAGACTCAGGCTTATCAGGCCACGGTTTATTCGCCGGCCGGTTTTTGGCCGGATCTCGATGACGCTTCTGCCGCACCGATGTCCGGGTACGGCCTGCCGGTTGAAAGATCTGTCGCGCCGCTGAGAAGCGGTTCCATTCCTGTTAACGTCAACGAAGAAGCATCCGAATCTCCGTGGGCAGCACAGCAGGCGGAGAGCGACATTACTGCAGCTGCAGAACCAACGTTGCCGAGCGAAACACCGGGTGAAGTCGATGAGCCATTCAGCTTTCTCACTGAGGCGCGATACGCCTTCGAAGTCTTTCTCGCAGCCTATGTTCCTACTGCCATGCTGCGTGTTCTCGTTGTCGTTCTGACAGAAGGGCTGACCGGGGAAGTGCCCGACCAGCACCCGTTTCTGGAAATGATGGAATCCGACGTCGGCATGGCGGTGCTGAGTTTAATAGTGCTGACGGCCGTTATTCTCGCTCCGATCGTCGAAGAATTGCAGTTCCGAGTGGTCATTCTTGGTGGCCTCGCTCAACTGGGCAAGCCCGGGCTGGCACTGGGAGTTTCGTCCGTTCTGTTCGCCTTCGCCCACGGCTTCCCGGATTCACTCGCGCTGTTGCCGCTGGCGTTTGCTCTTGGATACACCTATTTGCGGCGGCGAAGTTACATCACGGTGATGATGGTGCATTTCCTGTTCAACGCCTTCAACATGGTGCTGGCTTTTGCTTCCATGTTTTGAAAGCTGTTGCCGACGGGGCGTCATTCCATTAAGCCTTGTTGATGGAGTCGCATCCTGCGGGCTTCCGTTTACCGCCAATACCGTTCAATGAATCATAACCACAGTCTGGTCAAAGGTTTTCGTCAAGGTTTTTTGCTTTCGATGTTTGGGACGGCACTTGTTCCATCGGGACATTTTTCTTTTGATCACTCG
>JBPOIW010000177.1:0-15030 GCA_052034165.1 Planctomycetota bacterium | reverse complement strand
GATCGTGAAGCCGCGACGAGCGATCTCCGTGACAGGCTCGCCCGTCTGTTTGGCAATCGCGTGATTCAATTCGGATTGGGTCATGACTTTGAGTTCTTTCATAAAAACAAAGCGACCACACCGAACTTGGAGCGGTCGCACAGAACGTGAAACCGCCCCAACTGCGGGGCAGAACAGAATTCAGAAAGCTACCACTGATTCCCGGAACGCCATTCCTGAATGCTGATGGCGCGTTCACCGGCAACAACGATGTGGTCGATCAGCGGAATGCCGACAAGTTCACCCGCTTGTTCGAGACGCTCCGTCACGCTGATGTCCTGGTCGCTTGGCGTGGGATCTCCGCTGGGATGGTTATGCAGCACCAGCAGGCAGTTGGCGGCATCGCGAATCGCCGGCCGGAACACTTCTCGAGGATGCACAAGACTATTTCTCAACGTGCCGACAGTGATCTGATGACGTTCGATCGGCTCGTTCTTGGTGCTGAGTGTGACAACCCAGAATTCTTCCTGCTTGCCGTCACGTGCCAACCGGCTGAAGTGTTCTTTGCAGAACCGAATCGCCGAGGCTGGACTGGTGATCCGTGTGTCAGGACCATACTCCGTTTTGAGCTCGGCAATCCGGAGCCCGATTTCCACGCCAGCCATGAGACGCTGGATTGCGTCCGTCGACATGCGGCGGCAAATCTCCAGGATTTCGGCCTCACCGGCATCTGCCAGTTTCCGCAGACCCAGTTTCTCTACCAGCCGATGAGCATCCGCATACGCCTCAGCGCCACGTCGGCCCGTCGCCATGGCAATCAGTTCTGCCGGCGACAGATTCAGCATCGATCGATTCATGATGTTCCCTCCGCGCGATGACCACCCGCGAAGGGCGGTCGTGGTATGTCACAACCGCCCTCGCACAATGCGAAGGCAAGAAAAAAGCTCCGTGTCTCACACACCTGCAAAGCAGATGAGTCAGACACGGAGCTCAAAAAACGAACCGAAAGGCCCTCTCGAAAGAATAAACCGTCCCTTCATATTGAACTGACGCATTTTCGGGCTGAATTAAGCCATCAATACCCGCCCATCTCTTCTGATGGCATCAGGAATCGAGCAGAACACCGCCAGTTCCGACCGACTCCCTCAGCGTGCTGTCGCCCCTACCAATCCATCCCGGACAGGACGCATTTCGACGCGTCGGTCGATGTGACCGGAGCAGTTTCGAACTTCGACGGAAACTACTCCGGACGGTCTCACCGGAGTATGTTAGGACCAGAGCTGCGGCAATCCATCCTGATTGGGAATCGTTGTGAATTGAAGTGATAGGACCGTAAACTCGATGAACAAACTGCTGCTCGATCACGTGTCGCGAATCCGGAATTCAGCCTCTCAGGAGACAGCCATAGCAGGATAGTGTTTGTCGAAGTTAGCGATGCGTGGCAGTCGCCGTAACGAGGCAATCATTTCGTGCGGCTGTAGAGCGAGGCAAGCCTTGTTGGTGATACACCAAGTCTGTAGGCGATGATGATGAGTTGATTGAGCAGCGTTGCCTTGAATACTCCGATGCGCTGCCAGCGGCGGGCGGAGACTGTGGCGGAGGATGGAGCGATCATGATTTTCCCGCGGCGGCGCAGTCGTTGTGCAAAGTCGAAGTCTTCCAGCAGTGGCCAGTTCTGAAAACCGCTCATCGCATAGAACGCCTCAGACCTGACAAACATGGCTTGATCACCATACGGTAACTGAAGCCAGCGTGATCGGAGGTTCGCTCCGAACTCGACGAAGCGATACGCCCAGCGAGGATCGTCAATACGCAGCCGGAAGGCTCCGGCTGCGCAACCTGATTCCATGCACTTCCAGATGGTCTGTGCAAAGTCGGGCGGAAGTCGAGAGTCTGCATGAAGGAAGAGCAGCACTTCTCCGCGGGCCAGTGCAGCTCCGGCATTCATCTGGCGTCCTCGCCCTTTGCTGCAGCAAATCACTTTCGCTCCCGCCTGTTCAGCGATCTGACAGGTCGCGTCGGAGCTTCCTCCGTCGACGACGATCACTTCCGTCTGAGGCTCCTTCAGCACACTACTGAGCAATCCTGCCAATCCGTCTTCTTCGTTCAGTGTCGGAATGATGATCGACAATAGCCCCATTTGCTGTGGTGGAAGAGCCGACGCAAAGGTTTCAGGATACTGACGACAGATCACCAAGTCCTCGGGAAAATCCACGTCCGACAGCATGGCCAGCAACGTGACCGACTTTTGAAACCGCTTCACTTTGTGAAGTGTTTCCTGAAGAACCGATTCACTCCCCCAGCGAATGTCATCGAACACCTGCGGAAAGTGGGCTCGCATCCCAAGCAAATAGTATCCGCCATCAATGGCCGGACCGATCGTCACATCCGCTTCAGAAAGCGACGAAAGAGCCTTCTGCAGATGACTGGGCTGCAACTGAGGACAGTCGGTTCCGATCACAACCACACGACGACAGCCTTCCGCGAATGCCTTCTCCACCGCAGAATTCATGCGATCACCCAACGAATCGCCTTGCTGAGGCGTGAAGAGCAGATCTTCGCCGAACAGCCGTCGCATTTCTTCGGCGCTTCCTCCGGCGAACTGCACATCAATCCCGCAGCCATTTTGTTCAGCAAATGTAAGGACCGTACGCAATGTGTGCTGGACGAGACACGAATGCAGGTTGGCGGCACCGTCCGGTCCCAGAGCAGGAATCAGGCGGGTCTTGGCCTTGCCAGCTTCGGGACAACGAGCCATAACAATGACTCGTTGATCGGCGACGTGCGTCGGCACAGCGGGAGCTGAAACGCCCGCCCCGGCTTCATGATTTTCGGCGACGACCGCCATTTGTTCTGATTTGTCCATTGGGCAGGCGGATGTCATCACGACTGAGATGTGTGAAAACAACTATGGCAAGGTTTGAATGTCGGTCTGAGGATGAAAAGCCGCCCATGCGAACCAGAGCGAATACATCCAGTGCAACCCAGAGTCCGCAGTGACAACTCGAAGCGACTTCGACTCCGAAGAATAACGAACCGTAAACTTCAAGCCATCCAGAGTGGATTCGAATTCAGTGTCCTCGCCTTTTCCTGTGAAGAGCGTCTCAGGCACTGCCAACTGAGACTTGTCACTCCAGATACCGAGTACGCGAGTCTTTCTCGGCAGTCGATTGTCTTCATGATTTACTGGGAACATCAGTTGAGGCGTAGTGAAGTAGCTGCCGTAAGGCGATGAGGAATAATCTCGCCGATGGCCGGTATCCAGTGAAAGGACCTCCGACGCTGGATACCGTTTTTTCCAGTCCGTCCATGTGGTCAATTCGACGGGCAGTGTTTTCAGCGGCTTCTCCAATCCTGGCCCGGTGACACCAGTTGTCCTGACCTGCGACCAGAGACTTTCCGGCTTACCTCTGCGGTCATACATCAGCACATTGCTGTTGTAGAGCAAACCGGAAACCCCGAATTCGCGTTCGCCCAGTGGAGTCCTTCGATCAAAGACACAGGCCGAATCACACAGCGGACAGTAGGTGACGGCAATGGGAGTATTATCAATGCGATCATTAACGATCTCGTGATAATTCAGAATTCGAATTGGGTATGCGCGTGCAAAGTCCTTCAAAACAACGCCAATCACGCGATCTTCCGGCTTCAGAAAGGTGGCGTCGGCTGCTGAGATGAGCTGAGGGGTCGATATTGCAGGGATACCGTCCTTTGCCGGTCCTCCTCGGTGGATCTGCTCACGAGGTATTGTGGATTGCGACAAATCGAATTCGTCGGCGCCGCCGATCGTAACAGCATTCGAAGAAGTGCCAGAGCGGGAGCCTGACATTGAGTCTGGACGACTCCACAGAACTGCAACGACGACAACAAGGACAATACCGCACCACGCGAGCATAAGAACTCGGCGAGAAGTCATCCCACCGACGGCCCGATCTGACTCCCGAAGAATTTCGGACTGCGATGCGTCAACGGACTCTGCGACTTCGAGAGAGGTGCGGATCATCATACTTCCTTCAATCAAATGAGATCAGGATTCAATAATCACTCTGAATGTGATGCGAGAAGAATATGCGATGAAAGATTTCTGTCTGTGAGCCTGCACACAGAACTCTGAGAGCATCCCAGCAATCATGTGATCATGTTCAAGCGAGCTGCTGACCGTCAGAGCTGTTTGGCATTTGTTCACTTGAGAATGATGAGGACTTCGATGCGACGAACATTAATCGCCGGACTTGGCGGTGTGGGGCTGATTCTCACTCTGGGGCTTGCCCTCGGTTTCCCAAACTCAGTATTCGGGCAGAGTGGAACTCGAAGCCGAGCCTCTTCCGGACAGCAACCCACAGCGGAGTCGGAACGGCCCAGGGCTGGACAAAGTGGTACAAGACAGAATGCAGAGAGTTCCACGAAGGCACCGTATGAGACACGCCTGTGGAACTGGTTGCAGCAGGCTCAGTACCGAAACTGGGCTCCACCGGCGGGAGTGACCGGCGAAGCCTATGCTGGCCAGAGTCCGCACGGTGACATGGTCAAGCTTTATGCAAATCGGACTGCTGTCGCGACGGCAGATTCACTACCCGTCGGATCCATGATTGTCAAAGAAAACTTTGGCCCGGACGGAACGACGCTGATGGCCGTCACGTTGATGTATCGCGTGGAAGGCTTCGATCCGGAGCACGGGGACTGGTATTGGGCGAAGTATGAGGCCGATGGGCAGGTTTCTCGCATGGATGGTATGGCAGTGGCCGGAAAGGTCGGGATGTGCATCGACTGCCACTCCTCTGCGGCGGGAAACGATTACTCGTTCGCTAACGATCGATAAAGAGTGCTCCTCCGGGATGGGGACGGGACGCTTGTGGGGAGCGCCAGAGGTTGTCGGATTGAGACATGCCAATCTCTGGCGTCCACAAGCGGCCTTCCCGGTCCTTTGCTGTTCCTCGACTGTATTTCACATCTCTGCTTTGACGCGACTTGTGTCGCTTCACGGCAGAGTCTTCAGGAAAGGTATTCCATGTTTAAGCGACTTTTGATTGTTGGGGCGTTTGCGACAGTGCTGGTGGCTGCCAACCACGCCAACGCTCAGTCCGGGACGCGCGGCGGTACATTTGGCTCGGGCTCACGCAGCTATGCTCCTTCACCGGCGTCTGGTAATCGCGCCTACGGGCCTCCTGCGTATGGCAGCTCCCCGTATGGATTTGGCTCCGCAGCCTACGGTTCGGTTTACGGAGGTGGTTGCTCATCTGCTGGACGCTCGGTGATGTACTACCCACAGGAAATGTCTGGTTGTGGTGTGTCATCGTATGGGAACGGCATGTACAGCGGTTCTTCATCTTGTAGCGGGTCATCCTGTGGAGCAACAGGAGATCACTACGAGTCACTTCCGGAAGCGCCAGTGCAACAGAGACCGATGCAGCAATCTCCTGCTGGAAGTGGAACGTCCAGCTCCACCTACCGACCCAACAGCAATGCTATTCGATACAGTGGCGCATCACGGCAACCGACCGACACACGTCGCATGCCTTCTGCACCAAAGTCAAGTCCCGCTCCGATTCAGCACAATGCGCCGCCACTTCCGGATTCAGCAGCATTGACGCCGAATCTGAACACACCATCGGCGAGACTTTCGAGGACGAATGACCGTGCAGGTCAAAGGACATTCGCCCTGGATTCAGAAATTGAACGTCGCCAGCTCATCCGCTGATCGCGACAAGAACTCTCCTCAGCGTTCCCCCAGGCATTGAAAGACACCCCGCGATGCTTTGGGGGCACGCCACGGAGAAATTCCAGTACGAATGATTGCAAATCCCACGATCATACTGAATGCAATAATGTGGTCAGCGAGCAGCGTCTACTTTTCTGCCGACGGATCGAATGACAGTCGTCGAGGGTGCTGATATTCAAAGCTATTGTTCTGAATCATCTCCAGCGTCTTGTGAATACTTGGTCGGTCACCCCAGAACGTGCCGTAGTAGGCGAACTGAACCGTTCCTTCTTTGTCGATGATGATGGTGCTCGGACGGTTGACGTATTCTGAATGAACCGCAAAAGCGAGCGGTGATGCTCCGTAAGTGGCAGCAATTTTCCCGGCAGGATCTGAAAGATGTGACCACCAGATTGATCCGGGGTAACTGGCTGACGGGGCTTTTTTTGCTCCTTCGTGAACAGCCAGCAATTCGTCACCAGTCATGACTCTGTTCCGAAACTGTTCATGACATTCAATCGTGGCGACAACAACATCATTGTCGATGAATTGCTGCTTCATCTGGATGAGTTCGCGGAATTCACCGTGACAAACCGGACACCAGTCGGCAAAGATCCAAATCAGAACAACAGTTTTGCGCCCTTTGAAATCAGAGAGCTTCCAGGGTTTTTCATCGGTATCAATCAGCGTGAAATCGGGGGCAGGGGCTCCGATGCTTACTCCATCGAATTCTGATTCATCCATGGACTTGTAGGCTTGAAGCAGTGAATCGTCGTCTCGGTACTTTTCAACGCGTTCAATTGCAATATCACATTGGTGGCGCACGTCTTTGCTGTCATCAGATTCGGATGCTTTCTTCAGGGCTTCCAATGCTGATTTTGCGTTCAGGCGACCCAACGCGATGACGGCTTCGGAGCGAATAAGCTGTTCCCGATCATTCTGCAGCACAGCAGTGAGTTCATTGATCCTGTGTTCGAACTGCGAACTTGAGTCGTTCTCATTGGGCAGAATGCCCAGCGTCAGTGCTGCGATGTGCCGAACGTGCAGGTTGTCATCATGCAACGCTTTTAACAGTTCCGGAACCGCTGCGGTGCCTTGCCGGCAGAGGTCACGCACAGCCAGTGTAGTGATTCTCCAGTCGGCATTCTGAAGATTTGCCACCCCGTGTGTCTTCAGCGTGGCATCGTTCGTGAAGCCGTTACTTAATGGTTGGAAACTGTGGCTGCGAACGCGGTCCATGATCGCGGAAGCCGATACCTCGGGTGATTGCGGATTCGTTGCAAAACAGGTGATCCACTGGCCTGCGGCGACAGTTCGTTCGACGTCATTTTCTCCAATGAATGACTCACCCCGGCCCTCACGTCTTTCCGCTATTCTTGACTTTTCAATAAGCGACTCGGGGCGAGCCATCCTCATCGCGTTGAGAAGGCGAACATTCTCCTCCCTGGGCTTTCCCTTGAGCGTCACCTTGGCAAAGCCAGAAATTCCGACAATGACCGCGGCCAACACCAGTATCACTGTTTGCCAGAACTTCGCATTCCTTCGCATCACTTCAAATTTCGCTGATCGACCGACGAGCGCTGAAGCGATGAAGAACATTCCAAGACCGAGCAGGATTTTCGTGCCAATCAACGGATGATACAGCTTGTCACCTTTGTGCGAAGGTAGAGCGACAACCAGATAATTGTAGAAACCGCTTACGAGGAAGAGCAGGATTCCGATGTGAATGAATCTCTTCCATAGGCTCAGCACATGGGAAGTCACCGAAGTTCGTTCCGCCTCTGAAAGCCGCTCTACTGCGGGGGTAAAGACGAACCGTAAGAAGACCGTTCCTCCAACCAGAACGATGGCCGTTCCGACGTGAGTCCAGCGCGAAACAACCGCGATCCAATCCATTTGAAAATACCCTATTCCTGAAGAGCGTTAAATCAGCGTCGTTCCGCGACTCTCTTGATGAAGAACCCATCTATCTCGTCCATGCAAGCCACTTCCTGAACAGCGACTTCACAAAAGGAGTCAGTCTAGTTCTGCTGTACTGATCGCCCAGTCGGCGAATGGCTTCGGCTTGGGTTGGATAGGGATGAATTGTGCTCCCGATTTTGCCAAGGCCAAGACCGTGCGTCATCGCAAGAGTGATTTCGGAGATCATATCTCCGGCATGAGACGCGACGATGGTCGCTCCGACAATCTTGTCGGTTCCCTTCTTCACGTGCACCTTTACGAAGCCTTCGTCTTCGCCGTCAAGAATAGCTCGATCGACATCGTGAAACTTCTGAATGTATGTATCGATCGCGATGTTTTGCTCTTTCGCCTGATGTTCGTACAAGCCGACGTGAGCAATCTCTGGGCTCGTGTAGGTGCTCCACGGAATAATCAGCGACGACGACTTTTTGCGTCCCTTGAAGAGCGCGTTCTGGATGACAATGCGAGCCATGAAGTCGGCCGAATGAGTGAACTGAAACGGCGAACACACGTCGCCCGCGGCGTAGATCATCGGGTTCGTGGTCTGCATCCTGTCATTCACCGTGACGCCTCGCTTGTGATACGCGACACCTACGGCTTCCAGATTAAGTCCTTCAATGTTGGGGGTTCGTCCGACGGATACCAGAATCTGATCGACGGCTTCGTCGTATTCCCTGCCGTAAGATTCGACACTCAGTCGCGGACCATTTTCGTTTCTGATCTTTAGGTTTTTTCCACAGCACAGCAAACGAACGTCATCCCGTTTCATCGACGCCTGCACGATCTCCGCCGCATCGCGATCTTCGCGTGGCAGAATGCCGGGTTCGGATTCCACGAGGAATACTTCAGAACCAAATCGAGCAAACGATTGAGCCATTTCGCAACCGATCGGTCCGGCTCCGATGATGCCAAAACGACGCGGAAGCTCGGTCAGCGAAAAGAGTGTTTCGTTGGTCAGATAGTCGACGGAATCCAGCCCGCTGATCGGAGGTGCCGACGCACGAGCACCCGTGGCAATCACAGCGCGTTTGAAGTTCAGCTTCGTGCCATCCACGTCGATGGTGTCTGAACTCATGAAACGAGCATCGCCGAAATAGACGTCCACGCCAAGGTCACGAAACCGTTTTGCAGAATCATTCGGGCTAATGCGGGCTCGCAGCTTTCGCATCCGCTGCATGGCGGCAGCGAAGTCGACCTGAACACCTTCCGGCACGTGGACTCCAAATTCACTCGCGTTGCGAACGGCCGCTGCGGCACGTGCTGCACTGATGACTCCTTTGGACGGAACGCATCCAACGTTCAGGCAGTCGCCTCCCATGAGACTGCGTTCAATGAGCGCGACTTTCGCACCAAGGCCGGCAGCTCCGGCGGCTGTGACAAGTCCTGCTGTCCCGGCACCGATGACGACCAGATTGTACCGCCCCTCTGGCGCTGGGTTCTTCCAGTCTGGCGGATGAACGTCGGACTCCAGCTTGAGGTTGAATTCATCGGCCGGAAGCAGTTGAGGCAAGTGAGGCATGTAGTTAGTTTTCAGAAGTCGAGGTCACTGTCGGACTGACACGCGAAGAAAAGCGTTTCATCAGAAACCGTACAATCAACGGAAACAAGCCGAGCAGCGCGAATGCGATGAGTATTTGTGTGATTTGCGAGGGCGTAAAGACGGCTCCGATGCCTTTGTCTGCCAGCGTTTGAAGCTTTGGAACGCTCGCTCCTGCATAAACATAGACGGCTGTTCCTGGCAACATGCCTAACTGGCTGACCCACCAGAATTTTCGAACGGCCAGTGGCGTTAATCCCATGACGGCATTGATGACGAAGAAAGGAACCGCGGGAATCAGTCGCAACGTAAACAGGTAGAATGCACCTTCTCGCTGCAGTGCGTCATTGAAGGCCATCAGTCGATCGCCAAACTTCTTCGTAATGGCATCTCGAAGAAGATATCGACTCAGGAGAAACGCAACCGTGGCTCCGGCTGTTGAACCGAAGCTGACAACCAACATGCCTCGCAAGAAACCAAATAGCCAGGCAATGAGCAACGTCAAAGCCGTTGCGCCCGGCAGAGACAAACCCGCGACAACGACATAGGCCGCGAATGCAGCAACGTAAACCAACGCGGGGTGGTCGGTCTGGAAAGTTCGAAACGCCGCTTCGCGGGCTGCCAGTTTCTGCAGTGACAATTCGTCACGAAGCAACCACGCAGCCACTGCCGCCACAGAGATGACCAGCATCAGCAGGATAAATCTCGATCTCCCAGAATTCCCGGATGGCACATCAGGAACATTCGAGGCTGAACTTGCGGCTGGAACGTTGGTCATTTGATGCTCAACTATCTCGCCCATCTCTTCGCAGTGCAGACGACTTGTGACAAAACACGGCTCGACAACAAAGAGCGGATGGCCCGGGATGAGGAAGGCAGGTCTTGCATGCTGGAGCCCGCCAGTCGTCCTAAAGACCATCCGCCCAAAGACTGATCATCGTTTCCCACTGCCCGATTTCGTGGATCCTGTCGTGCGTGCTCGACGCTGTTCATTCAGCGACCAATCGTATTCCTGGAAGACCAGTCTCGTGCGAGGATTCACTGCCATACGCTGAGCGTCCTCAGGAAGGTATTGTTGAAGAGCCGTAAACTGAGCTTGTTGAGTCGGCCCAAAATCTTCTCCAAACCAGTCAAGGATCGAGCTGACGTGCATGACACCTGACTGGTCCACCTGAAAATTCTGTGAACGGCTGAAAAAGTCTCTGGTGTTCAGCGTTAACTGTTCTTCGATCCGGTCCGGAGTATAGGCTTCATTCATGAGCCGAGGGCAGCCGACTGAAGCACAGACAATTGCAAAGTGAATTCTTGGTTCGCCCATTTTTCGCAGGATCTGATGCTCCATGGCGTCAAGAGAATGCGGTTTTCCTCCCACGAGCAGCGGCAGGTCTTTCCACAAGTTGTATCCGGCAACCTTAGCTGTGTGATTTCGAATACTGGAAGTTGGGTAAACCTGCAGAATCCCTTCGATCGTAGTGGCATTGTAGGCATTGATCCAAAATGCGAGCTGTCCCGCTCGACTCGCTTTGACCGCTGGTGATGCCTGACTGAGTCTCACCAGATAATTCTGAAGCGACTTTCGATCCGTATCCGAGCCACGCCACGCCGCATAGTTCACCATTCCGTCGCCATTGACATACGTTTGAAGCAGTTGGTCATAAACGGCATGATCAACATCATCCATTGAAATGTATTGTCCGGCAGGCCATGCGCGGCCAAGTGGTTCCTTCGCGGAGGCAGTCGCATTTGTGACGATCACAATTGCGACGGCCGCAGCAGTGGCAAAGAATCCGCTCATTGACAGTTTCATCATCGTTTGGCGTGAAAGCATCTTCGATCTCCAGTAACTCTAATAATCTTCCCTGGCATTGAAGACGCCACGTTCTGCGAGTCTTCAAATGGTAACGTCCGTGTCTTCCCTGACGATGATGAAGTATCGACACGTCCCATTGCCATGTCTGTGAGGCGGCACACAGTTGTTCGCAAAGTGATGAATTTTTGAGGAAAGACTTCACAGATAGGTTCAAGCTCGGAAATCACGCCCCCCGAAGCCGTGGTTCGCTCATTCGGCCAAAAGCGGCTTCCACAAACAACAGAAGCATCCACGGCAGATGCTCGATCCAGACAACAACGAAATGGAAGAACGCTTCGCCAAGATACCGCGTCCCAAGGACCGGCTGGTCGCCCCATTGGTAGGCGAACCAAAATCGCAAGTAGTAGACAAAAACGATTGCGGACATCAAATACCACGTTTTGTGTCGTGTAAAGAGGATGAAGGGCAACGCCCATGTCCAGTACCAGGGATTGAGTGTTGGGGAGAGCACCCAGAACCAAGCCAAAGTGGAGAAGACGGATGAAAGCCAGTCCTTCGCGTTCACTTGACTTCGTGCTCGCCACGCCCAAAAAATGGCGGCACAGAAAAACAGAAGTGAAAGAAATCCCCGGGTAAAAAGGAACGGAACGAACTCCGCATCCATCCCCAATCGGAATTCTGCTTCTGCGGTCAGTGATTCCCGAACGAGTTGAGGAAAAAAAACGAACCATTGATCACGTTGCTGCAGTTGCCGCTGGGTCGGGGTGAGATTGGCCTCAACGAACATAAAGATCAGGTCATTCATTTTCCATGAAGAAAGAAAGACCTTAAGGCTGTTTCGCGGTGCTTCGCCCGGTGTTCCGGCAATTGATTCAGACCCTTCATCGGGTAAATCAACTGCGTTCTTAGGGGATGATTCGCTGCCGTGAATTACGGTTTGTGGGGAGGGTGGTGGGTCATGCTGATAGACAGTCGGCGCTGCGTCGAGCGGATCAGAGACCTCATCGCTTCCTGCCATAACCTCCAGGCTGGTAAGGGCCGTATCCACTTCTTTGCTTGCCGATTGCAGGTCATTCCCGTGCGACTCCGGAAGCATCGGCCAGCAACACACTACGCTTGTGGCACTGACGACAAGAAGCCACGAAAGCGTTTTTCGAATTCCGCTGCGATGAAAGATGACAGCAGCCATCACAGGCATCAAAACAACAGGGAATAGCTTTGCACCGACAGCGAATCCAAGCAGCCCGGCGCTGGATACAATGCCGCGTCGAGACAGCAATCTTCCGTCCGTTGTGCCGTGAGTTTTCGTGTCTTCATAGTGACGTTCAAAGAAGCACTCGACCAGCAGCGTTACGCTTCCAACCATGAAGAACACAGCGATCGCGTCAAGATGTCCGCTGTTAGCGAACTCCTTAACAACCAGCGGACACCAGGCCCATGAAATGACGAGTTGAGGTGCGATGCCAAGGTGTTTGAACAATCGAATGAGCCAATACATCACACCCAGGTCAAACAGAACAATAAACGCCTTGAGAATAACAACGGCTGTTTCGAGAGACGCTGAAGCTGGCGTCATTGCTGCGGCGGATGCAAACACCGCCAGGCTGACTGGCGGATAAATGGACGGCAGTTCGCCGTAATGCACGCGAGCCGCTGTCTCATGAACGCGAGGTCGCCGTCTGCAGATTTCAACCAGTGTATTTGAGGGCGCATTGGACGCGTTGCCTCGGCTTGTCGCGTTGTCCGCGATCGCCGGGGCTTCCATGTCAAACTGAGAAGCCGCCAGCAGAATCTGCTCGGGAGTGACCCGAAAGGGATTCTCTCCAGCGAGGACTGTCTCACCATCCCACAGGTATCTGTAATAATCCAGTTCCTGAATCGGAGTTGAGAACACCGCCACAAATCGCATTGCGACCGCGAGGCCTATAACGGCCGTCAGGGAGATCGCCGGACTGGCCGTTTTTTGCATTCGCCAGATTGCGTACAGATGAGTGGCCGACATGACAATCAGCAGTGACGTGACCGCAAAGACCGGGCGATTCAAAGCCGGAACTCCGAACGCGAAAGACACGCTGGCAAATGTCAGTACGACCCAGCCAATCCACAAGAGTGCTCCACATAATTGTGCGGAGACGATCTTCTTTTGCGGCTGCTCATGTGCCTTTTCGCTCTGTGTTCCTGCTGGTCGAGCCGCACGGTGTCTGCTGCTCATTCGGCTAATATCCTCCAGATCCAAAGAGTCCTGGATTTCGAGCAGGCGCCTGACCATAGGGTGCCGGTCCGCCCTGTGGATATCCGGTGCCACCAGAGCCGGATGGATAGGCACCGGGTGCGGCACAGGCATTGCCGCCGCCCATGTTGTGATAAGCACATCCGGCAAGTGAACTGACCAAAAGTAACGCGGCCATCAAGATGATTGTTTGTCGTTGTGGTCGATCCATGACCAGTAAACTCCGAAAAGGCCTGAACAGAATGTCGGATCCCCTGATTTCACAGGGGTGCAGGAGGTGCATTTCCGCAGTCTATGCTTCACACGGCTTCAAGTCTGTGAGCTAGATCACCAACTTGCATTTGCGGAAGGACTCTCCTCTCGGCACACATGGAGAGATTTGCCACAATTGAAGGCGGTGCGTCTGAGAGCAGTTTATTCCACAGGTTAAACCTGCTATTCTTCCACAATTCAAACTCGCTGCCCCTCTGATTCTTGGCACGGCATCTTCTGGTTCACAGGGCATGTTGAAGTGCGGATGACTGGCAGGTTTCCATGGCCGCTGAGACTGCGGGGCAGGTTTATGACAGAACGAATTTGGTGCATCCAGAAGTGCCGATTGTTCGAGCAGCTTTCTGCCACCGATCTCAGTTTTCTTGAGTCACGGGCTCGGGTGCGAGTCTTTCCTCGAAACTCTTCCGTCTACTTCCCCAGTGATGCCGCGGATTCTGTGTTTGTGCTTGCGGAAGGTCGGATTCGGCTTTACTCAATTACACCCGACGGCAAGCAGGCGATTCTTGCGATTGTGGAGCCGGGCGAGTTGTTTGGAGAGTTGGCAATTCTTGGCAATGACGAGCGCGACGAACATGCTCAGGCCGTGGGCAATTCCAAGGTCGTGGCACTCCCCAGAGATGCTGTTGAGTCTGTCCTGCTGAGGAATGCAGATCTCTCTCTCGCGATCACAAAATTCGTGGGCTTTCGGCGAAAGAAACTCGAACGCCGATTGCGCAATCTGCTGTTTCGTTCGAATCGAGAGCGGCTGGTTGGCTTACTGTGTGAATTGCTGGAACAATATGGACGGCGCATTGATGAAGGACTGCTGATTGATATCAAGCTGTCGCATCAGGATATTGCAGGACTCATCGGAATCACGAGAGAATCGGTAACCCTGACTCTGGGGGAACTTCAGTTTGAGCGACTGATTACCGTTGGGAGACAGCGAATCGTTGTGCTCTGTGCCGACAAACTGGCCCAGGCTGCCGGCGAGAAAACGTGTCAGTCGCAGATTCCCGGGAAAGTGACTCCTGTTCCTCGACCGGCACCAACTTGGTGAGGATCACGTGTAACCGATCGGCAAAACACTGGAAACCGAGAGTTGTGTTCGAAATCTCACAGACGAATTGAAGAATTTGATCGATAGTCTTACATCATGAGCGGGATGCTCGCAGTCACTGCAAGACGCACACTGTATGACTCTGGCGATTTTTCTCGCAGATTGAATGATGGTGTTTTATGTCTAATCCGCAGTTATCAAATGATGGATGGCGTTCCTGCCCGCCTGGCACTCTGACTGGACTTGCGTCGGGTCTCCGAAAAGTGGAGCAACGCAAACAGCGTCGCAGGATTGTTGTCGGCGTCGCAACGTTGTTGATGATGGTCACCGCAGGAGCCTGGTATTCGAACCAGAGGGGAACGCTGCCGGATGATTATCCTTACGGCGGAATCTCATGCATGGAGGTGAAGGACTCACTTCCGCTGATGATGAGCGGTACTGCCAATGCGGAATTGGTCGCAAAGATCCAAACGCATCTTGCGGAGTGTCCTCGGTGCGCGGA
>JBPOIW010000144.1:0-3338 GCA_052034165.1 Planctomycetota bacterium | reverse complement strand
ATGCCATGATCTGGGATCGAACCTGGGTTTCTGACTTCGCGGATGATGATGTTCGCATCTCAGCCGACTTGTACGAAGTCCTGACGACCTATGCTCAGATGCGTCCCAGTGCCTGAGTTCAACGGTTCTGAATGATTCAATACACTAACGACGGTCATCTTTGACCGTCGTTTTTTGTTTTCTCGTCAGAAACAAAATAGGCCACTTCAGTAATGTCGCTTCGAGAACATGCGGAAGCTATCTGGCGCGCCGGTGTCGCGGCGGTGGATTCATCAGCCGCTGTTCGACGTCATATTTCCTGCGATGAGACTACGCTTCGAATCGCTGACGTTGCTCTCTCCCTGGATCACATCGGCCGCATTGAAATCATCGGTGCCGGCAAAGCGGGCGCGGGAATGGCGGCCGGGGCGGAGTCGGCCCTTCAGGAACATCTGCCGGCCTCACAAATCAGCGGCTGGGTCAATGTGCCCGCCGATTGCGTCAGACCGCTGCAGCGAATCCATCTCCACGCCGCACGGCCTGCTGGCATCAATGAACCCACCAGCGAAGGGGTGGAGGGAACGAATGAAATCCTTCAACGCATCAGCACCCTGCAGCAGAACGATGTTTGTCTCGTCCTGTTGTCTGGTGGAGCCAGTGCCCTGCTCTGCAGTCCAGTACCCCAGATTTCTTTGGCCGATAAGTTGGCAGTGACGCGAGCCCTCGCTTCCAGCGGCGCACCGATTCAGGAATTGAATCTCGTGAGAACTCAACTCTCACAAGTCAAAGGCGGAAGGCTGGCAGCGGCCTGCACAGCAGGAACACTTATCGCGCTGATCATCTCCGACGTCATTGGCGATCCGCTGGAAGTGATCGGCTCCGGCCCCACAACATCCGCGCCGACTCGTGCTGATCAGGCGATCGAGATTCTGACCCGTCGTCAACTTTTGCAGACGATACCTCCCCGCGTTCTTGCGTTTCTTGAGTCACGTCGCAAATCGCCATCTGAACCTTCGACAACAGCAGCAGTGCGAAACCTCATCGTGGCCAGTAACCGAATTGCGATGGAGGCGGCAACAGCCCGAGCCCGCGAGCTTGGCTATGAAGTAGAATCTCTCGGCTCCGAAAACGCAGGTGTTGCTGCGGCGGAAGGACGAGAACTCATACAGAAACTCCTGGCGGCCCGCGCGGCTAGACACAACGAGCAAAGAAAAGTGGGACACTCGAATGCCCCGCTCTGCATTCTGAGCGGCGGTGAACCGACCGTGGATCTGCGAAACGCGACGTCAGCTACTCCAGCGCAAACAACGCCGCTCACATCAGCCAAAGGCGGCCGCAATCAGGAACTGGTTCTGGCCGCCATTGATCACAATCCAAGGCCGACAGACTGGAATGGAATCGTGTTGCTGTCCGGTGGAACAGATGGCGAAGACGGGCCCACCGACGCAGCAGGTGCCATTGCCGACGCGGAACTTGTCGGCCGAATGGCGATGCAGAAAACCGATTACTCAGCCAGTCTTGCCGCCCATGATTCCAATCACTTCTTCGAGGCACTCGGGGGATTGCTGAAAACCGGCCCCACGCATACCAACGTGATGGATCTTCGAGTCGGTCTTGTGACGTTCTGAGCGATGGTTGCAGTCCCGTCGGCGGAGCGACGGGCGTACCGCACAATTATCGCTCCGCCAACGAGAATCTCTCTGTTCGGTCAATCACGTCAGGCTTTGCCCGCCCATGCCTGTCGTCGGATTCTGCCATTTGCGGTTCGGCGATTTCACCTTTATCATCCCGCGCATGTCAGAGACTTCTCCACAATTTCAGGAACGCAGCATCGTCATCGTGGGCGTTGGGCTGATCGGCGGTTCGATCGCTGCTGCCGTACGAAAACGATTTCCTGAATGCCAGGTCATCGGCGTCGGTCGCAACGAAGAACGTCTGGAACAAGCTCGACGAGCCGGACTTCTGACCTCATGGACGGTTGATCTCAACAAGTCCACCGTTCCTGCCGGTAGCATCGGGGTCGTGTGCCTGCCTGTGCATCAGATTCCGAGCGCGGTCACCGCACTCCTGAACGCGAATTGCGAAATCGTCACCGACGCCGGAAGCGTGAAGGCCTCTGTTTATGAAGCCATGGGGCCTAATCCCGACGAACGTTTCGTTGGCTCACATCCCATTGCTGGCAGTGAACAAAGCGGGTTTGAACATGCCGACGCAGACCTGTTCAGAAATCGCTTGTGTGTTGTCACAACATCGAGTCCCGAAGATTCCGCACTGAATCGCGTCCAGCGCGTCATCACATTCTGGAAAGCGCTAGGATCTGCGGTTTATCTGATGTCCCCGGATGAACATGATCGAGTCCTGGCGCTAACCAGTCACCTGCCGCATATTCTCGCATCCGTCGCAGCCAGTTGTGTGAATCAGGAACTGCTGACCTTCACAGGCACCGGATATCGCGACACGACTCGTATCGCAGCGGGTTCAGCAAAATTGTGGGCGTCAATTTTGATGGGGAACGCAAAGCGCTGCGTTGAAGCGATCGACGACGCTGAAGAGCAATTGCGAAAATTTCGCGAATCACTGACCTCGGGTAATGCCGAAGCTCTGGAACAACTTTGGGAAGCAGCTGCGGAGAACCGCAGAAAGCTGAGCGGACATTAGACATCATCGACGATGCTGTCCGCCACCGGGTTTACCCCGGTGCTCAACAGGCTTCTGCACCACACTCTGTGACCTCTGTGGTGAAAAACTTTTTCCGATCGAATCGGAGGCTCAAGGATCACGAGGAGAACTTTCTCGGATGCTGAACCGTTGCAGATCATACTGCTGCAGCAATGCGATCAGATGACTCACACGTTCATCCAGTGAAGTTCCGGTGCGGATGCCAATAGCGATAGCGCCAGCCGTTAACGCAGCGACGCGAGCCACACTGATGGGAAGCCCAAACGGCTTCAGATCGGCAAAGAATTCTTCATCACTGCAGACTTCGCCAAACTTTTGCCCTTGGTAATTGAACTCGATTCCGTAGAGATCTCCGCTCCACTGGTAGTCAAACGGCCCAAACAGTGTGTGGCGGTTCACAATCCAGAACTTGTCGTCGTTCAGTATGATTTCATTGGGAACTGAACGTGACACCAGAGCACTCCTCCCCGGAACCGAATGTAACGATTTTTAAGAAGCGTAAATAAAAAGGTTGCCGCGATTTCATGAACCGCTGCAGTACGATCGCGTTTCGTCCGAAAAGAGGACAGACCATTTCCGACCCCTGGAAAGCCGGGGATTTTATTCAATGCAGGGGATTATACGGGGTTGACAAGGGATTCCCTGTCTGATTATCAAACGCGTGAAATGGGCGTCAGAAA
>JBPOIW010000302.1:0-1830 GCA_052034165.1 Planctomycetota bacterium | reverse complement strand
GTCTCCAGCGTTGTGATGCTGAGAATTACGAACTTACGGTCAGTTCCAGCGCCCAGTGCAATGGATACTTCGGATTGCACTCCAAAGTCATCATCAGCGAAAGAAATGAATCGCCCGCCGGACGCCAGCCCCACCAAGGCAACGGCTTCAACAAATGATCCCTCACCTTGCCGTTCACGACGCCCAGCCCCGTCCCGAAGTACTGCGAGCAAAGCGAGCAAAGGGTTAGCCGGGCCAATCCGATGTCCCGATCCAACTGCGAGCAAACGAGCAAAGGGTGGTCAGGGGACTTTGCGCGCTTTGCTCGCAACCGTTTTCCAGCATGATAGCGACCCGCTGGGACTTTGCTCGTTTGCTTGCAACCAGTTTGGCGGCGGCGATGCCGACCTTGTTCGTTTGCTCGCAGTGCCAATGGCCAACAAGAGGGGATTGCGATGATGGCTGATTTGTTGAAGCCATCACCGATCACCGGGGCCGGGGCGATGCCTCGGATGGCTGACGCCCGTGTGACCGTTGTTGCCAAAATTGTAATCGAACAATTCTTGGTCAAGTCGCTGGGTGGCTGGACCGTGGCCGGGCCGGTGCAGTGGCTATGGCTATGGCTGGTTGCTTTTTGTTATGCAGAACTGGGAGATGCTTCCCGCATGGAAGTGATGCTCGTAAACTCATCGATTGCTTTGACTTCTCATCCATTCTATCGCCGCATCGCCCATCAACTCGACGGGTGAACCAACCGGCCCGACTACAATCTTTGACTCCACATTGACGGACTCTAGCCCCTTGACTCCTGTCAGATCCGAATCACAAAACCTGCATTCGTCAAAAGTGCAACCTTCAAGATTAGCCCCGGTGAGGTTCGCCCGGCTGAAGTCTCCCCTAATAAAGTTCGAAAGCCGCAAGTCGCTACCAATGAGTGACGTGCCAACAAAGTCCACATCTGTTGACACAAGCCTCATCGCAGAAACTTGCTCCATCGAAGCTTCATTAAAAACACATCCATCTAAGCTCGCTTTCGAAAGATTTGCATTTGCCAACTTAGCCCGATTAAAGGTCGAACCCTGAAGTTCAGCCTGAAAAAAATCGACGCCATGCAAATCGCAGTCGTCAAATCTCGAATCAAAAAGAATAGCACAACTCATGGAACGGTTGCTCCAATCGCCTCCGATGAAGTCAACGCCGTCCTCAACGAAACGTTGGCCGCTTTCGTCGAATTCATTGCTTAACCACTTTAGATGTGCAGCCAGCCGAGACGTGATTTGCTCGCCATTCATTCGAAGCCTCATAGTTAGGTTATGGCCAAATCCGAATCTGGTCTGCTGTGTATCCATTCGAGTTTATCCAAGCACGGATTTCTTTTAATTGGTCGGGCGTCAAGTTACGTGAATCGAGAAGCTGGAACTCGCCTGATGAAATCGCCTTTTTTGTCTTCTCGAAAAAGGTTTGCATTCCTGAAACTCCAGTCTTTTTGTTGACATAGCGAAGTCCTCGCTGGGCTTCTGGATCGGTGAATTTCACGTCGATTGCTCGCCCGTTTGCATCGACGAAATCACCCTTTTCCGGACCGGAAGGCCGTTTGGCACCTTTCAATATCCCAGCATCCTCTGCTTCAAGAATGTATTCCGCCTCACGTGTGGTCTTTGGAGTTATCTTGCCCCCGTGGTCCAAGTCTTTCGAGAGTTCGGTCAAACGCTGGGAACTGTTGTTTGGAGCAACAACAAATCCCACCGTTCGTCGTAGCCATGCTCACCCCAACTCCCGATGCCGTCAGCCTGTTATCGCCAGCGTTGGCCGATGCCACCCTCCTTTCCTGAACAAATTCCCTGATGCGTG
>JBPOIW010000111.1:0-12968 GCA_052034165.1 Planctomycetota bacterium | reverse complement strand
ATTAAACGAAGTCCCATCGGCATGAGTTCCGGCGAGAGTCACATCGCCAGTGGACAGAATGACTGCTTCCTGAAGATCGCTGAAGCTGCGGATCGATTCGCCATTGACCGACAAAATTCGATCGCCCGGACGAATATCAGCCTGCCACGCAGGAAATCCTGTAATCACCGAACCAACAACTGGTGCCGGCTCAAATACGCCAAACCAATAACAGGTTGCAAAGAACATGAACCCCGTGACCACGTTCATGATCACACCGGCGGAGATAATCGCCATGCGCTGCGGAACGGTCTTGGCGGAATAGGAACGAGGATTCTCGGCGATCTCCGAACTGGTCATCTGGTTCGGATCCATGTCATCCTGCCCCAGCATTTTGACGTAGCCGCCAAACGGAAGCGCAGATAAGGCATACTCTGTTTCGCCTTTCTGGCGACTCCAGAGGATTGGACCAATGCCGATGCTGAATCGCTCCACATGAACATCGCACCACTTGGCAACTGCGAAGTGTCCGAGTTCATGAAAGAAGATGACGAGCCCAAGCCCCAGAACAACCGAGAGGATATTCAGGAACTTGGTGAGTATAGCGCCCACATCAGTGGCTGCGAGTAAGTCAGTGGCCGCAAATAGGTCAATGGCCGCGATAAATTGAAAAGCTAGGTCTTCCACCGAGCTGCTTCCTCCCGAGCCCAGCTGTCGATCTGAAGCAATTGCTCCATCGTCGGCTGGGCATCGAATTGATGGTGGTTTAATACATCTTCAACAACCTGAGTAATCCGGAAGAAGGGCAATTCACGATTCAAGAATCGCGCTACGGCCACTTCGTTGGCGGCATTCAGGACAGCGCCGCACGTTCCGCCTCGCTGAACCGCTTCAAAGCCTAATCGCAACGCCGGAAAGGCATCGAAGTCAGGCGGCAGCAGTTCCAGTGTCTGAGGCTTGGTCCAATCTGGTTTCCGAGCAGGCCCGTCCGGCCGCAGCGGAAACATCAAAGCATACTGTATCGGCAGCCTCATGTCCGGTGGAGACATCTGGGAAATCACGGAACCATCCCGGTACTCCACAAGTGAATGAACATACGACTGCGGATGAATCACAACAGAAATCTCTTCAGGAGCAAGCCCAAACAACCACCGGGCTTCAATGATCTCCAGGGCCTTATTCATCATGGTCGCGGAATCGACGGAAATCTTAGGCCCCATATTCCACGTCGGATGCTTCAACGCCATTTCCGGAGTGACATCTCGCAGTTGATCTTTCGAAAAGCCGCGAAAAGGCCCGCCACTGGCCGTCAAAATCACTCGCCGAACATCCGCACGACGCCCACTCTGCAAGCATTGATAGATCGCGCTGTGCTCACTGTCCACCGGAATAACCGCGGCACCCGTCTCGACCGCTCGACGCATGATCAGTGATCCGGCAACGACTAACGATTCTTTATTGGCCAGAGCAACCCGTTTTCCTGCGTCCACAGCGGCCCACGTCGCCGGCAACCCTGCGGCCCCAACCATGGCACACACAACGGTGTTAATTTCCGCGTTTTGAATCAGTCTGGGAACTTTTTCCAGTCCCTGATGCCACTCGACTTGCTGTTTCGCACCGCTCAAAACTCCGTCACGAGAAGCTGGCAAGGCCGCATCCGGAGACCCCAAAACAGCCCAATCGGGCTGAAATTCGGAAACCTGCTGACACAAACGCTCCGCACTTCGATGAGCAACCAGTCCCGCCGCGCGCAGGCTCGACGAATGGGCCCGAATGACATCCAGACAACTGGTTCCGATCGATCCAGTCGACCCGAGAACGGCTATAGAAGTTGGCGCAGCCAAGAGAAAAGGCTCGTGCAGACAAAAACGGTGGTTGTAAAGTGTCTGCGGATTCTAGGTTAAAACCGGAACTCATGGAAAGCCGGGTATTCTCCGGGTTCCGACGCCCGTATTAGGCGAAAAAACGACGGCATAGCGTTTTTGGGCAGGTCCTTTCGGCCGGAAAGGGCTTCGCGGCGTGCCGCGACCTTGCGTGCGGCTGGTTTGATACTGTCGGGACCGAGTTTGGCGAAACGCCGTCAAACGGGGTTCGCCTTGCGGCGAAAGTCCTGCTCGGCAAGCAGGACCTGCTTGCCGAGCAGGACCTACTTTACATCGGCCGCAGGTTTAATCAGCAGCACGATAATAATTGACAGCGCCGCCACGCCTGCAAATGCACCGAAAATCGCGTTCAGAGGAACTTGACGGTCACGAAGAATACCGAATCCCCAGTCTCCAAATCCACCGCAACTGATGCTGACAAGGTTCATAAAACCGTAGCCCGTTGCTCGTAATTCAGGACGGACAATCTGGCACAGAATCGGCATATTGTTGCAGTCGAAAAATCCCCAGCCAAATCCAAACAACACAAGCCCCGCGACCGCAATTCCCGCCGTCGATGCATTCCCGACACTGAACAAGGCCGGCAGAAACATGGCCATGCCAAGGGCACTGACAAAGATCCTTCCGCGACTGGTTTTCTTCATCCATCGATCTGCCAGGTAACCGCCAAGCGCTGCTCCAACAATCGACGCCGGATGAACAAAAGTCGCGACCAGTCCAGCCTTCCCAAGTCCCAACTGAAACTTCTCCTTCAGGATCGCCGGCATCCAGTCCTTCACCACCCAGCCCGCAATGGCTGGCAATGTGAAGTACAAAACCAGCAACAGGAAGTTACGGTTGCTTCGAAGTTCATTGATGGACTGAGCCGGAGTGAGATTCTGCTTCTCCAGAGTTCGCTCTGGTGAGCGAAGAAAAATGAACAACGGCAGCGAATACAAGACTCCAATTATCCCACACGCAGAAAACGCCCAGCGCCAGCCATAGGCAGGAGATTCAGCCACGAAGCCAGCCATGCCTCCGACGATCAATCCGCAATAGATCCCGGCCTGATGCAGCCCCACAGCTCGCGAACGAGTTGCCCCAACATGAAAATCCGTAATCAGCGCCAGCGCGGCGGGAATGTAGAACGCTTCACTAACTCCCATCAGCGCGCGAGTGGCGATCAGCATTTCATAGGAGTTCACCCACGCTGTCATCCACGTTACCGCAGACCAGACCAGTAAACTGAATCCAATGACCAACCGTCGACTGAATCGATCCGCAACATAACCACCAAACGGACTCAGGAAGGCATAAACCCATTTGAACGAGCCCAGCACAAAACCCCACTGAGCTTCGTTAGAGATCCCCTGAATGTCGTCCACCATCGACGACTTCATGGCCGCCAGCATTTGACGGTCCAGGTAATTCAACAGGGCAACGGGAAAAAGCAACAGCACGACGATCCAGGCAAATGTTGAGACTTTGCCTGACTGCTCGAAATTCGGGTTGGGCAAAGATACGGATGCGGGAGTCTCATATGGACTCAACTGATCCGATCGCTTCGTGCTCATACAATCGACCACCTTGCTGACATCAGGAATGGTGAACCCTAAACCTTCATTTCTATGGGTACACCATGGGCAGAAGTTCAAATGGCAAGCATAGCAGCCAGGCCCAAAGAGTTGAACACACACCGTTTGTCTCTCTTTGAACGGTCCTGTACGTGACACAACACCACCTCGCTCTTCCTGTGAGACCAAGGCGATTGGTACGGTGAACTACACACTTCAACTCAGGCGGAACAATCTGCAAATTTGCAATGATTCGCATATTCGATCGATCGCCAATCATTTAAACGTCTTTGTGATTACGCGAAATCTCCTGCTGAGCACTTCCTGGCAGAAAGTGAAATAACCAGAAAGCAGGATGCACAAAACAGCATGCGTGACGCAAGACAACTCAATACAGCGTGGTTGTCAGCAACATAACCTTGCAGGCCTAAATTCTGGCTGTCATTTCCGTCAGCACAACACAGACGGCTTCTGCCTCTGTAGCAGGTCAGGATTCCTCGGTATGGACAGCATTTTCTTTTCCATAGTGTTCATAGCGTTCTTTGCTATCGCAAAAGCCGTGTCAAAAACACGGCTCGGCAATTGCGCATTGCTGACGCTATTTCTGCTCCTTGGAACCGGAATGATCTGGAACGCACGTGCCAATCAATACGTGCTGAAAGTGGGACAGCGAACGACGGCACGCGTTATTTACAGTACAAGTTCCTCAGACGGCTCAGGTCGCATCATCAACTATCGGTACCCGGGTGCTGGTCGCAGAAACCCACTCCATCTCTTCAATCTCTTCTTTGTGATCAAAAGCCAACCAAGCGACATTGGTACTGCAATCCAGACTGATGCCTTCGGGGCGTCGTCCTGGAGGCGTCCCGAAACAGTGACTATCGCCTACTTGCCTGACAATCCTCGTGCTCACGTTGTCATAGAGGATTGCTCAACGGAGGTGTTCTGTGGCGCGGCATTGCTATGCCTTGCAGCTTCTGTCTGGGTTGTACTAAATCTTCTATGCCTGATCCGAAATGAAAGGTCGGCCAGACCACCGTGGTACCTTGCGACAGACTTACCCCCCGAAAGCATCTCGCCCCTGGCGGAATCCCCACCAACATTGCCTCAGGTGGTTTATGGAACTGCAACTAACACGCGGGTCTTTCAAAAGGCATCTCCATGACCTCGTAACCCGCATTTCGAAAGCCCAACTTACCATACACGGCTTTCGCGGCCTCGTTGGCATGTTCGACATAAAGTCGCACGTTGACCACGTGCCCCTCCGATGCGGCCGACTCGATGGCGAAAGAAAACAGCTTCCCGAAAACCCCCAAACCTCGCCATTCCGCATCGACGTAAACGCTCTGAATCCAAAGCATCCAGCCATCGCGCCAGTCGCTCCATTCCCGAGTCAGCATGACCTGGCCAACTACGAGGCCATCTTTTTCGGCAACAAAGTACAGGACTTCCGGGGCCAGCACCAGTCCTCGCGAAACACCTCGAGTCACCGTGGCGGAATCCAGCTGTTTTCCTTCGGTCTCCAGAGCAAGTCGACAGTTGTATTCCGTGATCCGTCCGACATCAGAAATGTTGGCCCTGCGATACACAAACATCTTCGTTCCTCTTCCGGAAAAGCCCCGTGCTTGTGAGAATACCGGAGTTCTCCAAATTTTGTTTTTAAACGGACCGACTGACCGTGAATGGATTCACTCAACGTCTTCGCCAATCCTCTGCTGCGTCGGCCGCTCTGGCGGTGATTCTGCTGCTGACGGCCATATTTCGCAACGCACCGGCATGTCCATTTTGCCTGTCGCCACCTCAGACTCTGGCCGAACAAATCTCCCGCGCGGATCTCGTGTTGATAGCGGAACTGGTGAGATTCGAAGTCTACGACCAGGGGACTCGCCCCGAATCAACTCTCAGAATTCGCAAATATTTGCGAGGCGGAGAAACGGCTGCCCCGGTGGATCGGCTGTCGATTGGTCAGTCGATCGTCATTCCCAGCGAAGCCGCCGGGGCTCCCGGTGACCTCTTTCTAATGTACGGAACATTGCCGGAATATTCTGTGCCCGGATCTGCAAACACGTTCGCGTCAACGTCTACGAACACTGATGCGGGCAATGCGAAGAAAGCTTTGAAAGTCGTTCAGGCAGTGCTGAAGTCTGATGCGCCTGTTGCAGCCTTTGTACAAAAGACCTCATTCGTGGTCCCGGAACTGATTTCCTGGAACGAAACTCTGGCAATCACCAAAGACATGGTGAACTATCTGGAGTTGTTGCCAGCACAGACAGATCCGCAGCCAACTCGCCTGGCCTACTTCCTGAAGAATCTGGAACACCGCGATCCATTAATTGCGATTGATGCCTGGGCAGAATTTGGCAACGCTTCCTATGACGATGTTGTCGCGGTCCGAGAATTGATGGCCCCTGCAGATCTTCGTCGCTGGATCGCCGACAAGGACATGAGCCCTGAACGACTGGGACTTTATGGGATGATGCTGGGGTTATCGGGCGGCCCCGAGGATGCTCAATTCCTGCTGAACCAAATGTTAGAAAACGAACCGGCAGCTGCGTCTGGCGACGGCAACACATCGCCTTCTCGAACCTTCCGATTCGGCGCGGAAGGCCTGATGGGAGGCTACCTGCTGTTGACCGGCGATGAAGGACTAAGACGACTCGAAGAGACAATTGCTCTGCCCGCGGATGTTCCCGACACGGCTCGCCATGCATTCGTGCAGTCGCTGCAGTTCATCTGGAGTTACGAAAGCGATGTGATCAGCAAAGCTCGCATTCAAGCCTCAATGCGACTGCTGCTGCAGAACAGTGCCATGAGAGAAATCGCGATTACGAATCTCGCGAGATGGGAAGACTGGGAATCGCTGCCGCTACTTCAGGCGATGTTCGTGAAAGGCTGCGAAGGTGACCGTGAATCACAGCGGGCTATTCTCCAGTTTGCTCAAACCTGCCGTCGCAGCGTTTCAGCTCGATCTGATGCTCATGATTTTGCATCTCTGGCTGAAGAGTTCCTGTGCGAAGCTCATCTCACCCGCCCGGACCTGCTGAGTCAGAACGTCCGAGACTTTAACGCTCCGCAGTAGGGCGAAAAGTGATCCTTCCTTTGGACTGCGGCAGCAGGCTGCCGCTTTAAGATCCACAGCCTGCTGTGGATCTTCACTTTGAATTCTAACGAAGAATTCTAACGAACCGGATGCCCTTTGTTTGGCAGCAGGCTGCCTGCACCAAAGCGGCAGCAGGCTGCCTCAGTCCATATGAGCCAGTCATTTGACGATTCTGATGGTGAATTCCATTCTACGTGCCCGTTCTCTTCGATGATCTTCCCACGTAGATGAGTACCCCATGTTATACCTGCGCGCTTTGTGTCTCGTGGCGGCCTGCCTGGTTACAACAATCTCGTTTGGCCAGGAGCATCCAACCACTCTCAAGCTGGTGACTCATAATGTCTGGTACGGCTTCACGAAGAAAGCAGAACCGCGGCATGCAGACTGGCTCAAATGGATGGCCGCGCAAAAGCCGAACGTTGTGGCGCTGCAGGAACTGAACGAGTACACGCCGGAGAAGCTGGCAGCCGATGCACGTTCCTGGGGGCATGAGCATTCTGTCTTGCTGAAGGAAGATGGATTTCCCACAGGCATCACTTCGCGGTATCGCATCAGTGATGTCAAACGTATTCGAGACGGCATGCACCATGGTTTGCTGCGATGCCGCATTCAAGGCATCTGGTTTTATGTAGTCCACTTTCACCCATCCAACTTTGAGCGAAGAATCGAAGAGGCTCACCTTCTTCAGGAAGACGTAAAGTCGCTTCCTGAGTTGAATCCACGGATTGTTCTGGCGGGGGATTTCAATGGGTTCTCTCCGGCCGACAAGCTTCAGTACGACTCAGACCCCAAACTGGTGCCTTTCTTTCAGATGCTGGATCAACGCGACAAGGGTGCTCGCAACCTGAATAACGGACGGATTGACTTTGGCGGCATCTCGTCGATTCTCCGTCAGGGTTACGTGGATCTGATTCAGGAGCGTCGTTCCGGTGAAGCTTCATTCGTCGGCACGTTTCCGTCTCCTCTCGTCCGCGATGAAAACCATGGAACAGACAGACGGCTTGATTACATCTTTGTTTCACGCAGTCTGTCGGGTTCAGTCGAATCGGCTGAAATCCTGCGGGATTCGGTGACAGAAGGTCTCTCAGATCATTTCCCGGTCACAGCTACGTTCAAACTGAGTGACGAGACGGCTCCGCAAATCTTCGCCTCACGACCAGAACTGCTACAGGAGCACGGAGCAGGGGAGGGGCCAGCATGGCATCCCGAGCTGGGCCTTTTGACAAGCGGTGAGGGCAATATCAATCTCCGCGACAAGAACGGAAAAAGCTCCGTCTATCGTCAAGACGCCGGTTCGAATGGACTGATGTTTGATCGTGAAGGACGACTGATTATCTGCGAACCAGTGCGTCGCCGCGTCACTCGTATTGAAGCCGACGGTTCAACCAAAGTGCTGGCAGAAACATTTGACGGCAAGAAGTTTAATCAGCCCAACGACCTGACGATGGACTCGCAGAATCGCATCTATTTTACCGATCCGCAATATGGCGACCGAAGCACAATGGAAATGCTGGACGCGAACGGGCGCCCGATCGAAGGCGTGTATCGCATCGATCCCTCAGGAAACGTGACCATAATTATCACGCATGAAGTCGACCGCCCGAATGGAATTGTTGTCACACACGATGACAAATATCTGTTCGTCGCCGATAACAACAACAATTCACCGAAAGGGGCACGCGCGCTCTGGAGATTCGAACTGCAACAGAACGGAACGGTCGATTTTGAAACTCAAACGCTGATCTTCGACTGGAAGACCACTCGCGGTCCTGATGGAATGAAATTGGATGCCGATGGTCGTCTGTATGTGGCAGCTGGTATCAACAAACCAAATCCACCGCATGAAATGGCCGATCAACCCACAGCGGGAATCTACGTTTTCTCTCCGGACGGTAAGTTGCTCACAGTAGCTCCAATTCCTCGCGATGAAACCACGAACTGCGCATTTGGCGGTGACAATCTTCGCACGCTGTTCGTTACTTCCGGAGGCAGCCTCTGGAAACTGGAAACCGCGGTGCCAGGAAAACCGGTCTGGCCGAGAGCCGCAGTCGAATAGAGGCCGCGCTGAAATACACACGGCTAAAATCCCTCGGCGACGTTTTTGACCTGCGAAACAAAAATTGTGCAACTCCGAGATTTGCTCACGGGGTTTGATGAAATGAGACAAGCTGGCCGGTGGTAGCTTATGACTGCTTTACATGAAAATCCGACGGGGTGCATTTGTGCGCATCTGGCTTTTCGTCGACGTTCATAAGCCAACACCATGCTCCGCTACAGTTGCCATCCTATCCGAACTTCTCTGGAAAAGATCTGTATGGGCCTGCGTCAACACCTCGTCATGCTTGTTGTTTTGCTGGCTTCGCCTTGCATCGCCAACGTCTGTTGCGGCGCTGCGTCTGTGAAAGTTGAGGGTGTCCGGATCGTCTGCTCCAGCGAAGGCTCGGGCGATCCCGTTGTATTGATTCACGGTCTGCACGCGAGCACTGAACTGAACTGGCGAAGTCCAGGCATCATCAAAAAGCTGGCCCAGAATTACAGAGTGATCTGCCTCGATCTGCCCGGCCATGGAGAAAGCGACAAACCAGAATCAAGTGATGCCTATGGACTGCAAATGGTGCACGATGTGGCAAAGGTCCTCGAATATCTGAAGGTCGAGAAAGCTCACGTCGTCGGATATTCATTGGGTGGCATGGTGGCGTTGAAGTTTGCCGCCGTGCATTCTGAAATGACCCTGTCCGTTACTCTTTGCGGAATGGGCTGGATGAAAGAGGGAGGTCTACTGCAACGATTCTGGAACAACATCGCAGGGCGTGAGAGTTCTCGAACCCCCGAAGCATGCGTCAAAGGAATCGCCGAGCTTGCTCTGAGCGAAACCGAACTCAAAGTCATCTCTCAGCCGGTCACTGTTATCATTGGCTCTGACGACCCGGTCAAACGTCTCTACGTAAAGCCCCTGCAAGCGGCCCGACCTGACTGGCCTGTTGTTGAGATCTCGGGCGGCGGACACCTGACGACAATCAAGATGCCGGAATTTCAGAACGCGTTGGTCAAAAGCCTGAACGAGAAGTCGAAATAAGTACTGCGAGCAACATTTCGACAAGGTCTGGATAACCCATACTCATAATGAGTGTTCTTGCGCGCACTGAAGAGCACTGAGACGAACGGGGCGTTCGTAGCGTGAGTCCTCGGATACTCTGCGCTTTTGCCCGGACAAGTCAGCAAAGTAAAACAAGTTTGTCACCACGAAAGACACGAAATACACGAAAGGGCAGCAAGCGCCGACGTGATTCTCTTTGATTCTTTCGTGTGTTTCGTGTCTTTCGTGGTTAACCCTGACTTACGATCGAAGAACCGTCAGGCGACATCACGACGAATACGTGGGACGGAGAAAACCGACTGATTCAGGTGGAGCATCCATCGGGCGACGTGACCACGTATGCCTACAACGATGATGCACTGCGAGTTCTGCAGGGGAGGAAGTTTTCAGTGTTCAGTCGTCAGTGTTCAGTGAGCTGTTTTTGCGATTGACTGAAAACCGAAAACTGAACACTGAAAACCCTGCGATTCCGTGAGGCAGCTCACGGATGACGCTCAGGTCGTGACCGATGATTACAGCTTCGACGGCTGGGGCAAACTGACCAGTTCGACGGGAAGTACGGCCAACAGTCAGCTCTACAAAGGCGAGTACCTCGCCTACCGCAAAGACCCGGACGCCGGCCCGGAACTGCAGTACTCAACCCACCACCGCAACTACAACCCGCAAACGGGAGTGTTTACTGCGGCCGATCCGGCGAAAGATGATCTGAACCTGTATCGGTATGTGAAGAACAACCCGGTGAATGAGGTCGATCCGAGTGGGCTGCAGGAAGAAAAGAATTCAATCCAGGTCGAGCAAGGAACCCGACTGCAACAGAATCAGCAAAGTACTTCTGCTGCATCACCGCGCCAAGCTGAACGTCTGTTGGCAGAACTGGAACTGGACACGATTTTTCTTCACAGTCAAATCAATATCCGCCACCACGAACTCATTCTGGAATCGCTTCGTCTAAAGCTTGCATCTCATATTCGTCAATATGGTCGACCGCACCAGGGACGAGTTCCTACAGGCTGGAAGCCGCCAGAAAGTACGTTGCGGTATCTGGAAATCCAACAGGCGATTGAAACCGAAGTATTCAGCCAGGCTGTGAGCCACAAGCAGGCACGGCGAGAGACCGCGGCCGCTGTAAAGGCGTACGTAGATTCGGTGGCCGCAGAATCGCAGGAAAGGAAGGAATTAAAAGGGTCGGAAACGCGTCAATTTCAGAATTGGAAAGCCCAATTCCATTCACAGATGTTGAAGAAGTATTCGATTGGGGAATCTGAAGATGAAGCATGGCGTAACGAGAAGATCCAGCAATGGACCCAGAATCTGGCGCTCGAATTGATCGGAATTGGAATATTCAGGATTGCCGCGAACTCGGCACGAGCAACCACGGCCGTCCGACGTGCAGAAGATACGCTCGAAGCCGCTAAGCGTGTTGAGGCAGCAGCAGGACACGTCGACGAAGTCGCACTCTCGGGTGCTGCAGACGCAGAGAAAGTTGCCGACGCAGTACCCTCGACTCTGGACAACGTGGATGAAGCAGCCGGGACCTTGAAGAACGCAGACGCACCCGCGACATCGTCAGGAACACCGCCGAGCGGAACAAGTTCACCACCGCCAGAACCAACCGTATCAATTTCGACAGCTTCGCCGGAACCTCCGTCATCAGCACCCGCATCAAGTTCGGCACCAAATGAGATTCTGGACTCCCCATCAACAAATTCATCGACAACCAAACTCGACGATGGTAATGTTGCTGCTCCAAGCAACAGTGCTCGCGCTGCAACCAAGCCTGCGGTTCCAGAAACCGGTCCCACTCCTAAGGACGGGGACATTTTCCGCTTGGCGGATATCGCTAGCCGAACGCAAAAAACTCTCCGGAGCGTCAAAGGACGAATTCTGCAATTAGCCGATGATTCGAGAATCGGTGTCAGAGGAAGTGTCGCAAGAGGAATGGGACTCGCACGAGATGCAAATGGAAACGTGACTGGATTCAAGCGATTTAATCCCGACGAATTTGACATCGATGCCTTTGTTGTCAGTGACAAGCTGGCGAGCAAGGTACGTAAATTCGGTGAGTTTCGCTCTGGTCGGAGCAACACGGAACTTCAAAAGATCTCGGATGAGATCCATGAAGAGCTGAAATCGATGTTCCCCGGTCTCAAGGGCGATAAAAAGTTCAACTTTAGAGTTTTCACGGAGAAGGAATGGGCTGAGAAATTTGGACCTCAGGCACCGTTCTTCTTCATCGACTGACTGGCTGTTACAAATGAACATCTGCGCATTTGTTGGAATCAAAACCGACCTATCTCTTGGTGAGCTTGCCGCTCTCCTCTCCGCACGGCTATGTGGTGGAATCGAGTTTGGAGGCAGAGACAAAAGTGTTAGGGAAGAAGTGCCAGCCGTATTCACTCAACATCAGTTTCTTGGCCTCCGGTTAGTTCTGTACGGCGATAATGGTGATTACGGGCTTGACCTCGAACAATTTGGGGAACAGCAGTCCGAAGATGTCGGCCAAGATTATATGGACCTCTCGAAGCACATCTTAGGACTTCTTGGATGCATAGAGGGTATACATCCCCATCTGGGCGAAGTTGAATCATAGATCGGCTTTGCATTCACCCGTGCGTAAACCCTTCACGATCCTTGGGATTCGAGGAAACGCAGGACTTCGCCAAGGTCGCCAAACACTTCGTCGTGTCCACCGAAATCAAATTCATCGGTTGATCGTCTGGAAACACCAATACCATCGTTGGGAGTAATCTGAATCGTAAATCCAACACCGCTGGCGATGAGAATATCAATCCATGTGGCAGCACCCGACTGACTTTTGTTCATGGTCCAACCAGAGTGCTTGAGTTTGATTTCTTTCTCAAAAGTCTGCAATTCCATCATCAACCTCCACCCAGCTTCTCAAACGCCAGCTGGCCAAGTGTTCCATCTGCGTTTCTCAAATAGATTTGAATCGTACCATTTGGGCCGATTCGGATGATGTTGCCAGCGGTTGTCGCCTCCAATCCACCATTCGGAAGACGTGTCGTAAAGTCGGCACGGGGAGGGTACATTCGCCCTTGGTATTTTAGTCCCGGATTTTCAACCTTCGCCACCCCGCTAAAGGCATCTTCAACATCGTTCATTGTCTTGCCAAGCAACTCAAATGCCTCATCAGCAGTCTTCGCCGCTGGTGCATCAGCGAGACGCTTATTGAACTCGGCGAGTCGTTCACCTTTTGACAAGACTTTGCTTGGAGCAACAACAAATCCCACCGTTCGTCGTAGCCATGCTCACCCCAACTCCCGATGCCGTCAGCCTGTTATCGCCAGCGTTGGCCGATGCCACCCTCCTTTCCTGAACAAATTCCCTGATGCGTG
>JBPOIW010000139.1:0-34213 GCA_052034165.1 Planctomycetota bacterium | reverse complement strand
GTTGATGGTGGACTTCAGTGAGACCTCCGGACTTCCTGCTCCAACTCTGAGACTGGCCACGCGTGTTTCATAGGCGTCAGGAGAAATCCATGCCGTGCGAAGAGTGCTTAGATTGGTCAGACTGGTGTCGCTCGTCGTGAGTCCGGCAATCAGAATGTCATCGCCAGCTCCGCCAATCAGAATGTCGAGTCCCAGGCCGCCGATCAGAATGTCTCGACCGCTGCCTGCTTCCAGAATATCGCCCGCCTCGAGGCCGACCAGGATGTTATTGCCTTCGCCGCCCGTGAGTCGATTGGCCAGAGCATTCCCGAGCAGTGTATCGTTGCCCGTGCCGCCCACGGCGTTCTCAAATGTGCTGACGGAGTTGAGTTTCAACGTACGATCGGTGTGCACCGTCTGAAGAGAAGTTGATCCGAGATTCAGCGTGACGTCGGTACTCAGATACGCGAACAGCAGTGTGTCGATGCCTTCATTGGTGTTTTCTACGACTTCGTCGGCTTCAGGTCCGGCGGAAGGAACGAAAAGGTAGGTGTCGTTGTTGGCTCCGCCTATCAGCAGGTCGTCGCCGCCAGCACCAATGAGCTTATCGTTTCCGGCACCGCCACTGATGGTATTGTTCAGGCTGTTGCCAAACAGCGTATCCGCGCCGGTGCCACCGATGATATTCTCAAAGACTGCCGCGGAGTTGAGCTTCAAGGTCCGGTCAGTATGCACCGACTGAACGAAAGACGAGCCAAGATTCAACAGGATGTCTGTGGTCAGATCAACAAAGCTCAACGTGTCATTGCCTTCGCCGGTCCTCTCAGTCAACTGATCGGCTTCGGTGCCGGAGGAAGCCGCGAAAATGTAGGTGTCATTGTTCGATCCTCCGAACAGGAAATCGTTGCCCGCGCCACCGTTGAGCCGGTCATCTCCGGCACCACCGGACAGTGTATTGCTCAGGCTGTTACCGGTCAGCGTATCTCCACCGGTTCCGCCGAGGATGTTCTCAATGACAACCGCGGAATTAAGCGTCACTGTACGATTCAGGTGCACCGTCTGAACGGAAGTGAGTCCAAGACTCACACTGACATCTGTGGTCATAAAGGCAAAGCTCAATGTGTCGATGCCCTCATTCGGATTCTCAGTGACCTGATCAGCTTCAGCGGCGGAGGCAGCCGCAAAAACATACGTGTCATTGTCGGCTCCGCCCATCAGCAGATCATCGCCGCCAGCACCAATGAGCTTGTCGTTCCCGGCACCGCCACTGATGGTATTTTTCAGGCTGTTGCCAAACAGCGTATCCGCTCCGGTGCCACCGATGATATTCTCGAAGACTCCCGCGGAGTTGAGCTTCAAGGTGCGGTCTGTATGCACCGACTGAACGAATGAGGATCCCAGATTCAGAAGAACGTCCGTGGTCAGCGACGAGAAGTTCAGAGTATCCGTACCATCGTTCAGATTCTCAGTCACCTGATCGACTTCAGGGCCGACGGAAGGCACAAAAACATAGGTGTCATTATTTGCTCCTCCGAACAGGAAATCGTTTCCAGCACCGCCGTTGAGCCGGTCATCTCCAGCACCACCGGATAGTGTATTGCTCAGGCTGTTACCGTTCAGTGTATCAGCACCGGTCCCGCCGAGGATGTTCTCAATGGCAACTGCGGAACTGAGCGTCACAGTGCGATTCAGGTGCACCATCTGAATCGAAGTGAGTCCGAGATCCACGCTGACATCTGTCGTCAGAAAAGCAAAGCTCAGCGTGTCAATGCCTTCATTCGGATTCTCAGTCACCTGATCGGCTTCGGCAGCGGAGGTTGGCACAAACACATAGATATCATTGTCGGCTCCGCCGATCAGCAGGTCGTCACCGCCAGCACCAATGAGCCTGTCGTTCCCGGCACCGCCAGTCACAGTGTTGTTCAGACTATTGCCGAACAGTGTGTCATCACCGGTGCCGCCGATGACATTTTCAATCGTGACAGCCGAGCCCAGCACGAGGCTCAAATTGGTGGCATGCACGGCTTGAATCCCAGCGGTCGCCATGTTGAACACTACGTTCACAGTCGACGTCAGAGAAAAATCAACCGTATCCAGCCCGCCTCCTGACTCATCCAGCGACCAGACTCCCAGAACTGAATCTGCATCAAATTGATAGACATCATTCCCCGCTGCTCCGAACAAAGTTCGGCTTGCGGGGCCCGTGAGCGTCACTGTCGTGCCATTGACGACAAGTCCTGAGGAAGAAACCGTGAACAGATCCGGGCCTGCAGTTCCGAGCACTCGGACGCTGTCGTTTGCCTCGAGGCCATTCAGTAGGATCGGAGAACTCAGCGGAAAAGGACCGAGTGTCACGGGAGTTCCGCCATTGATGGCGTGAGTGATAGTGACGTCCACGGCTGAGAAAACGATTCGGAAAGCATCGGGGCTGGTGGTTGTGTCGAGGACGTTAGTCAGTGAGAGAGTGAATGGCACGAAAGCATCCACCGCCCCGCCCACGGCAGCGTCATTGACTTCCACGGTCACGTTGTAAGCCGACTTCGCTTCGAAATCGAGCACCGTGCCCGCCTTGAGTCGCAGTTCGTTGCTGACGATCTCGAAGAACCCGGCGTCAGTACCCGACAAGGACAGTACGTTCGTGCCCAGTGCATCGTCCGTGACAGAAATATCCGCCAGCTTGATCGCGGTCGCCGTGCTGGTGTTTTCTGCGAGAGACGTTGTTGTGTTCTGCAAGGTCACCGCTGTCGGAGCTTCGTTGACATCGGTCAGTGTGAGCGCGTACGCCTGTGAAGCATCAACGGCACCACCGACCGCCGCGTCATTGACTTCCACAGTCACGTTGTAAATCGACTTCGCTTCGAAATCGAGCACCGTGCCCGCCTTGAGTCGCAGTTCGTTGCTGACGATCTCAAAGAACGCGGCGTCAGTACCCGACAAGGACAGAACGTTCGTGCCCAGTGCATCGTCCGTGACAGAGATATCCGCCAGTTTAATCGCGGTGGCAGTACTGACGTTCTCCGCCAGCGACGTGGTCGTGTTTTGCAACGCCATGGCCGTTGGAGCCTCATTGACGTCCGTCACGCTGATCGTGAACGTCTGCTCGTATTGAAGGCCACCATCGTCCGTCGTTCGCACGCGGATGGAATAGCTCGATTTCGCTTCAAAGTTGAATACCGCGTTCGAGCGGAGTTCGTTGCCGACGATCTGGAACGAACCGTTGTCGGTATCGCCTGTTCCGGTTGCAAACGTATATGTGAATGTGTCGAACGGATTTGCGTCGGTCGTCGAGAACGTCCCAACGGCCGTCCCGCTCAACTGATTCTCGGCGACACTGCTGCTGGAGATCCCAATAGCCGTCGGGGTAGCGGGGACATCCATTCGCAGAATGTAAACCGCGCCGCGATTGGTGCCGCCACCCGCATCCAGAGAGGCTCCGACGATCAGATCGGGCACACCGTCGGCATCGAAATCGCCGAGACTCGCCGCCGATTTTCCAAATCGGTTGGAGTTGCCCAGCGTTGGTCCGCCGTTGAGGTTGTGGGCCAGTTTGGTGAGTCCGTTCGTTTTGACTGTACCATCGGCATTAAGCCGCACTGCGTAGATCGCCCCGCGATTGCTGCCTCCTGTGTCATCTCCGTGGGCACCGACCACAAGATCGGTGATGCCGTCGCCGTCAAGATCTCCCACGTTCGCAACCGAAGTCCCGAAGTTGTCCCCGACGGCCAATGTTGGCCCGCCATTCGTCCCGCTGGCGATCTGGGTCAGGCCTCCGGTCTTGACGGTCCCATCCGAATTCAGCCGCATCAGATACACGGCCCCCGTGTTGGTACCGCCAGTGTCGTCGTTGGTGGTTCCGACGGCGAGGTCGACAATCCCGTCTCCGTCAAAATCGCCGAGGCTGGCGAGGGAGCTACCGAAGTAGGATTGGTCCGTCAGCGTCGGACCGCCATTAACCCCGCTGGCGATGCGGGTCGTGCCGCCGGTCTTCACAGACCCATCAGCGTTGAGCCGCAAAATGTACACGGCTCCTCGAAAGGAACCCTCCGCACTATCTCCGTAGGCTCCGACCGCAAGGTCGTTGATCCCGTCACCGTCCAGATCCCCGAGGTTTGCCACAGCACTTCCGAACTTTGAAAAGTTCGCCAGCGCCGGCCCCCCGTTAAGGTTGTCGCCGATTTTCGAGACGCCACCGCTTTTCACGGTGCCATTAGTATTCAGCCGCAGGATGTACACCGCGCCGCGACCTAACCCGCCAGCATCGTCAT
Source organism: Planctomycetota bacterium (assembly GCA_052034165.1). Taxonomy (GTDB): domain Bacteria; phylum Planctomycetota; class Planctomycetia; order Planctomycetales; family Planctomycetaceae; genus SXXK01. The sequence goes on along the minus strand of JBPOIW010000139.1, from coordinate 29,969 downwards.
CGTACGACCCGACCGCCAGATCGACGACTCCGTCGCCATCAATGTCCCCAAGGTTCGCGATGGCACTGCCAAATTTTGCGTCCGGAATGAGGGACGGCCCACCATTAGAACCGTTGCCGATCCGGGTGGTGGCCTTTACTGTGCCATCAGCGTTCAGAAAGTGAATGTAGACCGCACCGCGAAAGTTCGGATTCTCCGCAAACGCAGCTCCCACCGCGATGTCACCAATGCCGTCGCCGTCGAGATCTCCAAGACGTGTCACCGCAAAGCCGAACCGCTCCTGGTGTGCCAGCGAAGGACCACCATTCAGATTGTCGGCGATCTTCGTGATGCCGTTCAGCTTTGGCTTGGCGTTGGTAGGGGCGACAATCGTCGCCGCGTAGTCCTCGACTTCGCCGTTGATGGCAACGCCTGTGGGTTCGCTTGCGGACGTGTCCGTGCTCAACCGGAATCGAGCATACGTCTTGCCCGTGAAGCCCGTGGGAACAGTCGGAAACGTCAGAGTGAACGAACCGTTGGTTGTGGCCGTTGGAACCGACACACTGGCACGTTCGGTCGCATTGTCAAACACGCCGTTGCCGTTGTAATCGACCCAGCCGTAGAGCGTGGCGGCGGTGCCGGTAGTGTTCGTTGCCCGCAGCGTCACTGTCGGCTGCGAGCCAATCGTGAATTGCAGATCGGTCAGCGGAAACAGAACGCCGTCCTCGTCGAGGCCATCACCATTCGCGGCGGCGTTCGCTGTCGCGTTGGATTCCGCATCAATGGCGACTCCCAGCCGCAGCCCCGAGTTGATGATATGCCGCGGACCTCCTTCGGCCAGCGTGGTGGCGTAGTTGCCGGCCCCGGTTCCGCTCCCCGTATCGGGTGCGTCCCCGAAATCCAACGTCGCCGCGTCCAGCCGCAGAATGTAGGCCGCGCCCTTGGACGGCCCGGCCGTGTTGTCGTTTCTGGCCCCGACCAGAATGTCGACGACGCCATCTCCGTCGAAGTCCCCCAGGCTGCTGACGCTCGACCCGAACAAGGTCCCCGCGACCGAGGGCCCGCCATTGATGCTGTCACCGATCCGCACCGAACCCGCCAACGTGCCGTCCGCATGGAGAAACAGCGAATAGACACTATTGTCGTTGTCCGACCCCACCAGCAGGTCGGTCACCCCATTCCCGTCCAGATCGCCCGCGGTCGCTAAAGCGGGACTGACGCTGGCTGAGATTCCCAGGGTCGAGTTGCTGAGCAACGTGTGGGACTTGACGGTCCCGTCCGTGTTCAAGCGGGCGACGTAAACGGCACCACGAATTCCAATCGCCACGTCGCCGGTTTCATCCCCATCGATGTCCCCCAGACTGGCGAGCGAGATACCGAAACGACTGCTACTGGCGAGCGTCGGCCCGCCATTGACTCCGCTGGCGATCCGGGTGGAAGAGGAGGCCGTTCCATCGGAGTTCATCAACAGGACGTAGACCGCTCCCGCATAGCTGTCCTCTCCGAACGCCCCCACCGCAAGGTCACCCACCCCGTCTCCATTGATGTCGCCGAGCGAAGCGACGGACCTGCCGAATTGCGCGACGACCGGCAGCGATGGTCCGCCATTGGTCCCGCTGGCGATTTGTGTGATGCCGCCGCTCTTCACTGTGCCGTCGGAATTCAGGCGGAGAATATACACCGCCCCGTTACGCACGGGCCCCAGGTCGAACCCCGGCGAACCGACGGCAATGTCGCCAATCCCGTCGCCGTCAATATCCCCCATCGCTGCCACTGAAACTCCGAAGACATCGCCGTCGACCAACGTCGGCCCGCCCCCAGTGCCCGAGGCGATCTTCGTGGTCGCCTTCACCGATCCATCGGCATTCATTCGCAGGATGTGAACCGCTCCCGTGTTGCTGGCAACGGTATCGTCCTGATGCGCACCTACGGCCAGATCCGTGACGCCGTCGCCATCGATGTCGCCAATTCGGGTGAGCGAATTTCCAAACTGGTCCTGGTTCGCGAGAACAGGACCATTGGTCGTGTTGTCATCGATCTTCGTGCTGCCGCTGCTCTTCACGACGCCAGTGGTCGGTTTGGTGATGTTGACGGCGTAATCCTCGACTTCGCCATCACTGGCAGCCCCCGTGGAATTCGCCGCCGCGACATCCGTGCTCAGCCGGAACCGGGCATAGGTCGTCCCCGTGAAGCCCGTCGGAACCGTTGGGAATGTCAGCGTGAACGAACCGTTTGTTGTCCCCGTGGGAACGGCGATCTGGGCCCGCTCCGTCGCATTGTCGAAGACCCCGTTGTTGTTGGTATCGATCCAGCCGTACAGCGTGGCCGCCGTCCCGGTCGTGTTCTTCGCCAGCAACGTGACCGTCGGCTGCGTGCCGATCGTGAACTGCAGATCGGACATCGGCAGGAGGACGCCGTCTTCGTCCAGGCCGTCACCATTCGCGTCGACGTTGGCGGTCGCGTTCGCTTCAGTGTCGACATCGGCTCCCAGTTTCAGCCCGGCCACAACCGTGTGTCGCGGGCCATTGTTGGCCAGCAAAGTCTCGTAGTTACCGACCCCCGTACCGGCACTCGTATCCGGTGCGTCGCCGAAATCTTCGGTCAGCAACACTCGACATTCCAGTTGTTCCCCCGCCCCAACGCCCCAATTGTGAACAGCCTTGCGAGAGTTCCCACGACGCGCACGCAACGAAACGCTGTTCTCAGAGATTACTCGACGAAACCAATTTGCCAGCAACATTCGACACCCTGAATCTATGACAAAGGCGAATCTCAAACCCTATGAAACTCAGGTCAGGGGATTCAAAATCCACCGCGAAAACGAAATTAAAAAAATCAATCCCACCCCGGATCAGCTAAAGCAAAGCTCTGCTATTCCTCCTCGTAAAGTACAAGTCGTTCAATCTCTGTATTCTTAAAACCAACGGCCATTGGCTGTCGAACTCCGGGAAGCACCGCAGAGTCGTAAAGTTCGGTCACAAGGCTGCCTTCCAGTCGCAGCCATTCGGCAACACATCCACGCTTCAAATCAATGATCTGCAATCCGCACTGCGCTTCCGCGTCTCTGCGTCTAAGATTCTCATCCAGAGCCAGTCCATGGAAGCTATGATTTCGCGGCTTTGAAAGCGTCACGATCGCATAATCCCCGCGAAACGAGAGCCCTCGCATATAGCCGGGACAAAAGACAATAGGCTCAAAGCGTCCCGTCGCAGTGTCAACAGAGCCGAATTCACCTGTCCCGGAATTCAGTACCCACAGTCGATCGCGATACCAGCGTGGTGAGTGAGGCATTGACAATCCGGAAGACACGACTTCCCCGGACGGCACCTCCAGAACACATCCACCGTTCTGGCGACGATCGCGCCAACCGTCAGCAACATCCGATTGACTCACCACGGTGACATAACGAGCTGCACCATCACGCATCGCGAGGCCATTCAAATGGCAGCGATCCTCAGGCACGAGTGCACTCAGAAACGGAGGTCTCCAGACCGGCTTAAAGTTGGCATGATCACTCAAGGTGGCGAGGCAGCCGAACATCGTGTTCACGAATATCAGTTGCCCGTTACCATCAAGGGCCATGTCGTGAACATCGATATGTCCGGTGGTGTAGCCGACTCGAGGAATATAGGCGGCATCGAAACCACGCCCAGCCCATTGCGGTGACTCATTGGGCAAGTCACCTTCCAGCGAACTTCCGGCAGGCTGGCGGTAGGGAACCACGTTGGGCGGAGCCTGCTGCATCCGCCAGATCTGATAACGAGAACTCAACCAGATCGTTCTCCCGTCGGACGTAGCACACATGCCCATGCAGTGATTGTAGGTTCGCTCGAAGACAGACAAACCTCGATCTGACTCACTCGTCGGCACGCCCGCACCGCTGAGCGATTTGCAGCCGACCAGGAAGAGCTTTCCCGTCTGATAGGTTGTGAAGGCAAGACTGCATTGCTGCTCATGTAACCAGTCAAGAAAATAACGTGAACCGATCGCATTGAGCCACGGTTCGCTGCTTGCCTGAGATAGTTGGGACATTAGGAACTAATCCGGGTTATTGGAGTGACTTCAGAAGAGGGATTTTCGGGTTCTGTTCAGGCCTGATGTGGATCTTTTCACTCTTACGGATGAACCGGCGCAGTAGCAGATGCCTCAGCCCTTCAGGACTGCCACAAAGTTCCACCATTGATCTCCGTCCACTTCTCCCGGGAAATCATTTGTATGCACATTCACAATTCCAGAGCGACCGGCGAAACCGCACCTTTCTCTTCGACGGCCAAATCAAGCAGACACTGCACGCCTGTGTCAAAGGATTCCTGGAATGGAGCTAACGCGAATTTTCGGAAATTCGACAACGAATCCGGAAAGCCTGACTTCGTGGCCATTTTTGCAGTTTTTTGCATAAGATTCACGTAAATTGGCGCCCCTGGATGAGTAGCCGCCTGACCAGAAATCAGAAGCGATGGGGTTTCTGCACAGAGGAAAGTATTGTCAATCAGCGCTGCAATCGAACTCGCATACGGCGTATGATAGCCCTGTGCGACATGCGATCCTGTTGACGCGGCTGCCGCACAGCTCTCCACCCATATTTGACGACAATGAACTTCGCACCTGATCACGCCAGAGTTGCGTTCGGCAGTACATGCTGGAGTATCGTGCATCGCGTTGGCGGTGACTCGCCGGAGGACTCACACGCAGCTCTTTCGGCACTGTGCGAGAGCTACTGGTATCCCATCTATGTTTTCGTGCGGAACCGTGGTTACAGTCATCACGACGCGTCCGATCTAACGCAGGGCTTCTTTGCGTTTCTAGTCGAACAAAACCGTTTCCGTCAACTGGATCCGGCTCGCGGAAAGTTTCGCGCGTTCTTGCTCGCGTCCGTCAAGAATTACCTGAGCGACGAGCGACGGAAGAGTACCAGCCTGAAGCGCGGTGGGGCGATGACTCAAGTGCCGCTTGAGGTCGCGGAGTTTGATCAGCGGTACCGACGCCAATTCACCGACGACTGCTCACCTGAAGACTGCTTCAAGCGAAGCTGGGCCGAAGCGCTTCTGAGTCGAGTGCTGCAACTCCTGCGAAGGGACTACGAGAGAGCCGGAAAGCTTGAGCTGTTCATGCTGCTAAGTGAATTCCTTGTTGCTGCCGGGAACACTTTGCCGCAAGCGGAACTTGCGTCGCGTCTGGAAATCAGTGTTCCGGCGGTGACGATGTCGCTGCAGCGGATGAGAAAACGCTACGTGGCAATTCTTCGCCAGGAGCTTGCCCAGACGGTTCTCGAACCGGGCGAGGTCGATGACGAGTTGAGAGATCTCAAATCAACCCTGACCTCAACGGCTTCCGCGCCCGGCAGGTTTTCGAGCTGACACCAGGAAATTCGTTCTTTGTACGATAGATTGCAACTCCATTACCTTTAATCTGTGTGCGACGAGGATTGAGGAGATCATCGGGAAGAGACGATCTCCAGACGCTCTGCGATGGACACTCGGCCTCGGTGCGTACGTGCTTCAGTGCTCAGAATTGGCCATTTCCTATGATGCCCTCCAATCCGTGGTTGAGGGCGACGGTTTGAAATGACGAACGAATCATCGAAAACTTGCGTCGGGTGTGGACGGGAAGTGCTTTCCGGTGTCTCCGAGGGACAGTGCCTGCAATGCCTCCTTGACCTTGCTGATTCGGAAAGCGAGTTGAACCAGAGTCTGTCGGACGATCTGGCGAGTGACATATTCTTGTCGCAGGGTGTCCTGCCGCAGTTTGGTGACTACGAGTTGATCGCAGAGATCGCACGCGGCGGGATGGGCATCGTCTACAGGGCTCGACAACGGAGTCTGAATCGGATCGTTGCGGTGAAGGTCATCCTGGCCGGTCAGCTGGCGACACCGGAATCGGTGCGACGGTTTCAGCTGGAGGCCGAAGCTGCGGCACGACTTGATCATCCCGGGATTGTGCCGATTTACGAGATTGGCGATGTCGAAACACAGCATTTTTACAGCATGAAGCTGATTGATGGCGTCAGTCTGGCAGAATGTCGCAGCGATTTCTCACTCGATTCCACAACGACACCCGCCGCCATTCGTCGACAGGAACTTCGCATCTCCGGATTGCTGGCAAGCGTCGCGAGGGCACTCGAATACGCGCATCAACATGGCGTGTTGCATCGCGACCTGAAGCCTTCAAACATTCTCATGGATCGAGAGAGTCTGCCGCATCTGACGGATTTCGGACTGGCCAAGTTAACAGGAGGAAATGACTGCAGCCTGACGCTGACTCAGGCCGTACTTGGAACGCCCGGCTATATGGCTCCTGAGCAGGCCGCTGGTCGTTCCGATGTGACCACAAGAAGCGACATCTATGGAATCGGCGCGATACTGTATGAATTGCTGACGGGCCGGCCACCGTTTGTCGGAGCCAATGCAGTGGAGACATTGTGGATGGCGGTCCACGATGAGCCCGTGCCGCCTCGAAAGCTGAACCCGACGGTCAACCGGGATCTGGAAACGATTGCTCTGCGCTGTCTGGAGAAGAATCCGCAGAATCGATACTCAACTGCTGCTGAAGTGGCTGATGAATTCCAGAGATTCCTGCGCCGTGAACCCATCAGGGCCAGGCCGATCAGCAGCGTCGAACAATTCACTCGCTGGTGCCAGCGCAACCGGCGCACGGCTGTGCTGGCCGGAAGTCTTCTGGGATTGCTGGTGATCGGCAGTGTGATGGTCTCGTGGCAGTGGGTGCGTGCCGAGAGAGCGAACATCAGACTCACCGAGAACGTCGCGGATCTTAAGTGGACCACGATCAGCAACATGATTGACACAGGACAATCGTCTCGAGGTCTTGCGATTGTGGCATCGCTGATTCGCAAAGACCCCCGTGACTGGAAGGCGGCCATGTTCGGTCTGTCACTGGTCGAGCAGCGCCGCTTTCCGGTTCCGGCCGCTCCCGCCATTCGTCATCCCGAAGGAGCGGAACTGACCGTGGCTCGCCTGAGCCCGGACGGATCGAGGATCGCAACGGCTTCCTTCGATGGAACTGCCCGAATCTGGGATGCAGGAACAAGTCGGCAGCTTGGGCCACCTCTTCAACATGCGTCGACAGTCAATGAGATCGAATTCAGCAGGAACGGAAAGCTGCTGGTTACCGCGTCCGCCGATATGACCGTTAGTCTCTGGGATGCACTGACAGGCCAGCTCATCCTTCCGAAGATCAAGCAGGATGCAGAAGTTGACAGTGCCAGTTTCAGCGATGACAACCGCTACATTCTGGTTCGCACACAGAAGATGGCCACCGTTTATGATCTCCGGGGGACAAAGGTCTGGGATTCGAAGCCTGATGAAGGTCGGTTAATTTCTGTTCGTTTTTTTCGCAATGGCCAAAGTGTCTTTCTCGTCCGGCAGACCGAACAACAGTCGACGATTCAGGTTCATGACACCGAGACGGGGTACCTCCGCAACGTGTTCAACATTCCTCGCATGACACACGCCGACGTCAGCGAAGATGGCTCCTGCATAGCGACGATTTCCGGTGCCAAAGTGTTTCTTTGGGACCCGTACGATGGAAAGTTGCGTCGCGAAATCACAACGAAAGAGCACGCGCAACTGATGGATGTGAAGCTTAACGCCAACGGAAGTCAATGCGCGATCATGTCGACGGATCAGTGGATTCGTCTTTGGAATACAGAATCCGGGATTGCGGTCACGCCGGAACTTGAACATGAATACCTGATCAACGGTTGTGCATTTGCAAACGACGGCAAATCGTTGCTGTCATGGAGTGACGATGCGACCGTGCGACTGTGGAACCTTTCCGAAAGTGATTCTGTAGACTCCGGACCTCGGGGCGTTGACATTGATCCGATGCGACATTCCCAGCGCGTAATTCATGCTGAGCTGGGCAAGCTTGATGATCGCGATGTGTGTCTGGCAACGTTGTCACATCTGAAGTCTCGAACCAATGAAACGAGAACCGGAAGCGTGCAGCTCTGGAAGCTGCCGCGACCAAAGGATGATCAGGATCGTGGGTTCGGGATCGATCCCGGAGGTTTTGATTCGGCGGTTCTAAGTCGTGACGGCAGGATAGTAGCGATTGCCAAAACCGACAGCACAATCTGTATTCAGGACACGGTTTCAGCGAAGCATCTGTGTCCGCCTATCAGGATTGAAGCCGGTGTCTGGGGAATGGAGTTCGTGCCAGATGGCAGCCAATTGGTGACGGCCGGCACACGAGGTCATGTATCGAGATGGTCGATCCCCGGAGGCGAACTCGTCGGTACTCCGGTTAAACTTCCGACGACTTTTCAACCGCTCGAGATGTCGGAAGACGGTGAGTACTTTGTGACAGGCTCCACCGATGGCTTCACTCGATGCTGGTCCACAGAAACGGGACAGGTTCTGTGGGAAGCGAAACATGGTTCTGAAATCAATGCCGTGGCAATTTCGCACGACGGCCGTTGGGTCGCCAGCGCCGGGGAAGATCGAGTTGTACGTGTCTGGCATCGGGATACGGGGCGATTGCAATCGGAGCTGCGAGGACATACCAACGAAGTCATGCGAGTTCTGTTTTCGCCCGACGATCGACTGCTTGGAACCGCCGCATTGGATTCAACCGCACGGATCTGGGATCTCGCCTCGGATCAGGAGCTTTACCTCCTGCCGCATCAGGGCGAGGTGACGGATATCGACTTTAGTCCCGACGGCCAATTGATCGCGACGGGCTCTCGAGATCGAACGGCAATGATCTGGCTCGTTGCCACGGGCCGTCCGTGCGTCTCCAGTCTGCTGCACTCTCAGGCGATTCGTGATGTTCGCTTCAGCCCCGACGGTTTGCGACTACTGGCACTGGATTTCCATGGACCGCGACTCTGGGACGTCGCCACCGGCCATCCACTCACTATTCATCTCCCACACCGAACACTCGCGGGAATCGGCTTCAAGTCAACGTCACAGGGCCCCCAATTCACTCCTGACGGAAACCGCATTTTGGTGGCTCATGCAAGCTTTGAAGCAAGAATCTGGGAGGCTAAGGTGCCGCCGTCAGAGATTCCGGAGTGGTTTCCCGAATTCCTGGAGGCAATCGCAGGGCAGCAGATGATTGAAGAGGTCGAGCTTCCTGTTCGCACAGACCCACAGGCTTTTCTTAATCTCCGCGAACGGCTGCTTCAGTCAGAGGAGACGAACTTCTACTCAGACTGGGCACGGAGATGGCTCGGTGACTAATGCTTCGACAACGGTCGTTTGAAGAGTTGAAGAGAAGCGGTCGTCTCCACCGCCGACAATTCCTCAATTCATCCCAGACAGAGCACTAACTAGACATCGCCATGTTCAAGACAATCATTGAGAATACAAGCCCGAAGCGCCAGCGAGTGAGTTGCAAAGTGGTCACTCGCTGGCGATTCGGGCTTGTAAGGGAGCCGAACATGGCGCTGTGCAGCTAAACTTCATTCCCTGCGCCGGCCGAGCAACAGAACTGCTCGATTCATGAACACACCGCATTCTCCCGGAATCAACGTGATGAGAACCGAAAAAGAAAAGATGCTGGCTGGTGAGCTCTACGATGCTCTAGATTCAGAGTTGGTCGAAGCCAGAGAACGGGCTCGGGATCTCTGCTGGGATCTGAATGCGACTCGTGAACGTGAACAGGAAACTCGCCGTCGCATTTTGCAGGAGTTGCTGGGAAGCGGTGGCGATTCTGTCTGGATGCAACCGCCGTTCTTTTGCGACTATGGAAGCAACATTTATCTGGGCGAACGAGTTTACTTCAACTTCAACTGCGTCATCCTTGATGTGTGTGAAGTTCGGGTCGGTGACTACTGTTTCTTTGGCCCCGGAGTTCAGATCTATGCCGCCACTCATCCCGTTGAAGCTCAGTTGCGACGCACTCAGGAGTTCGGAAAACCAGTGACAATCGGCTCCGATGTCTGGGTGGGCGGCGGAGCGATCATATGTCCCGGAGTTACGATCGGATCGAAGACTGTCATCGGGGCCGGAAGCGTGGTGACGAAAAACATTCCTGACGGTGTGGTTGCCGCTGGAAATCCCTGCCGGATCATTCGCGAAATTACAGAAGCCGATCGTGACAGAAAACCTTTTTGACAATCTGCCGACATCAATCCCAAATGAACTCATTCAGGTGATCGCTGGAAATCATCATGTTCGTATCGAACGGATTGTTTCCCACGGACATGTTTCACCGGATAGATTCTGGTATGACCAGGATGAACATGAATGGGTTATCGTGCTTCAGGGTGCAGCGAGACTTCGATTTGAGGATACTTCCGTCGAACTGAAACCCGGTGATTTTGTGAACATTCCGGCTCATAAGAAGCACCGCGTTGAATGGACGACACCAGACGAGCCGACAATCTGGTTGGCCGTGTTTTTCACTGATTGAAGTCTAACTCGCAGCGTCAGCGAGGGATTGTTGTAAAAAACGCGGCAACGTTTATTCCTCACTGATGTCTCCGGTTGTGAAAAGCCCTTACATCAACAGCCTGTTAGGGTTATGAAGCCTCTTGGTTCAACTCGCTGCACAGTTCTCTGAAAGGCGCCTCATGCCGTTTCGAACAACCGGAAAGTATGATCTTGTGATCTGCGATATCGACGGCTGCCTGTCGCCGGAGTCGCATGCGCCGATCAATGGTCCAGCTCTCTCTGAAATTGCGGAGCACAACCGACTGGCGATTCAGCAGCAGGATCGGCCGGTTGTCACGCTCTGCAGCGGCAGGCCCATTGGTTTTGTCGAATGTCTCTCCCGGCTGACTCATAACACACTGGTTCCGTGCATCGGTGAGAATGGCGTTTGGATCTGGCGACCTGCTGATAACTCGTTTGAGTGCGAGCCAGCCATCACCGAAGAGCATCTTGAAGTTGTCCATGAAGCTCGCAAACTTCTGCGCTCGCTTTATCAGGCTCGCGGTGTGATTCAGCAGCCGGGTAAGTCGGCCTCTGTTGCGTTGTACCATCCCGATACTGACTATCTGCGGTCCATCTTACCGGCAATTGCTGAAGCGTTTCACCAGCGCGGCTGGCCGATTCGAGTTTCCATGACCTGGCTCTACATCAATTGTGATCTTCAGCATGTCAATAAGGGAACCGCGATTCAACGTCTGCTGGCTGAGACCGGGATTGATCCCAAACGAACCGCAGGAATCGGCGATACGATGGGAGATCGATTTATCGCCGAGCGTGTTTCATGGTTTGCCTGCCCAGCGAACGCAGAAGCAGAAATCAAGAAGTCGGCAAGTTATGTGTCGTCGTATCACGAAGTCGAAGGAGTGCTGGATATTCTGAAACAGCTGTCAACGTAACATCCATAGACCTCATCGCGGTCATGGCTGACTGGTGAGGGAAGATAGGCTCACGATTATTCCAGACTGCACTTACGTCAGAAATTCTCTGACCTGCTTCAGAATGCGTTCGGGAGCATCTTCAAACACGTAATGGCCGGCGTCAGCGATTTCCAATGAACTGGCTTTGGGGAATATTCGCCGGAACTCAGTCAGGAAATCCCGGGGTGTAAAGCACCAGTCTTTCATGCCCCAGATTAACTGGATGGGATGATTGCGGAACTTCTCCAAAGACTGTTCCACCCCAGTCAATGTTTTGTAGCTGCGATGGTTTTCCTGCAGAGGAATGTCCTGCACGAATTCGTGCACGGCCACGCGGTGACTCCACGAATCATACGGCGCAATAAAGCCGGCTCGCGCGCCCGGGGTCAGTGGTTTCTCAACCGCCATCGTCAGCGCTGCACGAGCGAAGAGGTTGAAGCCGCGGTCACCGATCGCTCCAAGCAGCGGAATACGGCAGAGAGAAATGCGAAACGGAATAGCCTGACTTCGAAACGCACCCGTATTCATCAGCACAAAGCGTTCGAATCGTTCCGCCATCCGGCCGGCACAGCCCATTCCGATGGCACCGCCCCAGTCGTGCCCGAACAGCACGACATTCTGGAGATCCAGCAGACGCACTAACGCTGAGAGACGCTGAATGTGGCCATCGAGCGTATACAGGTTCTTGTCCTGAGGCTTCTCCGAAAAACCGCAGCCGAGGTGGTCAATCGCGATGACTCGATGATCACGACTGAGATCTTTCACAAGCTTCCGCCAGGCAAACGACCAGGTAGGATTCCCGTGAACCATCAACAGGACTCGTCCCTGCCCTTCGTCGATGTAATGCTGAACGTAACCGTCGACTTCAAACCATCGTGATGCAAACGGGTATTCGTCCGCAAACCCCGCTCGATTCTCCGCGCGTTTACGGAGCTCCGGATCAATCTGCTCGGACAGCAGTAATCGAGCAACAGGTTGTGATGATGTCATTGGGTTTGATCGACTCTGGAGCAAAAAAGATCGAGGAACAACGTTTGCCGAAATACGCGTGCGATCAGTTGATTTCATCCGTAGTACCGACTTCGGTCGGCATTGGTTGCCACCTTTTCGCTGCACTGCCAGCGAAAGCGAGCCCTCCCGGCGCTCGAGTGCCGGCTGAAAGCCCGCACTACAAACCTTATGGCGAGCGGGAGACTATGCGGAGTTCCCCTGCGATTCCAGCGTCTCTATCGCTCTGATCTGAGAACGTCTCGAAGCTGATACGCCACCGCCCGAATCATCTCGAAAGTATGGTCGCAACAGACCGAAATTCGCAGTCTGGCCTTCCCGGGAGCGACCGTCGGCGGTCTTACGGCGGGAACGAAGAATCCGCATTCGAGCATTCTGCGGCTGATTCGAACCGCCAGATCATCGTCGCCAATCAGCACGGCAATAATCGGACTCGATTCCGGACTCGTCTCATCGAACAGCATCGTCAGCTCGCATTCCTGCAGAATCTGTCTGGCAAACACGGCGGCGGCCGCCAGTTTCGCTCGCCGCTCCGGTTCTTCACAAATCACTCGCAATGATTCAGCCGCCGCAGCTGACACCGCTGGCGGCAGCGCTGTCGAAAAAAACTGGCTGCGGGAATTATTCCAGAGCCATTCGCAAAGCATTTCTGATCCGGCGACGAATCCCCCAAGCCCGCCAATCGCCTTGCTGAGCGTTCCGATCTTCACGGCAATTCGATGTTGAACATTCTGCAGTTCACAGACACCTTTCCCATCAGCTCCAAACACCCCGGTGCCATGCGCCTCGTCGACGATGACAGTGGAATCGAACGCCTCCGCGATATCACACAACTGCGGCAGCGGAGCCAGTGTTCCATCCATGCTGAATACCGAATCTGTCACAATGAAGGTATGCTCAAAATCCTTTCTCCGCCTGGCAATCGAGTCCTTCAGACGTTCCAGATCCAGACGATCGTAGACAAAGAACTTCCCCGCGCTGTGCCGGCAGCCATCGATCAAACTGGCATGATTGTCGCGATCACAAAAGACCGCATCGTTGAGCCCGACCAAAGTCGTGAGAGCACCGGTATTGGCCGCATAACCGGAGGGAAAGAGAACCGCGGATTCAGTGCCTTCAAAGGCCGCGAGACGTTTCTCAAGCTGGGCATTCTGTTTCGATCGCCCTGCAATCAAAGCACTGGCCCCGGCCCCGGCCTGCTGAGCGGCAACCTGAGCAAACGCGGCCAGAACCCCGGGATGTCTGGTCAGTCCCAGATAATCATTCGTCGCGAAACTCACACACCGATGACCGTCGACCAGACATTCTGTCGTGCTGATTGATTCAATGCACCGGCGAACTCGCCGACGATGGGTCAACGTCAGTCTGGCCAGTGCAGCACGGATCCGTTCGTTGAATGATTCAGACGACATTCGCGTGGACCCTGTCACGACTTGCTATAGTGGATAGGATCCGGGAATCCGGCTTCACGAAAGCCTCGCAATCTCAACTGGCACGAGTCACATTCGCCGCAGGACGTTCCATCAGCCAGCGGGTCGTAACAGCTGTGAGTCAGTCCGTAGTTGACCCCCAGCGCGACTCCGCGTTGAATAATCTCGGCCTTGGTTAAACGAATCAGCGGTGTGTGAACATTCAGCCGCTGACCTTCAACCCCGGCTTTGGTGGCGAGATTTGCCATGGTTTCAAACGCTTTGATGAATTCCGGCCGACAGTCAGGATAGCCGCTGTAGTCGACGGCATTCACACCAATGAACAGATCGTTCGCGCCAACAGATTCGGCCAGGCCCAGACCGACGGACAGAAAGATCGTATTCCGCGCGGGTACATAGGTGACGGGAATTCCGTCAGCCATTTGAGATTCATTGCGGTTGTGGGGCACTGGAATATCGTTGGTCAAAGCGGATCCACGAAAGATGCTGGTGTCGACCTTAAAGACGACAAGTTCTGCAACGCCCTGGCTTTCACAAACGCGACGAGCCGCCTCAAGTTCGAAATGATGTCGCTGGCCGTAATCAAACGAAATCGCATGGATATCGAAGCCTTCGCTCTTCGCTATCGCCAAAGTAGTCGCCGAGTCCAGGCCTCCGCTGACGAGTACAACCGCTTTCTTCTTTTGCGACATGGAGTCAAATACTTTCGAACAGCAGAACCACAATTTGTTTTAGGGGTACGTTAAGACTCTCAATGTACTCCTCCCTCGTCGCATGCGGTATGTGGCGCATACGGCGAGGTTGAAAATTCTCGCGTTACTTCGTTTCGCGAACGTAAATTCGCAGACGCTTTGAAGAATACGATCCGCCGTTACCGGAAAACGTCCAGTCCGGAGTTCGCTCCGGGCCATTGCCAATTCCCACATCCGCTCCCACCCCGGCGACCCAATGGTTGATGGAAAAAAGAGTCTGCTTAGCTCCAAAATTATGAATTTGCATGCACCCATAACCGTCGGCCGGCGGCGCAGTTTCGTCACCAAAGTCGTAAATGTCATTTGAAGCCCCTGCGACACCGGCTCCGTTGATGACACCATAATTGTCTGGCCAGAATTCGATGTTGCCCGTCGCGATGCCGGTCCCCGACGTAATGCTGCCAAGATTGCTGAAGACGTCCATCGATTTCACCGTCTGCTGAAAGCGAGCCCCGGACGCAATCGTTGGAATGCCGATCTTGTGAATATCGCTGGTGAAGGCTTCCATCGAAACGAAGACCTGTTTCTCTTCGCCCCCTGCCGCCTTCAGTTCGACAAGATATCCAATCCGGTCGAACGACTTGATCGCGTCGCTACGATCGGCGTCATAGCGAATATCGCGGCTCAGATGATTCAAATCCAGATCGTAGACAAGTGAGTACTCCTTCGCGACAGGAAGAGAACTCAGGAAGTCCGGCACCTCACCTCCTCGCACAGCCCCGACCGGCAGACCCGTTCCGCCGCAAAGATTGGGCTCCGCCAGCATGTGCCATGCGTAACGAAACGCTACGGGTGCGGTCACCTTATCGCTGGTGAGCACGACCGAATCTCCTTCGATGACCCCGGTGGCTGGCTGAAATCCATTGGATCCCACGCCGATGATCTCAAAATGACTGACCGGTTTCCCATCACGAGTCTTCAAGCCACCGCCGGTGTTCCTGAAACCGATTTTCAGACGATCCTTCAGAATCTCCAGGCTTTCAAACTCCGGACTGTTCGCCACGACATCCTTTTTGCCGTAGTCATTCTTCAACGCCAGCTGAGCCAGTCGAAGTCCAACGTCCTGCTTGTTCGGCGGATGAATGTCATTAAGAGTCGCAATGTCGTTGATGACCACCATGCCGGTGTGAGGAATGGATTGCACCGCGGCCTGCGCTTCCCAGAAGGTGGCCAGGATTGTTGGATCTTCATTGCCATATCGGAATGGAGCAATCTGCACATAATAGAACGGAAAATCGCCCTGTCCCCAGAGTTCTCGCCAACCGCCAATCAAGGCTTTCTTCTTCTCCAGATACAGCATTCCTTCGCCATGATTGGATTCTCCCTGGTACCAGATGGCTCCTCGCAGCGGAAAGCCCACCAGAGAATGGATCATGCCGTTGTACAGCATCGTTGGATCCTGATTGCTTGTGAACGGAGCGAGCTCTGGTGGATACGCCGGGCTGGGCTCAACACCGCTCGCCAGAGATTCCTTCAAAGCGGCCTGCGCCTTTGTTGTCCATGCTTCGATGGCTTTGACGTGGGATTCCAGTCGACTGCGATACTCGGGAGTTCCCGGAGTTCGACCCACCACCGACTGATAAATACTTTGCAACGCATCAACGCGTTGAAATCCGATCGGGGGTGTCCACGGTTCAACTCGAGTTCCTCCCCAGGAAGAATTGATCAGCCCGACTGGTACATCCAGCTCCTTCTGCAGCTTGCGAGCCATGAAGTATCCACAGGCCGTAAAGCTTCCTGCGGTTTCCGGTGAGCAGACCTGCCACGCAGACTGAAAATTGTCCAGCGGCACAGTGGAGGGCACCAAAGGAACTTTGATATGACGAATCAACGGAGACTGCGCCGCGGCGATCTCTTCCTTTGCATTCACGCAGGCCGCGACGGGCCACTCCATGTTGGATTGCCCTGAGCACAACCAGACTTCGCCGATCAATACATCGGTGATCTCGATCGTATTCTGTCCCTGTACTTTGATCGACGTCGGCGTCTTACTGGCGGTCATTTCCGGCAGCGTCACTTCCCAGCGACCATTCTCCGAAGTCTTTACCGTTTCCTTGTTGGAACCGATGCTGATCGTCACCATTTCACCCGCCGCGGCCCAGCCCCAGATCCTGAGTGGAATCTGTTGCTGCAGTACCATGTGATCACTAAAGACCGCTGGCAGTTTGACATCCGCAGAAGCCTGGTCTGTGCAAAGGATTGCAGAGAGACCGAGAACACTCATCAAGATTCGTCGAATCATTTTTCCCGCCCGTGAAGCCGGAGCATTTTCCATAGGGGACGGCAGTTGACAGACCATGCCCGTCAACTGGTCCAGATGACCTGAACGAATATGGTATCAACGCCGCAGCAGGTAGCAACGCGGCAGCGAAACGACTCAATCGGCGGGTAGAGTCGAGGATCTCGGCCGGTGCTCCCTGCCAACGACTTCGCCGCTGGCCGCGATCTCTGCGACGTGTTGATTTAATCAGCCGCGGAGCGATAGCCTGGGTTGTCTCCACGGAAAAAGACGTGAATTTCAACCGGGGCCAGCCCTTATCGGCTGATAGAAGCATTAAGAACGCCCAACAAAACTTACTCATGTAGCCGGATTCGTGAGAATTCGGAGGTGTTTCTGAGCTCTCACGAGCCCAGCTACGGTTTTGTTAGCCGTTCTAAATCAAAAGCCCGGCTGTGCCACGGCCGCAACTTCTGTCCACGCGGCGCAACTTCTGTGCACGCCCTTGCAGTGGAAATTACCTGGCAGTGAAGGCCGTGGTTTGCTGGGCCGTGGTTTGCTGTAACTGCTGACACTCTTTGGTCAACGCGCGGGTGATATGGAGGATGCTTAGCAGGTCGGCGTCGGACGTCACTGCGGTTCGCAGGCGATCGGCCTGAGCCGTGATAGTGTTGGCACCAAGCCTGCTGGAGGCGGATCGCAGATGATCGGTGATGGTCGCGATGCGGGCGAAGTTCTGAGCTTCCAGTGATGCTGTAATCTCCGCCAGATCTTCGCTGATGGCTTTAGCGTCGGCTGAGATTTCACTCGCCGGTCTTGTCGCAGATGTGTTTCGCAGAATCCGGAGAAAGTGTTCCACGCACTCTGCATCGAACTGGCTTCCCGCGCAGCGTTTCAGTTCTGCGGCAGCGGACTCAAACGTACGACCGGGGCGCCACGGGCGACTTGTGGTCATGGAGTCCCATGCATCTGCGATCGCGAGAATTCTGGCTTCCATCGGAATGGCATTTCCAGCCGGTAACGCGGGATTGCGAGAACACCCGTTGAACCACGCTCGATAATTCTGAATGATCTCCGCGAGCTGTTGAGAGGCGAACGCCTTACGGACAATTTCCACTCCCATTTGCTCATGCTGATCCATCAACTGCCATTCGTCAGCATTCAATTCGCCGGACTTTCGCAGAATCGCATCGGGCACGCCCACCTTGCCAATGTCATGCAACAACGCCGCGACTTCCAGACGATAACACTCCGCCCTGGAAAGTAATTTCTCACCAATCTGCACACAGAGATCCGCAACGCGATGGCTGTGCTCGGCCGTCGCGGCATCGCGAAACGATAATGCTGACAACAACGCCGAAACCGCTTCGAAGGGAATCACATCCAGGTTGTCTGAAGGCTTTTCGGAAGGCTGGTCCGTTTGGGAGGCAAACGTTTTTCGCCGATCAGATCTGGCTCGCTCCGTGATCTCCGCGGGCATGCGATCAAAGCAGACGACCTGATTGCGTCCATTGCGTTTTGCGGCATACAAACTCGCATCAGACTGATCGAGCATCAGCTGGGGCGCAGAGGCGTTTTCTGAAGTACACGAGACTCCAAAGCTGGCCGTGATCGACAACTTCTCAAACGTCATTCGTTCGATCGTTACTCGGAGTTGTTCCGCGCGACGAGCGGCTTCAGTAATATCGGCTCCCGGCAGCAGCACACAAAATTCCTCACCCCCGTAACGGCACGCTGCTTCATTTTCGCTGACAGAATTGGAGAGAAGTTGCCCGATGGAACGCAGAACCTCATCGCCTGTACTATGACCATGATGATCGTTGACCTGCTTGAAGTGATCAATGTCGACCAGAATGCAGGACAACGGACGCTGATGTTTCTCTGCCAGTTTCCACTGCGCTTCGAATCTCATAAAGAACGCACGTCGGTTCAGACAGCCCGTCAATGGATCTGTCGTGGCGAGCCGTTCGAGTTGTCGATTCTGTTGCTGAATCTCATCGCGTGATTCACGAAGCTGTTCCAGCATGCCGACCAGCTCAGTCTTGTTGCGTTCCAGTTCAGTAACATCTTCGAAGCTGATCATCGCGCCGCGAGTCTTCCCGTGTTCATCCAGAATCGGCACAGCACTCACGGAGAAAGTGCGATCCGCTGTCTCCGCACAGCGCATCAGAACGCCGGTGACTGTCTCGCCCTGCATCAATGCACGATCCCACGGAACGATCGTGCCGGCTTTCAGAGTCCATGAGAATGTATTGATCGGCTGCCCAATCAATGCCTGCCCGGTGCGACCAATGGCCGTTGTGAAGGCGGAGTTTGTGAGCACGATTCTTTGCTGCTCATCAAGAATCAACAACCCTTCGGCCAGAGCATCCAGCGCTTCGTGAACTCGGCGAGGCACCGCCTGAGTGGGGTTCAGTTGTTTCAGAACTTTGCGAAGAAACTGATGAAACAGCAGCGTGCAGACGACGCCTACGAAGACAATGGCCTGAGTTTTTCGGCTGGGTCCGTATCCCGCAAACCATGGAGTATTGATCGGTACAAATCGAGCTTCAATGGTTCCCCACAACTGCGGCCCGGTGTAGAGAGGGAATTGAATCTGAGTGTCCAGGTTGTCTTCCGGCACGCCTTCCGCCCAGTGCCCCGCATGTTCCCCGGCTTCGACCAGATACTTTCCGTCAGGCTGACGGATTCCGATCGATTGCAGATCCGGATTGCGAGTAATCAGATCGGCCAGAACTTGTCCTGTCGTATTGGCGTCGACTTTTCCGGATGTGGCGGAGAAATGGACTGCAATGCTCTCCGTTAGTCTCATGCGAGCCATCAGCGTTTCACTGCGATGGTCCGGGATGACTCCAATCACCATGGCACTAAACAACGCAGACACCGTCAGTGAAGCGAGCCCGATGGCAATTCGAGTTGTCGAGGTGTTCAAAGTCATCGTAGCCCGATCGAAGTTCCAACCGTCCGCGCGCAATGGCAGCGTGGGTGTTGTATGGATCGAACGGTCAGGCCGAGCAAAGCAGCGAAAGGCAGCGTCCCGTACGGGATAGTTCTAGGTGGCAGCAGATCGTGCGGATTCTGGCGACAGGGCAGCGTCTTACGGAGCGGCGTGTCGCGTGCCTCCGCCTTGATATGTCCGCAGGTTAGTTCGCCTGGATCTCAAATCAACGCCGTGATCGGTCGACCACTGCCGACGATACTGACGGGGCGACCACTGGCGTCTTCGAAATGAGTTTCCAACGGTATGCCCAGCGTGTGATAAATCGTTGCGAGCAGATCCAGTGGCGACACGGGGCGTTCCTGAACAGTGCCGCCCCACTTTTCGCTGGCTCCTACCACTTGTCCGCCCCGCAGCCCGCCGCCGGCCAACAGCACACTGAAACAGTCGGCCCAGTGATCTCGGCCTGCATTTCCATTCATCCGCGGAGTTCGTCCAAATTCACCCACGCAATAAATGATCACATCATTCAGCATTCCGCGATTCGTCAGGTCGTCGACAAGGGCGGCAATGGCTTTGTCCAAAGGCGGCAGATGTTCTTCCAGTCCCTTCGCGATGTCATTGTGATGATCCCAATTTCCCGTGTTGATGTTGACGCAGCGAGCTCCCGCCTCGACCAGCCGTCTGGCCAGCAACGCGCTTTGACCGTATCGATGTCGGCCGTACGTGTCTCGCAGCGCTGAATCTTCGGCACTGAGATCAAATGCGGCGCGGACTTCATCGCCCACAACCATTTCGAGCGCCTGACTCTTGAACGTATCGAGCCCCGACATGACGCCGCTGTCGTCGATGTCACGTCGGAGTGTGTCGAATGTCCTGAGCAACGCACGCCGCGAGTCCAGTGTCTGTGATGTGAGCCCGGCAGGCATCGTCAGGTTGGGCAACTTGAAATCCGCAGCGTTCGGGTCAGCTCCGACTTCAAACGGATTAAACGCTTTGCCCAGATACACGGCCCCCTGATAACCGAAGGCTTCTGATTTCGGAATTGTGACATATCCCGGAATCGGCGGCTTACGTGATCCGATCGAACGTGAAATGACCGAACCAAACGACGGCTTCTGCGCGGCATTGCGTGCCAGGGTCGGGCCAAAGTATCCGGTCTGCATCCAATGTGATGACGGTGCATGAATCCCGTTCTCATGATGCACCGAACGAACGATCGAAAGTCGATCCATCACGCCTGCTTGAAAGGGAAGCTTTTCACTGACTTGAATGCCGGGGACTCGAGTTCCAATCGGCTGGTACATGCCACGGTACTCAGCCGGCGCTTCGGGTTTCATGTCCCATGTATCCTGCTGACTAACTCCGCCGTCAGTCCAGAACACGATCAGCGACTTGCCACTCGCAGGCGAACTGGCCTCGGCGGCCTGCGATTCCAGTCGCAGCAAATCCGAAAGACCCAGTCCCAGTATCGGTGCGCCAATCTGCAGCAGACTGCGACGAGTCATCCCGGCACAATTGCGAAATGTTTGGTTTCCTGTGTTCAACATGGGTGTTCTCCGAGAGCAGACTCTAACTGGACAGCGCCATGTTCGGCTCCCTTACAAGCCCGAAGCGCGAGCGAGTGAACACTTTGCGATTCAATCACTCGCTGGCGCTTCCGGCTTGTATTCTCAAGGGTTTTCTTGAACATGGCGCTGTCCAGCTAATGATTGAACAAGAATTCATTCGTCGCCAGTAAGGACCACAACAGCGACCGACACGCTTCTGCTCGGTCAGACTGACTGGCCAGATACTCAGACGCCGCCTTCAATTCTTCCGCGCGAGCATTCCGCGAGAAGACTCGTACAAAGATCTCTTCGGCCACAGCGTCATTCGGCAAATCACGACTTGCCAACTGCTGCGCGTAACCGCTGGTTTCAGTCAGCTTCCGCTGAATCTCGGTGGAATTGACAAGTTCCAAAGCCTGTGTCAACGCGGGCGCATCAACGCGTTCACATTCACACGCAGACATGCGAGCAGGCCGACCAAAGACATCCAGAAAATGCGCGGCGACATTCTCATCGGGCAACTGGATGGCCCGAGTTCCCGCAGGAACGCCCGGGAACGCGGTCGGGACTTCCAACACCTGACTGATACCGTCCAGAATCACTTCGGCCGGCAGGCGTCGAGCATAAAACCGAGCAAACGTCTGCGTGTCGCCTGCATTGCCCGGCTCGGGTGCAGAATTCAGTCGATAGGCGTAACTGTTTGTGATGGTTCGAATCAGATGCTTCACGTCATAGCCGCTGGCGACAAAATCGTCCGCTAACGCATCCAGCAGTTCAGGGTTGCTCGGCGGATTCGTGCTGCGGGCATCATCAATCGGATGCACGATTCCACGTCCCAGAAAATGAGCCCACAAGCGATTCACCATCGTCCGCGCGAAGAACGGATTGTCAGGCTGCGTCATCCAGCGAGCCAGACTTTCGCGAGGATCGTCTTCCAGACCGATTGCAAACGGAACTCCTCCCAAAGGCTGCGGCTTGAGAATTTCGCCAGTCCGTGGATGAATAACTTCTCCGACCTCCTTGAGATAGATAATCTCGTCTGTCGGGACTTCGGCATCTGCAAATCCACCCTTGCGACCGACTCGAGAAAACACGGCGGCCAGACCATAGTAATCTGACTGACTCCAGCGTTCTGTCGGATGATGATGACATTGAGCACACTGGACTCGCACGCCCAGAAACGCCTGTGCCACCGATTCAACATACTCCGGCGACTTACGCACAGTGCGATACAAGATCGCCGGTGGATTCTCATTCTGACTGCCGGTCGCTGTCAGGATCTCAGACACAAACTGATCATAAGGCTTGTTCGTTTCAATCGAATCTCGGATCCATGACGCAAACAAAGTTGTCCCTGCACGTTGCTTGCTGGTCGCGTAACCGGCTCCTCGATTCTGCAGGATGTCGGCCCATTTGAGCGCAAAGTAACTGGCGTATTCGGGGCGATTCAACAGGCGATCAATCAGCCGCTGGCGTTTATCTGGACTCGTGTCATTCAGGTACGCAGTGACTTCGTCGCGAGTCGGCAACGTTCCGCAGAGATCAATCGACACGCGGCGAAGGAACGTGGCGTCGTCAGTCGGCGATGAAGGTACAATTCCAAGTTTTCGCCACTGCGAGAAAAGGTGACGATCAACAGATGACGACTTCTGGTTGAGATGGCTTTGGCCGTCACTGGCGTTGTTTGAAAGTGCAACTTCCTCGGGGGCCACTCGCGACTCGATCGCCCGCAGTTCGTCGATGATCGCTCCCAACTGATCTGGATCACTGACAAACGGCACGGCTGCGTGGAACGTCGCAATCTGTTCGCCGAATCGAGCCATCACCGAAAACAGTCCGTGCTGTGAATTCGTCTGGACTAAACCATCGTCGGAGACCGTCGCGATGCCGGGTTCATTGGACTGATAAACGGCCTGTCGCGTGACATCGCGCGCGAGTCCATCGGAGAAGGTTGCTTTCACCTGCAGTTGTTCAGAAGCATTGACGCTCAGAATCTGTTGCTGGGGAAAGATTTCGATTTTGACGAGGTGAGGATCATCAGCTCGTGGAGGCGTCGCGCCCTGACTGATCCATTCACGCAGTATTCGATAGTCATCGCTGTCGACAGTGAGTCGTTTGCCACCACCATGCGGGACGGAGGACGTTCCTTTGGTCAGCAGCAGGCTGTTCTCAGGAGCGGCTGGAGACAGGCGTCGGCCGCGTGATTCCTTCACAATGGCTTCGTAATCAAACTCCGGTTCGAAGCCAAACAATGACAAGCGAAAGCCATTTTGTCCGGTCGCTTTTCCGTGACAACCGCCGCCATTGCAGCCCAGCTTCGTCAGGATCGGAACGACATCCGTTCCAAAGTAGACGGGTCGATCCTGAGTCTCCGGGGACAAAGGATCTGCTGCCATCGTCGTACTGGAGAAGAAGAGTGCCGCAATCATCATCATCGTTGCCGCGCGCGCTTGTCGCGGTCGCAGGAAGTTGTGTTCGGTCGGCCCGGAGATATTCATTCCACGATCTCCAGAGGGAGTAAATGACTGCCGAAATACATAGGCTCATCCTCAACCACGCCTACAGTCAGGAGTCGCAAAAATCGCTGCGGTCCCAGCGGCGCATCCTTGTTTATGACGATCTGTATCGATCCGGTTTCTGTTTGCCCGGTGAAAGTTTCGCCGCGCCCAAGTAATCCCGGCACATCGGTGACCACTCCCGGGGCCGCAAGCTCCGTGTGCATCTTGCCAATGAAACCGTTGCGACGTCGAGATGAATACGCGACTTGAATTGTTTCGCCACGGCGAGCTTTCGTGACCGTGAATGGGTCCACATCCACGTCAAACGCCGCCTGTTGTACGTTGATCACCACGGGCGAACTATGAACAACAACGTTTTCTGTTTTCCCATCCGCTGTGGGAACCTTCGTCTCCGCGCGGAGTACAAATGAGTACTGGCCCGCGGGCAACGTCAGAGGCAATTCGAACGTGATATAACCCTTTGTCTGGCCTGCCGGAATCATCGAAGTTTGATTTCTGATTTGATCGGGCAATCCTTCCGCTTTGAGTTTCACTTCGCCTGGATATGTTGCATCCCGCCGAATAATCTCTACCGCCACGTCTACGGCACTGCCCTGAAAGTGCTTTGCAGCAAGAGTTCCATAAAGCTGATGCTGGATCGCTTCATGGGCATCCACAGAGACTCTCAACGGTGCCGAGCCAGCCACGGCGAAAGGAAGTGTTGAGATTAATCGGCCCCAGCCATGAGGCGTACCAGTTCGAACGATCGCGCCGAACTGAACTTCATGATGCAGTCTGTGTTGCTCCGTATCACCGGTCGCTTCGAGGCGAAGACGGCCAGTAAGTTTTTCGCAGGCCGGGTCGGCCGAAATCACCATCGTCGTCTGATTCACTCCGGGACCAAACCAAACATCCGGGCATTCGATTCCGCCCGGCAGATCTCTCGCGGAAACCCGGATCGCCCCGTTGTAAGCTCGTTGCCGTACAGCGATCAATTGTACAATCTGCCGCCCTCCCTGAGGAATGTTGATCGCTTGTGCTGCGTCGGTGGCCGGAATCGCGACGACCTGGAAGTCAGCTTCCTCACGACGAAGACTCATTTGATAAATTCGACGAGCATCGGTCTGTGCACCACGGTTCAGATTTCGAACGACAATCAAATAGCGGCCATCGTTCGGGCATATCCAACGGCCGGCTGGATCCAGATGCGATGTGGAAAACTCATCACCGATGTTCTCCGTCTGATCACTGAACTGAGCCAACAGCGACTGTTCCGAATCGTAAATGCTGATCTGCAAATCCACCGGCGACGAAATGCGTTGCCCGAATGCTTCCAGATGCAACACTTCGCCGCGCTGAACATCGACCGCAAACCAATCCTGCTCGCTGGCCTCGGCAAGTTGTCCGCTTACTTCACATGGCACGGAAACAACTTGAGCCGCCTCCGGGGAATGATTGTCACTCAGATTAAGGTTGACAGGAACATCGCTCAGGCCAATCAAGACCGGGGCATGGCTGCCTTCAGGAAAATATGCGAAAGAGCTAACCGCAGTGACAGCCTGTGATGGCTGCAAACGAATCGGCAACTGAGTCGACGGCTGGGCCAGAGAAGCGGGGATCTCCACTTCCATCTGGTCGAAACTGACGGTCGCCTGTTGAGTTTTCTGAACCGGACTGAGTTCTCTCTGAGGCCCGGACTTCTCGCCGGGCACGGCCGCCGTCTCACCGGATCGGTTTGCCTTCGGCAGGTTCCACCCGAACAAAGTGACCTTTGTCGCCTGGCCGCGCGGAATCACTGAAGGTCTGGTAAACACAACTCGCGGCTGAGTATCAAGCTCCAGGCGATAGTAGAATTCAGGGCCACCGGAGGAAATCAGATCCTGAACACGAACAGCATAAGATCCATCCGCCGGTGCCACGAAATCAATTAGGGGATCAATCCCAAAGTAGCCGCGGTTGACCGCGATTCGTCGACCCTGATCATCGAAGACTTCCAGAACCGCACGCAGTCGAGAGTCAATCCGCTCCGCCGAGCATTCGAGAATGATTCGTTGGCCCTTTGTGGTTTGAAAGCGATACAGGTCGACATCAGCGGGTTTGTCGAGCTGTCCATTGACCACGGTATCCAGCGGCACTGGCATTGCGGCGGAGTCGACATCATTCGGCTCAACTTCCAGGACTTCCGGATGGCGACCCACGGTGAATGTGCGAGGACTGCTGAGACCATTGTCGCCCACGGCCCACACATCGTATTGCCCGGGTTTCGTGGTCGATGGCACCGTCACACGAAAACGATTCGGTGCGAGTAACTCACATCCATAACCCGGGATATTACTTTGCAGTTGTTGAACTGACTCGAGGTGACTTCCGGTCACACTCACGTCGAACACTGTTCCTGTTTGTCCACCGCATGGAAAGACCGTATTCAACGTCGGTGCCATCTGCGCGATGACTGGTGACGTGACCATCAACACGAGCAGCAATGACCATGAGATTACGCGACTGCGACGGATAAAGTCCGTCAACAGAGCATCCATCGACATCGCATCGCGGTCGTCTGGTCTCATGGCACAGGCTTGAAATGGAGGGCAGGATCTATCGGCAGGAGGGAGGGTGAAGTCTTTGGCGGGGAGAAGGTCTTTTCGACTTCTTGTCGGATCGTTTGAATTGATCCAGTGGGATTACAAGGCAATCCGCAGCCAGTTGCAAGAGAGGACTGGTCTGCGGAGGCTCCAAATACAAAAACTCAACGCAGCAACGATCAGGCTTCGACAGTCGAATACTCACAAGCGGCCAGAAGTCGCGGAATGGAACTGCGAATTCGTTGAGCATGGGAGTCAGAGACAGTCGTCAGCGGGAGAGCCACGGTTCCATGGCATAGTCCGCACTCTTCCATCGCCAGTTTCAGGCCCGGGATGAGTTTCATTCGCTGTTCCTCGTCGCGATAGACGGAGGCGAAGATGTCCTCAATCGTTTGCTTCCAATGAGCGATCTCTGCGGCGTCCTTGCGCAAGGCTGCTAGATACAGCCGACTATAAACTTGCGGGAGCAGATTGGCTCCACCGCAAACTCCGCCATTCGCGCCGGCCGCAACGGCTTCAGCCAACAATTCCTCGGGTCCCATGAAGATGACAAAGTCTTCGCGATCGCGATGTTTGTTGCAGAGTTCCTGAAAGTAAGCCCAGTCACCACCGCTGTCCTTGATGCCAGCCACGTTGGGATGATGCGACAGTGATTCCACAATTACTGGATCAAGCGTAACGCCAACACACGACGGCATGTTATACAGCATCACTGGCAGAGGAGACCGGTCCGCAAGTTCACGAAACCACGCTTCCAAAGCCGACTGAGACACATCGAAATAGAACGGGGCTGCCGCCACGATCGCCGCCGCGCCACATGAAGCCGCATGTTCGGCCAGTGCAATGGACTCCGCCAGACATGTGTCCGTGACACCCACCAGCACCGGCACTCGCCCCTTCACGGTCTCACAGGTTTGCTCAACCATTTCGTAACGCATCTGATACGTTAATGAGGGACCTTCACCAGTCGTCCCAAGAACAAACAAACCAGAGACGCCTCCCTGAATCAGATGTTCCACAACTCGGTCAACGGCTTCAGCATCCAGTTGATCGGCCGATTTCATAGGAGAAACAACTGGAGGAATGACGCCAGAAAACTTGTGCATTTGAAGAAGTCCGAAAGGAGTCGATGGCGGATGTCCGCAAGTCAAAAAAATGTCACGAGCAACTTGTAGTTCCGACTTCAGCCGACATCGTTGATTCACTTCACGGTGCCGACTTCAGTCGACACCCCTGAGAAAATCTTTAATGGCATGCCGGATGAAGTGAACACGACCTTTTGCCAGGCCGGGTGATGAACCGTCCTCGAGTTAGGAAAGAGAAACAGGCGAGCACCCTGAAGGATGCTGGAAGGTCAAGGTCTCCCTCCGCGATCCCTCTGCAAAATCACCCGCTCTTTGCACTGCAAGACGCTGACACCTGGCAAGAGCAGGACAAAGAAAGTATGCCCGGAAGAATCATCGGGCACACACATTTTCCTCAGAGGGGAACGCGGATTCGAAAGATGAACGACTCAGAAGACTTCGCGTAGCGCCCAGGAAAGGACTGAGAGACGTCCGGGAAATGAGGGTTGTCAGGATTTGCTCTGGCAACGCCGAATTCACCTGTTGGGAAATCTCGTCTTTGGCACTGGCGCCCGCCGCATTGCGAATTCTCTGAAGTCCTCGGCGAGGGTATCCGAAAAGCAAACGGGCGACGGAGTGGCAAAAACTGCCGGAGTTTGGTTTTTCAAAGTGTCGCACTCTCCGTGAGGAGATTGTAAGTTGTTGTGGTAATTCAACTTACGGTGATACTTCTTCCGTTTGATCCTGCGGCCTGTGGCCCATGGGCCTGCTCCGGGATGCGTGCCAGAGTTGAAGTTTTAGCAAAAAAGTGAATATTGGGGATTCTTAGTGGTCTGGGGAACTCTGTCATCATTTGATGGACTTTTGCCTCGTCCGTGAACATAAGTGCCGATTTTTCTTTGTTTTTTTTGCTTTTGTGGTTCAATGTGAATCTGCTTCGGGAGCGTTCATGGACGCGAAGCAGTTCACTTCGATAACCTTGCCAGGGAACATGATGTACACGCTTTTGACTGGTGCCACAGGTTTGGTGGGACGATACCTGGTCCGCGATTTGCTTTTGAATGGACATGAGTTGGCGGTTGTGGTCCGACCTTCTCGCAAGCAATCGCCGCGCGACCGGATGGAGGAGATTCTTCAGCACTGGGAGCGAGAGTTAGGGCGAGCATTGCCGCGCCCCGTTGTGCTTTCCGGGGACATCGCAGAGCCCGGTTTTGGCCTGAGTGCAGAAGAGACCGAGTGGGTTTCGGAGAATTGCAGCAGCATCATTCACAGCGCCGCGATTCTTGAGTTCTACGGGAAAGACCGTGCGGGCGAACCGTGGCGGACTAACCTGAACGGCACGCAGAATATGATTGATCTCTGCCGTGAAACTGGCATCAAGGATATTCATTACGTTTCGACGGCTTACGTGGCGGGATTGCAGACCGCACCGGTGATGGAAACCAGCCTGAGTGCCGGGCAGTCTTTTCGAAACGACTACGAAGAAAGCAAGTTCTGCGCTGAGACACTTGTCCGCCAGATTGATTTTGCTGATCACGTGACGGTCTATCGTCCTGCGGTCATTTCTGGTGATTCACGCACGGGATATACGAACACTTATCACGGGCTGTACCTTTATCTTCGCCTGATGTCGGTCATGATTCCGCCGGTTCCGGCGAACGAACACGGCTACCGTCACACTCCGATTCGTCTCAGGATGACGGGTGAGGAACGTCGTAATATTATTCCGGTCGAATGGGTGTCGGCTGTGATGTGCCGCTTGTTCGAGACTCCGGAGGCTCGTGGTCTGACCTTCCACATCGCCCCGGATAAGCCGATCTCGTCGCGCGAGATGATTGAATACTGTGGCGAGTACTTTAAGTCGACTGGTGTTGAGTTCCACGGCCATGGTGAACTGCCTCCGTTGGCCAATCGGGCTGAGAACGAAGATCAGTGGATGTTTGAGCGGATGGTGATGGAGAATGCGGAAACGTATGCTCCGTATGAGCAGACTGATAACGTGTTTGACATGACGAACACGAAGAAGTTTGCTGGCGATATTCCGTGCCCGGAAATTGATAAGACGGTTATCTTCCGTTACATCGAATACGGCAACGAAGATCGCTGGGGGAAACGCAAGCCGGACGTTGAACGAGTCAAGAACTGGACAGAAGACGCTCTGCAGAATCAGGTGAACACGGATGCGTCCAATGGACGTCGTCAAATGGTCGGATTGGATGTTCACGGCCCCGGTGGCTGCCAGGTGACTCTGGAGCTTTCCCCTTCCGGACTCCACAGCGTTCATCGCGGACTGCCGGATCAGGATCTGCCCGTGCTTCGAGTTTCGAATGCAGACCTCGAATCCGCAATTCGAAAGCAGGAGAACGCAGCATTGGTCCGTCAGGCCTGGGAAGGTGCAGACTCAACGTTGGCCGCTTCTCTGACAACAATGCTCCTGAACGCCCTCGAACCTCAAGCGATTGGCGTGCGAAGCTAGAGTTATGTCCTGAACAAGATATGGGGTTCAATGCGAGCCGACGGAGCGGCTCGACTACGATAGGGGTAGGGAGGGCTAATTGAATTCAGCTCCCCCTCCCTCCGAACCGGACTTGCGGATCTCCCGCATCCGGCTCTCCGGTTGATGGTCTTACCTTCGTGAG
>JBPOIW010000181.1:0-77164 GCA_052034165.1 Planctomycetota bacterium | reverse complement strand
AAAAAACCTCATGAATTCTACAAAGAGAAGTTCATGAGGTTAAGTGGCGGGGGCCGGATTTGAACCGACGACCTCGAGGTTATGAGCCTCGCGAGCTACCAGGCTGCTCCACCCCGCGACAGTGTATTTTTTGCAGATGTCGACTTTTCGAATATCTGCGATCGCTATTTGTTGGGTGTTAAGTCGCACAGGCTCTTACCCCATGCGAGGGACGGGGCATCTTATCGGCAGTCATCCGAATTGCCAGTCACTTTTTCTTCAGATTCTCGACTTCCTGAAGCGAAAAAACCGCAGTACGAACGAACTCCAGCAGCACCGGACGATGGTCAGATTCGATGTCCTCAAGCACGCGGCGATTCGAACACCTCAGCCCGCCTCCGCAGAAACCATGATCCAGAACCAGTCCAAATGGAAACAGAGGCCATCGATACCACGTCGGGGTCAGTGATGCCATCCGATCGCCACCAACACAGTCTTCCAATTCCGCATCCGCAAGAAACTGTTGGTACCACGGTGACCACGGCGTCAAATTGAGATCGCCCACAACAACAACGGCGGCGACCTCTCCTTTGGTCTCCCACGGCATCCGAACTTTTCCCGCCAGTAACTCCAGATGTCGATTACGCGCCTGAAAATACTGCGAGCTCATCGGCGGAATCGGATGAGTGGCAAAAACCCGAACCGCCTGCCCCTCCCAGCGCACCGTTGCTGAGATCGACGGCACCAAAGGGTCTGTCAGATGAAAAATCGCCTCATCCTGAAGTGGCATCTTTGACCAGAGGCCAATTCCGAAGTTCCCGTCGTCACTGGGCTGGGTGATTCGATACGGATAGAGATTGCTCAGTGCTTCAATGATACGAGATTCCAGTGCTGTCCCCAGCTCAAGAACGGCTATCACATCAGGATCTGCAGACCTCAAAACCGCAAAGATCTTATCATGGTGTGGATTCTGCGTCAGGACGTTGACAGTGCATATCTTCAATGGCCGAACACCATTTGGCTGACGAGGAGCAAACAGATACGGCGTGATCCATGAACAGTGCCAGATGAGAGCCAACATCACGCAGACCGCAAGCCGCTTCTGCCGCACGCAACACACACCAACAATTGAGACGATCAGCCCAAGTATCAATTGAACTCGAAGATTGGCAATCAGATCTGCCAGCCACCAATGACGAGCCAAACAGCTGATAGCCGTCGCAGCCAGACACAGTATGGCCATGATTCGAATGATGTGAACAGCGATCATTCTTAGAAGACTATCCGCTGCCTGTGCTGCAGCAATTTCTCCGGCCCCTTCAACAGTCGCTTGTTCTAACACGGTCTGGCCTTAGCTCATGGATTTTTTCTCGGAGTCGTCTGTTCTGCAGCGAAAACACCGATGCTCTGTTCAATCAACATCCCATCCTGTGAGACATCAAGAAACATGACGTCAACGCCAACGGTTTTGGCGAGTTCAAGACCTTTCTCCGGACCGAGCACCATCATGGCGGTGGCGAGACCATCGGCCGTCATGCAAGATTCATGTATGACCGAAACGCTGGCCGGAGGATGTTCCACCGGTCGACCCGTTTTTGGGTCCAGAACATGCGAGTACTTCTTTCCGCCGGCCATGAAGAAGCTGCGATAGTCGCCGGAAGTCGCGATCGACTGATTGGTCAGCTCCACGACTTTATGCAGGCCGCCCAGCGGAGACTCTACACCCAGCCGCCACGCGTCGCCGCTGGCTTTGGCTTCACCAGCCCGATTCTCACCACCCACGTCCACCACATACGATGCCAACTGATGAGATCGCAATATTGCACAGACTTCGTCAGCCGCATAACCGGGTGCCAGAGCAGAAAAACTGACTTGAATCCCGGGTACATCTTTCCGAATGGACGGCGGATCCAGACGCACCTCGATATGCTGCATGCCAACATGTTTCAGAGCAGCCTCAATCTCTTTATCACCTGGCAGTGTTCGGCGTTTGTTTCTCCCAAAGCCCCACAGATCAATGAGAGGCGAAACCGTTGAGTCCATCGCTCCCTGAGTCACCGTGTACAGCCGTTTGGCTTCCTGCGCGACCACTGCAAAGTCGGCTCCGACCTCAAACCATTCCGTAGACTTTGATTGATTGAATTTTGAGATCTGTGAGGACTCATCCCATGTCGACATTTGCCGATTGATCTCGGCAAATTTTTCCTCAATCTCTCTCTGCAAACGCTCCCCATCAGCGCTACCCGGCGAATCTATAACAATGGCATAATACGAGCCCATCGTCTTGCCGCTGATTTTCAGGGGTTCCTCCGCATGAAGAACAGATGCTGAAATGCAGGCCAGAATTGCGATCGTCTTTAGGATTGTTGTTTTCATAATCGTCTCCTGTGTGAAGACGATACGGCGAATCATCTCCATAATCAACGGGCGAGTCCCTGCAGGTGGAGGGAGCTGACAGGTTCGGACCAAAAGTTCAGGTTATGATGTTGCCAGCGATAGTTTCCAATCGAGAATAAATGCATGGCAAGGAATCACTCAGACAACGAGAGACCGACTGATTCGGTGAACCCGTATCTGCCTCCTGCGATGCCGACTGCGGGATTCAGGGACTCCGATCAGCATTCGCGAGACTGGAGCACCATCATCGCTGCCAACGTGGTTTTGATTCCCATTTACCTGCTGGTGCTGATTGCGTCCGTGTTTGAATTGACCAGAGTGAAGGACCTCACGTCTCGTGGTGCAGTTGACTATTGGAGGCACGCGATTGCCGCGTTGACCTTTCTTGGCTTTTGCGGGGTGACGCTCCGTTTCGCCCGCAGACGCAGTCCGCTCGCCAAGTATTCTTTCACGGCTTCCCTGTTGTTCCTGGTGATCATGATTTATCCAGGATTGAATGCTGTCTGGAATGCGATGGCTCGATTTGTTCCCTGATCGCAGGCAAAGGTGTTCGCTGTTCACGACAATCAGGTTGATCATTCATTGCGACGTTCTCCGACTCACCTGCTCTTAAAAACGCCGAAAGATCAGGCAGGCCTTTCTGACCGTCCTGATCTTGTTCGGAGTTTACTCATCATACTTCAGCAAGAACTGAGGATTGATCACTTTGAAGCTCAATCGGCCACCAAGAGTTGCATCGTGGATTTCCTGTGCTGGCCGAAAGACAAGGCCTTCACGGTGAGCATTCGCGTTCAGTTGGCTTCTGCCAACTGCAATCTCTACCAGTTCATCAATCGTATGGTTCAGCACGATCTCACCAAGTTGAGGAACTGAGGTCAGGCCGGCCTGCTCCAATGCTGACAGCATGATTTCACGATCAACCAATGAGTATCGATCGATATCGATCAAGCTGAACACGCGAAGATCAACATGACCTAATCCATACTTGTTCTTCTGAATCCCCGGCCCGATCACTTCTCCCTGAAGAGCCGGCTGAAACCCAAAGTTGTCACGAATTCTGCGGAGCTTTTCCGGCAGGTTCAAGGTTTGTGCCAGTCTCACAAACAGATTGGAATTGTCCGTTTCATCAAGCCAGAGATTGCGGCTGCAGAGCCCAAACTGATCGTCTCGAAGAAACGCTGTAAAAGAAGTCCCGTCCAGTTTCTCGGTGATGTAGAAAGTCTGACCACGATAGAGCTGAAGAACGGGTTCGAGCACCTGAATTCGCGTCTCATCCGTTTTGGGCAGGAATCCGGGAAAAGGCCCTTTGACCATTCCGCTCATGCCAACAGGAGCTGGAGGTTCGTACTTAATGATGCCCAGAAGGTCGGTCACATCATCGCCAACCTCATAGGCTCTATCCTGTGGTAGAACCGCGAGCGGAAAACAAATCCCCTGTGATACCTGGCCGCGAAGTTTGATCGTCTTGATTCGAAAGCCCGCTCGCTGAAGCACGGTGTCACCGTTCAACAGTGCGGGTTTGAAGCAGTTCGAACGCAAAAACTCAAACTCGGGGCGTTCAGGAAGCAATGAGTCGATCTCACAGTAGACGACTCGGTCACCAACGCGAACTTCGCCCTTCTTACCCACGATCCACCATCCGAGAACACGAAATCGTTCGATGGCATCAGCGTTTGGTATCGGTTCAATTGACGTAACAGTTTGAATGCTGGCAAGTTTTCTCATGGGGGGCGATCTCCGGTCCTGTCAAGAATTTTGTGTCAACGCATGACATTTGCCAGGCCAGTCGGTTCGCAGCGTTCGATCTGTTTCTGCTGAAATCAGCGGTGAGGGTTTCGAAGTTCGGCGCGGCGTCTGTGATACTGAGCTTCAGCCCGCTTGTAATCTTCTGCGTTCTTAACACCAGCTATTCCGGATTGGATTCCGCCGACAAGGATCGCGAGGCCGGCAAGGGGAAAGACAATTACTGGAAGAGCCAACAGGCTGGAGGTTACCATTACCGATGCAACTACTGATGTGAAGGTTATCCACACGGTCCCTAACGCAACGGCAAACATTGCAGCCACAATGGATCCGATTTTCGTCGGGACAACAGTATGGCCATGCTTGCCGACGGCGACGAGGTACTTCTTGCGTTCGACTTCCCAATCACGATCTAACTCAGCCACCTCGTTCTGCGAGGTAAGACTGTCAAGCCGGTCACTGAGCTCCTCGGTCTTTGTGGTCAACCGATTCATGATCGTTGTGGAGATTGTGCTCTCGGTACGCTCGATGTGCAGCTGACCTCCGCAATGATTGCAGAGCGCGAATTGGGTCGAAGCAAGAACCCGTAGCGGTGCTCCACAGGCGTTGCAGGCAATCTTCTCAGTTTGCATGACGAGTTTCTTCTGATGATTCCAGGGACGCAAACGAGAGGGCTCGCACGATCCGTCGCGACGATAATCCTTAGAATCGTTACATCTTTACACGAGTCAGGCAAGCGGGGAAGACTGGCCGATGCTGCCGGTGGAAACTGGCTGGGCGCAGGTCGGGTGGTCGATCAACACCGTGGATTCTGCGCCCACTGCTGCGCGTTATTCCGGTGTTAACTTAACCCGACGCGGCAGGCCGGAGGCAGATCTGCAGAGACCACGGCAACGGTCTTGAATCAGGCAGGGTGCATGCATGGTGAAAGTCGCTCTCAACAATACTTCGGGTGAAGTAGTACCGGAGACCAAACCGCGCCCCGCCAAAGCTCCACGAAAATCACATTGGATGATGAAGCTGATGTTCCTTGGAGCCGCTGCTGTCGTCGCCGCCCCGAGCGTGATTTCCATGAGCGGTCAGGGGCCAGCGATTCTCAAAAAGTTGCAGCCAAAACTGGGTCAAGCGGTCTCTTTTCAGAAGCTTGAAGTCCACTGGTGGACGCCGGTCAAAATCACCGGCCTTAGTGTGCGAGATCTCAGCGTTGTTGCCAAAGATCAATCTACGGCCGACGCTCCCATGCTCTGCGAAATCGAAAAGGTGACGACTTCCGAACCACTCTGGCGCATTGTTTTGAATGCTGGACGAGGAACGGGCGTTGTGCTCAAGTCTCCGCAAGTCAATTTAATTGCGGATGACAATGGCACAAACATCGACCGGACAATGACGGAATTGTTCGGCGAATCAGATCCTGCGGAGAACTCAAAACGATTTCCATTTCGTGTGACTATTGAAGATGGAAGCGTTGAACTGCGTTCCGGGGCAAATCTTCTGAACGCTGACGTGACGCTGACGGCCACTGAATCTGTCGCACAAACAACCGATATCGCGGCAGTTGTTTCTTCCATCAATGGTTACTTCTCCACGATGGATACCGAACGCTGGCTGCCCGAAATGAAAGTCACCGCCGAGATCAACCGTCGTTCTGGAGACACGGTGGCCAGGAGTGACAGGAAGATTGCCTCGCGCCCGACGCGACTTGCCGCCGGACTTGATGACGTTGTCAACGACTTTCCCGACGTGCCTCTGGAAGAACTGGCCGGGACCGATGACTCTGGCGATGCGACTGGTGCGAGAATTCAGATTCATCTCAAACCACGAGCAGATGAGAAAGGTCGTCAGACGATCCAGATCGGCGCACGCGATGTTGATCTTCGCCTGGTTCAGCCATTTCTTTCGATGCTGAATCTGGATGCGTCCTGCAGTGGTGTCGTTTCCGGTGGCATTGACGCTCGACTCGCCGGCGCCAATCTGTCCGAAGGAATCGTGGGACGGATCCTGTTGCATGGCGAATCGATCAAAATTCGCCAGCGAACATGGGCCAACAATGAATGGTTGCCGTTGGGGACCGTCAACGCTGGTGGTGCTCTGGCGATGGCGGAAGACGGAATTCTGATTCAGGACCTGAATCTGAAGTCTGATATTCTGGAACTGAACGGTTCGGGCGAGCTGCGGCATGATGCTGCTGGCAGTGAAGTGAATTCCTCCTCGCAGCAGGTCGAAGTGAAAGGGGCTATCGACGTGGCCCGGCTGACGACCTCACTTCGGCAAACCCTTGCGATCCATCAGGACGTGCAGATTCAAAACGGTCGGCTTACGTTTGGCCTGAAAGCCTCCGCGAAACCCGCGGAAGAGACTGCGTTTAATACCGCTGACGCCACAACGATCCGTCTGGTCAGCCTTAACCAAAACACGACAGGACTGGGCCAATGGCAGCTGGTCGTCAAGACGGAAGACCTGGCTGCAGTTCGAGCAGGACAGCCGTTGCGTATTGATTCGAAGATGCGAGTGGATGCTGTGGGCTCTTTCGTGGAAAGTCTTCCGGAACTCGCACGTGCTCGAGTCACCGCGGACTTTGGAACAATTGATCTCGCTCCGGATAAGGCAGCCTGGAAAATCTCAGGCAGTGTTCAGCCAGCTGCGTTATGGCAGCAGTTGCAGCAGTTCGCTGATATCCCCGAACCTGGTCTGCGAGGCGACGTGAGCTTTCAATCTCGTATCGCGATGCACGGAGAAACCATTCAACTGACCGATCTGCAGCTGAATTCATCGGACGTAAAAGCCAGCAGTTCGGCTCTGGAGATTACTCCTTCAAACCCCGTCACATCGATGCTGGACGGAACGATTCATATCGAAGGCGCCGGAGCCGCGCTAAAGACGCTGCTGGCACCCTGGCATGATGCTTCGTGGCTTTCAAATCGCGCCAACATCGTGAGCGATCTGACGGCCACTCCGACAAGAGAGATCGAGCTGACCGTTCGCATCACTCCGGAAAATGTAGCCAACGTTCATCGCCCCAATGTTTTAAGCGTGTCTCGTCCGCAAACAAGATCCACGGGTGTTTCTTATGCAGCAGGAGCCGAATCGTCACTGGCGATTGACGAGGCCGATGTTCAGCTATCGATGCTTGCGAAGAATGGCGGACAGCAGTTTGATATCAAGAAGGGGGCCATCAAGCTGCCGGGTTTGCTGGCCCTGATTCAGGGAACCGTTTCTGTTCCTGAGAGTGATGTGGTTCTCGATCTGACGGCAGATACCACTTATGATCTGGATATTCTAAGCCGACGCCTGCTGACAGCAGATTCCGGAATAAGTATTTCCGGGCAGGGAAAGGATGTCTTCCGACTGACGGGTTCTCCTTCCGCGTTAAGCGGTGTTTCGCAGCGTTCGGCTTCCGCGTCGGGCAGTTCAGCACCGTTGTTGAAGGGCGAAGGGAATATTGCATGGTCGTCCGCAAATGCATGGGGACTGCAGATTGGCGAAGCGGCCGTTCAGGCATCGCTGGAGAATAGTCTTCTGCGAACTACACCCATTCAGTGTTCGGTCAACGGTGGACAGTTGAATGTGATGCCGCAGTACGACATCGCGGGGGCACGGCTTCAACTGGGAACCGGCAGTCGAGTTCAGAACCTGCAACTCACGCCGGAACTCTGTCGCACATGGCTGGGCTATGTGGCTCCGATGCTGGCGGACACGGCCGAAGTTAACGGCACAGTGTCGGCCCGAGTCGAACGATTTCTTTGGGACTTCAATGCCCCGGAGAATTCAGACGTGCAGGCTCAGCTGACGATTCATCAGGCCGAGGCATCTCCTGGAAGTTCTTTGGCATCGCTGCTGGAAGTCGTTGATTTGCTCCGTCGGTCCGGAGATGCAGGCCAAAGCCTGACTCAACGCTCGCTCGTGCTTCCCGAACAAACAGTCCCGGTGCAGGTTCGTCAGGGCTACGTAGCTCATGACGGGCTTGTGATGGACCTCAACGGCTATCGCATGCGAACGTCGGGAGCTGTCGGTTTGAACAAACAGCTTCAGATGACGATTGAAGTGCCGCTGGAAAAATCAACAGCCGACGGCGCCGGTCGCAGCATCAAAGTTCCACTGCGAGGCACCATCTCTTCCCCTCAGCCCGATACCGGAGCACTTCTGCAGAACCTGGGGACTCAAACGATTCAGGAGAAACTCGGTGATCAGGTCGACAAAACGTTGAACAAGCAGTTAAACAAACTGTTCGACAAGTTCTAGGTTCGTCGAGCTTCCCGGACGCGTGATCCCATCCAGAATGTCATCTCGGAACAATCTTCCGGGAAGCTGTTCAGCATGAGTCGAGCGAGCCGGCGATCATCGTCCTGAACGACTGAAGAAAGTCCGTCCTTTTCCTGAAAGCTGTGCCGCATCCCGGAAAGAATGAGAACCCACGCGCGGCTGCGGTGATCAAGAGGGCTCTGATGCGATCGGTCATTCAGAAGTTCACGAGCTGTCTCTTCATGGAACGCATACTGCCATAGGTCGTATTCGCCCATCAGCGGACAACACAGCAGGTCGGTCCAGCGTTCTGTTGCTTTCCGGGTTTTATCAATCGCGATGAGATCCGGCTGCGAAAGGCGATCGTCCGACAGAACAACGCTCAGGGCTTTGTGGCGAATCGACAGGTGCCCCAGAAATACATTGTGAGCAACAGGACGAATCCGATCAACTCCCTGATAGCGATCGCGAGCCATCAGAAGAATTGTCCAGACGCGAGCGACCATTTCGTTCACGAGGATCTGCTCGGCGATTGTCCGAGTCGCTGGACGAGTCGGCATGAGTCCGATCAGATGCAACGGATCACGAATTCCGAGCCCATTTTCCAGATCGGTTAAATCCTTCATCCACCGATTAAATCGATTGCGACTGAGGATGTAGTAGTCACCGATCGTCTGAGCAGGAACCTCTTCATCTCGTTCAATGAAGAGTTGTCCGTGAGCAGCCATGAGTGCTGCAATTTCAGTGAGGTAAGCCAGCTTCACAAATCACCACGGGATGTTGAAGGTAAGAATCTCTGCGGCCATGAATTTGATAAGAATTCAATTCCGCAAAAATAATGCCTTCCCTCCGCGCGCTGCCGTTTTATGAGCTATGAAGCATAAACATCGCGGTTTCTCCAGTGTTTTTGACTCTTCAAGCCGACCTAATCCCAGTCAGACTTCGCTGGTGCCATCCGAGCCGCTGTTGTTTCACATCGTTCGTGGTCAACACATGATGCCAAATCTCACCAGAGACCGTTACCACCAGGGTCAAGTGCCAGCCTCCAGTGCTGCAAAGTCCAATTGTGCTGACCTGTTGCCACAAGCCAACAGCGTCATTCCAAGCAGGCTCTCAGATCGAAGGTCAACCAGCAGACATCTTGAACCGCCTATGCGGGCTTGGGTGCCAGTCGAGTGATTCTGACGTTCCGATCATGATGCGCCGTTGCGACTTGCAGACCATCAACATGCAAATCCATATCACGTGCGATGTTCGGCAACTGGAAGCGATGATAATCCTTCTCAGCATCGATCTTCCAGAACAGCAGCCATCCTCCACTGCTGCCGCCAGAGACTCCCATCAATGTCCCATCGCTCAGCCATTTCAGACGCCAAACAACGCCTCCGGTGATTCCTTCTGCAATCTGCTGACGTTCAATTGCACCCGTTTCCAGATTGAACAACAGGATGAGAGGTTCATGCACCGCCCCCAGCGGATTGCTGGCTTTGTACAACCCGCCCGCCGCGATGAACTTTCCATCCGCACTGACGGCTAAAGATCGCACTCCCCCAAAGTCCACGCCC
Organism: Planctomycetota bacterium; assembly: GCA_052034165.1. GTDB lineage: Bacteria > Planctomycetota > Planctomycetia > Planctomycetales > Planctomycetaceae > SXXK01. Next base: position 67,241 of record JBPOIW010000181.1, on the reverse strand, counting down.
TGGCCGCCGTTATAGGAATACAGGGCTGCGGCATCCAGCTTTTTGAGCTCCGTACCAGCCGCCGCATCCCACTGCCGCACAGAGCCACCCAGATCTCCGGAGAACAGGGACTTCCCGTCCGGATGAAAAGTCACTGAATAGACCTGCTTTTCATGTCCGGTGAGTTCTTTGACCAGCGTCCCGTCTGCCATGTTCCAAAGGCGAAGTACGTTATCGTTTCCTCCGCTGGCCAATAATGCTCCATCCGGGCTGACCGCCAGTGATCGCACCCAGTGACGGCCATGAGCCGGTATACTGCGAATTGGCTGAGGGGCCTCGTCTGTTGCCGGCCACCACGTTAACTTGCCATCACATCCACCACTGACAACAACTTTGCCGTCATTCGAAAATGCAAACGCGGCAACCCAGGTGGTATGGCCACCAGCCAGAACTGTTTTCGCTCCATCCGCCAAACGGAAACGAGTGACCACGGCATCTTCAGAACCGCAGAACACATAACTTCCGACAGGATCAAAGCGACAGGCAATCAAGGGGCGATCGTGAGCCCACTGACTTGTAACATTCGCCGCTTTAGGATCCAGCCCTTCAGGTTTCGTTGTCATCGGCGATTGCCTTTCAGGTAGTCGGTGTTTGCTGCGACTCAAGAACCCACAGCGTCATCCGGAAGTTGAGGCCATGACCAGTTCGGCCGCCTGTCAGCAGTTGGAACTCAGTCATGGAATACGTTGGTCGTATTATGCTCGACTACGAACGATTGATGCCTGCCCGAAACAGCAGACTTCCTCCAACTCCCATTTTTGCACAAATGTCTTTTCACGTCTGATTTGCAGAAGTGTGACAATGCGATCACTCAGGATGGCAGACGAATCGCAACGACACGACTGGCAGACGAATTCTCAGATGGCCCGCAACGAAATGCAGACAGCAGGAGTATGAATGCCGAACAAGCCTTCATGGAGTCTTGTTTGGATTCTTGTTTGGATTCTTCAAAACCGGCGACCAGCGAATATCACCCAGCATCGCATACAGCACAATATTCATCGCCAGTTTTGCCGCATCCGCTTCGACATAGCCATCGCAGGACAGCGACGCCTGATGTTCCAAAGCACAGCTGATGTCGTATTTGCTGTAGATCACGACATATCGTCCATCAATTTCGATGCCTTCCAGTATCGGCGGACCTTCCTCAGTTCTCATCGTCAGCGCGGCATTCTCTGTGCTCGGGACAAGTCGGCGGCGTGTCGTTTTCCTGATGTCATGCCACGTGGCTTCTGAATAAATCTCATGGTCAGCCGGGATTTGCTTCAATGGATGATCAGGATAAAGCTGACCCATAAACTCTCGAAAGCTTCGATCGAAGTTTGTCGAACCGCAACACGCATCGGCAAACAGCACTCGGCCAGTACTCAGAAAATCACGAAGCGCCTGTTGCTCCTGTGCACCAATGCGAAATCGATAGCGACCATGCATATAAAGCAGAGGAAACTGATTCATCTCCTCCAGAGTCATCGGGATCGCAGGTGATTGCGTAGAAGCAGCCAGACCCACGGTTTCATTCAGTGCTTCAAGAAGATTCTTCAGCGCACGAGGAGCCGTATCCCAGCCGCCATCATGGCGAAGTCTGGCGATCTCCAGCAGTCCTCGCTGCGCCGCACCATTGGCTTTTCTCTTTCCGACTTTGGTGCTGAGTTTTTCCGGCGGTTCACGACCTGTCGCATAGGCGACAACATTGACTCCCACTTTCATGGCTCGACTCACGCGCGCACTTAAAACGGGATGACGTTCCTTCGGCTCATGCTTCATCCATTTCTGCCAGAGACAACCAATATCATCAGGCGAATAAATGATGGACGTGCGGCAACCAAAGTCGACACCCCACAGCTTTATTCCGTCGACATCTCGTATGTTGTATTCACTGCGAAATACAGCATGGTCCGGTGTTAAAGGCTGCAGTGATGCGTCGCCCTGCGGAAACATTCGACTGACGATCTCACGGAAACCCTGATCAAACCCCTGGCCATCGCAGTTGGCCATCGCAAAAATAAATCCCCCCGCATCCACATAATTTCGCAGCCACGCGACATGCTCGTCAGTCATTTGCGGAGCTTCGCGACCCGAGATAAACAGAATCGGCGCCTGATTGAGTTCCAGAACTGCGGTCTCAGGTTTAAGGCGGCTCATCGTAACGACCTGACTTGTCAGTCGAGGTGGCCACGCCGGAAGTCCATCAATCAATTCGACCAGATTGACGATATCAAACTGGTGGCGGTTCCACTCACCGTCATCTCGCGATTCTCCATTCGGTGAATTATAGTCGAGCTTGTTCACGACGACGCGCGAAAGCCCTTTTGAGAGAAACAGTAACGCCATCGCCGTATTCGTTGCTGGCGTTGCTTCATGTCCACTGGAATTCCATTCCCCGGATGATTTCTGAATCTCCGTAAGCATCGTGGCGCCCTGACGATACCAGTCATGACGACCAAAGAAACGCACGCCGCTCATTCTTCCTGCACGCTCAAGTCCGTACAGGTAGTAGAAGTGAAACTCCGACTTACCGGGGTTCGATTGCACGCTGAAGTTTTGTGCCAGCCAGCGACGGCCATTCTGAAGAGCCAGATCGGGGACCGGTACCTGGCAACAATCCGGATTCCCGGTCGCATCGACATCGCTGTCGTTGAGCAGCATGCGCGTCGTAATGCCCAGTGTGGAAAGGCCGGCGACAGTCATACTCCCTGACGAAGATTGTGCGTCAGAATATCGCCACGCTCCATCACTCAGTTGATCATTCACCCATCGCTGATGGACCAACTCCCAGGTTTCCCGAGATACCTTTGCGCCCGAGTAGACCGCTTCACGCAGCGCCAACACGGCATACTGCCCATTGCTGGGGTCGCCGCCACCGAACCCCGAACCGAGTTGATAGTTCCAGTAACCGGGAGTTGCTCCTGTTCGGACCATGCTGTCTTCAAGGAGTTCGGCATATTTCAGAATCCGAGGCAAGTCCCGATCCAATTGCTCGGCCGCGCAAAGGGCCATCGTGACCAATGACGTTTCGTAGATTGCATGCGGCCCATCAATTCCTCCGGGTGGCAACGCTCTCAGATAATTCAGCCCGCGCTGAACCGCGTCGGAGTCAACAGGCCTGTCACAGTTGATCAGAGCCATCACGACCATGGCTGTCACACCTGCAGGATTTGCGGAGACTGAAGTGCCCCCAGTCCACGAACCATCACCGCCCTGAATCGACTCAAGGAAGTCACAGCCCCGCTGCATCGACTTTAACACTGCACTACGCAGGCGAACATCATCCAGTGGCCCGGAGTCCTCGTCGTCCTGCGCAGAACATCGGTCAGCAAAACAAGAAAGCAACGTCAGCATGAATGCCAATCGAATAATCCCGCGGAACCTTCGCAGAAGGCCATCGTTATCCGTCATCATGGCTTCAAGCTTTCTCTTTCCGCATTCTGGTGACGACAGCCGAGATACGTTCCACAGCCTCTTCAATCTCCACGTCTGTATTCTGACAACTCATCGTAAAACGGACAGAGGACTTGCATACTTCCGGATCAACGCCCATGGCCAGCAACGCTTTTGCAGGCTCCATCGAACCACTCGCACAGGTGCTTCCCAATGAACAGGCCACGCCTGCAAGATGCAGATTCACCAGCAACGCTTCACCCGGCACACCCGGAAACGCAATACTGAGCGTGTTAGCCAGTCGATCCGCATGAAGACCATGCACAATGGCTGGCGCACATTGTCGCAGAAGAGCGTCCTGTAAATGATCTCGCCGAGCACGCATGATGTCGGCACGTGCGGTTGCCTCATCACGCCACAGTTCCAAAGCTTTTGCCATGCCGGCGATTAACGGTACAGCCTCAGTGCCGGCTCGTCGACCGCTCTCCTGATGACCACCCGCCAACAGCGACGGCAGCTTGATCCCGCGTCGCAATAACAGCCCGCCAATTCCTCTCGGACCATGAAACTTGTGCGCTCCAAATGCCAGAGCAGCGGCACCGGTCGCCCTGAAATCCACCGGAATTTTCCCCACCGCCTGTACCGCATCCAGCAACAGAGGAACACCATGCTGCTGACATAAACGACTAAGCTCTGTCACATCCTGAATGACGCCCGTCTCATTGTGGGCAAGGATCACACAGACCAAACGAAGGTCTTTCCACGGCAGTGCGGCCAAAGCTTCTGTTCTGATGCGTCCTTCCGAATCGACGGGGACCGAAACTCTCGCAATTCCCGCCAGGGCTGCGTTCGCACAGGCTTCCAGCGTCGCAGGATGTTCACCGTCAGTGCAGGCGATCACACCTTTGCGGCCTGACGTAAATCCATGCACCGCCATATTGATGGATTCAGTTCCACCACTGGTAAAAATCAGCTCAGACGCATCCGCGTTCAGAATATCGGCGATACTTTCTCGACTGTCTTCCAGAACCTGCCGTGCGGAACGGCCGAACGAATGAGCACTCCCGGGATTCGCAAACGCGTCAACGAAACACTCATTCATCCGCTGCAGTACGCGCGGATCCAGCGGAGTTGTCGCATTGTTGTCCAGGTAAATCGGGCGGGCAGACACTGCTGACTCTCCGTGAGCAACATCAGCGAGCACTACTCTTTGTCAGTTCGAACGCGTACCTGCAGAGCACCCAGCATGCGAGTGATCCGGTCTTCTTTGCCATTGATGAAGAGGACATTCTCCAGCACGATAGCGCGACGCTCATTGCTGGCATGAATAATCAGTCGGCCGGAACGCAGCAGCATATACTCAAACAGGTCATTGATCTCTTTGTCGATTCGCAGGTTAGGAGCTGAAAACCGCTCAAGATTGCTCAGAAATCCATGATGGTGCAACAGCTCGTTGCCTTTCACTTCCCAATAATCAAAGCGACGGCTGATCATGACCCACATGTAGAGAAACAGCATGATCATCGTGTAGATCATATAGAATGAAGCATTGGCCCAAGGCTTGATGCTGAGCAGTCCCTGTACGATCTTCGGAGCAAGCCCCTGATATTGCGAGAACAAAAACCATAAGCCAATCACGACTGCGGTAATCGCAAAGAACCAGGTCAGTGAGGTAGTACGCGGGAAGTCAAAGGAAATCACAACCATGTTCAAAGCGAAGACGATCAGAAAAATCCGAGCACACACATTGTGGTACGAATGAATCGTGACCGAAACCGCTTCCGAGTTTGCTCCGTCAGCAGCCGGAGTTGACACCGAAGGAGCCTCGGTAGCCGGAGTTGCTTCTGCGGAGCTGGCGGCTTCGCCATTGGCCGGAGCGGAAGATTCGCTGGCTGGAGTTGAGGTTGGCTCATCCGCCGCCTGCACCGCCGCTTTCATGATGACCTGAGCAGTCTGACGCTGCTGGGCTACGATTTCATTCGTCGGAATATCTCCCTTCGCCCACATCACGATCGAGCAGAACAGAGCCGTCAGCACCGTCGGATACAGAAACACAATCTTCGGGTAGGACACCAGAAATACGTGATCCGGCATCTCAGGCGATGACGCTGCTGGAGGAGGGCTCGGAGTGGCGGAAACAGAAGGATCCTGACTCATGAAACGTGATCCCGAAATACTGAAAGGGAATAACCTGTCGAGTTGTCTGACCAGAGTTGCTGTCGATCCAACACTGAGCGACGAAATCTAACCGCACAGCCCCGGACTTGCCAGGGTTCCGAGGGAAGACACGGGGATCAAATATTGGCGCAAACGCATTGGTGACGCCTGATTCGCACTCAAACAGCAAATATTGGCGACATTCAGGCAAGTGTTCGACTGCAGGCACTCAGGAACAGTCCCGAAATAAGTTCCCGAAATCACAACCCGACGTGTCAGTTGTGAAGTTGCGCACTTGCCGCCATCACAAGCCGAAACGTAACAGCCTGTTGAATTAATCAGCCGGAACGCGTTAGCGTCCGGTTTTCGCCTCTGAAACTCAGGAAAAACAACCGGGGGCTAACGCCCTGCGGCTGATGAAGCGATTAAATCAACACGCCCGTAAGTGAGGGATTGAGCTGTATCGCTTTACCAGTGTTGCCGTAAATCCCTCGCTGACGCGTCGGGTTATGATAATCCCCAGTATTTCCGCCCTGTTGATCTCCCCGGGAACACTCGCAAAACGCGACATGGCAATCCTTCACTCACGTTTCGGGCCGCGATTTGAACGGATGAAAGCATCCGGACGTTAAATCGGGAATGCTCCTCAGTGCTCTATTGAATTCCCGGCCAGGTCACTGCCCAATAGTTCCACCTTTTAGCCGAGGAAGTACAACGGGCAACATGGCCTCCGCCAGGACTCGATGACCGGCCGGATTCGGATGACATTGATCGGTCGTCCATTCTCCAATATCCATTCCTTCAGCATTGGCTTTCGACCAGATCTGGAAATGATCCACCAACGGCACGTTCTGCTCGCGAGCCACCAGACGGCAACCTTCCACAAACGGCTCCAGTCGCAGATTCGGATTCTCTCCGACACCATTCGGTGCGGCTTTGTCTCCCCAGCGAGGTTCCGTCATCAGCACAACCTCGATCCCCGTCCGACGCAGCTCGCTGACGATCTTCTGCAAGTTGGCGACGTAAACGTCCTTCGTGAGACGACTCTCCTTCTGACCTTTATCAACATAACTGTCGTTCGTTCCATACATGACAGTTACGAGAGTTGGCTCAAGAGCCAGAATATCGCGGCTCAATCGAGCCAGTGCCTGATCGGTTCGTTCGCCTCCGATTCCGTGATTGATCACATCCACATCATGTCCCGCCTCGCGAAGTGAAGACTGCAGCAAGGAGGCAAATGTTTCTTCGGCGGAGACCCCGGAACGAACGCCTTTGGTAATTGAATCTCCCAGCACGACAACTCGAGCCCGCGCGGAGGTTGCCAGATTTTTATTGGGCTGACTCCATTGAACTCGCGCGGCGAAGACGCTGCCGTTGGCTCCGCGAGGATGAACTTTGCCTTCGTCCATGTATTCTGCATCCGTCACCCACGATTCATTCGGTGTAATCGCGGCCGCACCGAAATTGCCCAGCATCACGCCTCGCTCAGGCATCAACACCTTTTCGGTTGCGCGAATGACGTGCTTCTTCGCGGGATCCACCTGAGCCAGAAAAATTGGAGCACGGTTGCGAGCGATATGATCATTGTTGGCTCCGCGACGCGTGTAACTCAGGAACAATCCCTGATCGTGAACCAACCAATGTTGCTGAGTGTTGTAGCTTCCGAGTTCAGAGCCGTCATCGAACGTCCACGGCTGAACCGGCTCAAAGTGCAGGCCGTCCTGGCTGGTCGTAACATAGCCCCGCGCATCGTTTCGCAGAGTCAGATAATACGTGCCCTGAAACAGAGCCAAAGATGGCTCATAGAGTCCTCGACCTTCTTCCAGACCCAACTCATCACCTTTTTCGATCAACTCCATCGTGGTTCCATCAAAACGACAATGAAGTACCGTCGACTGATAACGTTCACTGCCGTTGGACTTGAAGTACATCGGAACCAATAACGTGCCGTCGGGACGCACGAGCCATTGAACGCATCCCGGTCCCACCAGAAAATGTTTCGTCTCTTCATCCGGCATCGCCAACATTTTCCACTCGGTCCACACACCGGTCCTGGGATCATATGTCGCATATGCGCATTGATGCGATCGGGGCTGATCGAGAAGATGTTCGCCGGCATCGCTGTAACGCAACTTGATGCCAATGGCCAGAAGCTTGCCCGACTGACGATGCCATCCGGGGGTTACGTCACAAACCGCGATGGTTTCGCCGTTGACTCTTTTCCAGTCGAGTTCTTTGGGAAGCGTTGGCGGAGTCCAGGTCGTTCCGCCATCATCAGATCGCATGAAATAAAGCCCCGAGTAATGGTCGGAGACACCCAGATGCTTTTGCAGCGTGCAGATCACAATCGGCGTCGGGGAATCAGCACCGGGAATCGCGGCGACTCGCGGATGAAACCAGCAGAAGTCTGAGCTCAGCTCCTGATGCATCACGTCCAGCTTGACCTCGTAAGGCAACGTCTGAGCCTGCGATGCCGTCAGTCCACCCGTGAGAACTGTCAGGCAAAATGCCGCCAAACTGCACATGAGAAGTCGATTCGGAAAGTCGACGTGGTTGTGTTGTATGTTCATGAGACTTTCTTTCAGCATCCTGGGAAAAAACACTCACCGGGACAGCATCACTGACTGCGAATAAAGCAATGACAACGAACTCCGATCAAAACATACCTTGCATGATGGGTTCCCATGACTGCAGGACGGGGTCAGTTTGACTCGCAATCGCAGCAGGTGCGAACAGTGAGAGGACGAATACGTCGAAGAGGCACTTTTATTCGGCAGCGTACAGGCCGGCATGCTACACGGATCACCTCGAAAGTCACACTCTGCAGAGCTCCTGCAGATAGACCACTCAACCGCCAATCTTAAAACGACGGTTTCAACCTCACTCCGTGACTTTTGAGCTGTTCATCGCGCCGAAGAAAACGGAGTGAGCGACGGATGTGTATCGTTTCTGACGATCCTGATTGTCGCGATCCTATTCCAGGGTGTCCTCATCAAACAGTGTTCGTGTTCGAGGTGAGCGACCGCGTGGCTTTCGATGACGCGATCGTTCATGCTTGCGAGATCCGTGTCTACCAAATATCACGGGAGTCGCGGCCTTTGCCTCGGGTGACTTGCGGATAGCGTAAAGCAACTTCGTCATACGCTTGGCACGCTCGGCGAAAACCACGACCGGCTCGGGGTAACCGGTTATCCGATCTCCATTCCGGATCAACTGGGCCGGTGCGGCCTGTAACTCCGGGAGCCATTGCTTCACGAAGCAGCATTCGGCATCCCAGTCACAAAGTTGCTTGCCGGGATTGTAGACGCGAATCGAATTCAAACCGACAACTCCAGCCTGCATCTGAAGCTGGTTCAGGTGGATGCCCGGATCATAGTCGCGAAACACTCGAGCAAGGTGAGGATGGATGAGTCGCCAATCCAGATGAAGCACGTGGCATGCGAAGCTCACAACCATCGCCCGCATACGAAAGTTTACGAAACCGGTCGCTGCAAGGCATCGCATGACGGCATCGACCATTGGATAACCTGTACGGCCTTTCTGCCACGCCGTAAACAAGCGATCGTCGTTCTCATAGGGAATTTCTCGGTAGCATGGGTGAAGGCTCTGGAATTCAAGTCCCGGTTCAGATTCCAACCGCTGAGTGAAGTGGTCTCTCCAGTGCAGCCGACTGAGGAATGCCTGCAGACTCTGCCTCCACCGTGAAGACTGCGGATCGTCGGGATCGAGCGATGCAAGCCGTTGTCGGACAGCGTGCCATACCTGTCGAGTCGTGATCGTTCCCCAGGCAAGATGAACGCTCAATCGAGAACCAGCAGTAAACGCGGTGTTAGGCGAACTGATGCCGCCTCGATACCAGCGCCCACGGCGGTTAACAAAGGTGGTCAACGTGGTCTGAGCATCGATCTCGCTGACAGCCTGCCATGGATTGTCGGATGCAATCGCAGGCAGCTTTGGAAATGCAGTCGACGCGGCCAATTGCCGCAGATGGCCGGGCTGACTGATATGAGGTTCCGACAGAGGCAGCACATCGACAATCCGGGACTGCCACATTTCCTGAAGTCGATCACGGTTCACCCCACTCCGTCGAACACTCGACTGAGGAAACTCGCGGTACACAATTCCTCGCTCTCGACACCACGCAGTCACCGCCAAATCACGGCGGAACGTCATGTCATTGCCGACTTCCTCATGAGCGAATACGTGAGTAAACGGTGTGATCGCGTGGAGCTTGGCGAGTTTCTCAACGACTTCACCATAGGCGATGACAATGTCTGCCCCATGCTTGCGCAGCACCGCTCTCAAACCACTGACCGCCTGCCACTGTGCATGGATATGCATATCGGATGTGTCGTCCGCAGCAAGCAACGATGGCTCGAAACAGAAAAGAGGCAGAACATGCAGACCGAGTCGCTCGGCCTCCGTGAGGCAGGCGTTGTCGTTTAGCCGGGCGTCCCGCTTGACCCACCAGATCGCAATCTCCTGAGTCAAAGGCGTCTCCCGATTTTTCGTGACATGTACCTTTTCAACTGCTCGATCGTCTCCTCGCTGTTCCTCACTCGGATTCTAGACGACATTCAAAGTCTTCAAGATCGGCGTCGCGTTCCGGAATTATTGATCCCCGCCCTGCAAACTACTTTGATCGCAAATAGCATCGGCTGCTCGGATCCCAGCCAGAAATGCGCCCTCGATTCGACCGTCTGCCAGCCAGTCCCCAGTCATCGCCAATCCAATTTCGGGATCGAACAGCATGAGCCGGCTATCAGTTTCAGAACATTGACCATAACGCCAGCGGTGAGCAGCCACATGATGATGAGGTGGAAGATGCCCACCGCAGACAGACTGAAACGCTGCAAGAAGATCCCTCGCCACGATCTCTGATGCCACGTCAAGGTGCGTGGCCGACCATTCAGGACTTGCCTGCAATACCCAACAATCCATGACTCGCTCCCGACTCGGCTTTGAGCTGTTTCGTGCAGCCCAGGCGAGAGGGTTATCCTGAATAAACGCGCCGTCCCATGGGACGTCAACAAGCGTTTCGAAAGCCAACATCACGGTCCAGCAGGCTGTCATCCTGACGGTGGCTGCGATAACTCCAAAATGATGCGATGCAAGCAGAGCAGCGGATTGAGGCGCGGGGAGTGTTACGACGAGTCTATCGAACGGACCAATGGTCTCCCGCGTCTCCGTGGCGATCGTCCATCCGGCAGAACTCGGAGTGACAGAAACAACTGTCATTCCAGTTCGAATTCGGAGTCCGTCTGCCAGGTCCACCGCCATGGACGTCATGCCAGGAGTGCCGACGTAGCGGTGCTGCGGCTGCGCGTCGATTACAGTTGTATTCCTGAGGTGGACGATTCTACCGGTCCACTCGGCCACGACTGCTCGGGCGAGCCAGTCATCTGTTAAAGTTTGAAACCGCGGATCAGCGACGGTAAAAAACTGAGCCCCATGGTCGAATTGCAGGTTCGGCTCGGCGCGTCGAGTGGCCGTTCGTCCGCCGGGGCCTCTGGCTTTGTCAAACACTGTTACGTCGCATCCTTTGCCCGCAAGTTCGCGAGCACAGGCGAGGCCGGCAATCCCCGCGCCGACAATTCCAACCGTGAGCACTCTCGCCATTGTTCAACATCTCCTTGCCACATTCATCAGCCCGGACGATCGACACGAATCATCGGCTCGACTCATCGCATAGACATGCCAACAACGGATGTCGGCATCAACCCGAACAAAACAACTTTGAAATGCTGATGGTGGGTTCGACCACCATTCAGCACACTCGCAGCGTTGTTTGTGGCGTCAGTTGATCGCCCATTATGGTCTCAGTCACGCTGCCCCGGCGCTCGAAATCGACCGATGCGAAAGCTGCGGAGCGCCTGATGTTTCGTACGACGACCAGCAGTTCTCCTTCGCCAAAGTTTGAATGAGCCAGGGCTCAGGTGATGCCGCATGAGCTTGATGACTTCTCCCGGAGTCAAACCAAACTGAATTCGAATGGTGTCGAACGATGTTCGATCCTCCCACGCCATCTGAATAATTCGATCCAGATCTGCATCTGTCAGCATTTCACCTGAAGGTTCGCTGGACATAAAAGTCACTCTTGTTGTCGTTCAGATTTTTGTCGTAGAGCTTTGAGATTCCGGTACTCAGGCTGAGAGCCGCTTCATTTCATTTCCCTGAGCCCCAGGAGGCACGCAGTTCCGCAGCGCGAGCACGAATATCAGTGAGCTCATGCGGCTTCTCTCGCATCTTCGTCACATTGCTGATGGGAAACTTCATTCGCTGATTGTCTTTCAGCAGATCGTAGTTTCGATCCATGAATTCCCAATACAACGTCGTAAACGGGCAGGCGTCTTCGCCCACTCTTTTTTTGAAATCAAAGCGACAGCCTGAACAATAGTTACTCATCTTGTTGATGTAGTTGCCGCTGGAACAATATGGCTTTGTTCCAACGATTCCTCCGTCGCCGTATTGACTCATCCCCAGAGTATTTGGCAGCGAAACCCAGTCGACTGCGTCCAGATACATCGCCATATGCCACTCATGAAACAGACGTGGCTGAGCCCCCCAAAGCTGCGCGAAGTTACCCAGCACCATAAGACGTTCGATGTGATGAGTGTATCCATGATCGATGACGTGCTTCATCGACTGCCGGACACAATTCATTTCAGTATCGCCGTCCCAGAAAAATCCTGGCAGTTCAAGCTGATGATTGAAATGATTCAGTTCAAGGTACTCAGGCATCTTCAGCCAGTAAATGCCTCGAATGAATTCACGCCAGCCAAGAATCTGCCGGACAAAACCCTCGACACTATTCAGAGGAGCGTGACCACTTCGATAAGCCTCAACGGCAGCCTGCACGCATTCGCGAGGATTCAGGAGTTTCAGATTGAGCGGGACGGACAATCGCGAGTGATAGAGGAAAGCTTCGTCAGTCCACATGGCATCTTCCCACACTCCGAAGTGAGGAAGAATGTTGTCGATGAAGTTCTGCAGGAAGATCTTTGCCTGCTTTCGCGTCACTGGCAATTGGAAGTGATCGAGGCTGCCGGGATGGTCGGGGAATCGAACCTTCACCAACTGGATTACTCCCCGAGTCATCTCATCCGGTTGAAACGTTTTGGGCTGCGGTACCTTGCCCGGTCCGGTTTTCCCGAAGGTCTCACGGTTATCGTGATCGAAATTCCACTGACCACCCTCCGGCTGATTCTTGTCCATCAGCACGCAGTGCTGTTTTCGCATGTCACGGTAAAAGAATTCCATTAACAGGCTTTTACGGCGCGCGGCATAGGTTGCGAACTCTTTGCTGGAACAGTAAAAGTGGCGGTCAGGTCGAACCTCCAGAACGACGCCAAGCTCATCTGCGACCCTCTGAAGCTGAGTTCGCACTCGCCAATCGCCAGGCTCAACAACAATGAGTCGTTCTGGTTTCAGTCGCTTCACATCGGCCCGCAGGATTTCTCCAAAAGTCCGGCCGCACTCTTCAGCAGGTTGCTCTTGAAGTTCGTGGTACTGCACCGCACGCTTTGCAACGGTGAGTTCGTCGCGGAAATGACGCATTGCAGACAGGAATAACGCGATTCGCAGTTTGTGGCACCAGACATGGGTCGCCTCGTCCTCAACCTCAGCCATCCAAACGACATCAGCGTCATCATCAAAGTCGTCAAATGCAGCAGAGGCCTGATCAAGCTGGTCTCCCAGGACGAGGATTAAATTACGCATCACCACATTCGACCCTGTGTTATCCAAGTCACGCGGAATCGCCTATCCACACCAAAGCCTGACCGTTGAGCACGTTCACGCCGATCTGCCGTGACCGCCCCCGGACGCCCGCTCATAACACGTTTTCTCGCGAAAAACAGAAGATCCGAAAAACCATCTCCGCTGATCGGGCAAAGCGATGGACTAAATCCCGCGTTTTACTTGCGGCCGTGAATCCTCCGCCACCGAGCACATTCCTCTCAAATCACGCGAAACCAATGAAACCACGTTTAACCATCAATAACCGCCACGGGGTTGCGTGAACGCTTTGAACGACGTAGTCGGCGAAAAAGTCTATACGTCTGCCGCAGGAGTCTATTCATGAACAAGAAAAATCTGGGGAAACCTGGCTGCGTAGTCGCTGCTGGTGCTTGGTTTCCTTTTTTCAATCTCGTTGTGGTTTACCGGCAGCAGGCAGGAGGGAATATTTGTGGGGTTATCCGCTGTATCAACTCGTCTTTGCTGAACTACTCCGCAACATTGCTCGTGCCGCTGAGTTGACCGATGCGGCGGCGAAGCAGTGGGCGACTGCCGACAGAAATATCATGCACTCGCCAGCGGCTGGTGATCAAAGCTCAACATGACATTAGCGGTCGAGTACGCACAAACCATGTCGACGGCTTTCTGCCTGGTCGGGATTTCAGATCCTGTCGACAGCTTGCAAGGAAGCCACTGCTCGAAGTGGTGGCAGCGGCGGCAGGCCTGGATATGAGCGTTTTGTTTCTCCCTGTGAGTGGGAGGCGGTCCCGATGGGATGTCATTGAAACTTGGGTGAATCGGTCAGAGAGAACACAACCACCTCTTCACCGGTGATGGTACTGATATCGTGATGCATGCTGCGAACTTTCACACCGGACGCCTCGTGCACCAGCGATTCCAGCATGGGCCTCGCAAGTTCAAGCAGTTGCTTGCGAGCCTGCTTGATAAGATCGCGTCCTTTCTCCGGCGATAGAGATTTTCCCAGCTGTCGCTCCGCAAGAGTCAACACACCCTGAATTCGTACGATCAGCATATCCTTAATCAGATGCGCGTGGATGCGTTCCGAACGCCAGCCGAGATATTCGTCCTGAAAGCGGATAATGCCATCACAGATCGCCGCTTCACTTTCGGCCTGAGTCAGGCTTTTGGACGTGCGTTCGCTGCGAAGCTTTCGAGCTTCCCCGATGGGCAATCTTCGATCCGTCACCGGTTGAGCTGACGGTCGCGGTCGCATCACAGGTACGCGTGTGGTTGGTGGGGCAGGCGTGATGTTGTCGAGCACCATTCGCACAGCCGCCAGCGTCACCGGTTTGAACAGCACCAGATCACAACCCGCTTTCATTGCCAGAGATTTGTGTTCGTCACCCTTCTGGCCGGTAATGGCCACGATTTTCGTGTTCGCAAAACCTGGCAGCTGGCGAAATCGACTGACCAGCGTGCAGCCATCCATGCCAGGCATGATCAAATCTACCAGCATCAGGTCAGGACGAAACGCCGTCGCCACGTCCAGCGCCTGATTGCCTCCGTAGGTCACGTGCACCTGATTGTCGAGTTCCTCAAGCAGCAATCCTAAAGTATCCGCACCGTCGCGATTGTCGTCGACAATGAGCACGCGAAGTGATTGATCGCTGGTCATGGATGGTCTCTTTCTGGAATCGTAGGAATTGGGAGAGCGGACCGGTGGCACAGCAACCTTTTAACATAATCGTTCCGTCGGGCATGACAAGCAACGCACAGGCCCACCTGATTGTCGAACAGGTCAGGGGGGTACCCGCGTCGCTGTCTCTCGCCCGAATCAGCCTCAGGAGCTCCCGATGTAGTCCGGTCAGTCCTTCGATCAATTCCCCGGACATGCGTTTGATGGGAGCATCGGCACGCACAATCACTTCCTGCTGGTCGACTATGACAATGGGATCCGGAGCCGCGTCCAGCGAATGTCGAGATGCAGCGTGGCTCTCGCGAGTAGCCTCTTGTGTTCGAAACCGTTCAGCAGACATCGTGTGCCGCTCCCGGGCATTGAGAATGGCTCTGTTCAGCATCTCGGGTGCGAGTTGGTTTCCGGGCGGACAATCCTGAGCCACGGGCCGTAACAGCTGTAACGGAGTCATTGAACAGCAGACCGTCAATTGGAACGTAACGCAAGTCCCGATCATGCTGAGCCCCGCAAACCCATGATCGGTCTCTCTGAGGACGTCGCGTTGCACGGGATTCCTGGTCCACTGTTGCTGGTAGCGGAGTCGCAGGTAGCGGGAGTTGCCGGTCCGGGTGAATGGCCGCTATCAGGATGTGCTTCTTTGAACCGTTCATATCACCCTTCGGGACAGAGCAGGACCAAAACGGGCCTTCCAGCGCGAAAAAAGGCCGACGTGAACGAACCTCAGGAGATTCGTTCACGTCGGCCTACTCTTCAACAAACCCCCCGAAGTTCGGGTTGCCCGTCAGCTAGTTGTCCAACGTTGTCGTTTATTCGTTTCCAGACGCCTCGATAACCGAGCGTCGTCTCCTCCGTCTTATAGCGAAGGCCTGAAGAAAAAGCACGCGAGGATTCGGGAGTCTGCTCTCTCTCATCGCGAAATATTCAGAGCGGCCCAGCTTAAGGTGGTACTCGTTATCAAACATCGGCGACGACGACGAAATTCGACGACGGTGACGGCATCCCCTTCCATTCAGTTCCGGGTCGGGACCGAATCTTCAAAACGGAATACTCCTCACGCACTATTCAGCTCGCTTCTCGAAGGCTTCAATCGCGGTGGCCACCCCTTCCTGAGACGACAACGTGGTCACGCGAACTCGAGTTCCCGAGATCAGATCAGCAGCTCTACAAGGCATGCCGTCGCGCGTCACGTCTGTATTGGTTGTGACCATGTGCGAACTTTCCATGCCGTCTTCGTCGGTCATCACCAGCTTACTATTTGTACTGTTCACCACAACACCATTATGCACTACGGGCTGCGGACCGTCTTTTGTCAACGCAAGAGCGCCACCCACGATCAGGATAACTCCCAAAAGGCCGCCTGCAATTGTCATGGGATTCATGATTCCTCCTCCTTCCTTTCGGATGAGACCTCTGTCTGAGCAACAACCAACACGCTGGCTTCATCGCGAGTTCCATCAGTCTCTGCTGTTTGCCACGTGCGCCAATTGCACCGTCCTCGTCGATCCGGCTTTCTTGCTGACTCTTATAATGATTCTTCTAAATCAACTAAGAGCCACGAAGTCGTTCTAATTCCTGAGCCCCTGAGTGAAGTCATCGACCTCTTCCTCAGCTCGCTCCTTTTCATAGCCATAGCGTTCCTGAAGCACCCCGATGAGTTGATCTCGCTGACCCGCGATGACCGTCAACTCGTCATCAGTGAGCTTTCCCCATTTTTCTTTAACCTTGCCAGTCATCTGCTTCCAGTTACCTTTGATTTGATCCCAGTTCATCATTCTTCTCCTTAAAAGAAAACTCTGCCTGCACAGTTCTTCTCACTTTGAAGTTTTCACTTCCTGAATTCCAGACCCTGATCATCTTCCGCCGCTCCAAGCAGCCGAAAATTAAACCTCCCCGAATCGACAGGCGTGACTTCAGCAATGAGTGAGCCACCATCCTTCCGTTCCAGCACGATCACGTTCTGCTCGACCGAGTATGTTCCGCCGAACTCCTGAGGAGCCTGATCCCTGGGAGTGAAACTCCAGGTAAATCTCCCATCGCCCGTCAGATCAAGCCTGAAGGCCGAACCGTCGCCTCGAGACGCAGTCCATGTGCCCACAAGCGTATTCGCATCAATCGGCTTTACCGCGGCTTCTTCCGACTGGTCAACAGTACGAGTCGAAGTCGCGCTTGTGCCGAGATCGTTTTCAGACTCTGGCTTTGGAGGTTCAAGCATTCGCAGAATGTCGGCAGCAACCCGATCATTCGGCATTAGCGAAACGACCGACTGCAACTGACGAGCCGCCGCGTCAGGATGTCCACAGGTCATGTAGTGATACGCCAGCAGAAAATGAGACGCAGCATCCTGAGGATTCGATCTTGTAAATCCCTCGAGAGCTCTCAGCTGACCCGTGTACAGTTCGGCGTCAGAATACATGCCGATCATTGTCGTCCAGTCCCACCCCGGACCAATGGCCAAAACGGAATGGATAGTCGCGGCCGACTGCTGGAAGTCCTGCCTTGCAAACAACACCAGAGAACGAAACTCATGCAAAACCGCATCGTCGGGATATTGAGCAATTCCTTTGTTGGTGATGTCGAGAGCCTGATCGTAATTATTCTGACGAAAAGCCTCCACAGCACTATTCAGAACCGCGTCCGCCGAGTTAACGCTGGCATCATCCACTACGACGGAAGTGTTATAGGAGACCGGGATCGGCTGCATATAGTTGTAAACCGTCGTGCCGGAGTTCACATAATACGGATTTGAGTAGCCCAGATAACCACTGTTGTAGATCAGCGATCCAAGCCCCCACCCACCGAGCCCCCAGCCAAGTGGCCGATATCCGTAACCGCCGTAGCTTCGGAATCCCAGACCTCCTCGATAATTGCTTCCCAGGCCCCATCCCCAGCCGTTGCCATAACCATAGCCGAGGTAGTTATTGTATCCGCCGTAATTTCCTGATCCCCACCGCCGGTTCCCGTTCCAATAGCCGTGATATCGATGGTGGCCATAATGAGACGGTCGATAGTGGCTGCTTCCGACGTTGAACGTTCGGTTGTTGAAATTGATTGAATTACCCTGGAATGGACGGCTTCCGATTCGAGCATGGTTGATCTGACGGCCACCGTTATCTCTGTCGCTCCCTCGCAGGAGGTTATTTAGCCCGCTATTACGACCGTTGTTACGACCGTCAAATGACGGAACTGAACGCGAGGCCCCTGACGCGGAGCGTTCCGGACCACGATCCTGACGTCCTGAAATCGAATTACTGATCGAGTTTCGGCTGCCCGGTCGCTCCGACGGGCGACTAAAAGAGGGTGAGTGGCCGGGACCTGAGATATGTCCGCTTCGGCCGCTGCCAAACCGAGTCCCGCCGAGGCGTGGCCCATTCATTGACGGCGCATGAATGGCACCGCGTCCGCTGCCACCCCGGCCATCATTCCCTCGCGAAGGCGACCTTTGACCGCCCATCGCACTGCCACGACCCGGGCTGGATCCGCCACCAACACGGCCTCCACCCCGTTGACCGCCACCACCTTTTTGGCCCCCGCGCCCCGACTGAGTAAGTAACGTGTCAGGGATGCCGGGTTGCGGCGCAGTTTCGGCCACGGATAAATCTGAACCCAGGCAGAAAGCCAATCCGCAGGCGATCGCCGTTTTCCAAAAGTTTCGTTTCATGGAACTGTCCTTGAGGTTTGCGTCTGCAAGCCCGGAGACACATGCCAGTTTGCTGCGTTTCCCGGGGTCGAAATCCCATCAGAGATTCTGAAGAGTCTGATCAGCGGTCACCGGATGCCTTGATGTCTGTGGCATCGACCGGAGTAGGCCCCGGCGAATGACGCACGATCGTAATGATGTCGCTGTCGGGCTGTTGGACACCGGCAACTTCGTGGTCTACCGATTGCCACGTCATGGTGTGTTCGTTGACGAATGTGTAGAGACTCGTGCTCGAAGCCGTTTCACCATCCGCGGTGACCCCGGTTGTCTTCAGAACCCAACGATCGTTTTCCTCATCGTGATGCCAAAGACCTTCACCGTACGCGCCTTCGGAGTCGAAAATCCAGGTCCGCAGTTTTCCTGTCAGGGGATCCCAGCCAATTCGCTGAGTACCGCTCATGGACTCTTCGCCGCCGATAACAATGGTGAATTTCCTCACAAGGAAATTGCCATTGTCCACGGCTTCACAGGAAAAGTTGATAATCGAGTCGTCGCCTTCATCAATCCAATCTCCTATCAGCCAGTTCAGTTGCTGTAAGTGGACTGAATGTTCCCGCAAATTCCTCGGCGCATTGTCACGAACGCTGGCGATCAGCCACTTATCTTCAACCTTGACGTAAACGGTTGTGTAACGACACTCCGCAGGAGTCGACTCTTCACCTCGTGTAATAAGTGTGGCCCCATCCTGCACAACAACACCCGGACCGATCGTGCGAATCGATTCCGGATGGATCTGAAGTCTGCAGCCCGGACATTCTGCGAAGAACTCTTTCAGCGAGGCTTCAATCGCAGCGCGCCCTTCCAATACGGCGCCCGTCTCATCAACGTATTCGGCATCCGTCGTGAAATGTTCTGCAACTGCTTTTGCATCTCCCGCTTCATACGCTCTTATAAAGCTCTCATCGACCTTTTCAATCGCCCCTTCATCCGGCGAGCGTTTGCGTTCCGCAGGCTTCGTCGTCTCCAGTTCGTCTTCCGCGGATTTATGCTTCTCGTCCGCTGCGGCGAAAGTCTTCTCACTTGGCGCGACTGCCGTCTCAGCCTTTTCTGCCTGTCGCCGCGGAGCTGGCTCATCATAGGTCGCGGCCAATAAGACACTACCAATCAGAGCCGTGCCCGATAAAAACAATCGTGGAATCATCATCAGTTCTCTCCGAAATCGCGGTCACAATCACTACGCTTCGAAATAATGCAGCCACTCTTCAGATCAGTACGAATTCACTGGAAGGGCAGCCGTGACGCGCCCCACAACAATCGGGCGATTTGCCCACGCCGATCACCTGCGGACGTGATGCAGTGAGAATAAAGAGTGTGCTATTGAATGGGCGAAGAGGCACGCGAACGGATCCCTCCGTTCCGCGCCGCCCCAACGCGAGAAGAATCAAATCCCGGGAGTTGGCGCAACGATCGGGTTGAGCGATGGCTCTGGAGGCGCAGGCGCCGTAGTGGCCTCATTGCTCAGCGGTGCCGCTGCTGAGGAAGTTGCACAGCCTCCTGCCGTCACCTGACATCCATTCGTCTGACATCCCGTCATCTGATGCTGATATCCGCCAGTCTGTTGGCAGCCAGTCGTTCCACAGCAGTCGCCGGAACCCCCTTGATGAAAATAATGCTGACCGCTGTAGCCAGTGTGACAATATCCCGGAGACACGCCTTGGTCACAATAATGGCGATGCCCGTGATGGCGATGATGACGCTGATGTCGACAATGCCGAGCTTCTGCCTCCGAGGCCGTTGAACTCAGAAAAAGCGCCGCACTAAACACTGCCAATGACAGACGAATTCCAAACATTCTCTAACTCCTTAGTTTAGTAACAACTTACATAACACTGAATTACTGAGAGCCAAGGGAGATTCTGCGATTGTCAGGAAACCTTCAGAGGGTTTGAATTGGTTTAGAGAAAACCTGCCTGAACCTCAGTGCAGAACTGACGGGGTCTTGGCCAGTCAACTCTGCTTCACACTCCCGCACCCGCGCCAATCACCGTTCGTCAAAGACAAAATGATCAAAGACAAAATCACAGAACACAGCCAGGCACGCCCTCATGCGTTGCTCGTCATCATTTTGTAACCACCATTTTGTAATCATCATTTTGTCCACATGTCTAAGAAAGAAATCCTGTGGGGGCTGGGCCAAATGACGCCAACAAGTCAGAAACCCGCCCGAGAGTGAAACGCGCAGTCGCCGATGAAAGGCGCCTGCGGAATAACTCACAAAGCCCTCTTCAGGATTTATCCAAAACCCGCAAGCGAGTTATCTCGCTCGAGAGTTGTCTGACTAACTGAACAGCGCCATGTTCGGCTCCCTTACAAGCCCGAAGCGCCAGCGAGTGAGTGAACACTTTGCGACTCATTCACTCGCTGGCGCGTCGGGCTTGTATTCTCAATGGTTTTCTTGAACATGACGCTGTCCAGCTTATGACTCTCAAAGCCTTCCGGACTGTCCGAGCACTGGTGCGCTCCCACATCAACATGAAGCGCAACAAAAAAAGCCGACATGAGCCAAATCTTTCGTGAAGATTCAGTCCATGTCGGCTTACTTGTAATTCGCCCACCAGCACACTGGTCTGCGATTTATTCAGTCATCCGAAATAATCTCGTGCGACTGGTGATGTTCACCGATCGCCTCGTCTCACATACTACCGGTCATCAAAACATAAACAACCCGATTATTCATAGTATTCTGTTACTTAATCAAAATCTGCCTTAATTAGACTCTATTCTATCGGCGGTGGCTTCAACTCGTCGAGCGCCGAGGTCGCTATAAGGCGAACAGTTGCTAAAGCTTCGGCCGCATCACTTTGATTCAATCAGCTTTCGTATCGACATCAATTCTTTCAGCAATGTTTCGTACTGAGCTCTCCGCTCGGCCCGATCTTTGACGCTTTGACTCTCCAACAGTGAAAGCAGACGTGCGAGCTCACGCAGATCAGGATTGGCATGCTTCAAGGACTCGCTGGTCGGAAGATCCTCGCTGGAAGATGGGTCGTTCACCGAGTGCTGCGGTTCCCCCACGCAAATCTCGCTGTCGATGTCGATCGCCAGTTTCGCCATCAGGCACTCAAGATAACCGGCCTTCACCTGCAACTCACCTTTGGATGAGTTGCGATAGACGCCAATAACCATCACGTCATCATCGCGATGGATTTTGCCCTTCACTTTTCGTCCGGTCTCAACTGGGAATCGAATCATGATTCCGTGACCAAGAACCATTCCATCGATCTCCCCGTGACGATTCTTCCGCCACTTTCTGAACTTTCCGCGAAGCTCCACCGCTTCTCCTTCCTGGGGCATCCTGTGATCCTCGTTTAATTTCAGGACCGTTGGGTTGGCTCTCGAATCTTTCAAGTGAATCTTTGTTTTTTCTGCCATGCTCTGGGCGCCATGCTTCGGGAAAGAACTCTCGTTGTGGTGTTCGGCCACTCTGGCCGACTCTCGCCACTCTTCGACCAACGCCGTCGAGAACTGGCAACAGCCTCTGATTGCTTCCAGCATTGTTTTCGCTGAATTGTTCTTGCCAGCACTTGATCAGCAATTCTCGCTTCGTCAGAGAAAATCTCGACATTTGTCTCCTCGCTGACACTCTGATCAAACACATCAGTCTTTGCCGCGTAACCCTACCATGGCTCTTCGCGAACAAACGAATGGTCCGTATCACCGGGCTTGATATCCTCCTTCGCCGGCGCGTCAATTAAAGCTGCTTCCGGAAGATTGCTGGCCTCACGTCGATCCATCGATTGAGGTCGTTTTTCCGACGTGGGCGTTCCTGGACTGATTTGGCTTGATGCAGAAGGCACAGAAGTCTGCGTGCCGACTTCATTGGCCAATTGCATGGATTCGTCGCGGGACATAACAACTCCTCAAACAAACGGACTCACTGAAGAGGTTTTACTCGTCGGCAACCTGAACGATCAGCTTGCCAAAATTGCGCCCTTCGAGGAGTCCAATGAAGGCGGACGGAGCATTCGAAAGGCCATCAACGATGTCTTCACGGAACTTCACTTTTCCGTCTCGAACCCATTCACTCATCCGGGCCTGAAACTCTTCAAACCGGGCACCGTAGTCATCGAAGATGATAAAGCCTTTGAACGTGAGGCGTTTTGTCAGGATTGTTCGCATCAGCAGCGATAATCGATCAGGGCCCTGCGGAAGTTCCGTGTCGTTGTAGGAGGAGATCAGGCCGCAGACAGGAACGCGTGCCTTGGTGTTCAGAAGCGGCATGACCACATCAAATACGGCTCCGCCTACACTTTCGAAGTAGACGTCGATACCTTCGTGGCACGCAGCTTTAAGTTTTTCAGTGAAGTCACTGGCGCGGTGATCGATACATGCGTCAAAGCCCAGTTCGTTGACGACATAGGCACATTTTTCTGGCCCGCCAGCAATCCCGATCGCTCGACATCCTTTGAGACGAGCAATCTGCCCGACAACCGAGCCCACGGCACCACTCGCCGCCGCGACGACAACAGTTTCACCCATCTGGGGATTTCCGATATCCAACAATCCCATGTAGGCCGTGAAGCCGGGCATGCCGAGTACTCCCAGAGCCAGCGACGGCTGTGGCATACTCGGATCGAGCTTAATGAGCCCTTTGCCATCCGAGACCTCAAAGCGTTGCCAGCCTGACATGCCAACCACGAGGTCACCGTCGCGAAACCCAGGATGCCGCGATGAGATCACTCGTGAAACAGTCCCGCCGACGATCGTTTGCCCGACACCGATCGGAGCCGCATACGACGCAGCATTGCTCATGCGACCACGCATGTAGGGATCGAGCGAAAGAAACAGCGTTTTCAGCAGCATTTCACCATCATCAGGGACCGAGAGGGGGAGTTCCTCGATCCGAAAATTGTCGACGATTGGCTTTCCAATCGGTCGAGAATTCAGCACGACTCTTTGATTGAATTGACCCTCTTCCATGAGGGAAGAGTCACTTTGCAAACTTGATTCTGGCTGCGTCTTCATCCGTGTATCTTCCTGAGATTCGAAATGGGCCGCTGACAGGCCGGCTATGAGAATGGTCCTCGGAACCTCCGAGGCAGCACAAAGCATTCCGTAAAACGATACGCCGGAGATTTCCCGACCTTTTTAACAAGCTCATCGCGCAACAAAAAAAAGCCGACGTGATGAAATCCCCATGAGACTTCACCACGTCGGCTTACTTCATAACTCGCCCCGCGTGCTAAGCTGCGTTGCGATCTATTGAGTCGTCCGAAACAATTTGACAACACTGCCACGACGTGGCAGAGTTCTCTCATTCACTTGTAGCAAACGAGACATGGAAAGCAAATCTGCTTTTCTAAGAGTTTGCTTCGATCATGGCCGGATTCTGAGGAAACAGCTTTTCCCTCGTGTCAGATATTGACTGCCTCGATCCATCCTTGTATCGCATACCAATTCACTTGCGGTGTCGCGGGACTGTCGACAACCAGTAGCGTCTAACGCGATTCGTAGGGCCGTACTTTTGTGATGTGTTCTATCGCTGCGACGGCATTCACTTTTGCTCTGAACGAGGTGGTGGCCATGATGACTAAGGGCGAGATGGAGGCGGCTGTCTGCGAAGGAATTTCGCGATTTGAACAGGAATACATGGGCCGTGGACCGAAAGAAGTCCGCTGCTTCCTGATTGACGATTTATTGCTTGTTCGTCTACAAGGCGTTTTGACAGCCGCGGAACAACATCTTGTTCAAACATTGGCACCAGAACGAGGTCGAGATCTTTTAAAAGACGTGCGTACACAGCTGATCGAGATTGCTCGCCCAACACTGGAGTCGCTGATCGAGCGAATCACCGGGGCAAAAACAATCAGCCTGCACCACGACATCAGCACGATCTACGGTGAAGAAGTCATTATGTTTGCACTTGGGAGCGTCCCCATCGTTCGCCCATCGATGAATAAAGCTCGCTGAACCCTGTTCGTGCTCGGGACTTGATGAGGTTTCTATGTACGATGACGACGGCTGGGTGGGAAGACTTCGCCCCGAACACGGTGAACGTGAAACGGCAGTTGCTGAACTGCGGGCGATTCTGCTGCGAGGCCTGAGTAAGTCCCTGACGAATCGCTATGGAAAACCGTTTTCGGCCGAGGATATTGTGCAGGACGCTTTAATCAGAATCCTCGAATCGCTCGATCAATTTCAGGGGAAAAGTAAATTCATCACATGGGCTCTGACAATCGCAACACGAATTGGAATTAGTTCTCTTCGTCGCAAGTATCACGAAGACATGTCACTCGACACTTTTGCAACGGAGGATGGATTTCGCATAGAAGTTGCGAGCGATAAGAATTCCATCGCCCATGAAGCAGACAAAGTCGAAATCATGGACGTCTTGCAGCGTCTGATTGAGGATGCGTTGACGGACAAGCAGCGACTGGTGGTTCGATCGTTTCTGGCCGGCTATTCAACCGACGGGATCGCAGAGCAAACCGGAACCAATCGCAACGCGATCTATAAATTGCTGCATGATGCTCGATTGAAGTTAAAATCGGGCTTTGCCGAAGCAGGTTTCTCTGCCGACGATGTGGCCGTCGTGCTCGCTCGGCAGCGTGTTGATTGAGTTGTCCGACACTCCGACTGCCGCAATCAACCACGGCGAGTATAGGCCGACAGACAGTCCCAAAGAACTTTCTCAACGGCTTCCTAAGGATTCCTGATATGAAACTCGATGTGAAACAACTGGCGCACCTCATTCAACTCACGACCGCAGCTCGCAGTGAAGACATACTGGGATGCGATGGCTGTTTCGAACTGATGGACCAACTGGCTCAGGCTGAGCTCGAAGGCCGGGAGGTGCCTCGGGCTCTGGAAATGGTTCGTATTCATCTTGAGCAGTGCAAATGCTGCCGCGACGAATACGACGCGTTGCTGACAGCACTGCGTGAGATTGAATCATAACTACTGCAATGAGTCCATCACGCATTCGCCATCACGCCACGGTGCAATCATTACAAGCACCGCATGAAGGCAACTAAATCGGACTTCTCATTGCCTGTGAGCTTGAGTTCAAGAACGAGATTGAAAAACTCCACAGTATCTTCCAAAGTCAGGCAGCGACCGTCATGAAGGTAAGGAGGACTATCTTTGATGCCTCGGAGCGTAAACGTTTTGATTGGGCCATCTCCCGGTTCCATCAGGAATTCTTCAAGATGGAGATCGTGCATCTTATCGTCAAGATAGAAAGGTGCCGGGTGGCAAGCAGCGCACTGTGCTTTTCCGAAGAACAGTTTTTCCCCACGTAGTTCGTTTTCCGATGCTTTCGCGGGATTCAGCCGACCGAGACGATTAAGTTTCGGCGCGGGCGGAAAGTCAAGCATATTCTGAACCTGGGCCATATGAGGAATCACAGTCCGGGGCAGCTCCTGGAAACCCTTCTTCATGGCGTGAATTGGGTCGCCATTGAAATAGGCGGTACGCTGTTCAAACTCAGTGAAGTCTTCCACTGATCGCAGACTGCGTTTAGAACCGTGAATCTGCTGATTGAACATTCCGCGGAGGCTTACTGTGTCCAGTCGGAAACGGCGTCTCTGAGGACGAATATCCGGACTGAGATGAAACTGAGCCGTTGTATGCCCGTTGATATGACAGTCGAAGCAACTCACACCTAACGACGGTTCGCGAGTTTTGCGATCGTCCGTGGAATTAAACTCCTCCTGAGGCATCGGCGTTACCAGCAGCCTGAGTCCCTCAAGCTGCACGGGCGTCAACAGATCTTTGAACAGCCTGTGAAAGTTGTTGATAGAAACGATTTCCCCGCGTGATACATCTCCTAATTCCGGACGATTACTGAGAAAAATTGCGGGAGGGAACTCCGGGAGGAAGGCTTCAGGCAAGTCGAAATCCACGTCAAATCGTTCGAGGCGCGGAAACATTTCGATCTGCATCTTGGGAAAGACCTGACCTCCTGCTACGTGCTTCGGATGAGGTAACGAGGGATAGGGGAAAAGGCCATTCTCCCGAATCTCCGCAGGGCTGAAGGTGGCCAGTTTCTCCCACGTTGTCCCGTCAGCAAGTCGCGCCGTAGGTCCGACACACAACGGCTTGCCCCTTGACATTGTGGCTTGAGCATCCAGATTCGGTTCCAGGATGTACCGCATTGCAAGCAGGGCTTGCTGATCTTCCATAACTTTGGGTCTGGCTGTGACATCCGCTTCGAGAATTTCGTCAAATGTTTTCATGGGCCGATCTGAATTCAGCGGATCCCGATAGAAGTCAAATCCTGTGATCTCGCCTCCCTGAGGTTGTGCCTCAAGAGCTGAACTGATCGCCTGAGCGCTGACCGCAGCAAAGACTTTAGAGTCATCATGAGGAGACTTCTGTTCTTCGGGACGTGTTCCGCGAGAAGGCTGCGTCCCGGTGACACCATCAATAAGGTCTCTTCCCCGACCTGAAGGTGCAGACTGTTCTCTTGTGGCCTGCAGAGCACTTGATTCTCGGTTCGCCGCTGGCAGAGACCTCTGCTCAACGAAGTTATTCGGCGAGGGGCCGGACTGGAGAGCGAATGTCTCCGGCCAAACCAGGCAACCACACCAAATCCCTAAAGACCCCGCCACAATATTCGAAACGATTTTCATCAGCATGACCTTTTAACGTCGGACTCCGGTGGCCTCTTTATCGCGATGACATGAGCCGGAATGCGGATTGCAAAAAACGTTCCCGAGGAACGCCACCGGTGATTTACGGTCGGCCATGAGACCATGAATTTGCTGTTGGCAATGCCACCATAAAATTAAAAACTCGCAATAGTCTCACCGCGCCGATCAGATCCGTAATCGCTCGGCCTCGCCCGACACGCGATCGTTTCGCGAGCAGGCTGGCCGTTGAGAATCCTGCCGAACGGATAACACCCCGAGCTCTGTTTGGGACTTCGTTGAGAAATGCTGTCAGCAATACCAGCGGCCAATGTGAAACATCTCGCCTCTGAGCCGCTGGCGAGTTCCACACGGGCGGATTCGTATTCTGTTGGGATCGGACAGAGGTTGATCTGCTGTGTTTGAGGCCTCGAGGGCAGACACATCGAATGCCGGGGTCGTTACGGAACCCGACAGATGATGTGTCCGCCACCCGGGAGTGAATCGCAATCCGACGAATTGCTGGGCTTCGCCGTGTCAAATCTCTCTTCACCATACCAACAACTCTCGAATCCGCCCGTTCCACACCTCCTGACATTCAGCTTCTTAGAGAGCCTCTTAAAGTTCGACAGCCCTGAGAGCGACAATTGCACTCCCCAAATTCGTTCTGCTCCTTTGCTGAGTACTGCAATGAGTAAGCAGGGACTCAGCATTGATTCAGGGCGAGTATCTCCAGCTTGGGAGTGAGAACTCGATTCAGCGGTGGACTGGTGCAAGCCGCGGGATACGCGGGGGTCTCTCTCCCGGTCGACCTGTTTCATGCTCACAGGCACAGCATTTGCCTTTTTTAAGGAACAGTCTTTGCCTCTTCCGAACGGCGGACCGCCAACTGGACTCATAGCCAACTGGACTCGTAACGGAAGAAGAATCATGCCCTCAGCCTCCACGGCGCATGCAATCTCTGAGCGGCATCAAGGAATTACGACACGGCGGCCGGGGGAAACAGCCTCTCGGGCGGCAACAGACCTGAGGATCATCGCGTTCTCAGAACCAAGGAGCGATCTCGTATGAGTTCGACGACCGCACTGGACGAGTACAAACGAAAACGGCACTTTGATCGCACGACGGAACCACGGGCGAAAACGGCAACTCGGCGAGGTTCGTCGTATGTTGTCCAGAAACACAACGCCACTCGGCTGCATTATGACTTCCGACTGGAACTGGATGGCGTGTTGAAAAGCTGGGCGGTTCCGAAAGGCCCTAGTCTCGACCCTGCGGTTAAACGCCTGGCGGTGCAGGTTGAGGACCATCCCATAGATTATGGAGAATTTGAGGGCGTTATACCGAAAGGTGAATACGGCGGAGGGACTGTCTTATTATGGGATACCGGAACCTGGCAACCCGTTGGAGATCCTCATGTCGGATATCGTGACGGGAAGCTCAAATTTAAACTCTCGGGCAAGAAACTGCAGGGTGGATGGATTCTGATTAGAAGGTCCTCCTCCCGAAAATCGAGTCATCATAAGGAATGGCTGCTGATCAAGGAGCGGGACGAGTCGGCCAAAACGTCCGACTCGGGCGATATTCTGGAAGAGGCTCCTCTGAGTGTCGTTTCCCATCGGGATATAAACGAAATTGCCTCAGCGGCGGATCAGACTTGGTCATCGAAGACTGCTGCAATTCCGCGAACTGACACGAGCGTCAGAAAACGGACTCGCAACACGAAATCGGTGGCCAAAGTCCAACGATCCCGCCCGTCGGCGACGTCTATGGTTGCAGATACCGTTGGGGCGAGAAAAGCAGCATTACCGAAAACTGTGGACGTCCAGTTAACAACGTTGACAGAAGAAGTGCCAACGGGTGACCTATGGATACACGAAATCAAGTTTGACGGCTATCGCATGCTGTGTCGCATCGATGGCGACGAAGTGAAGTTCATCAGCCGAAACCAGCAGGACTGGAGTAAGCGGCTCAAACCGCTGGCTCAAGCGGTCAAAAGGCTGGGGATCGCGCGAGGCATGCTGGACGGCGAAATCGTCTCTCTGCGTAACGACGGCACAACGGATTTCCAGTCGCTGCAAAATGCCTTTCGTGATGGCAAGGCCGACGACATTCATTACTACGTATTCGACCTCGTCCATCTCGACGGTTTCAGCCTTATGGATGTTCCGCTTGAAGAGCGCAAGCGAGTTCTGGCCCAGCTTCTTTCCGCGAGGCCAAACAACAGCAAGGTCCATTTCTCGGAGCATTTGTCCGGGTCGGGCAAGGAGTTGATCAGGAAGGCGTGCACCTTGCATCTGGAAGGGATTATTTCAAAGCGGCGCGATCGACCATATCAGGGAGGGCGCAGCCATGATTGGCTCAAGACCAAGTGTGTCAAGTCCGAGGAGTTTGTGATTGGCGGCTTCACGGAGCCAGCGGGATCACGAAATGGTTTCGGCGCATTGCTTGTTGGCTGCTACAACGAGCAAGGTGAACTCAACTACTCTGGAAAAGTCGGGACAGGCTTCGATCAACACACGCTCAGGGCACTGACAAAAGAACTTACTCCTCTCGAACAGAAGGCTTCACCGTTTTCCGACCTCTCCCGAAGAACCGGGCCAGTGCGGACAGCGCATTGGGTGAAGCCTGTTCTGGTCGCACAGATCACATTCGGAGGTCGTACGTCGGATAGAAAACTGCGGCATGCTTCTTTTCAAGGATTGCGAGAGGACAAGCCTGCTGAGGATGTGCGTGTGGAACACGCTGTTCCCTTATCGCACATCGCAAAACAAGGAGAAGGTCTACTCAAACCACACTCTGCCCGTTCAACGAATTCGGTTGGCGTTGAAGAGGGATTACCTGGCGTCAGATTAACCAGTCCACAGAAGCTGCTCTTTCCGGATGACGAAATTACGAAGCTGGACCTCGCGAACTATTATCGGGAGATCGCCGACTGGATTCTCCCGCATGTTATTAACAGGCCGCTGTCTCTTGTGAGATGCCCGGATGGCATCGAAAAAGAGTCGTTCTTTCAAAAGCATCCGGGCATCGGTACTCCCGCGGCTCTGGGTGAGTTTTCGCTGCGCGAGAAGAGCGGCCTCGTAAAATATTCCGTAGTGAAGGACGCTCCGGGATTGATCTCATTGGCACAAATCGCAGCCGTGGAGATTCATGCGTGGGGTTCCCGGATCGACAATCTCGAGAAGCCGGATCGACTCGTCTTCGATTTGGATCCTGATCCGGAATTGAAATGGGCACGCGTTGTTGAAAGTGCTCGACAGATCCGCGACTTTCTTCAGGAACTGGGGCTTGAAAGCTTTTTAAAAACAACCGGCGGGAAAGGGTTGCACATAGTCGTTCCGATCGACCGGCGACACCGATGGGACGAGGCGAAAGCATTCTGCAGACTGGTGGCCGACACGATCGTCAGCACATCTCCCGGGCTTTACACCGCGAACGTGGCAAAGGCCGCACGCAGGAACAAAATCTTTATCGACTATCTGCGTAACGATCGGGGAGCCACGACAATTGTCCCGTATTCGACACGGGCACGCCCAGGAGCCACAGTCACCACGCCACTCACATGGAGAGAGCTAAGCTCGGAAATTACGTCGGATCACTTCAATCTCAAGAACGTTCAGAAGCGGTTGAAGTCGGTGCGTAAAGATCCGTGGGCCGGCATAGAAACTGTCCGGCAAAATCTGGCAAGACCCATGAAAACACTGTTGTCTTTAAAACAGTCTTAACTGTGTATCACCCTATTCATTCAGGAGAATTGTCATGGCAAGAAGAAAAACAGATTCCGGCAGTGGACACCGCAAGCCCGCGGCCAAACGAGAACTGATCGACACCGGAACGGATAAACGCTACGTCCGCCGGGATGAGCAGGGGCAGTTCAAAGAGAGCGATGATGTTTCTCGATCCCTGAGCCAGGATCGAAAAACAAAGGCCAGGAATAAATCGAAATCAGGACAGGGCGATCGAGGAGACCGACAGGCCAAATAAGTTAGTGAATGATCACCATGTTTTGGAGATTACCAGATGGCAAAGCGACAGAAGAAGCCTCCCGGAGTTAGCTCGGCAACGAAGGAAAGGGCAGGGTGGAAGGGCAACTTCAGCTTTGGGCTGGTGACCTTCGCAGTCGAAGCCTTCAACGCGCTGGATCGCAGCGGAAGCGATATTCATTTTAATCAGCTCCACAAAAAATGTCATAGCCGGATTCGCTATCAGAAGGTTTGTCCGGTGCACGGACCTGTTGAAAATGAAGAGATAGTGTCCGGATACGAGCACCGGAAGGGCAAGTACATTGAAATTGATCCTGAAGAGTTGGGTGCTCTGCGAACTGAACGCGAACGCGCGTTGACGATTGATGCCTTCGTGTCGCCCAAAACCGTCGATCCGATCTATTTCGATGGCCGAATGTATTACCTGAGGCCGGCCAGCAAGAGCGCAGAAGAGTCCTATGCCGTGATTCTGACGGCCATGCAACAGGAGAATCGGTATGGTGTCGGGCGAGTGGTGTTCTCAGGCAAGGATCAGATTGTTTTGATCAGACCTGTGGAAGGCGTCCTGCATATGGCGATGTTGAACTATCACGCTGAAATCCGTCCGGCAGGAAAGGCGGCCAGCGGAGTAAAGTCGCAGGTTGATCCTCGTCAGGCCAAACTCGCCCGAACCCTGATCCGTGAATGGACCGACGATGACTTTGATTTTTCAAAGTATGAGGATACGTATCGCGAAAAAGTCGAGCAGCTTATTGCGACAAAAGCGAAAGGTGGTGACGTTGTTGTGGTCGAGGAGGACGATGAACCCGCAACAATCAACCTGATGGATGCATTGAAGAAAAGTCTGAAACAAGCGAAACCAGCACGTCGACCATCCGTGAAATTGAAATCGGAGAAACGACGACGCGCATAGCCGGGAACGCCCGGCCTCTGATGCCTTCAAGCGGCGTCACTCTCTGTCTCTGGCCGGCTTCGTCTCAACACACCAGAAATGATTTGGGCTCCACGTACAGGTCGTGACTTTTGATCTCATGATGACTCAAACGGACTCTCTGATGAATTCTGAATGCGTAGAGATCTACATCCCGAAAACGCTCGAGAACCTTGCGAAGCTTTACGCATTCCTGCAGCAGAAACTCCTGGAACGTAAGAACGGCGTCCCGCAGGATGTCCCCGTTGATGGTTTTTCGCTCTACGAAGTGGACGGAGCGTTCTATGGACACGAAATCTATCAAGAGCGGACGATCGTTATCCGTATTCTGTTTAATCACGAGCACGTTGGCGATAATCGTTCCATCGAGGACAACGTACGGGCACTGGGTGCGGAGATCGCGGCGACAGTGGCGATGAACGAAGAAGAACTCTGGGTTTGCCATTACCCTCAGGGCGTCGTCGTCTTTTCACCGCGAAATCAAGGGTGACCGACATCGCAAGCAGTGTTCAGTACGAATTGTCGTCCCTAACCAACGACTTTTCTTCAGACACAACTTTGCGGGAGGAACTCCGACGATGTCGGTAACCATCGTGATCAGGACAAGAGCGATGGAGCCGGAACAATTTGAATCAAGGTGACAGTTGATCTGTCAGATACTGAAACGCGGAACCCAGGCTTCAGCCACGTTCTGCATCCGCGGGCGTTGAATGTTGTGAAGATCCGCGTTTCCGTGAACAATCTGTTTACATCGCTTTGCAGAATGAAGCAATGACAATGGCGAGAGTACAATTTGCTTAACGGGTGTTCAAGAGAGGGCTGTTGGGATCGGGCTTTGCAGGTCTTCGAAACAGATCAAGTTGATTCAGTGCGGCTTTCGCTCACTGTTTCCTGTGAGCTGTCCGAGCTGTTCTGACTCAGGCTGTCGGACCGGACGAGGTGACCACCCGATGAAACACGACTGCATGCCCCCCTGTGCTCCTCAATGGTTGCATTTGTTTGTCGATCAGGTTCTGGAGGGCTTGCTGGAGGCAACGTTGATCGGATGCCACTACTTCCAGAACGTGCCGGCCAATGAATGGGAAGTATCACTCTTCGAGCTCCCTGAAGAGATCTATGGCGGAGCAGCTGATGGGATGCAGGTTTCAAGCCGGCTCCGCGTTGACCTTGCGGCAATTACATCGGCATTCGATTCCCTTTCCAACATTTGGTGGCAGGCGGAACGAATCTCCGAAGATGACGAACTGGGCAACCATTTGTCGTTTGAGGGCACTGCGGGAGGATTTCGCATCTGGCTCCGCATCCTGCGGAATGTTCCGCCTGAACTCAGCGCAGGTCGGAGTGGTCACGCGAGGGATGAATTTACCGAAGACAGTTGGTAACCAATACCCACGTTTCGCACCCGGGAGCTTTTTGCTGACTGGGATCCTGCTCAGCGACTCCCCTGCGTGCCCGAAATCAAGCGGTTCCTGAAGCTGCTCTGCCATCCGTTCCAGCGACGCAATCACCTTGAACCAACATCGGAGACGCCTCGACACTTTTTGCGGCATTACTCTCGTTCTGATCCGTTTCCATCCCCCGTTTCCGGGATGGCAGGAACTGGTTTCTCGGCCGATTCTGCCGCATGATCGACTGCCGCAAGATTCTGCCCGGCAAATGTTGCCGAGAACTGGTGCGACATTCTTTCTTTACAACGGTGCGTAACCAGAAATTCGGGGAATTGGCTTATGCCGTGAAAGCCGCTCGTGGCATACTCGGCATCCCGGGCGACCCTTGTGTCGTTCTGTGCAAACCTGAAATGGTCAAGACACGGTCAATCTCGAACGTGTTGTGACAGATAAGTCATGCATCTTGAAAAGGATCTCAGGATGAAAATGCTCCGAACATTAACGATCTGCCTGGCGGCGTTCATCTGCCTCACAGGAAGCCTCATCGCTGAAATTGAAAAGCCAATCAAAGGCAAACGATACAAACTCGCAAAAAATCACGGTCCATGGATGATCATGGTGGCAGCCATTCGTGATGTGGACGATGAGACTCGGCGTGTCGAAGGCGGCATGTCAGCCTGGGAAGCGGCCGACGCAATCGTGTTTGAGCTGCGTAAAGAAGGCATCCCGGCTTATACATTCTCTCAGGATGAGCAGGTTGCGGAGATCAGTTCACCCAGCACCAACGAGAACAATGGTCGCCGCTACGTCGCGCAGCATGGCTATATCTCTGTGATGGCCGGAAATTTTGCATCCAGCGATGACCCGAAAGCCAAGGACGCAA
The DNA here is from genome assembly GCA_052034165.1 of Planctomycetota bacterium. Taxonomy (GTDB): domain Bacteria; phylum Planctomycetota; class Planctomycetia; order Planctomycetales; family Planctomycetaceae; genus SXXK01. The sequence goes on along the minus strand of JBPOIW010000181.1, from coordinate 32,818 downwards.
TCACTTATATCAAGAAGCAGTTCAACCCGGCCTTTTTGACGGACCCAAAGAGTGGCGGGATTCTGCCTCAAACTCCCGGGCGGCCATCGGCATTCAGTCGAGCTTTCATGACGGTGAACCCCCTTTTTGAGGGCACGGTTCGCGACTCTGAAGAGGACGACATGATCGTGGAGCTGAACTCCGGACAGAAGTATTCTCTGTTGCAGAACAAGAGCAAGTACTCTTTGGTTGTCGCTACGTTCAAGGGCAGCAGTGTTATGCAGGTCGGCAACGACAAGTCATCCAAAGCGCTTGGCTTCTTTGAGAAGAACTTTGGCAAGAGTCTGGATGTATGTGCGGAGAATGCGATGCTCCTCACAGAAAAAATGCGGAATGCAAAGAAGTACGGCTACGAGACCAACTTTGACGCATGGGTTTATCACGACAAGTATCAATCCCTTGTGCTGGTCGGCTCTTTCGACAGTAAGGATGATCCGCAGGTCCGTATGCTGGCGACAAAATTCGGGGGCAAAACGATTCGCCATCCGAAGACTGGCGACGATGTTCTGACCGGGGAGACTTTTACCGTCCCGAAAATCCCCAAAGCCAACCAGTTGCCGGATTACTCCTGGCTGTTCGATGTGAAGCCACGGCTGATGGAAGTTCCGAGAATCCGCTGAGTTGATCCTCGAAAGTCTTTCGATAGTTTCTCAACAGACGAAATACTTCAACGCTCGACGCAGAACGACAATTGTTTCTGCGTGGAGCGTTTTTTATTGAACGACGTCGGCCAGTCTGATTGTTGATGATCACATGGCAGACTGTTGCAAGTATGGTTCGTGTCAGGATGCTCTCGTGTCTCATTTTGATCGTCAGGAACTTTATGATGAACTGACTGCACGGGGACGTGGCGAGTGGGCTCACGACCTGCGACAGAAGACCGAGGATGCTCTGTCGTCTGAGCGACATGGAAAACTGGCGGAGTGGATTCAGGCTCTGGAATCATTGCCTTCGGTGGAGAATGCTTCCCTGAATGCACCGAGTGACGCGGTGACCATTGAGGGGGCACTGCTGGAAACATCGAAATCCGCTTTGGAGGCATCTCTGCGAGCGTTACACCCATGGCGAAAAGGACCGTTTAATTTCTTCGGCATGCCCATTGATACGGAATGGCGATCGTGTCTGAAATGGGATCGGCTGGCTCCGCATCTGGATCTGCGGAATCGAATAGTCCTTGATGTCGGCTGCGGCAACGGATACTACGGTTGGCGAATGCTTCACAGTGGAGCTCGCATGGTCCTCGGGCTGGACCCGTTCCTCCTTTTTCTGATGCAGTTTGAAGCAGTAAAAAAGTATGCCTCACCAAACTGTTCTCACTATGTTCTGCCGCTCACTGACGAAGATCTCCCGGAACGGCTTAACCTGTTCGATGTGACTCTGTCGATGGGCGTCTTGTATCACAGGACCAGTCCGATCGATCATCTTCGCTCGTTATGGGAATCACTGGTCCCCGGCGGCCAGCTGGTTCTGGAAACGATTGTGATCGAGAGTTCCCAACGGGAAGTTCTGGTGCCGGAAGATCGTTACGCCAAAATGCGAAACGTCTGGTTTATTCCGTCAGTACCAATGCTTCAGCTTTGGCTCCGCAGATGTGGTTTCAAAGACATTCGCGTGATTGATGTCGCAAGGACAACCTTTGAGGAACAACGCCGCACAGACTGGATGACGTTTGAGTCCCTCGCTGATTTTCTGGATCCCGCCGACCCAATGCGCACGATCGAAGGTTATCCGGCTCCTGTTCGTGCCATGCTGCTGGCGCGGAAAGCGTGATTACTTGACGGCCAGAATCGACGCGAAGTTGAAGCACTGAAACCACGGTGCGACAGTTCGAAATCCCGCGTCCCGAAGTCGCTGAATATGAGTTTCCAGCGTCTCTGGAATCAGCAAATTCTCGATCGCACTGCGCTTCTGCGAAATCTCCAGATCGCTGTATCCGTGAGCTCGCTTGAAGTCGTGATGAAGATCGGTCAGCAAAGTCTGCTGTTGCGAGTCTTCAAAGCAGATTTTCTCTGAGAGTAATAATGCTCCACCGGAATTCAATCCGTCGGCAACCTTCCGGATCACTTCACTTCGTTGATCCGGATGAAGAAACTGCAGGGTCAGATTCAACACAACGAACGTCGCATTGCGAATCTCCACGGATCGCAGGTCGGCCTCGTGCAGCTCGACTGGGCAGCCGGTTTCAGAAGACTCCTGCAGCAGCGTTCGCAGCCGCTCAATCATAGCCGACGAATTGTCAACCGCATGAATTACGCAGTCCGGCGGAGTCTGACGACGGATGAGTCGAGTCGCGGCGCCAAGAGAACAGCCCAGATCCCAAACGGTCGTTCCCGGTCGAACAAAACGACCAGCCAGCTGTTCGATCATTGACAAAATCGAAGCGTATCCCGGCACTGATCGAGCGATCATGTCCGGAAAGACCTGCACAACCTGATCATCAAACTGAAACTGGCCCACACGATTCATCGGGAGCGAATAAATATCGTCACGCGTCACCGGGGTTACTCATTCGTGGGGTTGTTTCTGGAACACCAGAATATGTTGACGTGGCAGAACATGGATCGTTTCCGTCCACTTCAGCCCCAACTCGTCCTGCTCAGCTTCGCGGCGAACCTGCACCTGCGACATTTTGTGAACTTCTTTGATCGGAACGGTTGGATCTTCTTTTCGATACTCGACAAAGACAACCCGGCCGCCTGGTTTCATACTTCGCGAAATATCGGCCAGCATTTCGTAAGGAAACTCAAACTCATGATAGACGTCGACCATAATGGCCAGATCGACACTGCTATCCTTCAATCCAGTCGTCTTCTGGGTCCCCTTGACCGGTTCGACGTTGGTCACTCCGAACTTCTCGCAGTTCTCTTTAAGACGTTGGAGCATTTCTTTCTGAACATCTACGGCCATGACTTTTCCATCGGGAAGAAGTAGTTCAGCCATCCGTAGAGAGATCACGCCACTGCCTGCTCCGATGTCAGCGACAACGTCACCCGGCCTTAAATGCAATGATCTGACAAGGAGCGTCAGTCGTTCTTCTTCTTCTCGACTGGAGCGTTCCAGCCAATCGGCTCCGGCAAATCCCATCACATGAGCGATCTCTCGCCCCATGTAGAACTTGCCGATACCGTTCGGGTCGTGATCTGGTCGACGTTCGTAACGCTTCGAAGGTTTCTCGGCGGACTTTTCAGCGGTCTCATCAGAAAAGGCCGGGACGATGCAGAGGACCAAAGTCAGCATCGACAATAAACATCGAACATACTTGCTCATCTCGGAATTCCCCGACCCTCGAACCGTCGACCTCGTGTTTACTGACGAAACCACTGATGTGCATGACCAGCCAGCGGGATGTTGATCTAATCGAGACGAGTGCGTTGAGTGTTGTCTTTCGCAGAGCGAAAGGCAACACTCAACGGTCAACAGCCCGCGATGCTCTGCAACGTTCAAGTCTGCATTGAAAGTCACTTCGCTTCCGTCTTCTCGGCGGCAGGCGTGTCCTCAACAATGCTGGCCTTTTTGATATAGTCGAGCTTCGGGAACGACTTCTTCAAATACTCATTGCCACGATTCTGAATAGAGAACTGGTCTGGATCTTCGCCGTACTGGGAGTTGATCTTGTCAACAACATCCATTCCCTCAACAACTTTGCCGAATGGGGCAAAGCCCATGCTGTCGAGGAACCGATTGTCTTTGAAATTGATGAAGACCTGTGAAGTTCGCGAATTCGGTCCTGATGTTGCAAACGTGATATAGCCTCGGCGATTCGACTGGGTCACCTTGTCGTCCTTGATCTTCGCGTCGCGCCAGTCTTTCTGCACGGCCGGATCCCCATTGATGCCGAACTGAACCATGAAGTCCGGAACGACTCGGAAGAACCGGCATTCGTCATAAAAGCCTTTGTTGATCAGTGTGAAAAACTGGTCCGCACCAACAGGTGCCCATTCGCGTGTGACTTCGATCACGAAGTCACCGCAACTGGTTTCAAACTTCACCTTGTAGCTTGCTGGAGCCTCATCTGCGACGACGCGGGCGTTGCCTGCACCAGCCAACAGGGAAAATACAACACATACAGCCAAGAACCACTTCATCGAAAACTCTCCATTGTCATTCGGATAAAACAAGCGGGACAAGATGATGCCGTTGCTGCGAATCAGAGTGCCATCGCAACGGTTCATTTCTGATTCTGACGACCGCTGGCTATGGCACCGGAATCCAGTGCCCTCAGCCCAACTCGCAACATTCCGCCGGCGGAATCGATTTTCGCAAGTCGAAACCTTGGTGCTCCGGGAACCATCACTTCTCCGTCAAATTCAAGGGGAAGTCTGACAGGCGGGATTTTTTCGGCAAGCGACTGCGCTGCATTGCGAACGATCGGGATCCAGACTGTTCCCGCCTGAACTGTCGTTACATCAGCGTTGTCGACGGACGGCTTACCATCCAACTCGCCTGCCGTAGGGATAATCAGTTGCTCAGAGGGCTCATTCGAAGATTCTGAAGCCAGATTGCCACCGGATTCTCCCACATCCACATTTCGAATGGCGATCGTCCACTCGTCGTCTGAGAGTCGTTTTCCTCGCAGATTGAACGTCGTCGTCATCCAGCCGCTGGACGCAGCCCCTTTTGGGTGAATCTGAAACGTGGTGATGAGACGAATATCACCCTCGACAAATTTCACCTGGAAGGGATTACTCCTGGCCAATTCCAGAGTGAACAATCCTGCTTCTTCAGAGCCGACTGACTGCAGTGCAGCAAAGATCGACATCAATCGATCCAAAGAAAGAGCGGGACCAGCATTGGCCCCTTCTTCGGGAAGCTCAAGTTTCTGCAATTGCTTGTCCGTGAGCTTCAGCCCCGCCGGAAAATACTGAGTCAGCAAGGACTCAATGGAGTCCTCCGAGACAAAAGCCACAACTGATTCATCATTGCGCAACGTTCCCGCTTCCGAAGGAATCGCAGCTGATGCACCGTCGCGGAGACGTGATTGATCAACAGTCCAGACAGACAAAACATCTTTGGTTGACCGCGAGCACCAGCGAAGATTCATACTCCCGAAGATCGAACTGATTTTCCGTTGTGCCCCGGTGACATCTTTCTGAAGGTTTGCAAAATCCTCATCAATCAGTCGATTGATTTTGGGCAGGACGTCACGCGACACATCTTCTGCAACGGCTTGATTAATCTGCGGCGTGCGACGAAGGACTTCATTCCAGGCCACGCGATCGCTCAACGGTCCCAGCAACGGCATGGTCGCGCCCGCAGTACTGACAACTCGCTGCGGAGTTTGCGAGGCCTGAATTGTTCCGTGGGCCGGAAGCGTCAGGAACGTTTTGCCGTCGAACCAAAGTGGTTTCGTGATCTCAAAGTGATGCTGGCCCACACTGTCGACAGTGGCCTGAGGATTGAATCCCGTCGTCTGGCTGGTGACATCGCCGGAGTTCAACAGCTCAAAACGGAGCGACTTGTCATCAGGCACGATTCGCAGGCGAGTTTCCGTGACGGTCGACTGACTTCCGGTCACATTCGTATTCATCAGCAGCTTCGAGACAGCTTCCTGTTCATTCCGCGTACGATGAAACCGTTCTTCCATCAAAGAGTTACGAATAGCGATGCCAAACAGCGGCCGAAGATTTGACGCTGAGGTGTTCTCTTGTGCCGGCACTTGGCATGCAATGAAGACGTGGCCAACCACCAGCAGCACGACGCTCATCGTGGTCTGAAGCAGATTTCGTCGTAAAGGACGTCCGTGCATTGCGATAAGGAGCCCTGTGCCGCTAGTGTAACGGATGGTTCCGGCCTATTTTGACGTCGTCCGGAACAATTTCTACCACCGTTTCCGGAACTTCACCGGCTTCGGCGGGAAAATGACCATATTGCATTCATGAACTCCGGAGTCGCCTGCGGGGATTGTGGAAAATCTGTCGTATGCACGACCTTGGCGATCGGCTTGCTCCGCTATTTGCAGTCGATCTCATTGGTTCGCCCTTGCCCTTGATTCGAGGATCCAATTCGTGATCACAACGCCGTTCTTGCGATTCCTGCTACTGCTCGCCCCGTTCTTGTCTGTTCTCTGCTCTTCAATGCAGGAGGCCACCGCGGTCGAAGTGGAGTTTATTGTTGGAGATTTTATGGTCGCCGAAGGGGGCCAGTGGGACTCCGCAAAAAGCCCGCTGACGTCGCCTTTCGGTGTGGCCTTCAATGCCGACGGGGAAATGTGGATCGTGGAACTCGAAGGCGGACGAGTTCACAAACTGGACGGCAGCGGTCACTTGCATCATGCGGGCGGAGATGGATCGAAGAGCTACAAAGGTGATGGCAGAAAACTGGCCGATGCAACGTTCAACGGAATGCACAACTGCGACGCTTTGCCCAATGGAGACCTCCTGATCGGCGATAGCTGGAATCATTGTATTCGCAAGGTTGATGCGCAAACGGGGATCGTCTCGACGATCGCCGGCAATGGCAGGAAGGGCTTCAGTGGCGATGGTGGACCGGCCACGAAAGCCATGTTCGATTTCGTAATGTGTATTACTCTCAGCCCTGATAAGACCGTGATTCATGTGGCCGATCTCAACAACCGTCGCATTCGCGCTGTTGATCTGAAAAGTGGCCTGGTGAGCACGGTCACTGGCAATGGAATCAAAGGAGTGCCCATGAATGGTGCTGCCGCTGTAGACAGCCCTCTGGTTGATCCGCGTGCTGTCGTTCAGGATTCAAAACAGAACCTCTGGATCCTCGAACGCGGCGGTCATGCATTGCGAGTTGTTCGGCCGGATGGAACCATTCATACGACAGCCGGAACGGGAGTTCGTGGTTTTGCAGACGGTCCCGGGCTGCAGGCTCAGTTTGGTTCTCCCAAACATCTATGTATCGATAATGCCGACAACATCTATATCGCTGATGACGAGAATGGAGCGATTCGTCGAGTCGATGCAATCAGTGGCGAAGTGACGACGATCCTCGGCAAAGGCCAGGGGGATACTCGAGTTCGCCTGAGCCATCCACACGGTGTTACCTGGCACGCCGGATTTCTTTATGTTGTCGATATGGGCAACAATCGCATTCTGCGATTGAAGATGTGAGCAAGTGCAGGCTGTGGCGATATTGCGTTGTGTTCGCAGGGCCGACTTTTGTCGGCATCGTGGTTCAAGTTGACAACAAAATGCAGGGTAAGACCAGCACTCCAGACTGAACAGCGACGAAATCATTAACTTCAATAGTTGAATAGCTGCTTTTGAGTCCACACTTGCGAAGTCGCTCGATTCATGGCGCGCTGCACGATGCCTTTGGAGTTGATCGTCAATTCACGCCCCTTCATCGCGCGAGCCACCAGCTTGAAGGTCAGCTGCTCGGCCGATGCGTCAACGAGATCTTTGGGCTTCAAATCATACTGTCGCATCACGTCGACAATCGGCTGAGGACCCTTGTTACGATCGTTCACTGTCAGGGCGTTGCCCGCAAGATCCTCAATCTCTTCGTTCTGGCCAGGAACATCAGCTTGATCATCATTTGTCATTGAAAGTGCCGTAATTGATGGTGGATCGAAAAGAGAGATATCGTGCAGCCGAAAAGCAGGCCACGCGTTTTCATGGCCGAATTTGGGGGCAGATCGAGTATCCTCAAAGCGACCCCTCAAGGCAATACTCTGTTGAACCGATTAGCAAACCTTAAAGTCAGTTCTCATCTCTCAGCTGTAAACTTCTTACCGATTAAAGCCTATGTCTGACGCAACTTCATGGCCGGTGAAAACTCGTGAACTGCACAATCATCACTTTGATTCCACAATTTGGAACGACTTTCAGTTTCGGGACGATGACATCATCATCGCCACCTACGCGAAGTCCGGCACGACCTGGATGCAGCAGATCATTGCTCAGTTACTATTCGACGGCGATTCTGATCTTGCGGTGGCAGATATCTCGCCCTAGCTGGATCTTCGCGTTCCGCCAAAAGCTGTGAAGCTTTCTTATGTGCAAGCACAGACTCATCGGAGGTTTCTGAAAACTCATCTGCCGGTCGATGCTCTGGTGTTTTCGCCGCGAGCCAAATACCTCTACATCGGCCGAGATGGTCGCGATGTTGTCTGGAGCCTTTACAACCATCATGCCAATGCCAATCAGTTATGGTATGACGCCCTGAATGAGACGTCGGGCCGTGTTGGTCCGCCGATCGAACGCCCGCCGGAAGATATTCGCGAATACTGGCGAGACTGGCTGGCTCGCGATGGATATCCGTTTTGGTCCTTCTGGGAGAATGTTCGCACGTGGTGGCAGATTCGAGATCTTCCTAATGTGCGCTTCGTGCATTTTTCAGAACTCAAACAAGATCTTCCCGGGACGATTCGTCAAATTGCAGAGTTCCTGCAGATCTCAATCAATGAGTCGCGCTGGTCGGCCATTCTCGAGCATTGCTCATTCGAGTGGATGAAGCAGAACGCAACGAAGAGTGTCCCGCTCGGCGGTTTATTTTGGGATGCTGGCGCCGGAGTCTTCATCAACAAAGGCGTCAATGGTCGCTGGGCCGATGTTCTGACTGCAGAAGAATCCGCCGAGTACGAACAGATCGCCGTCAATCAACTGGGTCAGAAGTGCGCTCATTGGCTGGCGACCGGGGAACTGGCGACTCACTGAATGTCGGGGCGATCATGCATTCGCTGCCAACCCGATGTCAGGAAATGACTCCCACCTTTCGTCCCGCACGTTGGAATGCCTGGACGGCGAATTCTAATTGCTCGCGAGTATGAGCGGCGGACATCTGAGTTCGGATGCGGGCTTCACCTTTGGGAACGACAGGGAACGAAAATCCGACGACGTAAATCCCCTCCTGCAACAGTTCATCGGCAAGGCGAGCGGCCAGCGCGGCGTCGCCGATCATGACCGGAATGATCGGATGCTCGCCCGGCAAAAGTCGAAATCCGGCTGCTGTCATCCCGCTGCGGAAGTATCGCGAATTCTCCTGAAGCTGGGTTCTCAGGCTTTGTGACTCATTCAGCAACTCCAACGTTCTGACGGATGCAGCAGCAATTGGCGGCGCGAGAGTATTTGAAAACAGATACGGACGAGATCGCTGACGCAGCAGGTCGATGAGTGGTTTCCGGCCGCTGGTGTAACCACCGCTTGCTCCGCCCAGTGCTTTTCCCAAAGTCCCTGTGAGAATGTCGATGCGATCCGCGACACCAAAATGTTCGGGCGTACCTCGTCCCGTTGGTCCCATGAATCCAACGGCGTGTGAATCATCCACCATGACGATCGCGTTGTACTTGTCCGCCAGAGCACAGATCTCGGGAAGGTTGGCCAGATATCCGTCCATGGAGAACACGCCGTCGGTTGCAATCATGCGAAAGCGGCAGGACACTGCAGCCTGAAGCTGTTCCTCCAGATGAGCCATATCGTTATTGCGATACCGAAACCGCTGCGCTTTGCAGAGTCTGACGCCATCAATAATGCTGGCATGATTCAGTGAATCGGAAATGATTGCATCCTGATCGCTGAGCAGCGTCTCGAAGAGGCCGCCGTTCGCGTCGAAGCACGATCCGTAAAGAATAGTCTCTTCGGTTCCGAGGAATTCACTGAGTTTCGTTTCCAGTGTTCGATGGATTGTTTGAGTACCGCAGATAAAACGCACTGAGGCCATTCCGTAGCCCCAGCGATCGAGGCCTTCGTGGGCCGCTCGCACAATCTCGGGATGATCCGCCAGCCCAAGATAGTTGTTCGCGCACAAATTCAGCATCGGGCGCTGATCGAGGAGACGAATGTCGGCCTGCTGAGGAGAATCTATCGTTCGTTCCGATTTAAACAGTCCCTGACTGCGAATAGATTCCAGTTCCGCGAGTGCGTGTTCGAGAAGTGTGGACAAGAGAAGGCTCCGACTATCATGATCCGGGAAAGCATTGACAGAAATTCTAGCAGCGAAGGTCAGTCGACCCCAGCAAAGGCTTTCATCCATGTCCAAATTTGAACCTTTGCCGGACGAAGTCTCAACCGGGGCCATGGATCCGTTACTGGAATCGCCGATCGCGAAACGAGCTGCCACACTAAACGCCCAGACCCGAGTCCTGCAGACGTATGAGCAACATCGACAGAAGACCATGGAGCTTGTTTCGTTGGCGGCGGCCGAACTCATTGGGGTCGCGGAACGAACGGTCTCAGTTCTGGGGGCCGGAAACTGTATGGATCTGGATCTTCAGCAACTGGCAACGCTGTTTCACAGAGTTACTTTGCTGGACGTGGATCGCAGGGCAGTGGAATCCGGAGTCAACGCTGTTGAGAGCCTGCAGTCTTCTCGCGTGCAGATTCTGGCTCCGATCGATCTTGCATTCCCACTGGCCACAACACAAGCAGCAGCATTGTCGGGAACGGATTCGATTGCTCAGTTCTGCAAACGACTCGAGAGCCCACTCGCAACGCTGTCTGTTGCCCCGGCCGATGTTGTTGTTTCAACCTGTGTTCTAAGTCAGATACTGAGCGTCCTGACAAATCTTGTTGCTGACAAGCATCCGCAATTTCTTTCGTTGATTCAGGCGGTTCGACGAGGACATTTAGTGCGAATGCTGCAGTTGTTGAAACCTGGTGGTCGAGGCATCCTGATCAGCGATCTCGTCTCTTCTGAAACAACTCCGTCGCTGTCTTCGATTGATAGTGTCAGCCTTCCGAAACTTCTTGCTCAGGCGCTTGCGACAGGCAATTTTTTCTCGGGACTGCATCCGGGCATTATGTTGCAGGACCTGGAAACGGGGCTCAACATTGCTCCGTATATTGAATCGCCTGTCATGGTAGCTCCATGGCGCTGGCAGATGGGGCCGCGAACCTACGCAGTCTATGCAATCACTTTTCGAAAACGATGACTCGCGACGTCGCTTTGAAAGAACTGGATGACTGCCGCAAAGTCAAAGTTTTGCGAGCCTGAGAAGCGATGTCGGAATCATGTTTGTCAGTTCGAACCGACTGGCCACGATTCGCTGAGACCGTCATACTTCAGCGTATCACGAGTGAATGTAGAATCGGTGTGAGAATCGAAGTTCACCGCTCCCCGGTCTTGCGGGGTGGTATCTGCAGCATTGTTTGAAGTTACAAGGGATTTTTTAATGACATCGAGGTCAAGATACCGTTGCGTGCCTCTGTTTGGTCCTCCGGGTGTCGGAAAAGGGACGCAGGGCGGAATCCTGGCACACATCCCCGGCTTTTTTCATTTGTCGGTCGGTGATGTTTTTCGATCGATCGACATTGGATCGCCCAACGGTCGCGAGGTCTACAAACACATTTCTCGCGGTGAGCTTGTTCCCGACGAATTGACCATTCGCATCTGGCGCAAAGCCGTTGAAGCGTACGTGGCTCTCTCGTGGTTTAAGCCGCGCGAAGACCTCCTGATCCTGGACGGCATGCCTCGCAACGTCAATCAGGTGCAGCTGGTCCAGGAATACCTCGAGATTCACAAAGTGATCTACCTCAAGTGTTCGGATGAGGAGGATATGGTCCATCGAATTCGCCGCCGGGCGATTCGAGAAAACCGGACCGATGACGCCAACGAAGACATCATTCGACGGCGTTTCGATATCTATCGCGAAGTCACAGCTCCGGTGCTGCAGCAATACGATCCGGCCATCATTCACGAAGTAGATGCGAATGGTTCGCCCGCGGAGGTATTGCGATCCATTCTGGATTGTTTGATTCCAGTGCAGAATGAACTGTTTGCGGCGAACAAAGTTGAGGAAGATGACGAGTAGTGTTCTGTCAAGAACAAGATTTGGGGTTCAGTACGAGCCGACGGAGCGGCTCGACTACGTAGTTTCGCCGCTCCGTCGGCGAAAATGGGATCCACCGTAACCCACAAATCAAAACTTGACGAGCCAGTAGTTCGATTCGTAATGGCGACCGCAGTGCCGACTTCAGTCGGAATGGGCAGAAATGCGGGCTGAAGCCAGCACTACGATGTTTCGAGTGCGACTGTTGCAAATGACGTACGATCCCCCCGCGCTTCGTCGACGGGATTCTTTTCACGACCGCGTGACTTCATCTCTCCCGTGGACGAACAATCAGCAGGTTGGCATCATAGGTCAGAATCCCCAGCAGGATCGAACACACAACTCGATCGAGCGACACTTCGTACTTGTAGTTTGTTGAAAGCGGATTGGGGTGAAATGGATCTGCAACCAGCACGGAACGCTCGATCGAATCATATCCGCACAGGACAGCAAAGTGTCCGCTGGGAAGACCAGCAATATCATCGGGCGTGCTGGTCGCCGGGAGTTCTCTTCGTTCGCGATAGAGATAGGTGGCGCTCAGTCCCGTGAGAACCGGAATCGACTGTTTGAGATACCGTCGAATCAAATTGCCGGTGAGATCTTCCATGCGAATCTTGCCACCCAGCTTCATAAATTCGATATAAGTCTCGCAGGCTACTCGCAGCTTTTCCTTGGGTTTGGCCTCCATCTGCGCTCGCAGTTTGTCGTCGACGTTCAGGCCTTCCAGCAGATGTCCGTCGGCGTTAAACCACGTGGGATCAAAGACCTGAAGGTTGAACGTGAAAATGCGAGCGTCGTAACCTCGTCGTAGGGCATGGCAACCCAGCATTACAGCGAGAGTGCCGCCGTCCGCGAAGACGGGAACCTCATCAATCACTTCCTGCAGCGGAAGTTCATCGCCGTAGTAGCTGTAGACCGCATGCAGGCAGGTCGGCCCGCAGGTTGTGTTATCCGGTTGCTGAAGAAACTCAAACTGCAGTCGCGTATCCATAGGCAGATGATTCCTTCAGCATGTGTGATGTAACTGGCCTTGAGCCGCAGGTCGGACAGACATCTCCGACGGCGCCTCAATGGGCAGGAATGCCCCTTAACAATTGGAAGCTATTATTCTCGCGGTCTAAGTTCTTCCAAACTGGCAGAGTCAACTCTTGCCGGCAAGCGGGCGTTCGATTGGCCTTCTCGACGACGACTGCCACCACTCCCGCCTTCGATGACTCGAGACGACACTGACGATTCGTCTTTCACAAGTCCGGAAACAAGGATGACTGAATCATCCTGGGTTGTTGCCGAATTGTTCACTGCGATCGGAGCCCGTGCTACTCGCACCACAGCTGTTGCCGACGTGGCCGTTGCCGCCCTCGCTGTTGCCGACTTTGCTGTTGCCGACTTTGACCGAACAACTTCCACGGCCGATGTTTTGATCCACCCGCGAACAGCACTATGAGTCGTCCGAACCGCATTGCGTCGGCCTGGTAATGCCAGCAGAGCAGCGAAGCGAAAGAATCCAGAGGCGACGAAGACCGTAACGTAGGCGTGATGATCTCGCCCAAGTGAATTCAGAATCCAGGCACCAATGAACGTTCCTGCGACCATCGCGGCGGAGTTTCCAAGGTTATACATCGTGAGCACAGCCACGCGTTTTTCACCGGGAATCTGTCGGAAGAACTGCAGCAACATCGCCAGTTCATAGCAACCCCAGACAAGACCGCTCAGGATCTGAACGCCAGCCAGAAACCAGAAGTTCTGAGAGAAAAACCACAACGCGCTGATCGGCACAATCCCCGCGCTGCCGACCCATAACAAGCGGTCAGCACCCCAGCGATTGGCAAAGCGTCCCGCCCAGGCGAGCGACATCATCTTGCCGATGAAACCAAGAGACAACAAGCCCATGTAGTCGACCCACGACATCTTCAGCACCTTCAGCATGAAGGGATTGAAGTAAGGGCCTGAAACATGAACAGCCGTCTGGACTGCCATCAAAAACAAAACCAGACGTCCCGCTGTTCCCGGACGGCGAATGACATTCAGTGCGGCGACAAATTTTTGTCCTGCCGTAACTCGGTCAGGCTTCACATCGTCGGCATTGGCCCCTGCAGTTCCGACCGAATGCAAAACTTCTGTTTGCCGTGACAGCATCGCGGCCGACACAAAGCGTCCAATGGCACCAACGCCAAAGAGAATCGCAAAAACAGCGACCGTCAGATCCTGAGCGACCGACCAGCGAAGAAGAAGTCCGCCGGAGATCAGCCCAAGCAGGACTCCGATGTGACACATGCGGCTGCGACGAGCAAAGAAGCCGCTGCGAATTCGTTGCGGAACGAGTTGCTCAACCCAGGTATTCCAGGCAGGTCCCGTGGCCAGTCCGGCGGCCCAATACAACGTGGCCGGAACGAAGACCAGCCAGGCTGGCAGGTGTTGCATGAACGACATGCCCATCAGCATCAACATGCTGCAGGCCTGAATTGAAGCGGTCGTCACAACAAAGCGGCGATACGAGCCCAGCTTCTGTAACAGAAATGGCGCGAGCAGTTGCAGAATGCTGCCCAGCAGCACCGGCACCGTGGCCACCATCGCAGCGGTCAGATCACCAAGTCCGCGCGCCAGCACAAAGGCGGGCAGGTAGGATTCGGCAATCCCTACCATCACGCTGAACGAAAAACCGTCCGCGTTCATCGCCCGGAGATTGCGCCTCAGCGTTTTCCGGCGAGGAACGGTTCGAGCCTGCATGATCATTGGAGCGACAGGATCCAGAGAGGTGAGTCAGTGACATTCCGTGTCCGGTACAGGCTCGCGCTCTGATCATTAAGTGGCTGTTCGGCTTCTCGTAGTGCTGGCTTCAGCCAGCATTCTCTCGAGAAGTGAAGAACACATGCCGACCGAAGGCGGCACTGCAACTCAATCAACAATTCGTTTGCACTGATACGGGCGGGCAATTCGTCATCGAACGGACACCGTTCGATTCGCCTGGGTTCTGACTCTCACCACCAGGATTTCGCTGACATCATTCTGCAGCGGCCGGATTATGACGACGGTCTCAGGAAGAAACTTCTTGTTCCGCGTCGATCCGGCAATTGCCCCGCACGTAAATTGGTATCCGAACGGCGAGTCCTGGACAACGAGTTTTTCGCCAGATTCAAACGACTGTTACTCGTTCCCGGTTCATGGAACCTGGGAATCTGATCGCTTCGCCGATCTCCCCCTGTGACTGGCTGGAATTGCCTGTTACCAGATCGATGGCTCCCCTATTTCATCAATGCAGCCACTTCTTTGGCCGTGAAGCGGTTCTTCAGGCGAGCCCCCAACTGCCCGACAATTCGAGCCGCGGCGTGAGAAGCCAGATGTCCGGCCTGCTTCCAACCCATTCCATTCGTAATACCGTACAGCAATGCGCCGGCGTACATATCACCGGCACCAGTGGTATCCACAGCATCAATGGAAACGCCCTCAATCGGAATCGCGACGCTTTCGTGCATCAGCAGCGAGCCGTTGGCCCCCAAAGTCATTGCGACGTTCTCGCAATGGCGATGCAGCTCAGCCGCGCACTCGATCGGGTCAGTTTTCCCGGTCAAGCTTTTGGCTTCTTCTTCGTTGCAGAAAAAGAGATCCACAGGTCCTCTCAGAAGTTCCCAGATTTCATCGCGGCACATGTTGCACAGAAATGGGTCCGAGGCCGTAAAAGCCACCTTGCAGCCGAATTGCTTGGCGACGTTCATGGCCTTGTAGGCCGCGGCTCGCTGATTTGGGCTGGTCAGCAGATAGCCTTCGACATAGACGTATTTGGCTCGTTTGATTTCTTCTTCGTTGATGTCGTCTTCAGTCAGGGTCGCGGAGACGCCCAAATTCGTCAACATCGTTCGCTGGGCGTCTTCGGTGATCAGAACCGCGCAGGTTCCAGACTGCCCATGGGTGGCCGGAGCGACTTCGATGGTAACTCCCATCTTTCGCATATCGTGCAGGAAAAACTCACCTACTTCGTCGTTTGCAACTTTGCCAACATACGCCGCCTTGCCACCAAAATCCGCAACGCCAACAATCGTATTGGCCGCAGAGCCACCCGCACAACGGTTCAGGTTTGTTCCGGCCAGGCGATCAAGCACGGTCTTTTGCTGAGCATCGTCGACGAGGGTCATGATGCCCTTGTCAAATCCGGTGCTGGCCAGCCAGTTGTCGGAAACTCGAGCCTGAATGTCGACCAGTGCGTTGCCTACGCCGTAAACGTCATATTTCATTGGTAAAATCGTTAGCAGAGACAGAGGAGTGAGATCGCAATATGTTCGGCAGCATATCACAATAGAACGTGGCGACGATCACGGAGCCCGATGTCTCCTGAGAATTCGCTCATCCGGAAACAGCCCGTTGCAAATCCTCGGGGCTCCACTACGATTTGCGCCGGAACAATAATTCTTTGCACGGTGTGAATTGAGGCCCAGTATTCGCTGAATATCTTATCAGCGGAAAGCCCCAATCGTAGCCGGGTACAGAAACAACTATTTGCACGAGGCCCGCTGCGCCTCTCCAGGGAAGACTAATGAGCCTGAATCACGCCGAGCGAGTTGCTGAATTTCTGCCGAAAATTGAAGCGTCAGACCCCAGCAGCAGCCATGCCGGGACAACTCCTGGAAGCTTTGCCCGAGCCCCCAAAATCGCTCCGGGACGTAAAGGCGCGTTGACGTTTTCGTCGCCCGACACCCCGGGAATGCCTCAGCCATCCGAAAAGACGGCCTGGGACTTTATGCCGTCGGATTGGAAACTCCGGCCAGGCTTCGAAAGCAACTACGAACAAGCGGCAGCCTGGCAGGTTCCAGCCGGATTTGAGCCGAGCACTCAGCTGGAGTTTGCTCGTCTGGGAGTCATCACTCCGGAAATGCATCGCGTCGCAGAAGCTGAACAGCATTTGACGGCCGAGCAGATCCGTGATGAAGTCGCCGCTGGCCGCATGGTGATCCCGGCCAACAAGCAGCATCTGAAGTATCAGCTGGAGCCAATGTGCATCGGTCGCGCGTCACGCACCAAGATCAATGCCAACATGGGAGCATCTCCGGTTTCGTCAGGTACCGATGAAGAAGTCGAAAAGCTTCGCTGGGCCGAACGCTGGGGCGCGGACACCGTAATGGATCTCTCAACCGGAGGAGATCTGGACGCTTGTCGCGATGCCATCATTCGCAATAGCACCGTGCCGATCGGAACAGTACCGATTTATTCGATGATCATCGGTCGCCGCATCGAAGCTCTGAACATCGAGCATGTTCTGGAGTGCCTGGAGCATCAGGCTCAACAGGGAGTAGATTACTTCACGATTCATGCAGGCGTTCTAAGCGAACATCTGAACTATGTGCGCGACCGCTTGATCGGCATCGTCAGCCGTGGTGGTTCGTTGCTGGCCAAGTGGATGATTCATCATCGCCAGCAGAACCTGATGTACACAAACTGGGAAGCGATCTGCGACGTTCTTCGTCGTCATGACGTGACTTTCAGCATTGGTGACGGATTGCGTCCTGGTGGGCTTGCTGATGCAACCGATATCGCTCAGTTGTCTGAACTGTCCACGCTGGGCGAACTGACCGAGCGCGCCTGGCGCAAAGGTGTGCAGGTGATGATCGAAGGTCCGGGGCATGTGCCGCTGGATCAGATCGAGTTCAACATGAAGCTTCAGAGAACATTGTGTCACGGGGCACCGTTCTATGTACTTGGCCCGCTTGTGACGGATATGTTTCCGGGCTATGACCATATTACCAGTTGCATCGGTGCAACCAACGCAGCATGGCACGGAGCCAGCATGCTTTGCTACGTCACACCGAAAGAACATCTGGGACTTCCCAAGAAGGATGACGTGAAGCAAGGTTGCGTGGCATACAAGATCGCAGCTCATGCGGCGGACGTTGCTTTGGGTATCCCGGGAACTCGTGATCGCGACGATGAACTCACGAAAGCTCGAGCGGCGTTGAACTGGCCGAAGCATTTCGAACTGAGCTTCGACCCGGATACCGCTCGTGCTTATCACGATGAAGACCTTGACGTTGATACAGACTTCTGTGCCATGTGCGGCCACGACTGGTGCAGCGTCCGCATCAGCAAAGAAATTCAGGAATTCGCCAGCGGCAAGGCAGACGCGTTCCAATGGGACAAAGCCAAGGTCACTGAAGCGCTGACCCCCGAGCAGCGCGAGATCCTGGAGAAACGTGGCGTTCTGTCACCAGCTGAGATTCATCGTCTGGCCAGTAAGACTCGCCGCACCATGGGGGCGGAAGGTGCGAAGGCTGACTGTCACAGCGATCTCGCGGAAGCCGAAACAGCCCGCACGATCCAATTGGTGCAGCTGGGCACGTCGACTCCATAAGACCGACTGAAAATTCACATGGCAAAACGTAAAGCAAAATCGGCCAGTCGAACTGCTCCGGGCAAACCTATTCGCAAAGCCTGGAAGTTCTGTCCTCGATGTGGAGTCGCCGCGACGAAGACCGGGCGCAATCCGTTTTCATGTTCGTCGTGCGGCTTCACTCATTACTTCGCACCGGTTTCGGCTGTTGGATCGATCGCAACGGATCCTGATGGGCAGGTGCTGCTGCTTGTGCGGGCCAAAGATCCGGGGAAGGGCATGTACGGATTACCCGGCGGCTTTGTTGATGCTGGAGAAACCGCCGAAGAAGCGTTGCAGCGGGAGGTGCTGGAAGAAGTTCAGCTCAGCGTGACTTCCTATCGGTATCTCGTGTCGTATCCCAACGAGTACAACTTCAACGGCTTTGTGCTGCCGGTGACGGATATCTTCTTCGTGATTGAAGTCGAATCGTTCGACAGCATTTCGTTGATGGACGGCGAAATCGACGCCTGGCACTTCTGCCATCCAACTCGCCGAGAACTCAACCGCATGGCTTTCGAATCCAATCGCAAAGCCCTGGAGTTCTTCATGTCGGAAGCCTGAGACTTTTACAGCGGCCAGACTGTTCGTGAAATTCGAACGGTATCCGGGCGCGAGCGATGCTACTGGTTATCGTTTCGGGCGTTGCTTGACTTTCGGTGCATTTTTTGCAGACCTGATACGTGCTATTCTGTTTACGTAGCAGCATTTCGGTGAAGGGGTACTACTTATGATTTCTGCGGACCGAAAGGTTTCTGATGTCTTGTGAGTCTTGTTGATTGTGGCGGTGCTCGGTTGTGCTGAGCCAGCGACGGAACCAAGTGGTTGCACCGTAACTTTTCGAGCGACTCCACAGAATCCACCTAACGAAATGTGGGTACGACGACCCCAGTTGGCTCGCCTGAAGGAGTCACGGGGGACTTTTAAAGCACAACGTGGAGGGCAAATAGGAGATTCAGGCACGTATATCTACTCGGTCAATTTGCAGATGCACGCCGGCTATGAGTACACCGCAGTGTTGAGTGAGTGCCCCGAAAACGGAGACCCATGGAACAGCATTCGATCGGTATCCACTGAAGCATTTGTGTTTGATGGGCGAACCGAAGATACGTTTGGTGAAATAGAGTTTGGGCCATAGGGAATGGGCAATGGCATGGTTCCATTCTTGCTCCGTGTAAAAGCTACGGTCTGGGGGGGCATTTGATGAGAACTATTAAAGGCGCTGCCTGTCACGAATCCCCGACACTCTTTCGATGTGCCGGGACGCGCGTTGACAATATGGGGTTTACCGTAGTTGAACTGTTGCTGTGCCTTGCCGTAATTAGTTTGCTAGTTGCGATACTTCTGCCCGCCATACAGCAATCCCGTGAATCGGCCAGAACCGTTCAATGCAAATCGAATATGCACCAGATAGGCTTGGGTATGCACAATTTTCATAGTGTGCATCAATCCTTGCCACCGGGGCCCTATCCCTTTGTGGACCTACTGCCCCACGTGGGATACGCGACTCTCTTTGAACAGATCAAACCATTTGCACCCCGGCCAAAAACGCAGTTCAGCAGACGGGTGACGCTCTACGAATGTCCGTCGGACCCATTTGTTGAGGTAAATCATCCAAGTCAGGGCCTCAGCTCATATCTACAGTGCAAAGGAACGTACAAGGGAGATGTACCCGACTGGAATGGCGTCTACGCGCATGGTAGCCAGTTTGCCCCCACTCGATTTGGCGACATCAGGGATGGATTGTCGTCAACAGCACTTGTTGCCGAGTCGTTACTGAATGCAAGTCCTCCGAGTTCCTGGACGACCCATGCTGCTGGCCAGTCTCTGTCACTAGAATCGCCTCGCCGATTTGCGTGGTATACCGCTTCTACATTTCGTGAGTCAGAAATGGAGGCGTTCTCTCAGAGTTGCCTGGATGCTACGCAAAGAGTTTCTGCCGGGCCGCCGTTCCTTATGCCACATATCGGACTCTATCAGAATGCACACCGAGGCTACGATCACGTTTTGCCGCCAAATGCGATTAGTTGTGCCAATGGCCCGCCACCGCAGCCCGGGGAGCCGTATAACTCCATGGCAAGACTTTCTGCAGTCTCCGCATCGAGCCTTCATGCTGGTTGCGCACTGGTATTGTTTTGTGATGGTAGTGTCCAAACAGTCTCCTCCAGCATTGATCTAAGCGTCTGGCGTGCGGTCGGAACGATGTCTGAACAAGATCTGGTGGGGGAATTCTGATAATGAATCGAAGGAATGCAGCGCAGTTGTTTTTCTTCGGATGCATCGGAGTGACATCGTCAGTAATGGTGTTGTCTTCTCTCGGTTGGTTGTGGCCGCGACTGCCGACAGCCGGTGAATTAATGCCTGCTGATTACAATAGTTGTACCGTGCAGAACCTCGTTTTCAATGGGAATAATGTCGCTGCAGGTAGCACGCGGTTAAGAGTGGGGCAGCCGTGTGATGTGGCGTTACAACTCAAGATTATTGCTGATCGCTGGCAGATTTCCGGATTGACGCCGCGTCGCACAAACGCTGACTACAAAGATCAAAAGCCACTGTTGGAAGTCCGACTAGCATTCTACGAGCGGGGTTTCCTCGGCGAGATCGAGCAAGAAAAATGCTGGTTGCAGCCTAAGCTTGGTACGGATGGATCCATGCATTGCCAGAAGACGTTCTCCGGAATCAGCCGTAGAGGCCAATATCAAGCACGCGTGGAAGTGGGCGAGATGCCGAAAGGTTATCCCGGGAAGCGCGGCGTTGATTACCCAGTTCATGTAATCTGCGTGTTTGATCTGGAGGTCGACTAATTACGGAGAATCAAAATATTAGTTGGTTCCTGACAGTTCACGTTTGGAGATCTGGTAATTGACGACCTGTTTTGCTCATAGCATCCCAACCACAAGGTCGCCCATTTCCGTCGTGCTAATCGATGGACCTGTGCCGGCGATGTCTTTGGTCCGATGACCGGCCTTGAGTACTTTGCTGACGGCTTCTTCAATGGCATCGGCTTCAGCGTTCATGCTCATGGAATAACGCAGCATCATGGCTGCAGCCAGAATTGTGGCCAGTGGGTTTGCGATGTTCTTGCCCGCGATGTCCGGAGCAGACCCATGGATCGGTTCAAATAATCCCGGGCCACTGGAACCAATCGAAGCTGAAGGCAGCAGACCAAGTGAACCAGGCAGCATCGACGCTTCGTCAGTCAGAATGTCGCCGAAGAGATTCTCTGTGACAACCACGTCAAACTCGCGCGGCTTCGAAATCAGATGCATCGCCATTGAATCAACAAGCACTACGTTGTACTGCAGATCCGGATACTCCGTCTTGACGACTCGCTCTGAAACCTGACGCCACAGTCGTGAGGCTTCCAGAACGTTAGCCTTATCAACCATCGTCAGCTTACCTCGACGTTTGCGAGCAGCATCGGCAGCGACTCGAACCACGCGCTCGATTTCTCCCGTGGAGTAAATCATTACGTTCCAGGCTTCTTCGCCCGATGGATGAGGTTTGCGGCCTGATTCGCCAAAATAGATCCCGCCCGTGAGTTCACGAACGAACAGAATGTCGGTGCCCGCTACGATCTCGCGCTTCAACGGGGACGCATCCAGCAGTTCGTCCCAGGTCTTGGTTGGTCGCAGATTGGCGAAGAGTCCCAACTCTTTGCGAATTCGCAACAGGCCGGCTTCCGGGCGAGTTTTCGCCTTCGGGTCATCCCACTTCGGTCCACCGACCGCACCCAGCAGAACAGCATTTGCTTTTTTGCAGGCGTTTAAAGTCTCATCTGGCAGAGCATTGCCGCATGAGTCGATCGCATTGCCACCGATGGCATGTTCCGGCATGTCGAATGTATGGCCGAATCGCTTCGCAATGACTTCAAGAACTCGCTTGCCCTGAGCCACAATTTCAGGCCCAATACCGTCACCAGGAAGCAGAACAATCGTCGCATGCATCAGAAAAACTCCACAGCCCAGGCTGCCGCAAAAATCAGTTCTCGGCTCTTCGACACAATTTTTTGAAGAGCGCTACAAATCTTGAATCCGCACAGGGTAAACCGTTCTGCCGCTGTTTCAACCTTGGATGATCGGCGGATCAGCGAATTGAGAATGGAAACGCATTTCCGGACTCTATAACCTGCCGCCGCTTATCTGATCCGGGAAAATCCGGGATGCTTGCCAGGTTTACACGGGACTCGCGCCTCTGGTGAATCCCGTAGCGCCGACTGACGTCGGCAGCCTCAGGCAATCTTATGGGTTG
The DNA here is from genome assembly GCA_052034165.1 of Planctomycetota bacterium. Lineage (GTDB taxonomy): Bacteria > Planctomycetota > Planctomycetia > Planctomycetales > Planctomycetaceae > SXXK01. Next base: position 10,439 of record JBPOIW010000181.1, on the reverse strand, counting down.
CTGGCTGAAGCCAGCACTACGGACTGCATGGCGATTCACTCAATGGATGGCTTGCGCCATGCCGCTTTGAAGAAGAACAACATGTCACTTATTGCATTTCTGACCATGGATAGCCTCGAAGGCTTCGTCTCCTACGACTATCTGGTTCGGGATATTCTGCAGCAGCGAGGTGTCCGTGTCGATGAAGTCTCCTGGCGAGATCCGCATGCCGACTGGGATCAATACGATCTCGTTGTTATTCGATCTCCGTGGGACTATCAGCAGTCGTGTTCTCAGTTCCTTGATGTGCTCGCCCGGATCGATGCGTCCGGCGCGAACCTTCAGAATCCGCTCGAGGTCGTGCGTTGGAATGTGCAGAAGACTTATCTGCGCGACCTGCAGAACTCTGGAGTGACCATCGTTCCAACCACGTGGCTGCAGAGTCCCAAAGTTGCCGACCTGACGAATCTCTTTCAACAATTGAAAGCTGATCAGGTCGTCGTAAAGCCATTTATCGGCGCAGGGGCGACAGATACCTTCTGGTTGAATTCGGATAGTTCGACTGAGCTGTTGCGGTCTATTGAAACGCTTTATCGGGGACGTCTGGCACTTGCTCAGCCATTTGTCGAAAGCGTGCTTTCCTACGGCGAGATTTCGCTGACATTTTTTGGTGGTGAGTATAGTCACACGGTTTTGAAGACTCCGAAGACGGGCGACTTTCGAGTTCAGGAGGAGCACGGCGGGATCATTCAACGCATCGATCCGGATCCCGAGATCATCTCTTTTGCACGAAGAAGTCTTGCAGCCGTTCAGGCAGATCTGCTGTATGCTCGAGTAGACTTGGTGTTCCTCGAGAATCAGCAGCCCGCCATTATGGAACTGGAGCTGATCGAGCCATCGCTTTATCTGTCCTATGACGAAGCATCTCCTCGGCGATTTGCAGATGCAATAGCGGCAAGGTTATGACGGCTGATTGCTACGTCGATTGAAGCGGTACGGCGCGACCCGACCTGCTGAGTTCACAAAATCCCCTTCGACGGAGCGACGGGCTCACTTCACATGAATCTCGACGCTCGCAGACCCCGAATTATCACTGCGGCTGTTTGCCAGATCGTTGATCTGCAGCCACAGCTCTGAATCGACCGAGGCAGTGAATGAATTCTCCCGGCCAATTGGAATTCTTCCGGAGCACGAACTGCCATCGGGAGCGACAAGCATTGCTGTGACTTCGCCAAGCGGCCGGCCATTTGCATAGTCGATCGTAATTCCCTGAGGTTCGGAGATCCATGGTCGCGGTTTATCCTGCACGGTGTAGCGCCCCGAACAGTTCAATTGGACGACTGTGCCCCGCTTGATCTGGACTCCAGTGGGTTGCCATTCTTTGTCAGACTGCAACTCAACCTTTCCTGACAATAAAGGTTTCGATGCCTTGGCGTTGAGCGGCGGAAACGAATGTTCAACTTCGAAACCTTCGGTGAGGCTGGCGAGAAACAGTGGCCAGAGGACTGCTATCTTCTGCCAGACTTCTGCAGGCACGGCGTCCTCCGCGTCCCGGAATTCTCCACGAGTTCGCGTTTGACTCATCGACAAAAAATGTGGTTTCAGTTCCGGATGATTCCGAAGCAGCCACACCAGAGCCCAGGCTTGGGAATACTGCAGATCGCTGGCGAAGTTCAGATCTTTGGGGTGGCGAACACGTTCCAGAGACATCAACGATTGCCATGCATCTGGATTATCCGTTAGCTCCTTCATATTCTTCCGAATCTCGGTAACTCTTCCCCAGCCCTCAAACCCGTCGAGAGTTGTCGGAAGAATTCCGAACCGAGTGGAACTGATATCCTCCGAAAGCTCATGCGTCGCAAAGTACTCCGCGATTCCCTCGCTGTACCACAGAGGAGGAATGTCGGCCATGCCGTGCTCACACATCATGAAGCAATGGATGAATTCATGCAGCAGCAGATGTCGGCGATAGTACGGGGACGTCTGATTGTTCATCCAGAACTGGTAACCAATATGGCGACCATGCCGGATAACGACGCTTTCCGGAGGCAGAACATTAGCTTCTTCAAATCGCTCTTTGGCACCAATCACGTAGCCCGTGAGCTGAAAGTCTCTGCCACTTCGATCCGGTTTGAGGGAACCCAGCTGCCGTTCCAATTCGACAAAGAGCGCATCCGCCAGTGGAGGCAAATCCTGCACCTCGGCCAGCGGAGCATCGGTGATCAGAATCAGGTGTTTCGATTCGAGTACTCGCAGCCCACAAGACTCCAGTCGGCTCCGATCCAGCGCCGAGCGATCGTCTGGCAGACGGAATTCGTCGGCGAAGACTTCAGCACTCACCCCGAGGCTCGCACCGACCGCCAACAACATCACGAGAGAAGAAAATCCCGTCGCCTTGTCGCGGCCAAAGAAGCAAAACATTGTCAACTCCTTTGACGTGACAGGCGTAGAGACGAGACTCGACCATATTCGATGGACTATTCCGGAAGAGGTTTGCCTTTTGTCTCCGGAGCAAAAGGCAGGATCGCGAGACCGAGGAGGAAAATCGAACACATCGCCACACCTGCGTAGCGCATACCCTCCTGATAGCCGTTCGCAACACTGAACACATTCGTTGTGAGCAGTCCCAGAGCAAATGGCCCGGCTGCGGCCACGTAGCGACCAACGTTGTAGCAAAAGCTTGTTCCCGTGGACCGGAGTCGAGTTGGGAACAGTTCCGGAAAGTAGATCGCGTATCCTCCGAACAGAGCCAACTGGCAAAAGCCCATCAATGGAATCATCCAGAAAATTTCACTGAACTGATCCAGCTTCCAGAATACCAAAGCCGTGCTGAACATCGCCGCAATAAATGACACGGCGAACGCGGGTTTGCGTCCGAAGATGCTTGTCAGATGACTGTATGCATAAATCCCGAAGAAGCCTCCGATATTCTGCATCACGGACGTGATACCAACCCACGTAGCCACCTTGCCGTTGATCACGTTCTCAGCAAGTCCCTGAGATTCGAAGTGCTTTCTGAACACCGGTTGCAACAGATCAAAGCTGAAGAAACCAATCCCCCACAATCCGATGATCCCTGATGATGCCAAAACCAGTCCCACGAGGGCGTTTTTTCGGTAAACAGGATTCGAAAACAACTCGCTGTACGAACCAAGCTGCTTCCCCAGGCCGGCATCAGCCTGCGCTTTCCAGGTCTCGGGTTCCTTCAGATTGCGACGGATGAAGATTGCCAGCAGGGCAGGCACCGTTCCGATGATAAAGAGAATTCGCCATGCTTTGATTGGAGTATCAGCAACCGCAAGATGTTCCAGCCCGCCAGCGCTTTCCACTTGTCCGAGCGCAATATTCATTAACGCGGCAGAGACATTCCCTACGGCCGACAATGCCTGCAGTAACCCGAGCGCAAATGGACGAGCCCGATTCGGCATGACTTCCGCGACCAATGAAACTCCCACCGCGAACTCTCCACCTACACCAAGTCCTGTCAGGAATCGGTAAAAGGCGAAGTCCCAGAAACCTACCGAGAAGGCGCTGAGCCCGGTACATATGGAGTAAATCAGAATCGTCCAGAGCATCACTTTTGCTCGACCAATGCGATCTCCCAGAACGCCGAAGACGAGTCCGCCGGTCGCCCAGCCAATCATGAAAATCGATGTCGCGAGCGGGCCATAGAAATTCATCAAGTCCTTCGATGGCAACTGCCCCGGCTCATGAGGCAGGAGTTCCTTCATTGCCGGCACGCGGGCAAGGTTAAACAACTGCTGGTCCATGGTATCGAACAGCCATCCCAAAGCTGCAATGATGAGAACAAACCAGTGATAGCGGTTTAACTCTTTGTACCAAGGACCAGTGGCGGAAGAAGAGTCATTGTCGGGTAAGGAAGGAATGTCGGCGTGCAAGGATAGGTCTCCCGGAGACGGCCAGAGGCCATCTGCTAGTGCAGGGGTCGCAGAAATCAGGGCAGAGGATGCTCGGTATTCCTCGAAAAGAATTCCGAACGCTCCGCACTCTGTCAAATCAGGCGCCGCGGTTCAACCGACATAGGGCTTTCCCGGACCATGCGGCGCTAATTTGACGGGCCAAGCAGTCTTAGTCCGCAGAACTCTACGCTCTTCATCACCTGTCACGCGAAAGACCCGGCAGCAGCAGCAATTCCGGATAATCCACTTTCACCAGATACAGTCCTGAGGCCGGAGCGGTAATGCCGGCTTGAGAGCGATCCAGCGACTGAATGATGTGGCGGACAAACTTCGGCTCATACTTGCGGCGGCCGACTTCCATCAGTGTGCCCACGATGGCTCGTACCATGTTGTACAGGAATCCATCAGCCATCACTTCGAACACAATGAGCGGGCGATCAAAGTTCTGATAAGGGCGACCGTGGACAGGATTCCAGTCATGAGGCGATGACCATGGATGCCACCCTTCTATCCGCCGGATTGTTGCCTCCATGATGTTCCGTACACTGCTGGATTTGTTCGGATACTGGGTTTCAAAGCAGCGGAAATCATGAGTCCCCAAAAGATACTGAGTCGCCTCGGACATCAGATCGACGTTCAGATGAAATCGGCATCGATGAACATAACGGTTCAGAAACGGCGGCACGACATCACTGTCACAGATGACGTAACGGTAGCGTTTTTTTTCCGCTGAATACGTGGCATGAAATGCTGACGCAACATCTGCCGCACTGACGACCGTGATGTCTTCCGGCAGATAACATTGCAGACCTCGTCGGACATTTTCAATCGGAATACCGCAGTCAGAATGAAAATTTGCCACCTGCCCGATCGCATGTACGCCTGCATCCGTTCTGCCAGCACAGTAGACACGCGTAGACTCGCCCGTCAGACGCTGGACAGCTTGTTCAACACACTCCTGCACTGAAAGACCATTGGGCTGGACCTGCCAGCCACGATAGGCTGTCCCATCGTAGGCGATCGTCAGCATGATGTTACGACGTGCAGTCGGATTCTCTTCCGGTGGCGTTGTTCCGGAATCGACTTCGTCATCGCTGTCGGGATTGATGGGAAACATCGACATCAGAAAACGAGCCAGTCACAACAGGGCAAAAGAAACCATCACTGAAACGTTCCGCTTAGGAACGGTCCCGAAATAAGTTCCTGTGGTAGCCGAACTCGTGAGAGTTCGGACTGAAGTCTCACGACTTCAGCTACGGAAGTTATTACGGGACTGGTCCTTAAGCGTCTCGCATGACGACACACAGGATTCAGCCACTGAGCTGACTGGTTGTCTCCGTCTGCATTGTTGTTGCTGACGGTGTGAATTTCTGTTCGGGAACTCTGCGGAGTGTACACGATTTCTGCATTTCGGAAGCATTGCAGTCCTGCTCCCGGCAGATAATGCCGCTCTGCAAATTCACAGAGTGCGCATGGAATGGATCTGCCGGTTGAGCAACAGATTCGAATTCTGTTTGTTACTCCGTAAGGTGACTTCGAATGATTCTCTTTTTGCTATTCGGCCTGACGGCAGGCGGTGTCTGGTGAGGCTCGATCGCCGAAGACACTAAGGAGGTGTGTCTCAATCGTCGACGATTCCAGGAGGGAACTCGAGAGACCATGCCTCGTCGCCTGTTCAGATTCAGAGCACACGGATGTCGCTCATCAATACCAACATGAAATGCTGCATCCGGCGACTCGATCGCCGACTCGCAGTCTGCACATCCTGCTCGCGCCGAGCAAAGTTGGTGGTGCTGCTGGCCGTGTTGATAGTGAGCCCTGGATGCTCTTCCAACTATCACTGGCGAAAGACGGTGGCCAACGATACCTCCGTCGTCAATTCCATCTCCCGGAAGGTCGACGAACCGCAGGTGGAGATCATGCAGGCGGCATTGACGTCGGCTCCCATCACCATGCGTGATCGCGATCGCCTTGAGTCATTGACCTATCTGGACCTGACCGTTCGGCAGACTCTGGAAATCGCGATGCAGAACTCACAGGTTCTTCGCGAACTCGGTGGCGTCGCGTTGAAGAATCCTGACACAATCTCGACGCAGTACAATAGTGCTCTGCGCGAAACAGATCCTCGGTATGGGATGGAGGCCGCTCTGAGCGCGTTTGATGCTCAGCTGGCGGCGACGGCCTACTTCAACAATAAGGATCAGACGTTTAACAATCCGTTCTTTTCGGGTGGGACCAATACTTTTCAGCAGGACCTGAATGACTATTCGATGGAGCTGAGTAAGCGGACGGTGACCGGGTCGCGTCTCGCGCTCCGAGGCATCAGCAGTTACGACGCCAATAACGCACCCAGCAATACGTTCCGGAGTGCGTGGGATAGTTACGTCGAAGGCGAAATTCGGCAACCACTGCTTCAGGGTGGCGGCATGGAATTCAATCGAATCGCCGGCCCCGGAGCGACCCCCGGTGTCTATAACGGTCTATTGATTGCTCGTGTGAACAACGATATTTCACAGACTGATTTTGAAGTATCGGTGCGGGACTATGTCAGCAACGTGGTCAACGCTTACTGGGATCTCTACTTCGCCTATCGAGATCTCGATGCCCGCAGTGAAGCGATGAAGCGATCGCTCATCGCATGGAATCAGCTCAAGGCCAAAGCAGAAAACGATCTGGAATCAGAAGCTCGAGTTGCTCTGGCCAGTGAACAATACTACCGCTTCAAGGCCGAAGTTGATGATGCGCTGACCGGCCGAGTCGTGCAGGGAACTCAGAATCGAAACGGCAGCACCGGAGGTACTCTGCGCGGTTCCAGTGGTGTGCAGGTGGCAGAACGTCGCCTGCGGCTGCTGGTCGGAATGCAGATTAACGATGATGAACTGATTCGTCCGGCCGAAGACCCTTCTGAAGCGGAAGTCATTTTCTACTGGGACACCGTGATGCAGGAAGCACTGATGCGGCGGCCGGAATTGCGTCGCCAGCAGTTGACAATTCATAAACGCCAGATGGAACTCCTGGCCGCTCGCAACTTTCTGAATCCACGGCTTGATACGGTGGGCCGTTATCGATTCCGTGGCTTTGGAGATGACCTGCTGGCTCAATCCGGACAATCTTCCTCCGTCGGCAATCTTGCGGACGGTAAGAATCAGGAATGGTATGTTGGGCTTGAATACACCGTGCCACTGGGTTACCGCAAAGGACATCTGGCCGTTTCAAATGCAGAAATGCTCCTCACGCGAGATCGTGCAATTCTGCAGGCCCAGGAGCGTGAAGTTGTTCACGACCTGAGCAACGCCATCGCCGACGCCGCGCGAGCTTATGAAGCTGTCAAAAACGCCGAGAATCGACTCTTCGCTGCGAGCAATGTTCTGACTGCCTACGAGACACAGGAGCAAAACGACATGGAAGTCGATATCGACCGCCAGTTGGATGCTCAGCGGCGAGTCGTCGAGGCGGAGATACGCTATTATCAGGCTAAAGCAGAGTACGCAGTCGCGCTTAAGAATGTGCATCTCGAAAAAGGCAGCCTCATGGGCTACACAGAACTGCACATCCTTGACGGCGTTGTTCCAGTCATCAAAGAACAAATCGCCGTGACGACTTCTGAAGAAAGCCGCTCAGAGCCCCCAGGGTCCCAGGCGTCCGAAGTGGTTCCAGTTCCATAATGCCAGTTCCATAATGCCAGTTCCATAATGCCAGCTCTATAATGCCAGCTCTATCGTGACGCTTCCTTGAAACTCACTGCCACGGCTCTCTTCTTCAATTTGCCCCGCCTTGCGGCATTCAGGATGACATCGGAGCAAGTCGACTTCTCCTGTCCATCCTTTTAGAGGTCAAGATGGTCGGCGAGTTGTTGCATTGTTCCTGTCCAGCCCTGGAACATCGAAGCGTGGAATGCAGTAAAGAATTCGCGTTGGGCTCTGGTGCCTCCGTGCGGTAGCGCTTCGACGGTGACGAGCGTGCCTTTTCCTATCCCTGCATGATCAGCAAACGTTACTGTCGTGAGAACCTCAAGCGGGAAGTCGTCAAGTCCCTGAAATGGCGCGGGCGTGATCTCTCCGGCGGCGTTCGAGAAGCTGCTGATAAACTCGATCCTGTCCGGACGATTGATGACCCGAAAGACCCAGCGGCCCCACATCTCCATGCCGTTCGGGTGACTCATGCAGTAATGGAAGACACCCCCGTCACGAAGGTCCAAAGTTGCGTGCCGCATTTTCGAACCTTTTGGGCCGAACCATCTGAGCAGATGCTCTCGCTCAGTCCACGCTTGCCAGACTTTCTCCCGCGGGGCTCGAAACACATGTGAAATTGAAAACGGAAGTTCCACGTCGTCTCCCGCAGACATGAGAGCCACATGATCTTCGAGATTGGCGAGATGCTGTTGACCGCCCTCGACCGCGCCGAAGTTGTTGATGACGTAATCACGAGCTTCCGCAGTCGCAAAGATTGTCCGCATTGTGACTTTAGTTTGCTTACTGCCGACCTGTTCAAAACGGACTTCCGTGCGAAAACTGACGGAGGCATTTTCCACCTCGCCACCAAGTTGATAGATGATGCGCGACGGCTCTTCTATTTCAAGGTAGTCCATGCGATTGACGTAGTCGTGACCATCGGGGCCATGCATCGTATATCGCCATGAACCGCCTGGTCGAAATTCCATCGAGTGCGTCGTTGTGGTGAAGCCGGCTGGCCCCCACCAGCGACCGACATGCTTTGGGTCAGTCCAGGCTTGCCAGACCAATTCGCGCGGCGCAGAAAACGTTCGACAAATGACGATCTCGACCGGGTTGTCGAGTTTTGTTTGAGACTCTTTAGGGTCGGCCGACATTTAGCGGTTCCGTTTCTTTTTTTGGGGGGCAGGGGCAGTTGGCTGAGCATCCATTTCTGACTGAATCTCAGTAAGGTAGTTGTCGAGCCGATCAAAGCTCTCTTCCCAAAAAGTGCGGTAGCGATCGATCCAAGATGCCGCGTCTTTCAGCGGCTGGGCACGCAACTTACAGGGACGCATCTGAGCGGAACGAGAACGTTCGATCAGCCCCGCCTTTTCCAGCACCTTAAGATGTTTGGTAATCGCTGGCAGAGTCATCTGAAACGGTTCGGCTAACTCCTTTACGGGCGCCTCACCGCGAGACAGACGAACCAGAATGGCCCGCCGAGTCGGATCGGCGATGGCTGCGAACGTGACACTCAATTGATCAATCGACATATTTCACCTTCAGGTTAAGTAACCTTCTGGTAAATTACAGCGAATGATTCAATAAGTCAATGGAGTCTTTCCCATTGATTGCGTTGCGACATACGCTCGGACGATCGATCAGGGGATTCAGATCCCCGCGGCTGCACGCTCCCTCCATTGACCATATTCTTCTGCACGGTCTGTATCCCGGAACTGCGGTTTGAGGAGACTCGCAATCTGCAGGACGACGGCATTGCTTTGACGTGCCTCTCTGCCCCTATTTTTTATTGCGGCAAAACTCAACGGCGCAAAATTCATCGGCGTAAGGAGGCGAAGGCTCGCTGGGATACTCTGCTTTTCGCAGTGAAGCAACACTCGCGACCTTGCCGAGTTGTCACGGAGCGATCCAACAGGCCGACAGAAGATGGCCATCCGCGAACTCAAAGCTCGCCCGAAGATGGCCGGCCTGAGATAATCGAAGCCATTCGGCGGATTTCACGACTACTCGAAGTGCACAAAAGTTGATTCGACCCGCTTCAATCTCGCATCGCTCCGGAAGCCGCCCCAGCAACGATTCCGTCATGTTGTGATGAAAACAATCACAACTCGTGCCAGGAACCAATGGAGCCGAGTACATCTTCAGGCTGGCAGGTGTCCCAGCATCCCATAGCGATTGAGCAAACTTGTCGTCTGGATGAACGGAAGCGACTCCTCGAATCTTCAATTGCACAGATCGCTCGTGGTCATAAAACAACAGCGAGACACGAGCATCCTGCCGAATCTGCTGGACCTTGTTTGATCTTACGTCGGTGTGAAATTGCAGACTGCCCTCAGCTCGATCCACGACTCGCAAAACCACCGTACGTTGCTCGCAACCGTGATCAGTCAAAGTGGCCAGCACCGGCAGTCGCCAACCGGGAGCATTCTCCGCGGCCGACGACTCAAGCAGATCCCAAATGGACGTTTGAATCTCATCCAAAGCCGTGTCAGAAGTAAGATCAGCGGGAAGTGGAAATATGGCCATTGGCAGGAGGTCCGTGATGTGGATGTCTGAATGGAATCGCCGCTGACCAGGGCGATGGTAGTGAGAATAGTGCCGACATTTGTCAGCATCGTTGTGGTTAGAGTGGTTAGATGCGTGCAGGAACGCTGGCTGAAGCCAGCACTACGAGCGGAAACGCTGGCCGAAGCCAGCACTACGGCTCTGTCAAGAACATGATTTGAGGTTCAATGCGAGCCGACGGAGCGGCTCGACTACGATAGGGGTAGGGAGGGCCGATTGAATTCGGCTCCCCCTCCCTCCGAACCGGACTTGCGGATCTCCCACATCCGGCTCTCCGGTCGGTGGTATTACCTGAAACAGG
>JBPOIW010000094.1:0-7502 GCA_052034165.1 Planctomycetota bacterium | reverse complement strand
GGGCGTTAGCCCTTAGGTTTAACCACATTTATTCATTATTTTCATGGCATCAGCGCCGCAGAGCATTGCCTGAAGTTCATGCCAGCCTCTCCAGATGGTTTGCCATCCGGGCGGATGATCGTTCTTTCGGTTCTGATGTCCGCCGAGCCGGGCCATGGCGTAGTAGAAGTCATGGATTGACCAGTCACGCTGGAATTTACCGTGTCGCCAGACACTGAGAACCGACACATAATCTTCGCAGAGGATTTCCGTTGCTTTGCGAGTCTTGGCATCGGCAGCACGACTTGCATCACGCATCTCCAGCAGTGTCAGAGCCACGATCGAGAGCACGGCAATCGCAGGCTTCAGCCGGTCCTCAGTCGTGAACTGCGGGCTTTCGATCTCGCAGCCGGTTTTCAGACCCTTGTGATATTCTTCAACAATCCAGCGACATTCATACCAGCCAACAACTCGGTACGCATCGTCAAATGTCTGAACCGGTTCGTTCGTGACAAGGAACCACTCCAGACGTTCTTCGCCCTCAGGCGGATCGACTTCCCAGACTCGAACGACCCACACCTTCAGCGGCGTGAGACCATGGTTTCCGTTCTTCTCCTTCGGCGGTCTGATCTGGATCGGAGCGAACGCTACGGCCATGTTCGCCATTCGCGCCGAGCGTTTCTGTTTGACCTTTGGACCTTTCTTCTTCGGACTCTTCACGTTCACGCGACTGGTCACCTCCAGAGTCCACTGCCCCGCCTGCGGAAGTTCTGCAGCATGCGAACGCAGGTAACCCGACTCGCAGAGCGAAGGCTCACCATGTCCCTGGAGGATGCATCGATCATAGGCCGCGCGAATCAAAAAACGTCGCCCACTGTGGACTTCATGCTCCAAAAACTCAAACGTATCCGCCCCCTGATCACAGACATCCACAAGCGACCAGCTCGCCGGCAACGGCTCGACGCCCTTCAGCCACAACAGACTTTCCCGCGACTCACGTTCCCGCTTTTGAGCCTGCGTTTCCTTCTTTCCGACCTTGTCGCGATGATGCAGAACCTGATTGCACAGTCCCAGGACATTGCGAGTTTCCGCATCGACAGCCAGACTGTTTTGAACAATGTAGCCTCGATGGTGTCCGTTGCCGATTTGTCCAAGTTCGCTCAGCGATTCATGCTTTGTGTAGTCCATCTCCGTTGCGTCGCTGATGATCAGGACCGGGGAATGGCTCTGCGAGATTCTCTTCAGCACAACATCTCGATGGGCCGCCAGAATCGCTTCGTGGGTCACCTCGTCACAGTTCATCAACCGGTAGAAGGCTCGCAGGTCTTTAGGGGCATTGAGTTTCTGAGGCAGCGTTCCGCCAGGCCGACGACACATCAGATCGACTGTTTTCACGAGTCGCTTTGTGCGTCTGGCATCACCCAGTTGAGCGTGAGAAAAATTCACTTCACCAAAACTCCGGTTTTGCGTTTTCATCGGGGGACCTCCGTGCGTGATCGAGCTGGTACTGTTTCCTTCGCTCGAAATCTACGCAATCGGTCAAGCCCCTCAGTCGGCGGTCAAGATATGAACACGCGTTAAACTCATTCACCGACACCCCAACTCCCCAACAAACACCCGCACAGACTTCCTCATCAGAATAAATTTCACAGAAAAGTTTTCGCGGACTGTCAGGCTGGCAACAAAATTGTGGTGAAACCTAAGCGTTAGCCCCCGGTTGTTTTTCCTGGGTTTCAGAGGCGAAAACCGGACGCTAACGCGTTCCGGCTGATTAAATCAACAGGCCGTTACGCGTCGGGTTGTAATTTCAAGAACTTATTCTGGAGCTCGTCGGGCGACCAGAAACCAGCGGCCGTTTTAGCTCGAAACTGGCTCTTCAGAAACGAAAAAGGGCTCTCGTCACAAGTTGTAACGAGAACCCCAAATCAACAACACCAAATTACCAATTACTCAAGACCACTCCGGCAAGCAACAGGAGCCCATCGGGGCTCAACACATCAACTTCGCCACTTGAAGTAGCGTTCAGAAACTCATCAACACAGCCGGAGTTTCCAAACACAGAGCAAAACACAATCAACCAAAAACACTAACACTAAACGAACTAAACCACTCCGGCAAAAACAATTGATGCCCAAAGGGCGCATCGCACATCGACCTTGCCACATAAAGCAGCTTGAACAAGCTAACCAACGAACAAAGCCGGAGTCCTCAAACACAGAGCGACACTAAATCAACTTCACTTAAACAACCTTAACCACTCCGGCAACAATCGGTGCCCATTGGGCGCACCTCTCACAAAAACTTCGCCACGTAATGGCGTCAACAAACGCAAAAACACACAGCCGGAGTTTTGAAACACAATCAACCAGGAACAACATCACTTAACAAGATCATTTTTCCCATAGGCGTCCTTCAGTTCAAGGAAAGTTCGACAACGGAAAAACAACTTCGCCGGCGATTTTTATCGCCCGTTCTTGATCCGTCAATAAGAAATTCCGGTGATTTTTTTCGAGCCCGAATTTGATTGCAAACCGGTCCGCTTTTCAGCCCCTTTTTTCGATTCCGGGAAGGTTGCGATGCAAGAGTTTTCCTCCGCTTCTGAGCATTCCGCTCATTCGGGAAAACCGTTCTTTCCTGCAGCCCTACGACACTTCATTTCGACAGTTTCTTCATCAGAAATTTGGCTTCTGTCGCTGCCTTTGAGCCGCTGTAATCGGCCACGATCTCTTTGAGTCGCCGCAGGGCGATGTCGGGCTTTTTGTTTTCCAGAAACAGCTTTGCTAACTCAAGCTGATTCTCGGCCTGCTGCTCTCGAATTTGATTTGCCTTTTCTTCGAGTTCCTGTTTCTCCTCCTCGGTCAATTCAGGTTTTGGCTTCTTTTTCGAACCACTGGTCTTTGGGGATTTTACTGAAGTCATCAGCGTCGGTCTCGGGAAGTGAATCACTGTCGAAATCGATGATCGTGACCCCTCTCTTCGTCCAATGCAGATGGAAACATGAGCAGTGTTCCATATGGCGACTTTTGACGGATTTATCAACTCGGCTAAAGTCTGGGAACTCGTGTCGCTCGAAGCGCCTTCAACATTCCTTCGGAACTATCGAGACCAGCAACTTGCGTGAAGCCACCGCTGCTTTCACATTTGGCAGGGAAGGGCTGCTGCCTGATGTGCGGCAACACGTCATGGCTTCTTTCTGTATGAGCACTGATGTTTTGGACTGGCAACTTAAATCAGAATTGGTGGATGTTTCTCAACAGCTCTATGAGTTTGCCTCTGCCTCTTGAAGCAATCGATTCATGTCGAGCCGCTGGGTAAACATTGCCAGCTCGCCATCAGGCGTGCGAGGCCATTCATCTTTCGGACGATCCCAATACAGCTCGATACCGTTCTCGTCTGGATCACGCAGATACAATGCTTCACTGACTCCGTGATCGCTGGCTCCAATAAGAGGGATGCCTGCTTCAATAAGGCGTCGAAAGGCTTCCGCAAGTGACTTTCGGCTGGGATAAAGAATAGCGACGTGGAACAGCCCAGTTGAACCCTGAGGCGGTGCCGATCCCCCAAAGCTCTCCCAGGTATTCAAGCCAATGTGATGATGATAACCACCAGCGGAGATAAAGACGGCCTGTGACCCGTACCGTTGAGTAATCTCAAATCCGAGTACGTCGCAGTAGAAGTGAATCGATCTCTGAAGGTCCGATACCTTGAGATGCACATGCCCAATGCGAACACCGGGATCAATGGCCTTCAGATTTTTGTCCGTCGTCACGACAGGATTTCCTTTCAGCTGAATACGTCAAATGGAGCTGAGTATTCGACCGTGCCGCTGACTCCCTTCAGTGACTCTGGCGCAAGTTCCAAAGCCATCCACGCTTCACCGCGACCGAATGGACAGATCAGGCTGGAAGCGAGGTTGGACGAGAAGCCGAATCGAGAATAGAACTCAGGATGACCGAGAACCAAAATGCTGCCATACGATAGCTTGCGGCACTCTTCGATTCCGCCCTCAATCAGGGCCGAGCCAATGCCTTGTCGCTGAAATCTCGGCAGCACTGCCATCGGAGCAAGTGAAAGGCTTTCAAAGGCATGTTTCTCGGTGTGTATTGTGATTGTGCTGAACATGATGTGGCCGAAAACTTCGCCAGCAACTTCAGCAATCAGTGAGACGGCGGCAAATCCATCGTCTCGAAGAGCATTTACGAGATCAGCCTCTGCGTCTCCACCGAACGCCTGGTGATTTACATCCCAGATCGCATCTCGGTCTGCTTCCGTTTCGTGGCGAATCATCACACTCCTTCTCATTTTTGTAATGCCAATCTGTGGAAGGCGATCTTCGGTGTGCTGTACCCATGCTCCTCTGGGGTCCCGATCGCCGACAGCAATATTCTGTTCAGGCGGAAGCCAACATCAAACGGAGAGACCTCGCCGGATTCCAATGCACTACTCGCCGACATGACCAGTTCATTCACTGAACCAATCACCTGACGATTCAGGGCTTTTGCAAAGAATACCGTGTTTGACGAGGGTGCGATCTGATCCAGATAGATGTCTTCGCATCCATCAGCGTCCATGAACTCCCGAAGAGAGTTCAGCGCACGCTGGATAAACCAGTTGTCGTTCCTGATCTCCTTGCCATACATGACACACGAATACAGCGATGCTGTGTTGCTCAGGATGATGTACTGCGTGCGATCCACAACAAACAGGGTTGCGGACCAGTCGGCATAGGGATTCTCGTCAAGCGGCATTTCCTTCAACCTGCCAGTTTTGATCTTCGTGCAGAGCTTCTGAGAGAGTCGAATAATCATGAGTGATGCGGTTCCTGCATTTTGCTTCTCCAGTCTGCATGGCCAACTCAAAACGAAGTGCCGTCTTCCAGAAGCCATTCTCTCGCCCGCTCGATCAGCAGAAGATCTCTGGTGCATTGGCGAAGGTCGTTCTTCCGCATGTCTTCTACATCTTCCGCATCCGTCTCGTCGTCTTCATCGAAAAGGCTGGGATCAAATGGTTCTGACTGTTTGGCAACTTCCAGATAGGCAGCCAGCTGCCACCGCTCAAAAATGGACTTGATCTCAGCGACAAAGGCGGGAATCTCAGCACGAAATGAGGGCTCGTCATCCGCTGCTTCAAGGAAGTTCAGAAACTTCTTCCCCACCAGGTATTCAAGTGCCTGCTGACTGCCATGCTCGTCGTCAATGTCTCTGGCGGCATCGCACTGTTCAATCCAGATTTTACTCAAGTCCATTTGTCACTCTTCAAGTTTCTCTTCGCAATAATTGAGGATCTTTTCAGCCTGCTGTTCGTCCAGCAGGTCGAGGGCCAGATGTGCGGCAACATAGCAGAGCACGAAAGCCATGAGTGGTCGTTGGCTGAGATTGTGGTCAATTCCTTTCGGGTCGGAATTTGCAACGTAATTGGCAAGAGCCGTTTTGACCACATGGTCTGCTTCCTTTCCTGTCGGTTTCTGTCCTCGAAACTTAAGGCACACATGAGGAGCCAAATGGAACAGGTTGGCAAGGGTGATTGGTTCACCGATGGCCCGGCCAAAGGGAGCAGCTTCGGCTGCATCAGCAAGTGCCAGCTTGATTTCTTTGAGCCATGCGGTTGGTGTGCGTGGTAGCGGAAGTTTTTTCATGCATCCATGATAGCGTTTACATTGTGGCTGCGCATTATTTAGTGGAAATGTTGATAGGTTCTGACCCAGGTGCAATTGACAGGCAAGTCACCGCTTGCCTATCTTCTGCTATGGCCGATTTGTTTGAAGCACTGGTTGCCCCTGCACGGCGTGCGATTCTCGACGAACTGTGTGACCGAGATGGTCAGACATTGTTTGAGATCTGCACACGCCTAACGATGAAGCACAATCTGTCATTGACTCGTCAGGCAATATCGCAACACCTCGAAGTGCTGGAAGAGGCTGGTTTGGTCAGCAGCAGACGAGAAGGTCGGTACAAGTATCACTTCCTCGACACTACGCCATTAATGGCCATTGTGAAGCGGTGGCTGAAATCCGGAAACAAGGGAGAGAAGACATGAAGATTGTTGTTACCAGCGTCCTGGTAGATAACCAGGAAAAGGCGCTGCAGTTTTACACCAAAGTTCTCGGCTTTGTCGTTAAGCACGATATTCCGATGGGACACGCACGGTGGCTGACAGTTGTTTCTCCGGACAATGTCGACGGGGTCGAATTGCTCCTGGAGCCATCTGAACATCCGGCAGCAGGTCCATTTAAGAAAGCGTTGGTCGAAGACGGAATTCCGTTCACATCGTTTGGAGTCGATAACGTTCAGGCTGAGTACACTCGACTCAGCGCAGAAGGAGTTCACTTCACGCAGCCACCTGTCGCGATGGGGCCAGTCACGACAGCGGTTCTTGAAGACACCTGCGGCAATCTCATCCAAATCGCTCAAAAACATTGATTGATGGAGGGTTGTATGGCCCGAAAGATGTCCGCAAGTGCGAGTCGTGGTCCAGTTTCAACCGACAAGACGCCATTTCCGAAAGGACTCGCACAACCTGCACTTCGAGCGTTGACCAGTGCAGGATATGACCATATCGAACAACTGTCCGAAGTATCGGAAGCCTCTTTGCTTCTTCTGCATGGCTTCGGTCCTAACGCAATTCGCAAACTTCGTGATGCGATGAGTGCGATCGGATTATCGTTCGCTGCGCCACGCGCGTGCGATTCAATTCCCAACAACTTCACAGACCTGTGGTGTGACAACAGAGAGCGGCAAGGAAAGGCGTATCAGGAAATACTCACTTTGACGGAGCAACCAGTGGTTTGGGCTTGTGATGTTTGGGACGAAGTACTCAGGCAACTGAAAGACAAACACAATCGGAACCGTTCTATTGCCGCCCAGGTTCTTTGCAATCTGGCAAAGAGCGATCCCAAACACCGTATCCTGAAAGACTTTCCAGTGCTGTTCGATGTCGTCGCTGACGAGCGATTCGTGACGGCGCGCCACGCTATGCAATCCATGTGGAAGGTCGGCTGCGTTGGAAAGGAACACCAGGATATGGTGGTAACCGCACTTGAGAAGAGGTTCACGGACTGCGTCACGCACAAGAACTGCACCCTAATTCGCTACGACATCATCGAATGCCTTCGCAAACTGTACGACGCCACAATGACCAATGGTATTCAGCAGCGTGCCGAAGCACTGATTCAACTTGAAAGTGATCCAAAATACAAGAAGAAATACTCGACGCTTTGGCCGAAGTTGTAGCCATACGCAAGCATCAACGACATTAACAAAACCATATGCGTGGACGCTGGGTTCGTATGATGGCGAAAAAGAAATCTCTGGTCCGAAAGGACAACTTAGAACACGGGGATTCCACAGCCGTTGATGTGATTTTAATCACCACGAACCAGCAGCGAGGGCAGTCGTCAGGGTAGCTGTCCATTCTGCCGTGAAAACCGGGGTATTGTAGAAATGTGATGTGTGCTACACCGCGTTTCATGGGCGGAAGAGCAAAACGACCGAGTTACGCGGAGTTGGCAGCAATCGTTGTGGAAT
>JBPOIW010000092.1:0-6402 GCA_052034165.1 Planctomycetota bacterium | reverse complement strand
AACAACCACAGACCAAAACATCAGATCATCAATGTCCCCATGACAAAGATGATGCAGATTCCTTTCTTTGCTGATGACCGTCTTGAAGTCCGCTGTGAGGCGATTCCTTCGCTACGTGCATCCGATTGACAAACAACAGAATCTGCTGTTGGTGATCGGAATCGTAGGTGATCGTTTGAATAACGCAAGACTGATGCGCGGGTTTCCCGTGCTCGTGAGAACATTTTTTTGAGCACTCATCATCACACTTTGCGAGGCTCGCGCAGAGTGATGATGAGCATCATTATGAGCTCAACGTTGAGGTTGATTTTCGATCATCGAAGATGATGCTTTAACGTCCTCAGAAGCACTCAGCAGTCATCAGCCAGTCGTCACGATGCCGCATCAAAATGAGATGCTCTGATCGTTGTGTGATCCACTGAGTCATCAGTCACTTCATGCGACCGCTGTTTCAAAAACCCAGTTTTTTATCGTGTTTTTATGCTGCGTCGCCACGTCGCGAGACTCGTTGATCAAGCAGAGATGCCATCTCTCTGCAGGTCATTCAGAACTCGTTTCATGTATTCAATACTCTGCACTGCGATGTGCTGCGCGCCGGGTTTGTAATCGAACACTTCAACGGAAACCCAACCGTTATAACCTGACTCAAGAAGGGCCTTCAGGATTGGATGATAGTCCGTTTCACCCATGCCCGGACCGAGCAGATTGGTGTCGTTGACATGAAAATGTTTACAAAAATTTTTGTGACGATGGATCAATGACGGTATCGATTCGGTCTCTGCGCCCAACATCGCTTTGACATCCTGATGCAGCATCACCGTCGGATGATCGACTCGTCGAATGATCTCCATCGCGTCATCGCACGTGTTGATGAAGTCGGTCTCTTTCGGTGTAAGCGGTTCGAGGCAAAGCACCACCTGCTGCTCGGCGAACGTGTCAGTCGCGGCACCAAAGACCTCAACGGCAAAATCTGCCGCTTGTTGCGCTGTCACTCCGGGCAGAAGGTTTCGCTGAAACGGTGAGCCAAAGACCATCACCGTACCTCCCAGTGCCCGACAAACTCTGGCCAGCAACCGCAGATATTCAGTCGTCTTTTTGCGGACTTCACTGTCAGGGCTCGTCAGGTACAGACCTGTCGTTTTGGCCAGCATCCAGTGAAGGCCGATCACTTCCAGACCGTGCCTCGCAGCTTCTTCTCGCATCCCTTCATAGACTGACATCGGGACTGATGGCAGATCGAGAGAGATCGTAAACGGAGCGACTTCAATTCCTGTGTATCCGGCTTCAGCCATGAGTCTGCACTGAGTGGCCCAGTCGACGTTTTCATAAAGTTCGTGGCAGATTGCAAATTTCATTCGAGGGCCTCATTAGAAACGGAATGGATTCGAACACGACAGTGAAGAACTGGGAGCACTGCGAGTTGGTCTCAATCAGTTGAGACCTGAGGGGGTTCAAAGATATCAGGTTTACCGAAGGTGCGGGTCACTCCGATCGTATCAACTTGCTGAGTCTGTTGCTCAGAGGTCTCACAATCGAACCTTCTGTATCTCCGCATTCTGTTCAAATGTGGATGAGTTGCAACACGGTTTGACGATTCGTCAACAGTGACCTACATCCAGAATACTACCCATTGGATCTGCTCACTCTTGAAGGAGCCTGTCGCGTGTCGAATCTTCAGTCCGCCCGAAAAGACTCTGCCACAGACGGTCTCGACGAACTCTTTAATCGCGTGAACATGCTGCTCGGCGAGCCGCCAGCGGAGCGTCGAGAGGCGAGTAAGTCTTCGTCAGAAGGATTTGTCCCTCGTCAGCCTCGCACGATGCGCGAGGCCGGGATTCCTCCCGTGATGGTCGAAAAGATCATTATGCGTTTCCTGTTTCAGGTGGGGATCGAAACCAGCCGAAAAATCGCGAGTCAGGTCAAGCTGCCGTACAAAGTCATTGAGCCGATGCTCAGGCAACTGCGGCAGGACAAGCATATTGATCTGGCTGGAACAACGTCCACGGGCGACTCTGAATATGTGATCACTGAGTCCGGTCGCGAGCGTGCTCGCCGCTATGTTGAGGAATGCACTTACTTCGGAGCAGCGCCTGTCTCATTGGAGGATTATGTTGCGTCCGTCTCCGCACAATCCATTGCGGGTCAGGTAGTGACCAAGGAGGATCTGCGCCGCGCGTTCAAGGGGCTGATTATCAACGAGGCGATGATGAATCGTCTTGGACCTGCCATCAATTCTGGTCGCGGGATGTTTTTGTTCGGCGAGCCTGGTAACGGCAAGACGAGTATTGCAGAACGAGTCACCGAAGCCTTCGGAACCACCGTCTGGATCCCTCGCGCGATTGCCATAGAAGGTGAGATCATGCGAATCTTTGACCCGGCGGTCCACGAGTCGGTAGAAGATCCGACTATCAATTCCGGGCTCATGGATTCACAGGATATTGATCGACGCTGGGTTCAGGTGAAACGCCCTACCGTGATCGCGGGTGGCGAACTGACAATGAACGAACTGGAGATATCACTCAATCCGACATCAAAGATCTGTGAGTCACCTCTGCAGGTGAAGAGCAACTGCGGGACTCTGGTGATTGACGACTTTGGACGTCAGAAAATGCCGGTCGACATGTTGTTGAATCGCTGGATCGTGCCGCTCGAAAAACGCTACGACTTTCTGAACATGCCGAACGGCAAGAAGATTCAGATTCCGTTCGACCAGTTGATTGTTTTCTCGACAAACCTTGAGCCGAAGGATCTTGTTGACGGCGCGTTCCTGCGACGAATTCCCTACAAGATCGAAGTCCCGGATCCATCCGAGCCTGAGTTCCGAGATCTGTTCCGCATTATGTGTGAGAAGATGAATTTTACACACGATCCGGCAACCATCGGCTACCTGATCGATACTCACTACAAGAGCATCGGACGCCCGTTTCGCCTGTGTCAGCCTCGCGACTTATTGCTGCAGGTGCGAAACTACTGTCAGTTTCATTCAGTGCCATTACGGCTGAGTCCTGAAGCATTCGATGCTGCCGTGTTGAACTACTTCTCTGTGATGGAGTGATCGGTTGCCTATTTGGTTCAAAGCGAACTCATGCACGTGAGCGTACCAGGCAGATCTCAATGCGATTAATCCTGAAAGGATTTCAGAGAGTAGCCGGCGGTCGCCGACAGGCGCACCGCCTGGGACTGAATAGGAAGAACACTCATCCTGAAGGGATGACAGAAACCGCGGTTCTGGCACCCGTCTCCGGGTGCAATCGCAGGTATTGACACGAACCGGTGGTCGCGCTCCGCTGACCACCGGCTACCTTCTTGAACCACTTCGCGGTGAATCGCAGTAGGCTTCAACGGAGTTCGACAACTGCAGTGCCACCTTGCTATGCGAGGTCGTGCACTTCATTTCGGGGACAGCCGCTTATTTGCGGATGAGGACTTTCGACCCTGTGCTCAACAGGCTGAAGACCTCTTCGATTTCCGAATCGCCGAGATGAATACAGCCTCGTGATGCGGCACGTCCGATCGTTGACGGATCGTTTGTTCCGTGAATGCCGATGTGGTTTCCAAGCCCCAGCCAGTATTCTCCGAGCGGATTCTCCGGGTCATCAGGTTCCACAATTCCGCCGTCGGGATTGTACCAGGTTGGGTTCTCAAGTTTGTCCTCAACGACAAACTCACCCAGCGGCGTCTTGTGATCTCGCCCCGTGCCGATGCGGTACTTGTTTACATACCATCCGTGCGCGTGAACGGTTAATGTAAACGCACTGAGATCGACGACGGCACCAAAGGGGCCGCGGACAACTTTCAGTTCCTGCCCGGCTTGAAGTTTCTCTGGTGTGACCCGGTTCAATAGTGCCAGATACTGCCAGGGGACGTCATACTGTTTCGCGATTGCTTGCAGCGTCTCACCGTATTCCACAAGGTGCGGTGTTCCGAACTGACGCTCGTTGCTGGTGAAGATCAGACTGGCTGTTTCACGAATGCGATCATCAATGGTGCTGCGCAGCTCGGGGTGCTTCCAGTAGATCTCTGAGAGTTCCGCATGGGCATCGAGAATGAGATCATCGTTCAGGCAGTCGTCGATCGTTCGTAGTTTGGCTGCAACGTCTGCAGGCAAAACTTTAGGAGGGGAGACTGCAGAAGAGACGCCCGGAAGTGATGGTTCCGAGCCTTCGTAGGCAGCACCCGCGACATTGGGGTCCCGACGAGATGGCATGTTCGGCTGCTCGGTCTCCGCGAGCCCTGGCTCCTCGTCAACGTTTTCAGGTTCCGTCAGTTCGTGATGGGCCGAGCGGACTGTATGAGCATTGGTCTGGCGAAACGGGTCTTGTAGTTCCAGTTCTGATTCTTCTGGTTCAGGCGTACCGTGGTTTTTGACTTGAGGAGCCCAGTCATCGTCGAAGGCTTCGTCCTGTGATGGCGTTGATTCACTGCCAGAATCAGAAGTGGCCAGCGATCCGCTGGAGGCTGTGTGAACTCGCGGAATGAGGTCGAAGCTCCACACAAAGAACGCCGCCGCAATACCCGCGACGACCCACCAGTGCAACTGCACTCGACCACCCGACTTCATGGCGAACGGTTTCATGTTCCGAGAATCCTCAACTTCCATGCTGATCAACGAAAACATCAGTATCCTGGCACAGGTGAGATTTCAGGGCTATCCCTTGTTTTCGCCGAATATTCGGCCGTTTTTCTGCCCGGAAATTGGGCTTGCGGAGGCTGGGGATTGCAGGCCCAATAATTTTATGGAGTCGTTGCCAAGCTGGACAGCGCCAAGTTCGGCGCCCGTACAAGCCCGAAGCGCCAGCGAGTGAACACTTTGCGACTCATTCACTCGCTGGCGCTTGGGGCTTGTATTCTCAATGGTTTTCGTGAACATGGCGCCGTCCAGCTAGCAATTTCCGGGCGTCGTGCGGTGAAATCAATCTGCAATTTGAGGCAACGGCAGAGCGCCGCAACGGCGAGTTTCAACCTTGGAACATTCGAGAAATAGCAGGCCGCATTGCTGAGGCAAGAAATCATAACCCGAAACGTGAGTGAGGGATTTCTCTACAGCGCGCCGATCCCTCGCTGACGCGTCGGGTTGTGATTCAGGGCGTTATTTCGGCAATGGTCCTTAACGCGACAGCGTCGTACGAAGGTGACCATGGCGGAGGATGAATGCATAGAGTCCGCATCATGGGATGCGATGGCTAATCAGGCACGGCAACTTCATCGTGCGTGACAACTCGAAAAAAAAAGCATCGCGCAACAGAAAAGGGGATGGACGAATCCATCCCCTTTTCCACCGGGAGAATTACCGAAGCAATTCTCTCGGCAGGAGCTTCCCGCTCGGGCCACGCACCCATGTGAGCGGGAACAGGCGAGTTTCCTGACCTTCCCCTCCTTCAAACCCCTGCGGAGTTGATGCAGCCAACGAGTCCCACCACACCGCTGACTGCCTCCTGCACTGTCGCAAAGCAAGAGGCGTGCCAAACCCAACCAAGAAGAAGTCCAGACGCTGCAGTTACAGAATTGCAGTGTTTCGTTGAGTTGTTCGTCATCGAGATGATGTTTGAGTATCTACGATGTCGCCCCGCTTGATCGCTCGTGCAACACTTTCTTCGCAGTGATGCCTACGAGTTGTGCATTTAGTCGGCATTTGAACACTGGGTTTTTCCGTTACGTTGTTCTTGAACGATTTTCGGCCATGTGGACCAGGCTCATCGGAGGCAGAGGTCCTTTGGGTCGCACACCTGAGATTTTGAACATGTGTAGTGTTGCACCATCTGTTGGACGGGGAACTGATGCTCCACTGGTCTCGCCGGGAAGTCGAGTTCGACAGCTTGTGTAGAGGTCGTGTCGTGGGACAGTGTGAGATCTGACATCTCCTGTCTCAACTACGACGGGAGACAGCTTCACACGTCTTCATCTGATGAAGCCGATGGTCATTTCGATCTGCAAGCTCGGCCGATGCCACTGACGATCACTCGCGCGGGCGGAGTCCGGAAATGTGCAATCGCTGCATTCGAGAGAATTCGGAGCTCCGCCCGGAATGCTTCCGAATTCTCACGAATCCGGCTACTCCTAAGTCGGGCCATTCGACAATTAGCTCGCTCAAACCTGAAAAAAGCCGGTCCCCCGCCCTGCTCCGCTTCTTTCCTCAGCGCTCTGGAGTGGCGAATCGGTTACAGTATTTGCCGAACCGTTTTCCCACCACGTTACTCAAAATCAAAGTTGGCATTCAATGGCACTCCCCGCGGAGACGTTGTCCCAGATTATTCAGCCTCCCTCACTTCATCAATCAGTGATCGGGCCGTGTCGAATTCGAACGACGATCGAAGACTTTCAGGTTGAAGAGATCCCCGCCTATCAAATGTCTGGTGCGGGTGAGCATGCCTATCTTTGGATTGAAAAACGCGGTGTCTCATC
>JBPOIW010000100.1:0-26072 GCA_052034165.1 Planctomycetota bacterium | reverse complement strand
AGTGACAGCCAGCAGGCGAATGCGTTCGACTCAAAGCCGGAACAACTGTTGCAGGCGACAGCTGAAGCTGACAAGGTCATCGTATTCGGTATCAAAGCGCCGTTTTGTGGCATCAACGCGGACCAGGAACTGATCGCGAAGTTCGTGAAAGAGCACTCGGATCGATTCATCGGCTGGTGCTCGGTCAACCCGAACGATGTGGACTGCGTAGAACAGCTTGAGTACTACGTGAACACGTTGGGTCTGCGCGGACTGAAATGTTCCCCAATCTATCAGAACTGGGACCCGCAGGATCCGAAACACCTGCCATTGTTTCGTAAGGCCGAGTCGTTGGGCATCCCGGTCAACATTCATCAGGGCACCTCGTTTGTGCGTCCCGGTCCACTGAAGTACGCCAATCCGATTCTGCTGGAAGACATCGCGATCGCGTGTCCGAATCTTCGCATCGTGATTGCCCACATGGGGCACCCGTGGGAGACTGAGTGCGTGGTGCTGATCCGCAAACATCCAAATCTGTATGCCAACATCTCAGCTCTGCACTATCGACCGCTCCGCCACTATCAGGCCTTTATGACGGCCATTGAATACGGTGTCGAGCACAAGCTGATCTTTGGTTCTGACTTTCCGTCAGCCACACCGGCTCAGGTCATCGCCGGGCAACACAAAGTGAACGACGTTGTGCGAGGCACAAACTTTCCGCGTGTCTCCGACGAGATCATCCACAATATCATCTACGAAAACTGGAAGAAGTTTCTTCCCGAGTATGTCTGATGAATAGGCCCTGGCGAACTCAAAAGGCCGGGCGGTCATGAAGATATGATTTCCCACCGCGTGATGTTTCCTGACAGTCTTTTGCGAGAGGAATTTCGATGACGAATCGACGCGGGTATTGTTCAATTTGGCTGTTGGCCATTTTGCTGCTGGTTATTGATTTCAACTTGATCACGGCATCCACTCAGGCTGCTGACGCCGAGTATGAATGGAAGCTGGTGACGATGAAGGCTCCGTGGATGGGGCGTGATGGAGCCGGAATTCTCAGCTTCAAGGGCGAACTGTTTCTGCTGGGTGGATGGAATCCCGGTAATCGAGCGGTCTTTCCGATGATCTGCAATAAC
Organism: Planctomycetota bacterium; assembly: GCA_052034165.1. Classification (GTDB taxonomy): domain Bacteria; phylum Planctomycetota; class Planctomycetia; order Planctomycetales; family Planctomycetaceae; genus SXXK01. The sequence continues at coordinate 24,957 of JBPOIW010000100.1, read as the reverse complement.
GATGTCTGGTCGTCGAAAGACGGTTCCGAATGGTCGTTGATCAAACCGAACACTTTCAAAGACGTATCGTTCGATCGTACGTCCGACTGGGAAGGTCGACACACGGCCGGCTATGTTGTGTACAAAGATAAGATGTGGATCATCGGCGGTGATGCCAATCAGCGGCATTACCAGAATGATGTCTGGAGTTCCGCAGACGGCAAAACATGGAACTATGTCAACAAGGGAAAAGACGTTCCCTGGGGGCCGCGGGTTCTTCACTATACCGTGGTCCATGATGACAAGATGTGGGTCATTGGCGGCCAGAATCTGCCTCAGTTCGGAGGCGGTGACGAAGACTTCTTTTATCGGGACGCCTGGACGTCGACCGATGGTGTCGAATGGACTCTGGTTACGCCGGAAGAACCGTGCTGGTCTCCGCGAGGAATGATCGGCGGCACGGCCGTGATGAATGGTCGAATCTGGATGCTTGGTGGCGGTCGTTATGATACTCCTCGAGTCGGCCGGTTGTTTCATAACGATGTCTGGAGTTCCGCCGACGGAGTTCACTGGACCGAGCATACCAAGGCGGCTCCCTGGCATCCTCGCCAGTACCATGACGTGGCGGCCTGGGACAACAAGCTGTGGGTCATGGAGGGCTATCACGTCGACGGCGGAAATCGTAACGATGTTTGGTACTCAGCAGACGGCGTCGAATGGAAGGAACTACCCAACACGCCATGGAAACCTCGCCATGCCGCCAGTCTCGTGGTTCACGACGGAGTGCTGTGGATGATTGCGGGTAACAATATGGAGCCCGACGTCTGGCGTCTGGAACGCAAATAGAGTTGTGCTGTTCGGTCACACTTAGGACGCCTGACAAGACCGTAGCTGGGCTCGCGAGAGCTCAGCAACGCCTCCGAATTCTCACGAATCCGGCTACCTGCGTAAGCCTCGGAATTCTCACGAATCCGGCTACCTGCGTAAATTTTGTCAGGCGTTTTTAGACTTGTTCCACAATGGTATGACTGTAGGGAGAATCAGCCGGTCCCGGGTTTGTAGAAATCACAGGAACAGTGCCTGCCTCATGGTTGTTCCACCAGGCCTCTGCTGTGGCTTCCGCCCACTCGCCGCGAGTTGGCACCTGCAACAACAAATGAGCAAGATCGCGAGCCGTGTGGGGGCGGCGAGTTCTGACTTTGTCCAGACACTTCAGCAGCGTGGCTTCAAGCTCGGGCGAAACGGCCTGCTTTGTTCGTTTGGAGGGCGGAATTGGAACGGCATCAATATGCATTTGGCACAACTGAATCAGGGTCTCAGCTTCAAACACTGGCTGACCGGTCAGTAGAAAGTATCCCAGGGCGCCGACGGCATAAAGATCACTTCGCGCATCCACTGAGCCGGGGGACTGGATGGCTTCAGGAGCCATATACAGCGGAGTGCCGGTCAGAGAATTGGCCATGGTCATTGCGGCCTGCTTCGTGTCATCAACGGCTTTGACCAGTCCAAAGTCCAGGACCTTCACAACGTCCGTCTCGGCGCCACGGCGGTTCAGCATCACGTTCGCGGGCTTGATGTCCCGATGAACCAGCCCCTGCAGATGTGCTTCATAGAGTGAGCCGCAGATCTGCCTCAGAATATTGACGACTCTTGCTTCCGGCTGAGGACCATACTTCTCGACCAAAGCCTGCAGATCGATCCCGTCCAGATACTCCATGGCGTAGTAGAAGACACCTTCCGGAGTGCGTCCATAATCATAGATGGCAATAGTATTGGGATGATTCAATTTGCAGGTGATCTGCACTTCTCGTTCGAAGCGATGAATCGAGGCGTCGTTGACTTTGTCGACGTTCAAAAGCTTGATCGCGGCCGGTCTTCTTAGCATGGCGTGATGGCCTTTAAAGACGACACCCATGCCACCGGAACCAAGTTTTTCTTCCAGTTCGTACTGGCCAAGATGTTTGAGTTCAATCGCGGCCAGTTGAGCTTCCCGCTGCAGGCGGGCGACTCGCAGAGTAAACAGGAAGATGGCGACCGAACTTGTCGCCAGCAAAACCAACAGGCTACGAAACGTCCACTGGAGAATCGTGAGAGGCCGATACGCTTCGTCGCGATCAACCTCAGTGACAACTCCCATCTCAAATTCCGGGAACCACTTCCATGCTCCCAGCGTCCAGACACCGCGATAATCCCGGTAGCCGTCGATGTCGACTCCATCTGCGCCACTGACGGCCGAAGCCACAGATTTCGTCAGCGGCTGCTGAGATCGACGCATCGCCGGACGATATCCGTCCATCATGTTCCCGCCAGGATCCCGAAGCTGAACATTCAGGATTGAACGAGCCCCCTCGCGATCAGGCAGAATGCCACTCAGGAACAAATCTTCATCGAACCGGCTGTTCGAAACCATCAGTCCCGATTTGTCGAAGGCATAGGTTTCCCCGGAGTTTCCAAATTGGCCGAGTTGCAGGATTCTGGTGAACTCCAGCTCCGGGCGTATTCTCAGTGCGAGCACTCCTACAACTTCAAAATCAACATCTCGCACCGGCGCGCAGACGAGCATGGTGGGGACGCCGGAGCGGAGTCGCCCGGTTTCATCTTTCAGCATGACGACGCTGCCGAATGGCGGTGTCACTGAAGCTTTGCCCTTGAGTGCCTTCTGAAAAAGTTCTTCAAATTCCGGAATAACCTCCCGCCCGATCAGCTCCTCTGTGGCGGCGGCAATCACTTTCCCGGACTTGCCAGCCACGATGTAACCGGCGTAGTCATGTGAGGACAGCGTGGGCCCGAGCTGTTTCTTCAGTGCCCTGCGAAGTTCCTGAATTTCTGTCCCTGTTGTTGCGGGATTACTGCCGGCGGACTCTTCATGCTCAATCAACTGATGGACACTGTCGCGGATGGCCTGATTGTTGGCGGTCGCTGTCGCATTGGCAATGTTGGTGCGAATCCAATTGTGCAACATCTCGGACTCAACGGACAGCAAAGACTCCAACTGCGACTGCATATTCGCGCGCATCGTGGTGGAGATGGCATGGCTGACAAATAATCCAATCGTGCCCAGCAACACTGTCGCCACAATCGGCCAGATCCAGATTTGCTTACGCAGGAAGACGCCCGTCCTTGATACTGCTGTGCCCAGCGACTTCGACGCCCATGTCATCTCGGGATGTAGCGAGTTGCGAACCGCAGAACTGCGACGAAACAGAGACAGGAGTTTCATACCGAGCTACTCATCTTCCTTTAAGTTTCTTCTCCGCCACTCGATCCGCCTGTTCCGTTTCAAGCACTTCGTGTCGCGAAATGCAACTCTGAGTATGGAGAACTTCCACCGCCATGAACCAGTGAAATCGCTCTGAACAATGCAGGAATTGACGGCCTCGACGATTCCGTTCCGCACGCGAGAACGTGACATGATGCCATCCTGCATCATCGCGGAATGATCAGATTTCTCCCACCGCCTGTTTCCGCGGCTTTTCAACGCACCTGCAAAGTCTTTCGCCGATATCCTCAAGCATGAATCGAGTCCAAGGCCGCCTCCGATCCCCCTGCTTTCCAATAACCGACTGGTCACGTTTCCGAAAGCATTGCGACAGACGTGAAAGGCGATCACCCTGAGTCATGTTCCTGAGTCATCTCGCGCAGAAGCTCGATCCGTGAAAGCGGCTTTAATTTGCCAGCAAACCTGCGATGATTTCACGTCGAAGGCTTCATTCCAGCCGAGCCCTTCTGCGACTGCTTTCTTCCTGCTGAGCCTACCGCCATGAATCGGATTTTAACATTTCACGGGCCTCTCGCCTGTTTGATGGCAATTCTGTCCTTACCATTGCTGTCGGTCAGCCACGCAGATGATGTTCTTTTTAATCGCGACGTAAAGCCGATCCTCTCTCAGAACTGTTTTCAATGTCACGGCCCCGATGATGCTCATCGAGCCGCAGGTTTGCGTCTGGACCAACGAGACGCGGCAATAACGCCCGCCGAATCCGGTATGGCCGCGATCGTGCCCAATGACCCTGATAACAGCGAACTCCTGAAACGAGTCTCCTCGTCCGATGCCGACCTGCACATGCCTCCCGTTGACTCCGGAAAAGTTCTTACGGCCGAACAAATCGACATCCTGCAACGCTGGATTAAACAAGGAGCAAAGTACGAGGGACACTGGGCGTTCGAGAAAGTGCAATCTCCTGCAGTGCCTCAAGGTGCTTCCGAGAATTCTGCTTCCGTTTCAAACGCCATCGATTCGTTCATCATCGCGAAACTGCAGTCACAAGGCATGAAGCCGTCGCCACAAGCAGATCGCGTGACATTGTTGCGTCGCGCGACCCTGGATATCACCGGTCTGCCCCCCAAACTGGAAGAGATCGACGCGTTCCTGAAAGACGATTCGCCAGGAGCCTGGGAGAATGCCGTTGATCGACTTCTTGCGTCTCCGCACTACGGCGAACGGATGGCGATCAGTTGGCTGGATAATGCTCGCTACGCCGACAGCAATGGATTCCAGGTCGACAGCAGTCGTGAAATGTGGGCCTGGCGGGACTGGGTGATCAAAGCGTACAACTCCAACATGCCATTCAATCAGTTTACGATTGAACAACTGGCGGGCGATATGCTGGCCAATGCGACTCAGGATCAGATTATTGCGACGGGGTTCAATCGCAATCATCGCCTCAACGGAGAAGGCGGCCGGATTGAACAGGAATGGTTCGTGGAGACAGTCATTGATCGAGTCGAAACAACTGGCCTGACGTGGCTCGGGCTGACGCTCAACTGCTGCCGCTGTCATGATCACAAGTACGATCCAGTTTCGCAGCGAGAATTCTATCAGCTTTTCGCGTACTTCAATTCTGTAGAAGAATCCGGTGTGCTGGCGCCGACCACACGGCGGGCTGAGAATACTCCTCCGTTGATGACGCTGCTCACGCCTGAACTGGAACAGCAACGAACAGAGCTTCAGCAGTCTGTGGCGACCGCGACGTCTCAACGCGATGACTTGGCAAAGACACTGCCCGAGCTGATGGCGACATGGGAAGTTCATGTCAAAGCACGAAAAACCCGGCCCGTCTGGCAGCTGCGTGAACCTCGCAGCGTCATCTCCGTTGGGGGGGCAACTTTCACACGAATGGATGATGGATCGTGGCTGGCCACTGGGGCTAATCCTGCGAACGATGAGTATCGAATTGAGATTCCTCTGGAGTCTGGTCGCCTCTCTGGCATCCTGTTGGAAACACTACCCGATCCTTCGTTGCCCGCGCAGAGTCTGGGACGTGGATTCAACGGCAACTTTGTGCTGACGGGAGTGTCCGCTGAGTTGCAGGTTGGCGATGCGGCTGCTGTAGCAGTCGCGTTGAAGAAAGCACAAGCTGACTACGAACAGCCCAATTATACGGCGGCAAAGATTCGCCTGGATGTTCGTCCCAAAGAGGGAAGAGTTCCAGAACCATCGGGCTGGGCGATCGACGGAAATGATCCCGCCAGGAAGATGACTCGCCGCGTTTACTTTGCCCCGGAAAGCCCGGTGGACGCCGCCCCGGGTGCTGTCCTGATTATTCGCATGACTCATGATTCGCAGTTTGCGGATCATAACGTGGGACGCATTCGGCTCTCCGTCTCTGATGCCGACAGCGATCAGGTCGGGCTCGGTGACGGAGGATTGCCCGCCGATATTCAGAGCATTCTGGACGTTGCTGAGGAATCTCGAACGGCGGATCAAACTGCTCAGCTGCAAAAGTATTTCCGCGAGCAGACCGACAACCCGATTCGAACCGCACAAAGTGCGTTGACGGAGGCGGAGGCAACACTGGCGGACTTCAACGCGAATCTGCCGACCACCATGGTGATGAAGGAAACAAAACCACGAGAAGCCTTTATCCTGACTCGCGGTGAGTACGATCGCCCGGCTGACAAAGTTGAACGAGCCACTCCCGCGTTTCTGCCTCCGTTGCCGGAAGGTGCCTCCAACGATCGACTGGGTTTCGCGCAGTGGGTTGTGAGTGATTCCAATCCTCTGACCGCTCGTGTTTGGGTGAATCGAGAATGGGAACGGTTCTTCGGCACCGGCCTTGTGAAGACCAGCGAGAATTTCGGATCGCAGGCGGAATATCCAAGTCACCCGGAACTGCTCGACTGGCTGGCCGATCAGTTTATGCATCCGACGAAATTGCCGTCGGTCGATGGCAAGAGTGCTCAAGCCTGGGACATGAAGGCGCTGCAGAAACTGATTCTGATGAGCGCGACTTATCGGCAGACATCTCATACGGACAAGAATCGATTGGCACAGGACCCTGACAATCGATTACTGTCGCGCGGCCCTCGCTTTCGGCTGTCCGCTGAATTGATTCGCGATCAGGCCCTGGCTGTCAGCGGGCTGTTGGTCAACAAGATTGGCGGGCCCAGTGTTCGCCCCTATATGCCGGAAGGCGTTTGGGATGAAACCAGCAAGTATGGCGATCTGCGAGGATACAAGCACGAAAAGGGCGAAGGACTTTACCGTCGCACGATGTACACAATCTGGAAACGAACAGCCGCGCCGCCGAGTTTGCTGCTGTTCGATGCCACCAATCGCGAAGTGTGTACGATCAAACGTTCGCGCACCAACACTCCACTGCAGGCCTTGGCTCTGCTGAACGAAGTGACTTTCGTGGAAGCCGCTCGAGGATTGGCACTGCGGATGATTGGAGAAGGCGGCTCGACAGATTCTGATCGGCTTGTCTACGGTTTTCGTCTCGTCACCGGACGTGAGCCTTCTGCCCAGGAGCAGCAAGTGCTTTCGGAAGGATTGCAGTCTGATCGGGCGACGTTTGCCCAGTCTCCGGAAGCCGCCGCTCAGTTGCTGAAAGTCGGTGAGTTGTCTGTTACGAGCACACTGGATCCGGTCGAACTTGCGACCTGGACGACGACGGCCAACGTGTTGCTGAATCTCGATGAATTCGTGACGCGAGAATAATCCTTGTGTCTGACGTTCATTCACCAGAGCAGCGTTCGTTCAACATGTCACGGATTCGTTCTCGCGATACGAAGCCGGAAATGATTGTACGGTCCCTGGTTCATCAGATGGGCTATCGTTTTCGCTTGCACAAAAAAGGGCTGCCAGGAACTCCGGATCTGGTCCTGGCGGCTCATCGCAAGGTGATTTTCGTGCATGGCTGCTTTTGGCACATGCATGGTTGTCGTTATGGAAAAGTAACGCCCGCCACGAACACCGAATTCTGGCAGAATAAGCGCGGCGGCAATGTGACTCGCGATCAACGAAACCGTCGCGAGCTCCAGGCGGCTGGCTGGTCAGTGCTCGTGATCTGGGAATGCTGGACGCGCGACATCGAAGGGCAACTGTTGCCGAGACTGCAGCGGTTTCTGGAGCCGAAGTAGAGGTTTTTGTGAAGCCGAGACGACACAACTCGTAGCGTGGGCTTCAGCCCACATGCGATTGAGACTCACACAGACTGTCGACTGAAGTCGACGCTACGAAGACGTAAACGCACTTGTCGAATCTGAGTATTTTGTACGGTGACAAGCGATCGCGGCGAACGAGTGGCTCGTCAAGCTTTGATTTTGGGTGTTAGCGGTGAATCCCATTTTCGCCGAGGGAGGGGCGAAGATACGTAGTCGAGCCGCTCCGTCGGCTCGCATTGAACCCCAAATCCTGTTCTGGACAGAACATATAGCCGAACAGCGCCATGATGGGCTTCCTTACAAGACCGAAGCGCCAGCGAGTGAGCACATTGCGACTCATTCACTCGCTGGCGCTTCGGGCTTGTATTCTCAATGGTTTTCGTGCACACGGCGTTGTCCAGCTAGTCACCCCCTGCAGCTTGACTGTCGACTGAAGTCGACGCTACGGATACGCCCCAACTACAAGATCGCGTGGATCGGTTTCCCGTAATCCAAATCCAGCCGCTTGCGGCCGGGGACTTCCAGACGGCGAGCATCAAGGCCAAGCTGGTGCATCACGGTCGCATGCAGATCGGTCACGTAATGTCGATCTTCAACAGCGTGGAAGCCAATCTCGTCGGTGGCGCCGTGAGCAATCCCGCCTTTAACTCCGCCGCCAGCCAGCGCGACAGAAAATCCATAAGGATGATGATCGCGTCCGTCTGAATTCTGGAAGCCCGGTGTGCGACCGAACTCCGTTCCGATCACCACCAGAGTTTCCTCCAGCAGACCGCGTTCCTTCAAATCACGCAACAGTCCAGCAATCGGCTGATCGACCTGTTTGCAGAGCGTCGAGTGATTACTCTTCAGGCCACTATGAGCATCCCACGATCCCGCGCCGCCGTTGCTGCCGTGGAACAGTTGCACGAACCGCACTCCGGATTCGACAAGCCGCCGAGCTACAAGACACTGCTGGCCGAATGTTTTTGTCGGGTCCTGATTCAGACCGTACATCTCCTGAGTACTCGCGGTCTCCGCCGAGAAATTAATCACATTCGGCAGAGCAGACTGCATGCGAAAGGCGAGTTCATAGGACTTGATCCGAGCTTTCAACGCCGGATCATCGGGATACTCAATGGCGGATAAGCGATTCAATCGTCCGAGCAGTTCAAATTCGCTCTGCTGTTCTTCGCGATAAACTTCGGAACCCGGAATCGCGAATGGCAGAGGATTCGCGGGATCAACGTTCAGGTGAATTCCGGCATGTTCCGGGCCAAGATAGTTGGCACCATGAGCACCCAGTCCGCCACAGCAGTCGGCGATTGGCGTCCCGATCACGCAGAAGCTCGGCAGATTCTCATTCAATGTTCCCAGGCCGTAATGAACCCATGAGCCGATCGTCGGGAACTGGCCTTCCAACGCGTGTCGGCCGGTGTGAAACTGCAACTGAGCTCCGTGGTTATTATCCGTCGTCCACATGGAACGCACGATCGCGACGTCATCAATCATTTCCCCGAGATGCGGCCACCAGTCGCTGACGTCCAGTCCGCTTTGACCGCGCCGTTGATGACCAATCTGCATCGGATAGAGTTTTGGATGAGCCTGATGCAGGCCGGGAATAAACTCGCGAAGATTCTTTTTGAGATACGGTGAATCGAGAACACTCTTGAATGGAGTTTCATCCACCGACATCCCGGCATATTTATTCAAGGCCGGTTTTGGGTCGAAGGATTCCATCTGCGACATGCCGCCCACAAGGAAGATCCAGATGACGCTCTTTGCTTTGGGCGCCACGTGGGGCAGTCCAGATGGCAAGCTCGCCGAGGCGGCTTCGGAGGCTCGCACGATTCCGTCTCGCTGCAGCATGGCACCAAGTGCGAGTCCGGTGAAACCCATGCCGATGTCAGACAGAAACGTTCGACGCGAGGCGGTGTGTGAGGAAGCTGGAATATTCGCAGGATTCGATTTCATGGCAGAGCTTTTCCGGGAGGAAAAATCATGGACAGGACGTCCGGGAGGGCTGCTGAATTCTGTCAGCATTGTCGAAAGCATACGATGGAGGTGATACCGTTGTCTATGTACGCTGACGATTCTTGTGCGACTCGAAGGCAATGTGCAGAGGCTAATCCTACCTGGGCGGACGTCTCCACCATACGATGTAAGCCCCAATGGCGTGGACTAAGGAACGGTCCCGAAATAAGTTCCTGTGGTAGCCGAACTCGTGAGAGTTCGGACTGACGTTGTGGTAGCCGAACTTGTGAGAGTTCGGACTGAAGTCTCACGACTTCAGCTACGAAAGTTATTACGGGACTGGTCCTTAGTCAGCGGAATGTATCAGCCGCAGGGCGCGAGCCCCGATTTTGCCAACAAATTCGATGAATTGAACCGTTGGCTGGCGCCCGCCGGCTGATTAAGTCCACGACCTTGCGATATCGGCCGCTGGACAACAGGAGAGTCCCCCATGACCAGATCTGAAACACTTGATTCCCTGGCATTCCGAGCATTTGAACTGCTCAGGAAGACCCGGCAGGTACTCGTCACTGCAGAGAGTTGCACGGCCGGATTGATCACAGCGACGCTGGCTCGAGTCCCCGGGATGTCGACAGTTCTGGCGGGTGGATTTGTCGTCTATCAGGTCGATAGTAAAGTGGCATGGTTGAACGTTTCCTCCGACGTGATCGAGCAGCAGGGCGTGGTCAGTTCCGACGTCGCTCAGTTAATGGCCGATGCCGCCTTGCGGAATACCTCGCAGGCCACGATCTCGATCAGCATTACCGGACATCTCGGTCCGGATGCTCCGCCTGATTTGGACGGTATCGCGTGGTTGGGATTTGCTCAGCGAAATCGCCCGTGCTGCTCGCACAAACTTCATTTGCAGACCACAATGCCCGCCCCCGCCAGCACACCTTTTACAGAATCAGAACAACGACTCGCCATACGCCATCAGCGACAGCACGATGCTGTTAGGCAGTCGTTGAGTTTTCTCTGCAAGAAACTGGAATCCTTCGATGAATGTTAAATGGTCCCTCGGCCTGATGGCTCTCGTTTTCTTCGCGGGTTGTAACGATCCTAAACGGGACACGACGACAAAAGCCACCAGCACCGCCGGAGAAAAAATCCCGACGCAGATAGCACTGAATTGGTATCCCGAAGTCGAACACGGCGGATATCTCGCAGCAGAGACTTTGGGCGTTTTCGATCAGTCAGACGTTGACGTGGAAATCATCCCCGGAGGTCCCGGTGCGCCGCAGGGGATTATTCAGGAACTAGCGGCCGAGCGAATTCATTTCGCGGTTTCGGATGCTGATAACGTCGTCAAAGCAAGGGCGGCTGGAGTGCCGATTGTCGCGTTGATGGCTCCACTGCAAAGCAATCCGCGTTGTATCATGGTGCATGAAGCCTCTGGAATTACCAGGCTGGAAGAACTGGTCAACGTGGAGTTGGCAATCAGTGATTCTCGTCCGTTTGCTCTGTGGATGAAAAAGAAGTTGCCTCTCACCAATGTTCGCATGGTCCCCTTCAACGGGCTTGTGGGCGAGTTTCTCGTAAAGCCCGACTTCGCGCAGCAGGGGTATGTTTTCAGTGAGCCATTCGTCGCCAAAGAAAAAGGCGGCGATCCCAAAGTTTTGATGGTTTCTGACATTGGCTTCAATCCGTATGCCAGCGTGCTCGTCACGACGGAAACAGTGATCGATCAACGGCCGGATCTGGTGAAGGCCGTCGTCGCCGCCAGCGTGAAAGGTTGGGAGCAATACCTTGCCGATCCAACAAAGACGAACGAAGCGATTCATGGAATGAACAAGGACATGAGTCTCGAAGCTTTAAAGTTTGGCGTCGAAGCGATGGCTCCCCTCTGCAAGATCGATGAAGGCGCGGCAGCGTGTGGAATGTCTCTCGAACGCTGGCAAACGCTTGTTCAACAGATTGAAGAACTGGAAGACATTCCGAAAGGCTCTGTAAAGCCCGAAGAATGTTTCAACGTCTCGTTTCTTCCCGCGGCAGCAAAGTGAGTGTTCCGTACCAACCGGCCAACAAACCAACCAACAAAACCGGGACGGACTCCCCTAAGGAACGGTCCCGAAATAAGTTCCTGTGGTAGCCGAACTCGTGAGAGTTCGAACTGACGTTGTGGTCGCCGAACTCGTGAGAGTTCGAACTGACGTTGTGGTAGCTGAACTCGTGAGAGTTCGAACTGACGTTGTGGTAGCCGAACTTGTGAGAGTTCGGACTGACGTTGTGGCAGCTGAACTCGTGAGAGTTCGGACTGAAGTCTCACGACTTCAGCTACGGAAGTTATTACGGGACTGGCCCTAAGCTTGCGACACCACTGTAAAAGCCGACCGACAAGGATGCCGGTACGGTTTTTGTCCGGGCCTCCGCAAATGGTGACCCTATCCTCCTGCGTCGAGCGAGAGGATCAGGACGGTCAATCCATCGCTGAGAGGCGTTTCCGGATCCGTTATGAATTTGTCTCCGCTGAGGTTTGCCGTGTATCCCTGACGAAAGCGTGGTCCCTCAAAACAACACTCGCCTAGTGCTGGAAACATCTGCGACAGCGACGTGACAAGATCCCCAAGCGTAATCGCAGTTGCGGCCGTCATCGCCACTCCAGTCCGTGCGCGGGGAATCCCGTAAAACTCAACCTGAACCAGTGCCACCACGTGCTTCCTGTTGCGAAAAGGAGAGACCGACACACTCACAGCGCGGCGGTTGCTAATACTCATTGAACACTGAACCGACGCTCAATCATACTGCAGTTTTCCTGAGATCGAATCCCGGACAGACCGGCGTTTGCATAATCTGCGGGCCGACGAAGGCTGTTTGGGCCTGGCGATTGCGGCTCGGCAGAGGCTGGAATTCCAGACAGATGATGCCAAATCCTCGGCTCTCGAAGGCGGAATGCTCCGGAAAACTGCTCTTCGCGCAGACGGCCATGGAACGTAGATTTCAATTCTCTCCTTCGGCCGGTTTTGCGCCAGAGATTTCTCAATGGCGTAAATTGGCTCCTTTCTGTTACTTCTCATTTCCCAATGACAACTGCGGATCAGCGTTCCGTTCACGTTCCGGTAATGCCCCGGGAAGTGATGCAATGGTTGCAGTTATCTGCTGGCCTCACGGTTCTTGATGGAACACTTGGAGCTGGTGGTCACAGTCGACTCATCCTGAAATCTCTGGGAGAAACCGGACGACTTATTGGTCTCGATCGCGACCCAATGATGCTCGCTCTGGCAACTCAAAATCTGGCCTCTATTCAACACCCGGGAACCTCTTTTGTTCGTTCCAGTTACGCAGACGCCGAACCGGTGCTGCAGACATTGGGGATTGAACGAGTGGATCGAGTGTTATTGGATCTGGGTTTATCTTCGGACCAGCTTTCAGATCGAGAACGCGGTTTTGGTTTTGATGCAGGCGGACCTTTGGATATGCGGTTTCATCCGCATGAAAACAAGCCGGTTTCAGAACTCTTGAGAACTCTGGATGGCGCAGAGCTGGAGAGAATTTTTCGTGAGTTTGGCGAAGAACCAGCGGCGGCGAAAGTGGCTTCTGAAATCGTCAGACGCCGACAACTTGGAAATCCAGTTGTCACCACGGAAGATCTGGAAGCCTGTGTTGCTGCGGCAGTCGGTGCTGCAAAGAACGCCGGCGGCCGAAACTCCGCAACGCGAGTGTTTCAGGCACTCCGCATCGCGGCGAATAATGAACTGCAGCATGTCGAACGCATGTTGATGAACGTCCTTCCGAACATTATGAAAACGGACGGAATTGTGGTGATTCTGACCTTCCATTCATTGGAAGATCGAATCGTCAAGAACGCATTCAAAGGACACCAGGGATGGCAGGTTCTGACAAAAACACCCGTGGAAGCAACCCCGGCCGAAGTGCGGCTGAATCCTCGCAGCCGATCAGCGAAACTGAGAGCCGCGAAGTGGCTGGGAAACTGCTGACGTCCCTGAAGTCTGCCTCAACCGCTGCCAATGCCATCAGTCATGAAGCCAAGCTGGGAATGGCAGTCATCACCATTCTCTTCTTCGCGTTCTGTTTCCTCGTCTATCACAAGATGGATCTCCATCAGCGTCAGTTGACGCAGGCCTCGATCGCCGCAAAAGCTGGCGTTCCCGACGCTGACGCGACACCCGATCAAGCATCCGCTTTGATGGCGGGCAATGTGACCGGCGCGACCACAGATCCCCTGCTGGAGAGAAGTCTCGCCGCGCCCAACAACGGAACCACCATCAGCGAAGATGATGTCCCGGCATTTTCCCAGGCAGAAATGGAAACATCAACATCAGGCTTCGGCGGTTCCGCTGGCATGCAGTTTTCTGAACCCGCAGAGTCTGACGCAACCACGGCCATGAGCCAGCCTGGTGCTCTCATCGCAGAGAACTCATTTCCTGCGGCCGTGATCGAGAACCGCGAACCTCAGCTGTCGCTGACGGAGCCCGGCGTACTAACGGAGCCGGGCGTGCCGACTATGACCGGCGAAGCATTTGCCGCCATTGACGAAGATCCTTCAGCGACGCAGGCCAGTCCGGCCGTGGCGGACTTCAACGCGGGCGATGAAATGGAGCTGGACATTGACACTCCAGCATTTGGTCCTTTGGAATCCGCAGACTCTGCGCCTCGGCCGCAGGATAACGAATTCCCGCTGTCCGCGCTCGATGGGACTGAGAATCTGCCAGCGTCAGAGCGTCAACCGATTGACGATTTCGCAGGCGCATCCAGCGCGAACACTCCTTTGGAAACAAGTGATGCTGGAGAAATGTCATTCGACTCCGCAGCCACAGAAACCACCATTGCAGCACCGCCGATGTTGGAAGACTCTTCAGAAGATTCAGCGAAAGAACCAGTCCTCATCGCAATGCTGGATCCTCAGGTGGGATCGGCTGGACAAGATGCCGGAGAAACTTACTCCGACCGAGTCTCCAATTTTGCTCCTTTGGACGATGCAACGGAAGACGTCTCGTCGGGCAGAAATCCCCCGTACGACAACGATCAAACACCGGAGTTTGGAACGGCCGCGGAACAGGAGATCTCCGAACGCACGCTCGCGCAGCAGTCAGGCGGTTTCGGCTCTCGAGGCTTTGACGCAGTGACTCAGCCCGGCGGGAGAACCAATCGTAATTCTGTCAGAACTGCTGGCGGGTCAGGTGGCGATGGCAAGTTCAGTCTGGCTGCGTTCAACAGCCAGAATACCGAAGCTGAACCCGCTCCGGATGATGGCACAACTTACGAGTACACCGTGGTTAAGGATGGCGAAAACTATTCAAAGATCTCGAAACGCGTCTACGGGACCACTCGCTATTTCTCGGCCCTCGCCGTGTTCAACCAGCATCGTATTGCCGAACCGAAGCATATGCGCCCCGGTATGGTCGTCCTGACGCCATCCAAAGAAATTCTGGAGGAGCGATATCCGCAGTTGTTCGTGGATTCAAAACCCAAAGTGGTTGAGCCGGCCGCGTTTCTGTTGCTGGAAGATGGTTCGCCCGCCTATCGAGTTGGAGAGCGTGAAACTCTGTCTGAGATTTCAAAGCGGTTCCTGGGACGGTCCAGCCGTTGGGTTGAGATTCTTCGCTTGAATCCGTCCAACGTGAAAGATCCGAATAAACTGAAGCCCGGAACAATTCTGGCACTTCCTGCCGATGCCACCGAAGTCAACGTGGTGCCTTAGCCTGACCATTTCCGATGACGCCCAAGTGATGGACCTCAAACAGGTCAGGGCTTGAGATAGTGATCCTGTCTCACCAATTCTGGCAGGCTGTTGATCGCATCATAACCCGAAGCGTCAGCGAGGGATGTTTTTGCAAAACAGAGGGCAACTGATCCCTCATTGACGCGTCGGGTTGTGTTCATCAAGAGATCAACAACCTGCTTATCCCGGTGGTTTCAGGCCGATGCACCAATCCCGGATTCAGCGCCATCAACGTCGGCGTGAATTCAGGACCGTAATAGTGCAAAGGCCAATTTCCAGCAGGATAGACCCCAATGTCGTGGACTTAATCAGCCGCTGTGCGTTAGCCCAGGGTTCAATTCATCGAATTTGTTGGCAAAACCGGGGCTAGCGCCCTGCGGCTAATACATTCCGATTACTAAGTCCAGGCCATGGGAGAAGAACCTGGTGGCGAAGTATACCTGCAAGACACCTGCTTGAGTCCATCACTCGCGGAGTTTATTCCGTGAAACAATTCTCTTGTCTCAAGCGAATGTTGGGCGTCACGTGTTCTTTCGATTTGCTGCAGGTTTGCTGCTTGTCGTGCTCGTTTCTATGGCCGGTGTCCGGCTGGAGAAACACACGCTGCAAATGCGCCGTGATGTCAGCGTGCAGTACTATCAAACCGATCTGCTGCTCGAACTGCTGGTGCGTTTGCGGCTGGAGACACAACGGCTCACAGCGCCGGCTCAGCTTGCCGCGACGATGGAAGACGCCGCCAACCCGAGCCCTCAGAGAACTCCCGGGGCTGCCGCGAGACCTCGCATCGAAACCGCGATTCGTCCGGATTCCAGGGACGACAGAACCAAACGCCCGGCGAAAGACGAGCGACTTCCTCTGCTGCGTTTTCAGCATCCTTTCAATCCGGAAGGTATTGACTGATGAGCGGAAGCGATTTGCCTACTGACGGGAATCCGGCCCCGGTCATCGCCACTCCTGTAGAGCCTGAAATCGCTCAGGAGCTTCCTGAGGCCGACGTCCACAGTGCAATGTCTCCCGCGTCGCAGGCAATGAATGCGTCGGCGACAGATCACGCAGACCTGAAATCCTGGCGTTTCAGCCTGATCTCCGGAATGATCTTTCTGGGATGGATCATTCTGCTGGCACGACTGATCCAACTCCAGGGGGCTCAGCGCCAATTAATGAATGATCGCGTCGCGCGGCAGAGCATTTTTAGCGAAGTCATTCCGGCACGTCCCGGTGAGATTCTCGATCGCAACGGCCATGTACTCGCGATGACCATCACCTGCGACAGCTTGTATGTCGTGCCCGATGAGATCACTGAGCCTTGGGACTTTGCCTGGAAAGCGGGCTCGATCCTCAACGTCAACACGGATGAACTTTACCAAAGACTGATTGATAATAAGGACAAGCAATTTCTCTGGATCAAGCGACGCACAGATGATGCCACGGTTGAGCAGTTTCGAAAGCTTGGGCTGCCCAAATCCACCTGGGGACTGCGACGCGAGTACCAAAGAAAATATCCTCAGGGAGGTTTCGCGTCGCATGTGCTGGGCATCCGCAACATCGACAATGAGGGCAAAGGCGGACTTGAACAAAGCCTGAACGCTCTGATTCGTGGCGTGGATGGCAACCGCGTGATGACGCGCGACGCACGGGGTATCGTCGTGGAAGTTGCGGCCGAACAATCCTCATCGCCTGATCACGGCCAGACAGTCGTTTCAACAATTGATCTGTTGATGCAGATTGAAACCGAACGCCATCTCGATGAATTGATGAACGACTGGAAGCCCGTCGGTGCCTGTGCGATCGTCATGGAGCCACACAGCGGCGATGTCCTGGCGATGGCATCCCGACCAGGCTTTGATCCCAATTCGCTGGTCGAGGTCCCTGAAGCGGCATGGAAGAATCTGGCCGTATCTGCAGCCTTTGAACCTGGTTCAACATTCAAGCCGTTCATTGTCGGCTGGGCTCTGCAGGAGCAATTGTTGCAGAGCGATGAGATGATCGACTGTAGCTACGGTGCCTATCGCATGGGACCTCGCGTTCTGCATGATCATCATTCTTATGGTGAGCTAAGCGTTGAAGATGTGCTGGTTAAATCCAGCAATATCGGCATGGCAAAAATTGGCGAACGCCTGGGGCTTGAAGCCCTGTACGAGGCGACTCGCAGCTTCGGATTCGGGCGACGAACCGGCATCGAACTGCCAGGTGAGATCCCCGGACTTCTGCATTCCTTCGATCGTTGGAATGTGTATTCTCTGGGCTCAGTTCCTATGGGGCAGGAACTGGCCGTGACTCCGCTGCAGTTGATAACAGCGCATGCCGCGCTGGCCAATGGCGGTCGACTGATCAGACCCCGTCTTATTCGAGGAGCCTCAGAAGATGACACCATCACTTCTCCCGCGAGTGCCGTGAATGCGGTGCGTCCAGCGGCGGATGTCGGAGCGGAACTGTTGGATGCTCAGGTCGCTCGCTGGCTTGTGGAGCAGCCGATGAAACAGGTGGTGGAACGAGGAACAGGAAAAACGGCGAAGATTCCCGGGCTCTCCGTCTTCGGCAAAACCGGCACCGCGCAGAAGCTTGATCCTGAGACCGGGACCTATTCCGACAAGGCGTGGGTATTGTCGTTCATTTGCGGAGCACCAGCGGAAGATCCTGCTGTCATTGTGCTGCTGATGGTTGACGAACCTACTGTTCCTGGAGTTCACTACGGCGGAACTGTTGCCGCTCCCACAGCGGCAAAGATCCTGCAGTTTGCCGAAGCCCGTGCCAGAACTCTGGATCTGCGGCAACCTCGGATGACTCAAAAAGAATCGTCTGACAGCGGGCTGCGGTAAGTCAACACTGCTATCATCAATGTGCTGACGAATGTCGGCGAGCCTGAACGGAGCGAGTTCCGGAGAACCTTGAAGAACCCGGAACTCATGGATTGGTGCAGTCTGCGAAAGGTACCGCCACTCCATTCACGCCCTTCGATTCGCGCACTCCTAACCAGACACTGGTCTTCTTCATGTCACAACGCTCTGCCCGAACATTCCGAGCCTCTCTTCGCGCTGCGATGACGAACTATGGCATGGTGATTGTGCTGCTTTTTCTGATGCTGATATTCAGCCTGTTGACCGTGAAGGAACAGCGCGCGACCGGGAGTGACGCGGGCCGTCAATTGGCCGATCAGATTGTGACGCAGTATGGTTCGGGAGCCTCCATCGTTATCGCAGTCCCAGCATCAGCCGATGACAACGCGTTTGCGGCAGCGTTGGAAGAGTCCATAACGGCCGCCGGCGGAAAAGTGCTGGCCAGCGTTGTGGGCACACCCGCCGATGCACGGCAAAAGCTGGAACAGCTATTCGCCTCGGAAGCAAAAGTTGATGTGATCGCTGTCACCGGCGCATCGGCAGAATGGAAAGTCTGGGCTCGGTTTACTCAATTGAAGCCTGAGCAATTCTCAACTCCGCGTCCCGGGCGCTGGCCCAGTTTTCTGACGCAATCCAACCTGATCGGAGTTGCCAATCAGACGGCGATCTACGCGGTCATTGCGATCGGCATGACGATGGTGATTATTGGCGGGGGAATTGACCTGAGCGTCGGTTCGCTCGTGGCCCTGTCTTCCGTAACCGCCACAATTATTCTTCGCGACTTCGCGGGTGGAGTTTCTGCGACACCTGTCTCCGTGATGTTCGCCTGTCTGGCCGGAATACTCCTGACAGCGGCCGCAGGGCTCTTTAACGGCCTGATGGTCACTCAGGCGTCGCTGCCTCCGTTTCTGGTGACACTGGCGATGATGCTGATGGCGAAAGGCCTGGCCATGCTATTGTCCAACTTCACGTCGATCAACGCAGTGCCGCCGTCGTTTCGCTGGCTCGGCGGAGAATCAACGGCCGGGTTACCGAATCCCGTCCTTATCATGATCCTTCTATACGCCATGGCTCATGTCATCATGCAGCGATCCGTGTTCGGGCGAGTTCTCTACGCCATCGGCGGTAATGCGGAGGCGGCTCGGCTGGCGGGAATCCACGTTCGCAAAAATCTGCTGATTGTTTACACGATCAGTGGAGCATTGGCGGGGCTCGGCGGCATCATTCTGAGTTCTCGACTGAACGCCGGTGATCCGAAGTATGGCGATATGTTTGAACTGAACGTCATCGCCGCGGTTGTCGTGGGCGGTACGTCGCTCATGGGAGGCGAAGGCCGAATGCTGGGTACTCTGATCGGAGCGTTCATCATCGCCATCATTCGGAACGGGATGAACCTGATGAGCGTTGCACCTTCGAATCAGCAGATTGTTCTCGGAGCAATCCTGCTGCTCTCCGTCCTCGCCGATCGCCTGAAACGCAAAAGCGTTCGTTGAATAGATCGTCGATCTGAAAGGGATTGTGCCCGTGGCCGGTGCCTCCCGAAGCTGCTCATTTCGTCGCTTCATCAGTCAAGGGGCGTTAGTCGTCGGCTGTTTTCCCTGCGTTTCAGCCATAAAACTGGGCGATAACGCGTTCTGGCTGATTGAAACAACAGTCTGCGCAGTATCCGAATTGTTCGTGTCAATAATACCCTGAGCAATCAAATCTCCCCGAATCCGTGCCCCTCCGTATTGCCCGAAAACGCTGGGAACTGAACGTGCGCGGCTTTCTGCGAACTCGCTGCCCATGTCTATTCGATGTCCCTGGCAAACTTCGAGAATGTGCAGACAAGATCCGCGTTGCGGGACAAATCTCTTCCGGCAGAGGGACCTGATATCGCAACGATCCGCGACGACACTTTCCGATCCACTGTTGTGACGGACGATTCGCGTGACTAACATGTTCGCATCATGAAGAACTGTGGACTCTTAGACGTGAGACCTGAAACATGCTGAACTTCGTTGGACGTGGAAGTGCACATACCTGCGACGGGACGACTCGGCGAGATTTTCTGCAGGTTGGTTCACTGGGCGTTGCCGGGCTTTCGCTTGCCGATTACATCGAAGCGAAGGAACAGGGGCAGGTGGCTGACGGTCACGATGAACGTTCCTGCATTATGATTTTTAATCTGGGTGCTCCAAGCCAGCTGGACACGTTCGACATGAAGCCGGATGCACCTCTGGAAGTGCGAGGTCCGTTCAAGGCGATTTCCACGAGCTGCGGCAATTACCAGCTGTCCGAGATTCTGCCGAAACATGCTGCGATCTCAGAACATATCGCATTAGTTCGAAGTTGCCATCATACCGGCGCGGCGGTTCATGATGCAGGCTGGCAGATGATGCAGACCGGTCGGCAGTTTGCCGGCGGTGTGAACTCGCCACACGCGGGATCTGTCGTCAGTTATCTCAAGGGGCGCCGGACCGATCTGCCTCCGTTTGTCGTGCTGCCGGAAACCATGGGTCGTGGTGGCGGAAATCTTCCGAATGGCCAGGCCGGCGGCTTCCTCGGGAAAGCTCATGATCCATTCGCACTGATGGCCGATCCGTCCAAACCTGACTTCAAAGTGCCCGACTTGTTGCCGCCTGAAAATCTTGGCGAGGTGCGAATCGCGCGCCGTCGCAAACTGCGAGATCTCGTCGATGCCACTGTTAAGGATTTCGAGTCGACCGAGAACGCCGCCATGATGGGGCGCAACTTTGAGGCTGCCTATCGTCTGATGACAAGCACTCAGGCTCGCGAAGCGTTTGATCTCACAAAGGAGCCGCAGTCAGTGCGAGAACGCTACGGGATGAACCGCTTCGGTCAGTGTTGCCTGCTGTCTCGCCGACTTGTCGAAGCTGGCGTCCGTTTTGTCACGATCAATTCATTCCTGACCGTGTTCGATGAGATCACGTGGGACATTCACGGTTCCAAGCCCTTCACCTCCATTGAAGGGATGCGTGACATTGTGGCTCCGATGTATGACCAGGGCTATTCAGCTCTGATCGAAGACCTGCATCAACGCGGGTTGTTGAAGAATACGATTGTCTGCAATCTGGCCGAGTTTGGGCGAACACCAAAAGTGAATCCAGCCGGCGGCCGCGACCATTGGCCTCAATGCTTTACCGTCGGTTTTGCCGGCGGAGGTGTGAAAGGCGGCCAAACGGTTGGCGCGAGTGATCCGATCGGCGGTGTTCCTGCGGATCGTCCTGTGCAGCCAGGCGACGTCCTGGCCACGATCTTTCACAGCATGGGACTCAAGCTGGATTCTCACCTGCCAGGTCCTGCCGGTCGCCCATTCCCGCTGGTTGACTTCGGGTACCGCGAAATTCACGAGTTGTTTTAAGCAGTCCCGGGCGTGCCGCGAATCGGGGATCGATGTACGAATGGCGTTTGTTCGCGGCTTCAGAACACACCATAGAAGCCGTGTTTCACAAACTCAATCTGCCCTCCGTTGGCTCGGTAGTCGACCCCAATATCGTACAGCAGATGATCCAGCTCGTGATGACGCTCCTCGACGAACTGAATGTAGTCATTCGGATACTGCTGCCAGTTCAGAAAGAATAGCAGCTGATCGATATCAACACCGGAAAAATAGATGGTGTCGCAAGTCCGTTTATTCGCCAGACAAATCGTCTGACAACTTCGCAGCTCCGGTCGATACAAATCATCCAGTGATACTCGCCACGCGTCGCAATACACGGAGCATTCCAGTTTGTCGACAATCTCCTTCTGCTGCGTCTGCGCATCGAAGAAGAAGTAAAAATTCTCCATCTGCCGGCCACTCGCAGAGAACTCATAGGCGATCCCGGATGACACCTGACTGCCTGGGTTGCCGATATACACATGAACGACATCCAGCACGCCATGTTGCTGGGCAGCGTACTCGGTGAGATCAAACGAGAACATGAAATAGGGTAATCGAGGATCCGCGGTTCGAGGAAATCTCAACAGCCCCGTCGTTGCCTCTTCCAGCCGTTCGATGGAAACGCTGCGTCCTTGCCGCTCATAGTCGTAGATGTAGATTTCGAGCGCCCATTGCCGGTCGATTCTTTTGATCCCGTAGACACTGCGAAATTCTCCGAGACCGCGTTGGATGCCCTGAAGAATGCGGGAGACCCAGGCCGCATGAGGCATCTCGCTGACGGCCTTGAACAGCAGAACGCTGGGGCGAAGCTTGCCCGTTCCGGACGCCGCCGGTTCATACGGCCAGTGGCAATAGTTGAAGTACGGATCGCCGCTCTTCATTCGCTCCGTGAACAATTCTCGGAGAGGCCTTTCCATCTCATGGATCTCCTGAGACCAGAGCCGCGAAGAACTTCTACCCGTTCAGGAGACTCACGCCGTCGGTGGGGTGCTTGTTGGACCGCGCGTCTTGACGGAGAGACTCAGCGACATTACGCGGCCGCGAGCAGTGCGAGTTCTTCGGCATTCACAGCAACGATGGCGATTCCGAACTTATCGGCGATGGCAGCAACTTCTTCGGGATTGATGATGATCGTCATACCGGCTTCGATGGCCAGCACTTTCCCGCCCGACTCGTGCATCGTCTTGATGGTATCTGCACCGACAGTCGGCACGTCGAATCGCATATCCTGTTTCGGCTTGGCCACTTTCACGACCGTAAAGCCACCGCGTCGGCAGAGTTCGCCAGCGCGACGAATGCAGCGATCGGTTCCTTCAATCGCTTCCACAGCGATCACTGCGGTGTCATTAATCACAACGGTCTGCCCGATGTCGAGTCGGCCCATCTCGCGAGCCATCTCCCAGCCAAACCGAATATCCTTCCACTGAGCGGCGTTGGGGCGGCGGCTGGTCAGAAATCCGTGTTTCACAAGAAGCTCCGGGCAGTATTTCAGGGCAGAATCGAAGATCAGATTGTCGCGCTCAAACTCACGTATCACCGCCAGCAGCAGCGTGTCATCTTTTTTGTTCTCGCGAGCATAGCGGACCCACATATGAATGGTTCGCCAGTCAGGCATCAGCCGAATCCAGCGGAACGGATGAAAGAGAACGGTCTTCTCAATCTTCCCCGCCATAATGATTCGTTGAACCCCAGCCTTCTTGAACAACCGAATCGCTTTACCGAAACGCGCGAGCGGAGCGAAGCGAAATTCATCGCAGGCGTCGTAGAGTTCATCCGAAGCCATCCCGGCCACGCCAAGCCCATAGACATAGTGACCCGCATTGCGAGCGGCCCGCGCGAAGCGAATGGGAAATTCCCCGGCTCCGGCAAGCAGACCGAGCCTCATTGGAGGCATCGTTTCCATTTCCGAAATCGAATCGAGCCCCGCGGCTGCCGGTCTCACGAACGGCAGTATGTCAGGATTGGAATCTGAGTTGAGGGGCGTAGACATGTGAGCTGACTGTGGTGATTGGTAGTTCAGGATGGTGCTGTCAGCCCACCCTCAGATAAAAAGTGTTTATTGGGCGTGTCCAATTCGGTCGGGCGACCACAGGCACACCATTCAGCAATTTACGCGGCTGCCGATTCTCTGTCTGGCTTTGCCCCTTGTTCTGGTCGAGCTCCCGCAGCTGAGTCCTGCAGTCGCACTCGCAGCCCTTCAAGCTCTTTCTCCATTTTCTTCACGGTGTCTCGAATCTCCGGAAGCCTCCGAAGTGCCATCAACTGACGAGTCGTCTCAGCGACCGGCCCAGCTGGTGAGCCGAGATATGTCTGGCCGCCAGGCATGTCGCGATGGACTCCGGCCTTGGCCCCAATAATCGCACCGTCACCAAGATGCACATGGTCGGCAATACCAACCTGCCCGGCACAAACCACGAAATCGCCTGTCGTCACGGAACCGGCGAGACCAACCTGACCGACCAGCAGGTTGTGTCGACCCACCTGACAGTTGTGAGCAATCATGACCTGATTATCAATGCGAGTCCCGGAGCCGATGACCGTCTCTCCGATCTTCGCGCGATCGATCGTGGTCCCGGCCCCAATTTCGACATCATCACAAATTCGCACGGTACCGTAGTGAGGCAATCGCTCATGACCGCCATTCACAAATCGATAACCAAACCCATCCGCACCGATGACACAGGCCGCATGAATGGTGACATGGTTGCCAATGATCACATCGTGGTAGAGAACGGTATTCGCGTGCAACGTCACATTGTCGCCGACGACACAACCATCACCAATCACAACGCCCGATTGAATTTCACAACTGTGACCAATCACCACATCGCGACCAATCACGGCCAGCGGATGAATATTGGTATTGGCGCCCACTTGAGCCGTTGAGTCGACGACGGCGTGCGGGGAAACTCCGATACGCGGCCTGGCCCTCAGAGGACGCAGAATCCCGGCGATAGACAGCAGCGCAGTTTCGGCTTCGGGAACCAACAGAAATGTACGGTCCGTGTACGCCGCAAGTTCATCGCGCACGGCCAGCGGAGCAACGATGACTTTGGACTTCGACTGTTTGACTCGCGGAAGATTCTTTGAATCTCCCACAAAGCTGATGTCGCTCTCCATCGCCCGATCGACAACATTGACTCCAGTGATGGTCCGCAGAGGATCACCGAGCACTACTGCGTCAAGAATTTCGGCGATCTCACCTGCCGTCAACGATCTTTGCGCGGTTCCACCGTTCATCCTGCCCTCCCTGTACTCGTCCGCATGCCGAATTTCACCGTTCAGCTTCACCCGATCATGATAGCGCAAGGAGAGAGATCGCCGCAATAGGAAGCTTTTGCCCCGAATGGCGTCGAGACCCAAAACAATCCCCGGCAGAAGGCGGTTCTGCAAAAAACACGCAGATTGAGCCGTTCTGTCCGAGACCTTCAACGTAAGCACCTCATAAGCCCGCCGCTGGTTTAATCACGCGTCGCGGCGACAGCTATAAAGTGACATTGTTCAAGACTGCCGGACAATAACGAGGCGAAAACACAGGGAATTATCATAACCCGACGCGTGTCGGCGTGTTGACTTAATCAGCCGGAACGCGTTAGCGTCCGGTTTTCGCTCCTGAAACCCAGGAAAAACAACCGGGGGCTAACGCTTAGGTTTAACCACATTTATTCATTATTTTCATGGCATCAGCGCCGCAGAGCATT
>JBPOIW010000212.1:0-1525 GCA_052034165.1 Planctomycetota bacterium | reverse complement strand
GTTCGCGGCGATGGTCATAGTTTTTCCCGGTGAGCTCATCTTTCCCGCAAAGAAACGCCCGCCGCACACATCGATTGATGCAATGCACGACCTGAATCTCCCCGTCCGCCAACACATCCCGCCGATTCGCCCGAGCCATCGCCAAGCCTCCTCGTGATCTTTAAGCCCTGAATGCCATCACAACCTGCGTCGCCCGTGACCCAGGGTATCGAAACAATGAAACGAATTTAACAATAGATGGCTGGCCCCGTGCTCCCCGTGCTCCGGCCCCGTGCTCCCCGTGCTCCCAGCTAAATAATGCTCCCGGCTGCGTTACTTCTTAAAGGCTTGCCAAAAGTCTTTCGGTAGCGCCACGTTGAACCGAACCTCGATATGTTGGCGGTTCGTGAGACAGTAAATGCCAGGGCCGAACCCGCGCGGCCCATCGGTATCACCGGGACTGACGACGCAGATCTCGTGCCCGCAAACACCGCAGACGATCTGATCGCCTCGCTTCTTCGCCTCCATGATTTCATATGAGGAGTGTTCCTGGGCAATGAGTGGCTTACCTGGCATCCTGAGATCCGAGCTCCTAAGTGCTTTGAAACCCACAACTCACATCAATCCAGCCTGTCAGTTGCAGAATGCACAGCCCCACCAAATCTTCGTCAATCGACGGCTGGCCCCATCATCCCTTGATCCCATGATCCGGGCTCTTACTTAAAACGGGTGGGTGGCACTGTCTGGGTGCTACACGGCTGTAGAATCACATACGTTCCGAAAGGTGCATGTCGCCGGCCGCTGAAACCTCGAAGATAAGAGCCTTGTGCAAGAAAGCATCTTCAGAATCAAAGATGCAGAAGACTTTCCACCCGGGTTCGGAATTCATCATCAGTTTTCTTGCTGGCTCAACTCGAATGTCTTTGATCGTGCGCACCTCGTTTCGAGCAATCAATTGTTTCCGTGCCATCTCAATAATTCGCTGTTTGGAAAGTCGCTCCATTAGTCTATTTCTCCGATTCTATGCAGGTATCTTTCGTCGCGAATATATCCAATCGCGTGCTCCAACTCGTGCCCTGAAGACTGTCAAGTGAACACTCTTCCGCCGCTGTCTTCAGATCCCGCAGGCGGTCCTGAGCACTCGTGAAGTTGCTGCCCTCCGGTGTCTTCGCAATGCCCGCTCGAATCGGATTCAGATCCACGTACTGCATGCACGCAAGAATCGCCGCGTCATCCAGAAGAACCTGTGCCTTGAAGCGACCTTCCCAGAATCGTCCACTGCACTCATCCTGTTTATTGGCTTCTTTTGCAACACGTTCCGAAAGAAATCGCATAAACCACGAGATGCTCGATAGCCGCTGCCGCTTTTCCTTCAGTCCTTTTTTATCGTTGCGAATCTGACTGAGTTCAAATTCCGTGGGTTCCGCCGGGCTGCCGTCTTTGTTCTTTCGAACCGGGCAGAGCAACCACCATTTGAGAGCCACCTGATCGTCCGACCACGCCGCGACAAGATCGTGTCGACTTCGCAGGATCGTGTGAAAGTGGT
>JBPOIW010000091.1:0-58935 GCA_052034165.1 Planctomycetota bacterium | reverse complement strand
TGTGAGCAACGCAATTGTCGGCCGAGATCCGAGTCGTAAATATCATTGACACTCTGTTCCCTGCTGTTTTCTTGCTCGCCCCGTTAGTATCCTGCAGATGGTTGAGCAGCTTTCGGAAAAGAAATGAAACGAACTGAGTGATTTGTCCTGCCTCAAGAACAGGTACTTAAGACTGTCTCTCCGTGACAGGCTGAATTCAGTGGGTAATCTTCGCCCTTCGATGCCGACCATCTGAGAGGCGGACAGGAATTCCTGCACGACCCACTCAGGACACAACGGAATATGAGCACAGTTACAGGAGTCGACGATGAACGACCGGCTTTTGAACTGGATCAAACCTCAAATCGATTTCGACTGGACGGAATACTGGAATGAGAAGGATCGCTTTTCATCATTCGACCAAGGGCCGTTGGCAGTTTCCTATTATCAGAGTGATCAGAAAAGACTTCTGACCGGGTTGTTTGATGAACTGATTGACGAATTACCGGAGTCAGGCCGAGTCCTTGATGTCGGATGCGGCAACGGTGCTGGATCGGCCGCTTTGCTTTCTGCGGCAGACCAGCAGCAGAAAGTGATCAATGTTGACATGCTGGACCTCGCGGGGATCTGTCCGCCTCAGTCCCTTCTGGAACGCGTCACGATCACAACAGGAGACGCGGAACGGCTTCCTTTTCCAGACCAGGTGTTTGATCTTGTCCTTTGCTGCTTCAGCGCCGAGTTCTGCAACATTCTGCAGGTGATCCGAGAAAGTCATCGAGTCCTTAAACGAGGCGGACGTCTGGCAATGTTCGTCTACGCCCGCGAATCCCCGCTGGTTTCGATACAGTCCGACTATGTCAACATCTATCGGAACGGGCTAAAAGAGCTTCTGGAGAACATGCTGGCCGGGCAGCCCGCTGACAGAGAGCTGATTCAGGGAATTCGCTCTCGAATCGAGCAGGATGATCCTCGCCCCAATACCCGCACTCATCTTGAAGCGATCATTGATCACCTGGAACGTCTACCCGCACGTTCCGAGGCAGAGTTGGTGGATGTCGATGCACTGCTCCTGCCGAGTGTAGTCGGTCAGCCGAACGTGTTCTCTGTGCAGACTCTGCATCGCAGAATGGCTCTCTGGGATGCGATCGACCTTGCGGCGTTGGACCTTCACGACGGGTTTGAGCTGCGGCGTCGTGTCTGGAGCACAGGCTTCACGGACAACTACATCATCCCCGCGGAGTTTCAATGTGCTCGAATCGGGTATTTTCAGGCCGGGGAGCGGTTGTAAATACGTCTGTCGATTCCACGGATTAATCGATGGCTCTTGTGGCATGGTGTGGATGATGGTGTCGCAACTCAACGGCAATATGACGACCTGCTTGATAGGGGAAGACACTGGGACATTGAGGATGATCGCGCCACCAACTGATCTTCCGACTCTTTATCAGTTCCGTCGGGTGCTCGTTGATCGACGATGTCGTAACCACGAAACGGTGTTCCGATGGTGGTCAAACTCCAGATCAGACTTGCCCTCAAGGATCATTGTTCCTGACCCGACTGCGAGATGATCTCCCACAGCTCTTCTGCCGTTTTTGATTGACGCAGGCGTTCACAAAACTTCGCACTCCGCAGCCGCCGGGTCAGTTCCTCCACCTCGTGAGGGACTCGCATGGACTGATAGCCCGGCGAGTCTGGAGGTGTGAGCAGCAGGATGATGAGATCAACTGGTTCAGCATCAACGCTGTCGAAATCGACCGGAGGGCGGCACAGCCCAAGAATGCCGAGGCGACGGCTGATGGCTGGGTGTTTTGTGTGCGGAACGGCGATGCCTCCACCGACGCCGGTTGAGGCCAGCGACTCACGTCGTATGACACCATCCAGGACCGATGGTACGCCGGCCTTCTCCAAATGCCCGTCCGCAGCAAGCCGCACGAGCAGTTGGGACACAACGTCGGTTTTTTCAAGTGATTCGCAACCATCAAGGATTACGGCACAGACAATCAATTCAGTCAATGGCATCAGGGGATCTCCAGCCTGCATTCTGTCGTTTCTTCAATGCCGCGAAACAAAATAGCCTTTCAGGGTGGAGGACAGGTGAGATTCGAGCATTTGCCGGACGATGGCAATATACTGGATCGCCGACCTGTTGACAGACATTCACTAACTGGAATCCAGACGCAGAGGCCACAACATGATCTCCAACCTGATCGGGGATATACAGGCGACGTTGGAGATCATGCCTTCGGGGCATCGTCAGTATCAAGCTGTGTCGTTGGTTGCCGACGCTTTGAACCAAAATGCAAATTTCGTCTCCCGCCATCCAACTGTGCTTTTCCAGAACCTTTGGAATGCACTTTGGTGGTATGACTGCCCTCAGTTAAAGCATCATTCCGATCCCACGGATCAAGACGCGAGCAACACTCCGATGTTGAAATCGCCACTGTATCTCATGGCAGGGCGTTGGTTGCTGCAGTGCAAGAGAGTGAATGCAACGGAGTCCTATTGGGTCCGTGGATTGCGTCCAGGATGGGACCGCATAGGCTCGGGGTTGATTTGGATGTCTCGAACCACCAGCAATGCGATTTCCTCGTTGGCATGGTCTAACGATGGAACGAGAATTGTTGGAGGCTCATACGACTTGACTGCACGAATCTGGAACGCGCTGACCGGGCAGGAACTTTGTGTCCTTGATGCCATCAAAGATCCATTGCATTCAACTTTGATCAATCAGACGGATTGGTGTGCACGTGGCCTTGGCTCGATTCGGGATTGTCGCTGGTCTCCCTGTCAGAAGTATTTGGCAGCAGCGTGTGATGACGGGGTTGTTCGTATTTTTGATGCGGAGACCGGTATTAGGCTCGTTTCAATCCTGGAAAATGTAAGATCGATCAGTTCCGTTGCGTGGTTTTCGCACGGCAACTTTGTGGTTACTTCGAGTGGAGTCATCTGGGATTGGCGTCGTCAAACGGCCGTCGGACGGGTTTCAACCTTCGGACAAGATGTAATTGATGTGGATTGCTCTGCTCTTGATGTTGTTGCCTGCGCGTTGTCAGATGGCTCGATTTGGTTAGAGAACAACGAGTTGACTCCAGGAAAGCGACATCAACCCGACAGCGGTTTGATTTGCTGCCTAAAATGGTCACAAAGCGGGAGGCAACTTGCGTTTGGCACAAGGAGCGGTGATGTCCGAGTTCTCTGTGTAGACTCTGATCGTTCAATGTCCGTCAGTTCACAAGAAACCCCGATATTGTCACTTGCCTGGTCCCATGATGGAAATTGGCTGGCAACTGGTGGTGCTAATGGCACAGTACGTGTCTTAGCCGCGTCAGGTTGGGAAGAGGTCGCAAGCTTTCAGGCTCATTGTGGTCGTGTTGAAGGGCTCACGTGGTCACCTGATTCTGAGTTCCTTGCATCCGGAAGTGGCGACCGAGCGGTGCGTGTTTGGAAACGCAACGAACTCGGTAGATCCTATCGCCCAATAAATCATAATGACGATATTGTCGACATCGAGTGGTCGGCCGACGGACATGTGTTGACGACTCGTTCGAAAGATCAAACGCTGGCATTCTGGGATACACTGGCCGGAGTCAGGCGAGGTGTGTACTCACACGTGGGAAGCAGGTGTGTTAAGGCAGTTTGGTCACCAACCAGGACAATATTGGCTGCAGCGATGTCTGGCGGAATAATCCGGCTGCTGGACAGGGAAGCACAGTTAACTGCCACACTCGTTGATGATGGCGGGGAACTGACGTCCATTTCCTGGGATGCAAACGGCAAGCATCTGATTTCTGGTTCGGCCACAGGAGTGGTTTCTGTATGGGATACGTGCGGCATTGCCAGGACAAGAACATGGAAACTTCACGGTTCGGTTCGATGCGTGGTTTCATCTCCCAATGAGAGCCGTGTTGCGATAGCGACTGAACGATCTGAAATGATTATTCATGACATCGATGCTGGAGCGACATTTGTCTGTGGATGTGACCATGACGTCACGAACATGAGTTGGTCACCTGATGGTCAGTATGTTGCCGCAATGAGCTGGAGTAGTGCTTTTATTCAGATGTATTCCAAAGATGGAGGGAGTCCGCTCTGGCAGCATCGTGTGTCGAATCATGACGGGGTTAAGTGGTCCAAAGATGGACTGAAAGTTCATGCCACTTCTGCGATTGGTCGAGAGACTTTTATTGCCGCGACCGGCATTCTCGATCAAACAGGATCCGATGTTCGATCGTTCCCGGATTGCAGGAAAACTGAAGAGCATTCAATTCGGTCATTTTATGATCCACTTGCAAATGAGACGACAATCGAGGTTGACGGAAATGTCGCGGGATGGATTCCTGAGAATGGATGCCAGAAAAATCCTAAGTATCCAATTTGGGCGGGCTTCATAGGGACACATCTGCACATGTGGCTGCTTCAGAGGCATTCGAACGACAACAGTCTCCTTCCCGACTCTGGTAGAAGCAGTGCATCGAGCCAATCTGCAACTAACGTCCGGTCAATCCGAATGTTCCGTGGCAATTCACAAACAACGAGTCGTGTGGAAGCAGCACCCAATCGCGAGGGTGGCGAGTCAGACAAATCCATCAGCCAATCCTGACTACAGTATATCATCGGGGTGGTGCCGCCGTTTGAGTGTTATCGGATCAGTGCCAGTCGCAGGGAAGCTGGTCGGATGTTGAATCTGGTGATTCGCGATGATCCGCCGTCGATTGTTAGGGGTGACTGTCCCGATCAAATCGAGCCTCGTTGGCGAAAGCGAATGCCTCAAAATTTAAGCACGTCAGAGAGCATCGCTCCGCAAGCCTCTGAATCGTTCGAGATCAGCGAGATAGCTAGCTAAGTTCCCGTGTCATTTCTCGACACGTCCGATCGCACCGCAACTAATGCGCCGCCGTGACGAAGTGTGTCGCTGCAATTGACATCATCGTCCGGCAAGTGGAACATGAAAGGATTCTTGTCAGCGGTTTTCTGTGAGGTGGCGCTACTGACAAAGCCTCAGTCCGTGCTGCGAATGTCACTTAGCCGGCAGGGCTCCTCCCACGAGGACGACAGGATCGTTAACTATCTAACAGAGAAGAGCCGATGTCCCACGCAGATTTCTCAGCTCGTCGTCAGCCCGTCATACGGCTCTTCATCAGCTCCACGTTCAATGATCTCAAGCAGGAGCGAGATGCTCTGCAAAGGGACGTGTTCCCTTACCTCGAAGAGTACTGCCAGAAGAACGGATTTCAGTTTCAGGCGATTGATCTTCGCTGGGGCGTCTCTGGTGAGGCCGGGCTCAAGCACCGAGCGATGCAGATTTGTTTCGAAGAACTGCGGCGGTCGCAGGATGTCTCGCCCAGACCTAACTTTCTGATCCTGCTGGGAAACCGGTACGGCTGGCGGCCGCTGCCGGAAGCGATCTCGAGCAGCGAATACGAACGACTGGCCGAGGCTGCTGCATCAGTGGATGAGATGAAGCAACCGTTGATCGCAGGGGTTCATAGCAAGACGGCTCTGCAGATACTCAACGACTGGTATCGACGGGACAAGAACGTACTTGTTCGAAAACCTTTGGATAAGGATCCTGACCGCGAGACGCTCAACTGCTTTCTCCAACCCAGAACACAAAACCTGCAGGATGGTCTCGACTATACGCGGACCAAAGATCAGCCTCCGAAAGACAGGCCGGAATGGATCGCTGTCCAGCAGGTGTTGTGGACATTGATCAATGCCGTGTTTGCGGAGAAAAGTGCTGTGGCGGGATCGACTCACTTCGAAAAACGCTTCAAGGAAATCGACTTGGATCAGCACACGTCTGACGTCCATGCAGAAAGGAATCCCAAACGAGCTGTGCCTCAGATCGTTCGCTTTCAGGGTGCTGCTACTGAGCAGGAAATCTGGTGCGGAGCGCTGAGTGCAAAGGACGCAGCGAAACATGTGTTTGCGTTTTTTCGTGATATTGATCCGCAGCAGGAGATCAAAGACGTCGAAATACTGCGTGATTTTTTTGATGGTCAGACAGATGCCAATAAACCCGCAATCCCCAAAGAAGATCCGGCCCTGAGCGAGCTGAAACGAATTCTCAAAGAACGACTCGGACTAAATGCAGTCACGTTGATTCCGCCCGCAAAGTTGACACCGGCCACTGATGCAAACGGACGGAAGACGGCCACGGTCTCGGAGGATCACATCGCGCAACTCTGCAAAGACGTAAAGTCGAAACTGCAAGCGGTCATTGATGAAGAGATGGCAGCGTATCGTAACGTGAAAGGCTCTGCTCCTGGCAGCGCAGAGTCAGCAAAGCTCGCATCGATGACAACCGAGCGTGAACTGGAGATCGAGCAGGACGCGCATCGTCGGTTTGCTGACGAACGCGGCTCGCGGAAGGAATTCGTCGGGCGAGAGGGGCTGCTGAGTGATCTTGGAGCATATTTGTCGAACGATTCGCAATTGCCGTTTGTTATCTATGGACCTTCGGGCAGCGGCAAGTCGGCTCTTCTGGCCCGTGCTTTCCAGGATGTTCCCGCAGCGTCACATGCGATCATTCGATTCATCGGCGTAACGCCGAAATCGTCGGACCTCCGTTCGCTGCTCACCAATCTCTGTCTGGAATTCCGCAAGAGGTTTCCGCTGGACACTCCAGTGTCCTCTGATATCCGCGAGCTGATCGAGGAATTCCGCAAACAGTTAGGTGCCGCCTCAGGATCACAGCGAATCGTCGTGTTCCTTGATGCCCTGGATCAACTGGCGGATTCGGACAACGCATTGCGACTTTTCTGGATTCCGTTTGGTGACCTTCCCGTCAATGTGAAGCTCGTTGTGTCCTGTCTGTCCGATCGTGATCCGGCTGACCCAGCCGGTTTTCCGTTTGCCGCTCTTCAGGGGCGCAAGTTGCCCCAGGAAAACTGGCGTGGCCTGGATCCATTGCGTCCGGAGGAAGCGCGGCGGTTACTCTTTGATACATGGTTGCCCACTGCGGGACGTACGTTGCACGAGTCACCTGAGCAAATGCAAAAGATTGAAGAGCACCTGCAACTGAACAATTCGGACCAAAGTGCCGCCGATGCGTCCTTCCGTAATCCGTCGTACTTGAAACTGCTGTTCGAAGAGATTCGGCACTGGCGATCTTACGATACTGATTGTGAGTTACCAAAGGCTGTACTGCCACAGACACCCATTGAAGCGTTGCTGCAGCACTTTTTCGATCGACTGAAACTGGAGTCTAATCACGGCAATCTGCTCGTCACACGCGCCTTGGGTTATCTCGCCGCCGCGCGTCGAGGCTTGAAGGAAACAGAACTTCTGGAAGTCTTGTTCAAAGATGAAGAATACCAGGAGCACCTGGAAAGGCAGCGAAAGCTAACCGGGCATCAGATTCCAACCGAGCCGCCGCGAATCCCCATCGCCATTTGGTCACGTTTGCGTTTCGATCTTGCACCGTATCTGACGGAACGGGCGGCTCCTGGTGGGACGGTGATTGCCTTTTATCACCGTCAGGTGGCCGAATGGGTGAAGGACCAGTTTCTTGGGAAAGCCGAATGGCATCTACGACTCGAGTCAGACCTGCCGGAAGTCAGCCCGGACGACGCCCATCCACACACTCGTCTCGCGCGGCACTTCCAAAATCCAAAGAACTTCAAAGACCAGACGTATTTTCTGGAGACATTGGAAGAACAACGAGCACGGGCAAAACGCCTTCCGCCGACGCCCCGCAAGGTCAACATCCGCATGGTGGATGAACTTCCGTATCAACTCCTGGAAGTCGCCAAACTCTTCGGCAAAGACGACGCCAAATCTCCCCACTGGGACCGGATTGCCGACCTGTTCACCGACATCCACTTCCTGGAAGCAAAAGCGGAGGCGGCGGAATGATTTTTGATCTGATTAGAGATTCTGCGGATGTCCTGAAAATCATACCACAGCAACACTCAAGGTATCGAATTCTGAAACTCGTGGACGAAGCCATACGGCGCGAGATTCACTTTATCGCTCGCCATCGGGAAGATTACCCTCAAGCCTTGTTCCAATGCCTCTGGAATATGTGCTGGTGGTACGATTGTCCCGAGGCTGTTGCCCACAAATCGACATTCTTCGACCATCATCCGAGCTTTCAGAGTGGCTTCAAGTTACATGCTTATCTTGAGAAATGGTTAAAAGAAAAACTGGAACTAGCTCCGAATCTGTCGTTCGTCCGATCAGTGTTTCCGCCTTCTTCAGGTGTTGGTGAAGCATTTTGTGGAACACTTGCACGGCTGATCAATCCCTGGCAGCCAGGTGCATCAATACAGGTTGCCGTCGGGCGATCGGGAGAAATCGTTTACACGAGCCATGGTAACCAGATTCGTGCATTCGACGTCGCGACGACGCAGTATATCACTCAAGTGGAGTGCGACATTGGAGAATGCCCAAGCTTTCGACATGGGGCCTCTCGTACCGTAATTGACTGCGTTGATCGATACGGGCGATTTTTGGCTGCATTCGATGGAAGAACCGGGCATGTGGAAGATTTTTTCAGTCCAGAGGAACGATTTTTTCTGGCATTCTCTCCTGACAATCGTTACGTGGTAGTACAACGCGACGGGCAGACACTAGTTTGGGATGTACTTGCGGATGCGTTGGCGATCGACCTGAACTCCTGCGCTCGCCCCCGCTTGAACGCACAGTTTCTCTCTGCGACCCGAGGCGTCTGTTGGAGTGTGCCTTACCTTTGGAGATTTGATGTTTCCGATCAGACGCTGGAATTATTACGAGATGATCTTAGCCCATACGGCGTAACACCTGTATTTGCCAGTGACACCATGCTCATGATTGTCGATGCGCACAAGTTTGAGGTGTTTCATTTGGCGACGAAGCAGAAGAAACAGTACTCCGTTTCATCGGGCACGCGCCGCGAGTGTCCAAGTTTGAACGCATGCACATTGTCTCACGACGGACAGTATGCTGCATTCGGGACCATCCAGGGATGGATGTACCTTTGGCACGTTACGAATGGGGCGTGCATATCAACGATCGATACCCGCCGTTACATAGATTGGGGCGCGCCAAAAGCAATTAACCCCTTCGTTGACTCCATCTCTCTCTTTGACGATTGTCGCCGCGCCGTTACTGGCGGATCAGATGGTACTGTTCGAATCTGGGACTTCTCTTTACCTTGTCGTACACGGAGCGATTATCTCGACATTTTTGGGGTGACCCCGACCAGCGCCGCAGCACTCGCGGCGCACAATAGCAGGCTCGTCGCGGCAACTCATAATGGCTGGACTTCATATTCCTTGAAGACAGGATTGCGGCACGACTTTTTTCTGGGACTACCCACGGTCATCAAGAAATTGAAGTTCTTTCGGAATGGGCTCGGTATAGCATGGCTCGAGGATGGCGAATTGAGGGTGCTGAAATGCGGCGTAAAGGAGATTGAACCAATTCTAAGAGTGGGCGACTACCCGACCGATGCCGACATTTCGGAAACCGGAGACAGAATCGCGATTGGTTATTCAAACGGCGATGTCGCTGTATGGAGCTTCTCAGATCGCACTTGGATACGACGGCCTATTCATACTCGCCCAGTGCAAACGGTTCGATTCGTCCGACAGGATTCGGTGGTTATCACGGCAGGTGCCGAGGGGCGAGTTTGCGAGTGGAACCTTGGCGGTACGTCTCACGTGTGCCAGCTTCTCGACGTATCGCATCGCCGTGAGAACAGCGGCGAATCGAGTTCCGGAAATCCTCAAATCTCTTGCTGTAAAGTCAACGTCGATGGGGATTTAATCGCACTGGAAATCTATGGTGGCCAACTTGAGGTCTGGAGAGTCAGCTCCGCCCCGTCGCAGGATACAACTCTAGTTTGGCAACATGCTCCACATGACGGGGGCATCGCAGATTTTCGTATGATCGGTTCACACTTTCTTGCCGTATCTTCCGAAGAGGAGACCAGACTAGTCAATCTGGCTATTGGATCCGTTTGCCGTATCTTCCCCGGCGAAATGTTTCCCACCCAACTGGACTCTGTTTCAACCTTGGCAATTGGACATCTCGATGTCCAGTTTGTCGATGTCGCGAATGGTGTATGTGTTGGCAGGTATCCCCTGGATTCTTCACGAGTGATCGGACAGGTTGGTATTCCACTTACTGGCGATTTTGATGATCTCGCGGGATATTGGACTGCATTGCGCGGTTTAGAATTGGTGTGTTGCCATTTGTTTAACGGGACCACCACTACCCGATTCGACTTGTCAACAACTCTTAACAGTCCTGCCAATTCGCCTACGCCCTTCGTGAACGATTCCGGCCGCACGAGCGCAATTCCGATAGATGTGAAAATGGCCCCGTATCAAGCGATTCGCCGCCCGAATTGGAGAAGAGCAGTTCGTGAAGCGAGATTTGCGCAGGTCGCGATCAGCGGAATCACCGTTGTAACAATTGCGACGATGTGGACATCGAGTAAGTCCGCTTGGGCTACTCTCGTTGCATTCCTTGTGACTTCTGTCCTGCTGTGGGTATACACCGTCTATTTCGTGGTCCGAAATATGTTCGTGCTGTATGACCGGAATTCTTGTCAACGGTCGATGATCCTCAGCACCGTTGTTTTCACCCCCTGCTGGTTGTTTCTGGTGTTGATACCAGTGGCACTAACAGCAGGGATACTTCAGGCGGGGCTCGTTGTCTTAGGGATGGCTGAATTTCCGTTGCCATCACTGTTCGGAAGATCTGGAATCCTGTTGCAGCTACTATTAGCGCGTCTGTGGAATCCTGAGCTTATTTCCCGGTCTATCTTGCATACGTTCACAGATTTGCTCCTGGTCATTGGTTTCATTGCCCCTGCTAAGTTCTCACCAGTAATTGAGGTCTCAATGATTCTGGCGACAACGCTTCTAATCGACCGTATGTTGAACGGATTGGCTGACGCCACTCCAACGAACCGTCTGCCGAGTGTTCTTATGGCATGGCTTTCAGGACTTCTTCCGCATCTAGTGAATCTAGTGAATCGAAGAAGGAGTTCATGAGTCTGTTGGGAGTTCTCAGGTGGGGTGGCAGTACAATGATATTCGACCTCGTCAGTGACTACGCAGACGTTCTGACCGGAATGCCGCACGATCATCCGAGATATCGGATCCTAAAACTGGTCGATGAGGCGATCAGGCGAGATGTGCAGTTTATAGATCGTCATCGCGCTGATTATCTTCAGGCATTATTCCAGTGTCTCTGGAACCGACTGAGATGGCACGATGCCCCCGATTTGGCCACGTACTACAGCACGGACGATTGTCGTTGGCCAGAGAATGTCCCGCCGTGGTCGCTTGAAGGGGAGAAAGCCTATCAGCGTGCTAATGTCTGGCTTAGCCAGAAAGAAGAACAGACTACCGGTTGGCATTGGGTTCGTTCTTTGCGACCACCTGAATCATCTCTTGGAAGCGGTCAGGGGACGATACTGGAGGGACAATCAGACGCGATTCACTGCGTGGCCTGTTTTCATTTGGATGATAGGGTCGTCTCGGCATCAGATGAGTGCACCTTGCGTATCAGGAATGGTTCCTCGGGACTTGAGTTACATGTCTTGCAGGGACATAGCCAGCCTGTAACCGGGGTCTGTGTTAGTAAAGATGATCAAACAATTATCTCTGGATCGTTGGATGGAACCGTCCGGATCTGGAACGCTGAAACTGGCGAATGCCTGGACTGCCTGAGCCTGAACAGCGGGGGAATCTCTGGACTTTCGCTCTCAAGTGAGGGGCGTCTGCTGGCCGCTTCCTTTGAGGACAATACGGTGATCGTCTGGAATCTGGAGGAACGTCGAAGGCAGTCCATCATCAATACAGAATGCAAAGTCTACAGTGTCGCGATGACCGCTGACGGCAAGACCGTGGTTTGCGGGACAGACCTCTATGCCTACGTATATTCCTCTGATTCCGGTCAACTGGAATTTCGGCAGAGTGGAGTGCGGGGGAAAGTGAAATGTGTTGCCATCAGTGGCGATGGTCAATTAGTGGCTGCTGGTGGCGAAGCCAGTTCCGGCGTCGTAGTCTGGAAGCTCAAAAGTGGTCGCGAAATCCTGCGACTCATCGGCCATACGGAGCCTGTTACCGCAGTGACTTTCGCTCAGAACGGAAAACGCGTTGTGACTTGTTCTGCGGATCGCAGCATACGGATCTGGAACGTGGTGTCTGGTGTCGAACTTGCATCGCATTGGGCGCCTGAAGTTGTTGACTCCCTTGCGGTCTCGCATGATGGACGAACTATCGTTTGTGGTAATCGTGAGGGAACATGCCGACAGTTTGCAATCACTGATGACTGCGCCGTGACAAGACTCGTCGGGCACTCTGCACGAATCGGCAACGTCGCATATTCCCCTGACGGTCGTTTCATTGCGTCCACGGAACTATTCGAACCGACGTTGCGATTATGGGACGGCTTCTGCGGACAACCTCGGCACCAGTTGTTTGGTCATGTCGCGGCACTTGCAATTGAACTTAATGTACAAATATCTCCCGACAGCAAACGTTTGTTGTCAGTGGGAGGGAACGGGGAAGATGCTCGCTTGTGGGACACGGAAACCGGTAGACCGGCGATCAGATTTCCATCCCACATCAAGCTGGCAGAAACTGAATTCAGCGAGGCAGGTGTGTTTCTTTGCGCGACAGTGACTGACTGCAATTTAAACTATGGGAATGAAGGAGCTCAAAATGCCTCTCGGCGAATGGTGATCGACGCGTTCTCTGGGTACCCGTTGTCAATTTCTCCCAACTCTTTGCAACTGTTTGATCGCAG
The DNA here is from genome assembly GCA_052034165.1 of Planctomycetota bacterium. GTDB lineage: Bacteria > Planctomycetota > Planctomycetia > Planctomycetales > Planctomycetaceae > SXXK01. Next base: position 46,209 of record JBPOIW010000091.1, on the reverse strand, counting down.
GGGGATGGCGCACAGAAAACCGTTTCAAGCTGCGATGAGCCAGGCTGAGACTGTGATTTCGGACAGGGCAGGAAGTGGCTTCGCATGGTTCAATCTGCCGCTGCAAAACCTGGCAACGCCTGCTCACGGGTCGCGCTGGGCCGGATCTTATGAGAATCATCTTTGCCTTATCGAGTTGGTTATAGCAGGTATCAAACAGGAGCGACCACCACTAATCGAAATATCACCGCTGAAAGAACTGCCTCACAGATTACAAATCCCCCAATCTGTGATGCAGGAAATCATGGTGGAAGCCTCGTACGGCGCAGGGGATTTCGACAGTGTGGCCGCCCAATTGGCTTCGAAGGACCGGGGATTTCGCTTTGCAGCGATTCAGAGTCTTGGGATGGTGCAACTTGACTCGTCTCAGCGCAGAAAACTATCCCTTGTGCTGAGGCAATATTTCGAACATTGCGCGAGGGAGGCCGAAACGACCGCGATGGAGTTCTTTCAAAGTATTCCGCTCTTTGACCGAAGCATGCTTCCTGCTGTAATCGAAGGGCTCGATGACCCACGCTTATCAAGACAGTTGGCATGTTTGACAATGATTGGATCGCTGGGTGCCAGGGCGAAACCATTTGTCGATGTGTTGCTCACCCGGCTTAATGACTGTGCTCAGACAGCAGCGAACATGTCAATCAGGGACGGCTTATTGATTGCCGTCTCGCGAATTGGAATTGATGCCATGATGCCTCTGCCCATCATTCTCAAAGCAATTCAACACGGAGATGCTGCGCTTCGACGAGACGCATGCGAAATTCTGGATCAGCTTGTGGCTGACGCCTCGCTGACGGATATAGTTGGTTCCGTGACTCAAATGACCGAACTGTTGTCGGTAGTCGACTCCCTGACCAGAATGAGGATCACCCGAATACTGGGGCAGCTCGGATCAGCGGCCTCGGACAGCTTTAGCGCTCTTCAGGCCCAACTGTCTGACAAGAATCGGGAACTGCGCAGGATCACCGCGTGGGCATTGGCTCAGACCTGCATGAGCCACAAAGAAGTCTACTTTGCCGCTGCCTTACTTTCCCTGGACAACCCTCAGCGACGCAAAACGGGCGCGGAGTGTCTGGCAAAGCCTGGCGTTGATGTCAGCCCAGTAGAACCCTTGATTATTCAGGCGCTCGCTGAGGAGACCGATGACACCGTTCGGTCGCTGATCGCCAATGTTGTTTCCCGTCTCACCAGTCGCATCACCGCGATTCCGGCAGCTCTGTCGACTGCTACTGCTGGTGCCGATTTGCCCGCTCGGTCTGTCGCTGCGAGCAACCGCGATCCGCTTCGCTCCTGTACGAACGCAAGTGCAGGAACTGTCGGTCTGGCACATCAACTTGCCGATTCGGAGAATGCTGCGAAGTTCAACTTCCTGATCCATGAGACCCGGAAACTATGGACCAAACACCGAGCACAGTTGGTCTGGTGGCAACGCTTCCGATGTCCGGCTCCACCTCTGGTTTCCAATGACGGCACTGGATCCATGGTGACAAAGTGGGAAGAGAGCCTTCAGAAGTACAAGGCGCTTTGGGAGGAATGGTTCAAGCGACCTCGATGGCATCAGATGTTTTCTAAACCGCCAGCATTTCCAGACCCTGATCGCGATTGACTTCATGCAGAATTCGCGCGACGGCAGAAGATGTTCCAGACATGTGGCTCGTCGGAGGGAACTTCTGACCATTCATGGATTCAGAGACTTTTTTAGAATGACAGACAATCCAACACTGGATTATGGCTGGCGCATGCCGGGGTCGTAAAGTTGCCGTCCATTCAATCTGAGTTCGGTGTTGCAAAGTAACTCGTTGCTCGCACAAGACCACCAATCCGCAAAGGGCAGATGTGATTTTTGATCTCCTCAGAGACTTTGCCACTCTTCTGGACTCGATGCCGAACGAGAATCCTCACCAGAGAATCCTTAGTCTGCTCTCAGTAGCGGTTCGGGGCGATGTGTATTTCGTTAACCGCCATCCGACGACACTCTTTCAAAGCCTGTGGAATAGTTGTTGGTGGCAAGACTGCCCCCAATTGACGGACCATTTGAACCGTACATTTTCTGAGAGGATGTTCCGGAGAATCCGGGGATTGTTACACTGCTTTTCCGGCTGTCTCAACTTCGAACCGGAACCACCAAGACTCCATTCACTGCTTGAAGACTGGCGATTTCAGAAGGATCAACACACGCCCGGATTCCATTGGCTTCGAAGTCTTCGCCCGCCCGCAACGTCGCTTGACGGCCACATGAATCAGATGCCCGGTTATAGTCGATGCATGGAACTTGTGGATGTGTCTCCCAATGGCACACGAGTCGTCGCTGCCAGCGATGAGCATTGGATTGGCGTATGGAGCGGGGAAACCGGAGTCATGCTGGCGACCCTGTTTCTGCATATCCGTGGCGTCACGGATGTCAAGTTTTCGTCAGATGGTACCTGGTTTGGTGGTCTCTCTTATTACGGCCGAGCGATGATCGCATGGGACACGACTTCGCTGAAAGAGATTCGGAAGCCGGAAGCTGAGCTGTCAAAGTTACTATTCAATAATTCAAGGCAAGCGGCTCGGTATGCAGTGCAGACTGACGATGTCGGAGCCATAATCCTGAATGACTGGGGTATGACAATTGCCAGTCTCCCACCATGCGGACACTGGTGTTCGGACCTCAGCGGACGAATCTGGGCTGTAGTCAACACTGGTGCTCCCATGGTTTATCGACTTGAAGGAGACCTTGGTGGCGAGGAAAGGCTTGAGTGAACATTCCAGCCAGATTTGAATGATGTTTGCCTCTAAATTCCTGACAGGGCCGGAGTGTATTCGTTCTTGATTCTGGGGCACTTAATGACACAACAAGAAGACCTGAAGGAGTCCAGATGATCAGCAATCTGCTTCACGACTTCGCCGAAGTGCTGAATGTGATGCCTCCCGAGCACCCAACATTCCATCACCTGAAACTGCTTGACGATGCCATCCAGCACGACGCGGGCTTTGTGGATCGCCATCGCGACGATTATCCTCAAGCCCTGTTTCAGTCGCTGTGGAATCAGTGTTGGTGGCACGACTGTCACGAAGCCGCCGAACATGATCTTCCCAATGGAGGAGGCTGGGAAGAACGGTCACCGCAGAGTCACGCCGGACAAAAGCTCTCCGCACGTCTGCGTACCTGGCTACGTGAAAAGGCCGCTCGAACCCCTGACCTGAGATGGCTTCGGGCTTTGAGGCCGCCCCCAGACTGGTCCGCACCTCCCAGAATCATGTATACCGGACACAACGCCAGTGTCTCAAGTATTTCCTGGTCTACGGACGATAACCGAATCGCCACAGGTTCTGCGGACGGAAATGTTCGAGTCTGGGACCCTAAAGTCGGAACCGACCTTGAGTGCATTATTGTTTCGTCCCGAATTGCTGACACAGAAGTGCAGTGTTGCAGTGTAGTGTTTCAACAAGACAATCAACACCTGGTGTGTCTGACTACCAACGGAACGATTTATGTCTGGCACGTGCCATCGAACACCGTGATTGCAACCTGGGAGGCGTGCTGCAATTGTACAATCGGGGCACTCGCAGCAGACGATCTCCATTTTGCAATCTGCTGTCAGGATGGTTCGATACGATTATGGGATATTCGATCCGGACACGAAATTCATTGGCTTCCGGGCCATTCGAAAAGTGTGCAACAGGCAATACTTCTACCTGACACCAACCATTTAGCCACGGCTTCGCATGACGGTACAATCCGTGTCTGGGATTTCGTTCGCGGTCGCGAAATCCGCTGCCTGAGATTGAAGCCCGGAACTGCTTTTCAGACAAATGCCCCAAAGCTGAAAGACGTAGCTTTAGGGATTGCTGATCGTTCATCGGCCATCAATGCATTCACTTATCTCCCTGCGATTTCAGCATTCGCTGTTGGACTATTTGACGGGACGATCAGGCTGCTGAATGCGGTGAGTGGCGAAGAAACACAGTGTCTCTCTGGTCATCATGATACGATCACCTCACTGTTTGTGAACAAGGCAGGCACAACGTTCGCCAGCACTTCGCTGGACGGCACTATTCGCCTCTGGGATGTCCGCACTTGTAGAGAATCGGCTTGCATCACCATCCCGGGCGGCGAAGCGTTTACGGGCGGATTTTCCCAGGACGGGACGCACGTGGCTATTGCACTCGCGAGCGGACGTGTGGCTGTATGGAATGTCGGCATTAATGAACACGAATTCAGATCGCTTGCCAATCACAGCGGGCCGATTCTCTCTGGATCTTTTTCGGCGGACGGCAGCGAGCTTGTCACGAGTTCTGCCGATACGACAATCCGCCTTTGGAACGTGAAGACCGGAGAAGAACGACATTGTTTTCGTGGCCATGATGGGCCTGTTTCCTTCGTTGCCTTCTCCTCTGATGGTCAACGAATCATCAGCCAGTCTCCGCGTGCAGCTGCCTCGATGGCGAGCGACTTTCTGGCACTGATGCAGGAAGTCCAGTCTCGAGGAATGGCAAATGCTCGACTGCCGCAAGTCCAGCCGTCAAAGAAGTCTGTCTGGGTCTGGGAAAAGGACGGCAAGAGTGCCCCACAGGTAATAGAGATCCTTCCGGGAATCACTCCGCCAGCGATTGCGGACGAGCGGCTACCGTGTCCGTGGAAGGTGAACTCTGATCGTCAGGGGACGGCGTTTGAATCGATCAACAGTCTCGGTGTCATCGCGAGGTTTCCCGACCCCCTGGAGCGAGTGACATACAGTGTTGCACATGGGCTGTTGGCGGCCACAGGAAGGCTGCATATCAGTGATTCCATCCATCATCTGTATGTGCTTCACTTCGAGAGTCTTGCTGAAAGCGTGAAGTCACATAAATCATTATCACCAATCAGACCAAGTTGGCCATCAGTCAATCAGCAGAATGAACTTGGAGATCTGTTGGGGAAAAAGTGGTTCAGAATTCAAGTTACAAAGGATGGGCTGGGACAAGTTGCCGGGATGTGCCTCCTGTCGTGCATCGCGGCATTCTTTCTGGTTCGATCCTGGCAGACATGGCCTCTGAAAGTCACCGCTAACATTGAGAGCATGCGAATTGAATATCCGACGGCTTCCCACAGCAATTTCAGAGTGATGGCCGAACTTTCCTACTCGGTCGACGGCGAAGCGTACACGGCGACGATGCAACTCTTCGCGTCACCCACAGAAGAGCGGGCAACGGAGCAGATAAAAATCGGTCAACAGGAGAAGACGACGGGGATCTGGTGCCATCCAGAAACTCCGGGTAAGTTGATGCATGGGTTTGACGTTGTCGTACGTTGGTGGATTTTTGCATCTGTCGGAATCGGGATATTCGCCGTTGCATACTCGGAATTCAATAAACGCAGGAGTCGACCTTTCGGCGGCGCGCGCCAGTCAGTGCAATCTCAAGTGGCTGAACGAGGGTGATTAGAATTGACCTGCAGCACAACATTCGTCACCTCCGGAAATGAACATTACGTTCGCAATCATTCGACGAATCAGGATTCGAAGTCGTCAATTAAGGTTAGCGATGTTGAACGGTTGTCAGAGCTTTGTTCCATTCGTAATGTGTCCACGAACACAACGCTGCCGCTATGTCTAATGTATGCACGATTCTTTTTGGCGAACTATCAGCACGGATTCCGTGTTGACGACGTCGTGTTGCTCCAAAATGCTAACGGGAGGCGGCCCGTTGTCGCGTACGTCGGCTGAACGACCCGTTTACGATGGATGTGTTTTGGTGACATCAATCTGGAAGGTTGTGAACGATGACAGCTCGGGATTCTTCTATGGTCCGCAATACACAATCGACGTCGATTCCCTTGATCGTCGGCACAACCGGCCATCGGGACTTGTTTGCCGAGGATCTGCCTCGGATCAGGGAACTGATTCGCGAGGTGCTGCGGTCATTGCAGCAGAAATATCCTCACACACCCCTCGTGATTTTGTCTCCGTTAGTCGAGGGGGCCGATCAGTTGATCGCGAAGGTCGCTCTGGAGGAAGGTCCCCAAACGCGACTTGCAGTTGTGCTTCCGTGGTCGGAGGAGATATCGAAGGCCCAATGGCCACGTGGTGGTGACTCGGCTGATTTTGAGGAGTTGCTGAACCGAGCCGACAGGATCATCACCATGCCTGTGAACGAGGATGCTCGAAATCTCCATGCATTGGAGACTGCGGAATTTCAACAGCATCAATATTCGCTTGTCGGAAAATATATCGCTCGACACAGTCAGCTCCTGATCGCAATCTGGGATGGCGAGGGACAGGAATCCAGCGGAACCGCACGTGTCGTGAACTGGCAGCGAGACGGAGCACCAGCCCCATTTACGGCTCATCTGGGAGAACTGGACGTTGTCGAAGGGGCACCCATTTGCCACATCAAAGTGCGACGCGCAAAACGATCCGAGGGCACAGTTCCGGTGATTCCCACTGCCACATGGCTTTATCCCGAACTGTCATCGGAAAGCTCTTCTAAGGAGGAAATTCACCGCACGTGGAGCAATATTGACCGGTTCAATCAGGACATTCGCGAACTGCAGCAGACCTCACCCCAAATGTTCATCACAAGCCGTTCGTGGGTTGTGTCGGATGAAGTCACCAACCGGCTGCCCGCCGAACTGCGGGAACTGCTCGAATTCTACGCTGCGGCCGATGCTGTTGCCCTGTCGTTTCAGAGCCGCGTAAAGCGTTTGGTAAGGAATCTGTTCGTCATTGGTCCACTCGCTCTCATCTGTCTTGAGGTTTATGCTCACTTATGGAGTCAATGGCCAGCGCTCGCCGCGTACTTGCTTCTGCTTGGTCTGGGTTATGGAATGTTTTTGCGTGCTCGTCGAGCCGACTTGCAAGGCCGGTATCTTGACGTCCGCGCAATGGCAGAGGCTTTGCGAGTCCAGTTTTTTTGGCGCTGGGCTGGCTTGCAGGATTGCGCTGCCGAACACTATCTTCGCCATCTGCGCGGGGAACTCGGATGGATTCGTCAGGCTTCTCGTACCGCCTTCCTTCTGACCAGCGAAGACCGAGCGGTGCCCTCTGAGTCAGCCGCAGCGATTGTCCCGGGCTCGGAAGAGTCGTTGCGCGGAGTTCTCAATCACTGGGTACTGGATCAGGCGCGATTCTTCGCCAAAAAGGCTCCAGTCAATGAGCATCTGGAATCTCGTTGCGAACGAATTACGAAATGGTCTTTTCGAGCCGCCATGGTGATTGCGGTGATCGAACTGATCGTGCATCGACAAACGGATCACGCGAATCATCTGCTGATCGTGCTGACATTCTTTGGTCTCGTTGCAGCGGCACTGTCTGAAGAAATTGCCGACTATCACAATTTCGGTATTCTGGCTCGGCAATACGAATGGATGAAGAACCTGTTTTCGACGGCTGCCGGGAAACTTGTATCTCTGATTGCGGGCGGAAACGCAAAGAAATCACAGGTTCTCCTTCACGACCTGGGCCTTGAAGCCCTTAACGAAAACGCCGACTGGCTCGTCCAGCGACGCCGAAAACCGGTCGTTCTGCCCCGTGGGTAGTGCCCAGTGAGAATTTAAGACTGGGGTCGTCCGTCATCCGTGAACTGATGAATGAAATGCTGGCGAAAGCCGGCGCGCGAAGCGACCGAGGATTCGTCTCTGAGGAACTGGCCATGAATCCAACGAACTCTGCGAACGATCGCCTTTCTGGTGCAGAATCCCTCAGAACTGGACGCTATGCTCTGCGCTTCAATTGTGTTTGCGTATCATTGATGATGCTCTGTTCTGTCTGCTGTACTACTCAGGAGCCAAGCCCAAAGATGTCCGAACTCAAGAGTCTTGAAATTGTAGCCTCAGCCAGTCAAAAGTCAGTCGAATCGCCGAACAGAACTCTGCTCGACGAAGCGAATGCTGCGGGCCAGTGGTTTCATGCCAGAAAGACTCGCCCAATCTGGGCAAGAAAGCTGGACGTGGCTCAAACGGTGAAGACACTGGAGGGAGATGAGCAAGTCGCTGCCGGTCATTACCTTTGCAAAGGCGAAGCCGGTGACATCTGGCCGCAGACTGAAGAGACGCTGCTCAAACGCTATCAAGCGACGGACGAATTTGACAGCGATGGCTGGCGTATGTATCAGCCGCACCCTGATGCTCGGGGTGTGATGGCCACACCGATTGACCACCCGTTTGAGGTTCAGGCCACTTGGGGAATTCTTCGTGGCAAAGCCGGAGATTTTCTGGTGAAAAACTACGAGAGTCGCGAGACGACGTATCCGGCGGATGTCTGGATTGTGGATCGAGCCCTCTTTGGAGAGACGTATGAGACCGTAAGGCCGTGAAGTCGGGCGAGAGTTTCTCCGCAAGTACTGCCGGGCGAAAATTTGACATGACACCACTTTTCGGTTGTCTGTGCTGAATGACGATCTGCAGTTTCACTGCGGCCAATTGTCGATCCGGAAAACTTTGTGGCCGCTGTATGGCCTTGGACATTGTTGATGGAATGGAGTCTTGCAAAGGCTGTTGTACTGGTTTTCTGCCGCTGAGTGTGCGAGGGCCGAAGACGTCAACCAATCTGATCGCAATTGATTCTGTACTTATTCAACACCGTAGAGCAGATCCAGGGCCTGACTCACTTGATCTGCCGACGCAGAAACGGCAATCTGAGAAGTTCCACCGATTTTCGTTTCCGAACAGCCGTTTGCCTGAAGATCCTTCAGGGTGTTTTTCTTAAGTCCGATCGAATGGCGCATTGCGGACACGGAAGCTCGAAGTCTGAGAAAGTAAGGGCTCTTCCATGAATCAGAATCCGTCACTTCCACTCAAAATTGCGTCGATTGAGGTTGCGGGCGACATTTGCCTAGATGTCGTCGCTGTGCCGATTGCGCCTCCCGCTTCTTTGGGCCAGGGATATGACAACTGGCGACAGACGGGTGAGACACGGACACATTTTCTTCCGGGGGGCGCATTGCTGCTTCGGGAGTGGGTGGAGGCAGCGGCACCCGAGTGTTGTGTGTTGGGGCCACGACCTTGCCTGCCAGCCGAGTTAGCGTGCGGAAATACCGATGTTCAGCCTCTGACGGTCGCAGAATTTCTGAAAATCGCCGAGCGGCTCACTCGCGATGAAATTGTACATTCCCTGCTTGAGCTGAATTGCTTTCCAACAACGGCAGGAGCGAAAGACCGTGATCAGATCCGCGTTCAGGCAACTCGAGGTTTCTCCGGACCGAAGTCAGGTGATCCGAGTTTGAAAATCCTGCCGCCTGACTCAGGCAAGACGCCGAAAATCATTGTTCTTGATGATACTGGCAACCGCTTTCGCCGCACCCCGGAGCATTGGCCTGTTTCCATCGCCAACAATCCTGCGGAATCTGACAGCCTTGTGGTCTATAAACTTCATCGTCCATTGCCAGCGACTCCAACTTCTGTGAAAGCCGATGAGACGGATGGAACCACGGCAGAAACCGAAGGCACACTTTGGACTCACATCTCCCAGTGTTTTCCGAAACAACGAATTGTCATTGTTTCGATCGACGATTTGCGAGACAGAGATGTTCCGATCAGCCGAGGTCTTTCGTGGGAGAGGACTGCGCTCGATCTGGTCTGGCAATTATTGAACTCAGGGACGTTCGCCGAACTTCGAGCCTGTCCACACCTGATCGTTCGATTTGGCCTCAACGGTGCGGTGTACTGGCACTGCAGACAATTGGGCGAACCCAAAGGTCCGCAACACCAGGCTTGGCTGATTTACGATCCGGCAGCCATTGAGGGCTCGGGAGAACACGAATACGAAGGCAGCATGGTGGGGTTTGGTTCGGCATTTACAGCGGCATTCACCGCCAGCATTGCAAAGTCCATCGGTGACAATATGGTTCCGCACCAGTCAGTCTCGGGCGAATGGACGCTCGCGCCCTGCATCGAGAAGGGAATACGAAACGGACTGCTGGCGTCACGGCGACTGTTGAAGTTTGGATTTGGCTGCGTCAGCAATGACAAGCCCGCATATCCTGGCAAGGAGTTGTTTGAAGCCGGCAAGGGCGAGCCTGATCTCGCATGCCAGCCAATACCCATTATTTCTGGTGCTGCTGTCCCGGATCGTGGCTATTGGAGACTGCTGGATTCCATTTTTGAAGGGCGGACGAAACAACTTCACATGGCCGTGGCTCTGACGGCAACAGGAGCGAAACCCAGTACCCCAAAAGAAGAAGAGGCCGCAAAACTTCTGAAACAAGCCCCCATTGCTGTCTTTGCCAAAGCGCTTCGTACCTACGATCGAAGGGAGATTGAAAACTATCGGGGCCTGTATTCCCTGATGCTGGACTACATTAGTCAGATTTCGCCTCCGCGACCGCTCAGCATTGCCGTCTTCGGACCTCCGGGAGCCGGCAAATCGTTCGGGGTCAAGATGGTCGCAAAGGCGCTCAGCCAGCTTGGCGGGCCCAGACCGATCGAGACGCTGACGTTCAATCTTTCTCAGTACCAAACCCCGGAACAACTTGCCGACGCATTCCATCTGGTGCGCGACCTTGTGCTCAAGGGCAAGATCCCGCTCATCTTCTTCGATGAGTTTGATTCGGCGATGGCAGGAGAACGACTCGGCTGGCTGCGGTATTTCCTGGCACCGATGCAGGATGCGGAGTTCCTCGACAATGGCGTCCCGCATCCGATCGGCCAGGCGATTTTTGTCTTTGCCGGCGGTACCTGCAGCACGTATTCGGAATTCGCCGCTCCATTCTTCTCTCAACCAACTGATGGAGAAGCAACAAAGTTGAAGGATGCGTTCAAGGCCGCCAAAGGTCCGGACTTTCTTTCCCGGCTCCGCGGTACGCTGGACATTCCTGGCCTTGATCTGAACGCTCGATTTGATCCCTTTGGCCCGGTTGAAGCGATTCCGTGTGAAGCGGCAATCCTGCTGCGACGAGCCGGAATTCTCGCCCATCAACTTGGCGAAAAAGCGCCTCAAATGAGGAACGCCGCGAAGGCACTCCAAATCAGCCCCGTCGTCCTGCGAGCCCTGTTGCATCTGCCCAGATTTGTCCATGGCAATCGTTCGTTCGAAGCGCTGCTGGATATGAGCAACCTCACGGGTTCGACAAGTTACGCACCGTCATTATTGCCGGCCCCTTCTCATTCAGAACTGCATGCCGATTCTGTGCAGCTAAGCCAGCTACTTCGCACGGAGTACCCGTTCCCCGACAAGGATCGTGAGATTATTGCCAGGGCGATCCATGACAGTTACGTTTCGGGACATCCGCCCGATCCGAACAATCCGTCGCTCGCAGCGTGGGAAAATCTCAGGGAAGACCTGAAGGAATCGAATCGTGAGCAAGCTGACCATATTGCTGTAAAACTTCGGATCGCAGGTCTGTGGTTTCGAAAACGTGTTCCCGGTTCGCCAGCCTCGGCAGATGCAACTCGCCTAGGGAACTTCGTGGAGCGACTGGCGATGGCGGAACACGATCGCTGGGTTGCCGAGAAACGCCGCAAAGGCTGGATCGTCGCGCCCGGTCAGGAAAAGTCCTGCTGGAACAAAGAGTTCTTGCTCCACAACTGCCTGTTTCCATGGGAGGAGTTAACTAATGAGCATAAGCAACTCGACATCAACACGGTGGAGATGATTCCCGATCACCTTGCAAAAGCCGACTATGAAGTTGTGATCCTGTAGGATGGCAGTCCATGAAATCTCCGGCCGCAAATAGGCGGGTTCGCCCAATCATCCGCGTCTTCGTCAGTTCGACGTTCAGCGATCTGGTTTTCGAGCGGAATGCGCTCCAGCAGCACGTCTGGCCGCTGTTGGAGCAGCTTTGCCTGAAGCATGGTTTCCAGTTCCATGCCATCGACCTGCGCTGGGGTGTCTCGACCGAGGCGGGACTCGACCACCGCACGATGCGGATTTGTTTCGAGGAACTCCGCCGCTCGCAGGAGATTTCGCCCGAACCCAACTTCCTGATCCTGCTCGGCAACCGCTACGGCTGGCGACCGCTGCCCGAAGAGATTTCGCAGGAGGAGTTTGACCGGCTCGTCATCGCGGCGAAGTCGGGAGGCGGCGGCAGGCAACCGCTGCCTGGAACTCACGGAAAGAGTGCCGAGGATGTTCTGAACGAGTGGTATCGCTGCGACCAGAACGTGCTCGTGCCGACCGATCCTGTTGCCGTTCACGATCGGTCGCCGCTCAACTACATCCTGCAGCCACGAACTCAGCATCTGGGCGATGGTCGCGACTACACGCGAACCACCGAGCCGCGTCCGGCCGATACGCAAGATTGGCTCGACGTTCAGCAGGTTTTGTGGAGCATCATCAACACAGCGTTTGCGGCGACAGACGCAGGCTCGACGGAGTCCGGCACCACGTTTGAGCATCGGTTCGACGACATCGACTGGCCGCGTCACATCGCCGAGGTGCATGCCAGGGAACATCCGAAACGAGCCGTCCCACAGATCGTCCGTTTCCAGGGTTCCGCGACCGAGCAGGAGATCTGGTGCGGCACCCTCAGCGAACCCAAAGCCCGGCAACACGTCCTCGCCTTCGTCCGCGAGATCGACAATCTGCCAACGGCCCCTCGACTGGGGGGCTTGAAGAACTTCGTCGACCTCGCCCCCGCTGGCCAGATCGACCCAGCCGCCCAACAAGCACTGAGTCGCCTGAAGCAAGCACTACATGACCGGCTCGGCAAGAACTACGTCGAAACGGGTGCGGCGCAGCTCATTGCCCCCGTTGACGAGCACAAACGGCCGATCATCGACCACGACCAGGAACCGACCATCGGCATCACAACTAATCACATTGAACCGTTCTGGAAAGACGTCCTCGCCAGGCTGACCCCGCTCGTCCAGAAGCAAATCGACGACTATTGGAGGCAAACCAATTTGCCCGACACCGAGTCCCGGCAGCCAGCCGCCGAGCAGCGAACCGCTCGCGAGTTGGAGATCGAACGGGATGAGCATCTGCGATTCGGTCGCGAGCGAGGTCCGAAGGCAGCGTTCGTTGGCAGGAAGGATCAGCTCCAGAGAATCCTGGACTACGTCAACGGCAATTCATCGCAGCCGCTTGTTATCCATGGTGCCTCCGGCTGTGGCAAGACTGCTCTGCTGGCCCGCGCGGTCGAGGACATCCCCGCCGCAAAGCAGCCGATTGTCCGCTTTATCGGTGTGACGCCACGTTCTTCTGACTTGCGTTCGTTGCTGCGAAGTCTCTGTCTGGAATTCCGTCAGCGGTTTGAAAAGGGGGCTGACCCATTGGAGGGAACCACGCCCGGAGCGGGTCTGCCCCCTTTTCAAACACCGCTCCCCTCGGACATCCGTGAGTTGATCGACGAGTTCCGCAAGCACTTGCAAGCCGCCACCGCCGAGCAACCCGTCATCCTGTTCCTCGACGCCCTCGATCAACTTGCCGAGACAGACAACGGTCGGCAACTGTTCTGGATTCCCTTCGGCCAACTGCCAAGCCATGTGAAAATCGTGGTCTCCTGCCTCTCGGATCGTGACGAGAAAGACCCAGTCGCACAACCATTCATCGCCCTCCAGCGCCGAAAGCTCCCCGCCGAGAACATGATCAGCCTCAATGCCTTGTCTCAGGACGAAGCGAAGACGCTGTTGTTCAACCGCTGGTTGCCAGCCATCGGCCGCACCGTGGCCAAATCCCAACGGCATCACATCGAGCAGCGACTGGAGTCCGAAGCATGTCGTCAACCACTGTACCTCAAGCTGCTATTCGAGGAGGTCAAGCTGTGGCGATGGTATGACGAACCAACCAAGAACTCGTCCACCAACCGGGAGGACGAAGCTCCCACCGAGCCGCAAGCGACCGAGTTAGGCGATGGCGTTTCCGCACTGCTGGAACAAATCTTTGACCGACTGAGCCGCCCGGAACATCATGGCGAGTCACTCGTGAAGTTTGTGCTCGGCTACATCACCGCCGCCCGCTATGGGCTGAGCGAGACGGAAATCCTAGAAGTCCTCTTCGCCGACACGGACTACAAGGAGAAACTCGATGAGACGAGCAGGCTCAACAACCACACGCTGCCGAGTGAACCGCGGCGAATCCCCATCGCCATCTGGTCCCGACTTCGCTCCGACTTGGCCCCGTACCTGACCGAGCGCGCCGCATACGGCAGCAACGTACTGACCTTCTACCATCGCCAAGTCGCACAGTATGTGAGTGACAAATGCCTCGCAATGCCTTCACAACGCCGCAATTGGCACAAGCAACTTGCCGGTTACTTCCGCGGCCAACTCGACCCGGAGAATAATCAATCTTGGAATGGTGTAAGTCCGCGAGCTTTTATGGAGCTTCCGTTTCATTTGGAGAATGCTGGACAAGTCATGCGGGAATCATGGTTCCGAATATTGAGCCAACTGCAATTTGCGCAAGCCAAGTGTCAGTTGCGGCTTGCATATGACTTGGTGGCAGATCTCGATTTAGCTCTGAGTGAGGCGCGAGGCACCGCACAGTGGCGGTCTCTTTTTCAGCTGCGCTACGCGGTGTGGAATCAAGCTGCCGGCTTGCAGCAAATACCGTCGTTGTCGCGTCAGCAGCTTGCATTGCGAATTCTTGATTATGCGATCCCTGATTCAGAATTGGTAGGTCAAGCACGGGCCATTCTTGCAAACCGGACGGCAGCGGAACAAAAGTGGCCCTATCCGTACTTACCAGAACATGCAAGATCGGCTGCAGAACAAGTAAAACTCTACAGTTTGCCGCATGTGCATGCGATCGCGCTTCATAATGAGCACGTCATCGCCTTCTGCGCTGACAATCGGTGGCGTGAGTTGAACGCAGACGGCGCATTGCTCCAAGAGGGAGCACTGACTCAAGAATATCATTTGGCCGCTGGAGGAGGTGGACGCATCGTTGCCTCGTTGGGCAGATTCGGCTTTGTGTGGAACGAATGGCCTGCCCAACAACCTCACGCGCAATTTACGACTTCGGACGATGTGACGCTTCTCGCGTGCTCCGAAAAGGGCGATGAAATTTTGGTTGCAAGTCGTGATGGAAGTTGGGCTGTGCTTGCCCATGGCCTCAACGGAAAATGGAACCTATCTGGCAAGTCACATTCACACGCAAAGGCTCTGGCTGCTGCGCCCTTAGCGGAAAAGCAATGGGGCGTCGTGACTGCTGACGGCGCGATCCACATCGGCGCGGGAAAGCAATGGAGTATTGTGGCGATCCCCTGCCGAGAACTGACAGCGGCCTGTCTGGACCAAACGGGCAAACGCGTGGTCGTGTCCGAAAAGGGGAAGATCACCGTCCTAGACCTTGGTGGAGATATTATCCATATGCGACCAAGCGTAGCCCAAAACATCAAGTGCCTGCGCCTCGGTTCCGAGAACGCCGTCCTGGCGCTAACTGAAGCTGGGCACATTCTTCAATACCCATTTGATCAAACAGCGCCGGCCACAACACTCGTCAGCGGCGAGCATCAATTTAGCGACACCGTGGTATTCCGCGACGATCATCACGCAATCGCCGTTGACTACCTGGGAAAAACGACACTGTTTTGTACCAGCCGGCCAGATCCTGATCTGGCTGTGCGTGAGTTGCCCGTAGCTGAACAAATTCGCGCCTTAGGGCTTGATGATGAATGTCACAGAATTCATGGAGTAGGCGCCACAGGCGGTCGATTCATGCTCGAAGCCTCCAGCGAAGGATGGTCTGCCACAGTCCTGGAACCAATCCCGATTCGCGTCTCTCAAGCATGGTTTCGAGACATTAACACCGTGATTTCATCGGAAAACTACAATGCCGCTAGTTCACTTTACGAACATCGATGTTCGACGGATGGCACCGTTCACACTCGACGTGTATGGCCCGCACTTGGGACGAGCGAACGCTATCGGTCTATCTCAGGTTGTGCCATCTCAGGAGGCGGAACAGCCCTTGCCATCTCGAACAATTGCTTCGACAGTGGCGGAAATGACGTGCTCGTGTTTGATACCCTTCGTTGGCGAATTATTTCTCGCACATCGTTTGACAAACACAATGCCGTGGACCGCGTGGTGCCGGATGACACTGGCAAGCTTGTGGTCGCCACCCATATGAAGCTCTTGCATGCCTTGACGCTAATTCGAAACGGTAAGATCACGCAACTCCCCTTGGAAGGTGGTGTTCGGCGTGTAATGGACGCCCAATGGAGTCCGTTCATTGGAGATATTGACGTTTCAGCAGATGGCTCCCGCCTTATCACGATCCAATCTGATGGCATAGCATATCTGGCACACACAAATATTCCGCATCGGGAGAGCTGTTCGCCACTCGGAAATGGCGTGCAGTGGTGCCGTTTGTCTGCGTGTGGTGAGTTTGCACTGCTTGGACGAGACGAGCGCAACGTCGAGGTAATCAGCCTTGCATCTCCCGCGCACCCTCGGTCTTTGTGCCTCTTCTTTGCTCCCTTCCGCATCGACTGGGCACAGATCTTTGCCAGCAGACGAGTTGTGTTATTAGGGGCGCAAGGTGCTGTGTGGGGAATTCGTTTTGCATCGTCGCCAAATACCAATGAAGAGTGTACTGCGGTGCAGTCGTGAAAACTCACAATAAAATGGGGCAATTATGAAAAGCAACAAACAAGACTTCGACAATGAGAACGATGTGGGAAGAAGCCGCATGGCTGTACGTCTAGCCTTGCATCCGCGTCTTGCAATCTTAGCTTACGGTTTTTTCATCGCTCCGTTCGTGATGCTTGGCCTCAAACTGTTCACGAGTGTTCCAATAGCAGGGGAGTGGGTCTTCGGTGTGTTTATTGCAGCACCGATCATTCTGCCTATCCTCCTGTCGCTCATGAGCATCGCTCTCAATGCAACCCCCGAATCCATTCGGAGGGCGTTTGAGAGATCGGGCTGGTGCCAGTCGGGTTGCCTCACCTACCGCATACCTGACGATTGGAAACAAAATCGATTGGCACCCGGGGCGTGGAGATTCTACATTCGGGAGTTGTCAAACGGAGTAAGCTTTACCGTCGAGTCGACATGGTTGCATCAGTCCGAGATAAATACACTAGATCAATACGAACCTTTTGATAAGGAATTCATCAAAAACAAATTGGGAGGACAGCGGTTGGAATATCGTTTCACAAAAAGGTGGGACGTGGACGCCTATGAGAGTACCTACACAGCGAAGGGGATGAGCGGGCTGCGACTAGTCGTGCCTTATCACGGAACAGAGCATCACATCATGGTAATCGGGTATCTTTCCGAACATCTACCGGCAATGAAACTCGCCTATGAGGAGTTCATCCGTCTCGCGAAACTACGCACATTTCCGACCACCATGACTTGCGCGTTCGGCGATACGCTGACGATCGGAATGCCACTCGGCTATGCATCATGCCTATCGGAGCCTGAAGAGGAACGTTGGGAATTAGACACTCGGAATCTCCAGGCAAGAATGACGCTGAAACTTGTCGGAAAGGGAGTGGCAAGTCATCTGACAAAGGAAGACTTGCAGAGGTATGCGCCGGAAGATCTGAAGTCGCTGATCCCGAAGGACAAGGGAGTCGTGAAGCTTCAAATCAAGGAATCAGGAGCGGTGGGATTCCTGTCATTCGGTCGTTATGACACGGCGCGCAAAGATACTCATGGCAGGTGCTGGTTCGCTGCCGTTTTCAACCTTCCCTTGGGCAGCCGAGTGTTCATATGTTTGGAGGAAATGAAGAAGGCGGATGAGTCATACTACAAAGGTTTTCATTACGCGCAAACAATGTTCGATGTGGTCGCCACCATCCGCGAATGCCACGCGGGAGACGAAATGATCTCTTTGTCCGGCGATTTTACCGCGCCGGAAGCCACTGGCGGCGATGTAGAGACACATTGACGACCGATTCTTTCACCATCTGCGTCTTGATCGCGGTTCTCCTCACGCGGAGCGATGAGGCACACATCGCATCACCAATTGCGATCACGGCACAGCCTCGACGTTGTTGGCTATTGGGTAGCGTTTCTCGCTGGGGTAGACGACGTAGAGTTTGTCGAGCTTCAAGTCTGCCAGGGCGATGCGCGTGGACAGGGTGAGGGTCGGGGCGTTCGCTCTTTTGCATTCGACACCGATGCGGCGGCCGCGTTTGAACAGCAGCAGGTCCAACTCCGCTCCGTTATGGGTGGCCCAAAAGTAGGCCTCGTCCGGACATAGGGCCTTGAGGACTTCTTCGACGGCGTAACCTTCCCAGGACGCACCGAATTTTGGGTGATGTTTCAGGTAGGTGCCGATCACTTGGGCGGTCCGAAGGACTCGTACGTCTGCAGGGTACGCAGTCTTGCAATCCACTTTGGGATCGCCGTACCCGGACCTCGCTTTGGTGGTCATGCCGGGGTCAACGATCACTCGCATTCACGAAACCCGCTCCGTATGCTATCGAGGCGTACTACCAGGACCCGGTGGGATGAGCGGAATGGCGATGGTACCTTGCCACTCACGGCGAAAAGAAATCGAAGAGGCTGATGGTGCAGGCAAAGTTCCCGGCCAAACGTGCGCTGCCGATCATTCGCGTGTTCGTCAGCTTGACCTTCAGCGATCTGAAGTACGAACGAAACTCGCTGCACGCGAAGGTCTGGCCGGAGTTGGAACGCTAGCGGCGCTAACTAGCTCGACATACACCCATTCGGCGAGACTCGACTTGTTTTCGCACACCCACGAATTCCACTAGCACGTTACTCAGATAAGTTGGTGCCACTCTATTTCAGAAAATCACGAGTGTCCTATGCACGTGAGTAAACCGTACCGATGCCCGAAATGTGGTTCGGAAGACGTCTGTTCCCGCCCCAATCGCAGCGATTGGCTGTGCCTGTCGTGCCAACATGTCTGGGTGAGTATTCCGGATGTGTTCCAGGATGGTCCTCCCGGAAACTTGCGGATTTTTCTCAGCTACGGGCATGACGTCTACACGCCACAAGCTCTGCGAATCAAACATGACCTTGAGGCACGCGGGCACGAGGTGTGGTACGACGCGGAGCGACTTCACGAAGGACGAGATTGGGAACAATATATCGAGCAAGGACTCAGTTCGTGCGACAAGGTGGTGCTCTTGATGACGCCCTACTCAGTGCGTCGAAGAGTTCCAGGTGACAATAGCACAAGCGACGGCTACTGCCTGAACGAGATCGCTAAGGCATTGGAACGCAACAAGCTCATCATTCCTGTTTTGTTAGCGTTCCTCGACCAGGGGCCACCTGTCTCGATTTGCCGGATTCAATACCTCGATCTTCGCGACATCGTACCGATCGACGAGCATGAACAAAGCTATTCGCCCCGTTTTGAACGGTTGATTCGTGCCGTTGAACATAACGAGCTGAATTTTGAAGGAGGCCAGGCAAGACTGCAGCGATTGCTTCGTCCGATTGATTTCGACCTTCAGATTGGTCGGCACCTGAGCAAGTTTCGCGGGCGGCAGTGGCTGATTGACGAGTTGAATGCTTGGCTAAAGGATGCGGGGGAGTCGCGGGTCTTTTGGCTCGTCGGTCCTCCCGGCGTCGGAAAGTCCGCTTTCGCGGCCTCATTGCGCCACCGGGGAGATGTCGGGGCATTTCATTTTTGCGTACATGGGAACGACGATAAGGGCGATCCCCGGCGAGCGGTCTTGTCGCTGGCATACCAATTGTCCCAGCGGCTCCCCGAGTACGAGCAGCGATTGCAGCGACTGGGGCTGGAGGACGATGTTGCCAGGAATGCAACGACTCTCTTTGAAAAGCTCATCGTCGAACCGTTGACGAAAGAGTTTTCCGCTCCGAAGCATGACTTGCTGATTGTAATCGACGGCATTGATGAGGCGACACGAGACGGCAGAAACGAGATTGCCGAGTTTGTGGCGATGCATTGGCCGCAAACGCCGCACTGGTTGAAACTGGTGCTCACCAGTCGCGCAGAAGAAGTGATCAAGACTCCACTGAAGCGACTGGCGCTACAGCCCCGCATTATCAACGCCGACTCGGCCGCAAACCGGAATGACATACGCGAGTACTTGTCTATGGAAATTTTTGCGTCCGGCCCACAAATGTCAGCGGACACCATCGACGAACTGACCGAGAGGACCGAGGGCATCTTTTTGTTTGCGCAGGTTCTTGTGCAGGAGTTTCGCGAAGGGCATCTGTCTTTGACCGATTTGTCGGCCGTCCCGGCGGGACTCGGGGACTACTACCGCCGCTTTTTCAACCGGCAATTTCCCGATCGCGGTTTGTACGAGTCAGAGATTTGGCCCCTGCTCTGCGTGGTCGCGGCACAACGCGAACCGCTATCGCTCGGCATGTTGGCCGCCGCAACTGGTCTTTCGGTATTCCACGTTCGCCGTCGTCTCGGATCTCTGGGGGCGTTGCTCGTCACGCGCGGTTCCGGAGGTGAAGCCGACACGGTTGCTCCGTTCCATAAGTCTCTTCTGGAGTGGCTGGGCGACGTGGACCCGGAGTTGGGCACCTACAAGGCGGGACCGTTTGCGATCAGTTTGGAGGATGGCAATCGAATGCTCGCACGTCAATGCAATCGGGAGTACGGCGACGCCGGGCCCAACGCGATGCCCTATGTACTTCGTCACCTGCTGGCACACTCATGCGCTGCGAGGGAATGGAAAACCGTCGAGTCTTTGTTGCAGGACAATGATTTCTGCCGTCTGCGGATTGTCGAAAGCGGTCTGGCAGTCGCAGCGCGCGAATGGGCTGAGGCGGCAACTGCCGTAATGACAATGGTTGTCAGATCAACCGAGACGCGCATCAAACTGGCCCTTGCATTCACAACGCCACTACTTCCGGCGATCATCTACGTTCTGGAGTCGAATACAACCGGGGTCTGTGGTCCAGCGGCACCGGAATCGGAGCCGATCTGTCGATTGCTGGAACCGGCCACTAATGCGCGGGTCGCGGAACTGTTCCGCATGATCGCACCCTTCATCGAGCCCAGTCCATTCATCAACGAAGTGCCGGAAGTCCGCTGCGCAATGTGCGCTATTCAACTCTTTGCCGAGATCGGCGACTGCCAGCGCGAGATCGGTGTGGCACGTGAGCTTGTTGGGATCTACCCGAAGGTCTTCAAGATCCTGCACTTCGCAGCAATCGCCGCCCGCCATTTGGCGCTAGCCAATCATGTGCATCGCGAGCAATATTTGACGGAGGCCATTGACCTTGAGGCGCGGGCACAGGCTCTGCCGGATGCGAAGGCGGACAGCTACTACGCTCTGAGTTTTTCGACGATTGGAAAAATTCAATTGGGACTCGCAAAGTACTATAGATTTTTTGGGCATGCTGGGAGGACAGGACCGTTGCTCAACCAGGCGCTTGCCAATATCGAACGTCGTTTACAAAGTGGACAGTCTCCAATGGCACTGACGTATTATTGCGAGGTACTCGAAGAACTAGAACGCTCAAATGAAGCGTACTTCTTAGCCCGAGAGATCTGTGAGAACATCGACGGTTTTGTCGGTGATGCACAATCCATTATCCTCCGACTCGCCCAGACCCAGGCATGGCAGCCTCGATACGAAGCGCCCGTTCTTCGACACGCCAGACACTGGATCGTTACACACTCGATTTCGGGTCAGAGCGATCGCATCGACCTGGCCGTTGGAGCACAAACGATGGACAACTACTTTCGTTTCCTTCTCGACGAAGGCCTGGAGCCGGAAGCGGTGGAACGCTTTTCGGAAGAACGAAGTTTGAATGAGTCTGACTTGACCAATCGGTGCCAAACCGCCGCGCGAGCGTCGCGTGCAGTCTCCGTGAGGATCGGGGACTCGGTGGTGGAATGCGATGTATTGGTGTGGGAGTTCAAGGAACCCAAGCCGCACGTCGTTGTGGGGTTGCCGACGATTTCAATATTTGGCTCAGGCGAGACGATTCTGATTGCTCTGGAGTACTTGCGGGCACTGTTGGTCATCTTGGAGCAAGCCATTTCCAGGGGACAGTGGGTTGCATGGCGTCCAGCCAACGTGCAATTGATCGCCCGCTGGCTCGAAAACCACCGCAGACGCGGAACAAGCCCTCCGCCACTCGTTGGAGAAATGCTCCGCGAAAGCGAGCGACTCTATCATCATGGCGAATTCGAGCAGGTTCTGCCCCGTCTGGTCTGGTTGGAGGAAAATCGCGAGTTCTTCAATATGGCCCAGTTACACAGTTATCTACGCATGAGTGCATGGATCGCTGGGCGACGTGGTGACGTGCAGTGTATGAAGGGTCTCGAACAATTAAGTCGACTGAATCGAACCGACGTTGCCTTGTTGACAGACTATGTCAGTACGCTGGTGTTTGCCCAATACGTCCCGGATGAACGGATTGACCCATGGCTGGAACTCGGACAAAGTGTTTTTGAAGACGGCGGCAGCCGGAGTGGATGGCGCTCACATTTCTTCGAACATTATGGGGCGACAAAGATCGCTCGCGGCGATTCGGCGGGCGCCATCGTTCTGCTGCGAGAAGCTCTGCAGGATGAGTGTGAGTGTCAAAACGAACTCCGGATCGTTGCACGCATTCAAGCCCGACTTGCCGAGGCGCTGCGCCAGCAGAGTATGTTACCGGAAGCAGAAGAGTTGCTCGCCTCCAGCTTGGCAATTCAGCGGGAGCACGGCTTTCAAGCCGATCTGGTTGACCTGACGGTGCCGACACTCGCCAAATTGCAACCCGCGTCCGTGGAGTCCTTTTCACTGCTTGCCGATGCTCAGGCGATATCGCGACGTATTGGGGCCCTGAAGTCGCTCGGGAAACTGCTCCTCATCGAAGCCAGAATGACACCAGATGTGGCACGAGCTGCAGAAATTCGTCGCACGATCATTGCCATGCAGACAAATGTTCCAGTGCTGAACGAGCAACCTGTTCCTCAAGTCATTTCAAACTGGGACCAATGGAGCGGCGCTGGCATCGAGCCATGTGGCGATTACTGGGGACTGTAGGAGTCTGTCTCGACACCTCGTCTGAATTGGAAACTACTGAGCAAATGCACCAGGAATCGCCACTGCTGCTGAGTTTGATTTCCGCCAGGATTCTCACAATACGAATCCTGAAACAAAGTGATTCGCAATGGGTGTAGTCGCGATTGATTGTTAAGGTAGGTTCTTTCTGCCGGAAAGGACTTTCGCCGCAAGGCGAACCTGGTGTGCAACAGGTGCCAGGATTTCGGCCGAGAACTTTGGTTCACGTGTACACAGGTCTCGGCAAGGAGGACCTGCCGAAATCCGCGACTTCCGTTGTACTTGAAACTGTTGTTCGAAGAAGTTCGACACCGGCGATCGTATGATACAGATTTCGAATTACCGAACGCGGTGCCGCCGCGCGCCGAGGCCCGCAGGAAACGGAACTTCTGGAAGTCGCCAGACTCTTCGACAAAAACGACGCGAAAACTCTTCACTGGGACACGATTGCTGACCTGCTCACCGACATCCACTTTCTGGAACCGAAAGCCGAGGCGGCAGAATGTTTTTTGACCTTGTACGCGATTTCTCTGATGCTCTTAACGTCATACCGGAAGGATACCCGCGCCGTCGAATGCTCAACCTTCTCGACGAGGCCATCCGCCGTGATGTTCATTTCATCGACCGGCATCCCACAACATTCTTTCAGTGCCTATGGAATTCCTGCTGGTGGTACGACTGCCCCGAGGCGGCCTGGCACTACGTCATTCCGCAAGGTGGCTGGCATCAACCACCGCCCTGGGAAGGTGAAGCATTCAAACTTTGTGACTTGCTGGCCCAGTGGCGCACACAACGTGAACAGTCCACTCCTGGTTTCCATTGGCTCCGCAGCCTCCGCCCGCCGCCAATTCATCTCGCCAGCGCTCAACGCTCCGTGTTGTTCGGACATGAACAAAATGTGTCGAGTGTTAGCTATTCACCGGACGGAACACGAATAGTCAGCGGCTCAGAAGACAAGACGGTTCGAATATGGGACGCGGACAGCGGAGCGGAACTGACCGTATTGCGCGGACATGTCGGCCCCGTCACTTGTGTGTCATATAGCCCCGACGGCCAGCGGATCGTCAGTGCTGGCGATTACAATGACAAGACGGTTCGAGTATGGGACGCCCAAAGCGGATTCGAACTCGCTACCTTGCGCGGGCATACCGGCGCTGTCGCTTGTGTGGCGTACAGCCCCGACGGCCGGACGATCGCCAGCGCTGGCGGTTCACTTGACAATAAGGTGCGGGTGTGGGACGCCCAAACCGGCGTCGAACTAGTCGTTTTCCACGGACATGTTGGTGCTGTCACTTGTGTGGCGTACAGTCCTGACGGCCGACGGATCGCGAGCGCTGGGGGTAATACAGTGCGGGTGTGGGACACCCAAAGTGGTGCCGAATTGGCAACAATGTGCGGACATCACTTTTATGTCACCAGCGTGTCATATAGTCCCGACGGCCTGCGGATCGTCAGCGGATCGGACGACCATACGGCGCGGGTGTGGGACGCCCAAACCGGCGCAGAACTAGCCATCCTCCTCGGACACAAGGACGCTGTCACGAGTGTCGCGTACAGCCCTGACGGGCGACGCATTGCCAGCGCTGGCAGGGCTTTTGACAAGACAGTGCGAGTATGGGATGCGCAGGGCGGTGCCGAACTGGCTGTCTTTCGCGGAAGCGATCGATCAGTGAATTGCGTTTCGTACTCACCGGACGGACGGCGAATCGCCAGCGGATCGAATGATCATTCAGTGCGGGTGTGGGATTCCGAAAGCCAGGCCGAGTTGGCCGTCTTATGCGGACATGAGGAGAACATCCAACGCGTTTCGTACAGCCCCGATGGTTGGCGAATCGCCACCGCCTCGTTTGACAAGACAGTCCGAGTATGGAACCCGCAAAGCGGGGCTGAGTTGTTAGTCATGCGCGGACATGACTGGTGTGTCACAAGTATTTCACATAGCCCGAACGGTTTACGGATCGCCAGCGGATCGGGGGACGGAACGGCGCGAGTATGGGACGCCCAAAGCGGAGCCGAACTGGCCATCTTGCGCGGACATGAGGTCGCAGCGATTGAAGTGAGATACAGCCCGGATAGCCTGCGGATCGCAAGCGCCTCTCGTCTGGAGGTGCGATTGTGGGACGCCGAGAGCGGTGCTGCATTGGCTGTTGTTCGAGGAAATGAGAAGGGTGGTGGCGTAACCTCCATGTCATTCAGTCCGGACGGCCGCCGGATCGCCAGCAGTCGGTCTACGACGGTGTGCGTGTGGGATGCCGAAAGCCAAGCGGAGTTGGTCGTTTTGTACGGAGATTCTGACTTCGTCACCTGCCTTTCCTACAGTCTGGACGGCCAGCACATCTCCTTCGGGGCAGGTACTACGGTTTGGGTATGCAACGCACAAAACGGCATTAAAACGGCTGTGCTGCGCGGGCACACAGAGATCGTGACGAGTGTCGCCTTTTCCCCGGACGGCGCGCAGATCGCCAGCGCCAGCGTTTGGGACAAGACAGTACGACTGTGGGACACGCGCACCGGCGCCTGCCTTGAAGTGATTCGAGGGACAGGAGATGTGTTGGCAATCGCGGCAGGATTTCAGAAGTTTCCACTGCGGGCAGTGGCAGGAAGTAACGAGTTGGTAATCGAGCGAGCCGACAATGGCAACTCGTTTGCAAGGTTACCGGTCGTCCTCAATCAAATCGTAACCGACTCTTCCGGCCGCACCTGGGCCGGTGCATCGTTCGACAGCAAGGACCTTTTCCTGTTCATGCTGGAAGGCAGCGACACGTTGCGGCCTGGAACCGAATTGCCGCCATCGCCAGCCGCCTGAGTGTCTTTCACGAAATGGTTGCCCGGACCGACCATGACATCGCATCAAGTTCACTTACCCAGGTCGTCGTCCTTGTTCCGCGTGAAGACCGCAGAGCAAGCGGTAATACTGACGAGTGTGTCGCGTTCGCTTTGCCGTGAACCCTCTTCGTGCAAGACTCTCACCAGATTGAATTCTTTTGCCATGGGCGGACGTAATTCCTCATCGCATGCACGTCAATCATCATTGGGTCTTTTGGTCGGCGATGACTTTGCGGATTTCAACCTGGATGGACTCTTTTCGACATCCGTTGTCGAAATTGGTGAGTCAGTGTGTTTAGTGATTTTGTGAGACTGATGGGGCATATAGCCGGGTTCCATCTGAAGGCTTTCGGCTACCCAAATGAGTCCGATGACGGTGAGTGAAACCGGGATCGAGACAGGTTGAGGTGTGGAAGCCATTGCAAGTCTCGCCGCTATCCTCAGTGTGATGAGTGTCTAAAGTCTAGCACACAGAGCGATCACGGGAGTTCGGAATTCTTTCGGAAAGCCATTCCGGAATCGTTGAACATCGTTCCGCTGTTCACAACTGGCCACCAGAAAAGATGGCCCTGGCTTACAGGTCCAGGTCAACAATCACTCCCTGATGTACCAAGCCACGAGTCAGATGACAGCAGGCACAGTTGATGAATTGCGTAGCGCCGCGAGTGATGGTCCCAAAGTTGTTGACGCCGGGTTCGTCGTGAATGTGACCAAAGGAATGAATTCGAGGTCTGATGCGTTCGGCGACGTGTCGCATCAGCGACTTTGATCCGACATGGACTGGTTTTCCCGTGTACATATCAGCCGTCTCGTCCATGATTCCCTTCGCCGGACCGTGAGTGATCAGAATGTCAACGTCGTCCGGAATCGATTGCCAGACGATGTCCAGTTCCGATCGAGGTTTCATATAGGCCCAGTTGAAGAAGTCAGGTGTGTACGGAGACCCAAAGATCTTCAAGCCATTCCACTGCATCGAATCATGAATCAGGAACCTCACCTCTGGATAATCACTTCCGCGAATCAGCCCCTGCTCAATTGCTGTCGAATGATTTCCGGGCACGAAGACCTTTGTCGGAATCTCCAATGCGGAATACCAATCAAAGAACCTTCTGGCCTCTGGTTCGTTCATCCATGCATTCCCGTGATTCGATTCATCGCCGCAGTGAATGACGGCATCGACTTCGGGAACCTTGAGGCTCTCATGCTGACAATGCGTATCTGAAATGAACCAGATTTTCATGCGATCACTCTTTCCGCCTGCCTCGCCTGCTGCAAGGCCTCAGTTACACGTTCACCAATGACTGGGAAGACAGCATCGGTTGATGTCAATACAGCATAAATGCAATCGTTCAGGGTCCGCAATTCAGAATCGATTGGTAGAATGCCTTCGGCAAATGGAGAACGTCTGAGGGTAATGGGCGATTGAACGGCTTCTGCGGAACCAACAATATGTCTGCCTGGCTTCGAAACTGGATCGCCGCGCGGCAAGAGCAACGGCTCGCAGGAGTGCGGAAATTAATTGGCGATGGCTCGGCCGATTATGTCCCGCAGGTAGGTCGAGAGGACGTGCTCCGAATTCTTCAACGTGATTTCGACGCCAAAGAACACGAGGCGATCATGACTCGACTAGACGAATATGGCATACAGAACTGGCACCGCGAACCGCATCGCGTGCATCTGGCGGTCTTGAAACTCTCCGCAGGCGATTCCAGCCGAATTTCGGCGTTCGTGAAACGTGCCTGTGGGGACTTCAGAGATGTCATTGCACCTGCCGAGTATCCTCAGTTCTTCGAAGCAGTAATCGTCGGTGTTGGCCAGAAAACATCAGATGCAATCCGCGAACTGAAGGAACGTGATTGGCAACAGTATGAGGCATGGCTGAATAGAGAGTAAGGGAGTCAGGCTTTGAATTCAGATCCTACGAAGCATCACGACTTTTCAAAGTTCCCCTGGATCGAAGCATTACGCGACGGACTGGCGGACAACGATCGATGGATTCGCACGGCTGCGCTCTCGGACGGCTGGGCGGTCGTGCGGGATCGTGGGCGAATCATTCGGGAGGCGATGAAGTGCTTTTATGAGCAGGTTGTCCAGGAATCGCCGCCGCGGGGAGTGTTCACGATTCATGGTCTGGGTGGGACTGGTCGGCAGGAAATCTGCCCGGGGTCCGATGTTGATGTCGGAATCGTGGTGGAGAACATCGAAGAGAACGAACACTTCTTTCAGCATGTGACGCAGCAACTGCGGAAGTTCGCTCCTCTGGTGCCAGGCCTGCGAGAGGTCGTCAAGGCGAATGCCTTTCCGGATCTGGCAGACGAGAAACATTTTGATCTGACATCACTGGCGTCGCTGCTGGATGCGGATTTGCTGGTTGGCGATGTTGCGTTTGATGAACGCATTCGCCAGGTCTGTCGGAAACGGGCGGCGGAACTGGGACTGGAATTCATCTTTGCGATCAGCAACGACCTGCGGCAGTTCGATAACCGTTATCCGCAGCCGCCCGGCCATGTGGGTGAGTTTCATGTGAAGAAAGGAATTGGCGGGCTTCGCAATTTCCAGATGACAATGTGGTTGTATTCGTTCGAACGCTGGATTCCGTCGGTTCAAGTTTACGAACAGGCCCGCAGCACTCGCCGATTCGACAGCGAAGGGGCTCCCACGCCCAAAGTGCTGGATGCTGTCGGAGTTTTGTTCTCCGTCCGTTGCTGGATCGAACAGCGTCGCTCGGATCAACGCCAGGAGGATCAGTCCAGGGGGCTCATACAACGACACAGAGAAAGTCTGTTGATTGACGGTTCCGATATGGATGCCTTTCCTGGTCGATTCGGCGCGGAAGGTCTGAATGCGTTCAATGCGGCACGGGAAACCATCAGTTCCTATCGTCGCGAAACACTGGACCGATTGCTGGAACGCGGAGTTGTCGTGCCGAACACCGATGGCCTGATCGTGTGGGGACCCAATGGCCTGCACATCGCCGCCGATGCGATGTTTCGAGACGCGACGGAGCTGTTCTATTTGCTTTACGGTGCACTTCAGCGGTTTCAACTTTCAATTGACAAATCGACAAAACGTGCGGCTCAGAAGAACATCGCGGAATCGCTGCGTCCGGACGCGGCCTTCATTCGTCTGATGGCGACTCCGGGGCCGATGCTTCCGGCATTCCGGGATTGGTCGGAATACGGAATTCTGAATAAGCTGCTGCCGGGGTTTGGTGAACTTGCCAGCAGGCTCTATGAACCCGGGCATCGTTCCGCAACGCTGACCCGAGCCGCTCGTGCTCTGCAGCGAATTGAAAACCTGGAAATTCTGGGTTCAAAAAAATCGAATGACGTCGGTCCGCTCGAAGCGTACTTTCAGCGTCAGTATCAGGCGATTGGGGAGTCCGCCATCTGTGCGCTGCGTCTGGCATTACTGACGGACGAGATTCCTCAGACGCTGTACGACAACGCGGAACCCTATGCTGGTTCCGTCCATGGTTACGTCAACGAACATCTCGCACAGGTGCCCGGACTGTCCGATTCGACACTGCGGAGCATTGAGTTCCTGTTGTTGATGAAGCGTGAGCTGCTGAAGTCGTCAGAGATGAGTGATCAGTCTCAGGTGATGCAGAGCTGGCGTCAGCGAATCGGCGATTTGAAGTCTCGCGACGCAGCGGACACCATTCGCGCTTTGGCACTGTTTGCCTACGCAGCATTTGATTTCCACAAGCCTGCAGGAGTTCACCGAGAACGGCTCGACTTTGAGCAATGGCAGAACGTCCAGAACCTGACTCAGAATCTTCTGTACGAAGAACTGGGCGTTGCGGGACAGCCGTATCAGGAAGATTACTTTGATGAACTCGGACGTCGCATCGGCAGTCTTCTTCCCCGTCGTCTGCTTGCCAGTCCTCATGTGGACAATTCGCTGAAGCCAACCTACGAAGGAGACGTGGCTCTTGACCCGCATCGCGCGCATCGGATCATTTATGCTCTTAAGGACGTCGTGGAGTCTGGTCGGCCCAGAGTGGAGTTAAAGCGTCATGACAAGTCCTGGCGGCTGACGTTGTTCGCTTGGGACTTTCCTGGCTTGTTCTGGCGAGTAGCCGGAGCATTGTTTGACGCCGAATGTTCCGTACGTTCCACGGATCTCTACGACATGCCTGATCCCGGCGGCCTGGCAACGGATGGTGAATCGATTATTGCTGAGGAACGACGGCTGATCTGTGATGTGCTGACGTTCGACGTGCCCGACACTATCGGTGAATCATGGGACAGCGATCTGAAAGGTCGCATCCTGCAGCGGCTGCAGAATGTGGATGATCTGATTCCGGACAACACCCGTGAGATTCTTCAGCCAGTGATGGGCGTTCTTCATCCTCGGCTTACGGATCTGAGCAATGGCCAGGCAAAGTTCTCGTGCCATTCGCCTTCGACCAACAAAGGCATGCGATACGCGATCAGCCGCTTGCTGTCTGAGCGAGCCGGAGCCAGTATCGAATCCATCGCCCGCGACGGAACCCGCGACTGGCCGATCCCGCGTACGAATTTCTATATCCGCATCAATTCTGGTGTCAGCACTATCGCTGAGGCATTGCGTGATGAATTGGGCGACAAAAGTTTGGGATGCGTTGACGGGAGCTTGCCGTGCGACACTCCATGGTCACACGAAGCATGTTGGCATCGCGGCGATCTCTGGCGATGGTTCCACGGTCGTCTCGGGGTCTAGTGACAAGACCGTGAAGGTGTGGGACGCGCGGACCGGGGCCTGCCGCGCGACGCTCCAGGGGCACACAGGTTCGATCAACAGCGTGGCGATCTCCGGCGATGGTTCCACGGTCGTCTCTGGGTCTCAGGACGATACCGTGAAAGTGTGGGACGCGCGGACCGGCGTCTGCCGCGAGACCTTCACTTTGGCGTCCCCCGAATCTCAAGCCGCGTGCCGATCTGTCGGAGAGAGGACCGATGCCGCCCTGTGTGACATTGTCGAGGGACATCTACGCATTCCCGATCCCGACAGCGCGACCCTACTCATTCTCTTCGGGCCGTTCCATCAAGCATACGGCCCGCTTGTAGACTTCAAGATCCTGGCCTTCAACGCCAAAGGCGAGGCGTTCTGGTTCCAAATTCGCCGCCGCCAGGGATCGTGAGATCCCGTCATCTCGACCGAACCCTGCCGCTGCCGCGAACTGCTCCGGCCACGGATCAAACCGCCAGGACTCGCGCCGACGGCCAGTATCTCGAATTGGGGCCAACCTCCGACGAACGGAAAGCGGAAGCCAACGAAAGAATCAAAAGTTCTCAAGCATGAATTGATTCCGTGAGCTGACGACCTGACCGATGTGGGCGCTCTGTTCATTCAGTTCGTGCAGGATGTCTTCTAGCCACTCCACCGTTCTCGAGGAATCTTCAGTCCTTCCAGGCCGTTTAGCCAGTCATCCCGGTGTGAATCGACTTGTTGCCACCAAGTCCATAACGCGTCGGCTGCATCAAACGGCTCGTTACCGAATTCCGGGCACCAGAACCGCAGACAGTCGTGAATCTGATGGACTCCCAATCGCTCCCATTCTCTCAGTTTTGCAGCAGCCAGCACGGCGGGAATCAACGCATATTTCAGCAGCGATCGAGTTTCCGGCGATAACTGCTGCGATGCCTCGTGGACCGCCAGTTGTGCGATGAGCCAGGTGAGCCGCCTCGCCTCAGGCGGTTCCTGTTGAAGAGTCACCGGGACCGCTTCCATGATGATTGATTGCGTTGTCGAATCGACCCAACCTCCTCCACCACTTACTGGAAACACGGGGAAGACGCTGATGTGGTCCAATTGCCAATTCAAGGGAATGAAATGCGCAATTTCGTCCAGCCAACCGGGATCCTCCTGTTCCCAGCGTCGACGAAGTACCTTCGTGTAAGTGACCATTTCGTCAGACAGGCTGGGCACAGCTTCATTCATGGCCGTGAACAATCGCTGCAATCTCGGAACGAGATGATAGGTGTAGAGACGACTGAGACGCACTTCAACGAGATCATCCGCAATGATGGACGCAATCTCTTGCTCGGACGGCAGAGGCAGTGGTTCCCATTCCGGATGTGTGGCAAGTCGCTGAAGCAGCCTGATGATCAACTTCGGAGAGGGACGCAGGTAATCGACCAGGGCTTCCAAAAGTCTTGGAGCATGCTTGAGGGCGTGAGGAGCCATTCGATCGTCTTTCCGGGAGCCGAACCTGGAGAGTTCCGCAGCGAATGCGTACCATATGGAATTCTGCCAGTGACATTGCCATTCAATCCGGACCATGACTTCTCCTTTTGCAGCCACACAACGCAATAGTCTATCCAGGAGAGTGGCTGATCTGAAACAACTGTTTCAGATCAACGCGAGCTGCATGCGGTATGGTGGCTGACCGGTGAGGGATCTGCGTACAACGTTTGGTGAACGGCGTCGTGGTCGGTCACTTCTTGCTGAACGGCCGCACGGAATTCACTCAATCACGCCGCCAGTAGCTTCTGATCAGCGTACTTCCGCCGATTTGGTCGGTGCCCCGCAATCCCACTGCGAAACACAAGTGCAACCTTTGGCGGAGAAGTCAAAACTGGCTGTCATGGCGACGGTCCTTTTTGATACGTGGAACGGTCTCTTGTGATGATCTTTCAAGAGCGTATGCCACCTGTCGCAATCGAGTATTCACAACCAACAGATCTGAAGGAGTTGTCCACACGGTCCCAATCCGAGTTTGTCCCAAATAAAGATCCTGAACATTGTCCGTATTTCACGGCTCCTGGTCACGACCGACGCAGCGAACCAGCCTTCGCTTCACTACTCCGGTCCGACACACGTCCGACACACTGGAGTGCCATCAGATGATGTGACCGGAGCAGTTTGCGCCTGAACAAGGCGGTTCCGGCCGGTCTCACCGGAGCAGTTTGGCGCATCACGTCGCAAGGGGCGTGCGTCGGATCGGACCTGCGCCAGCTGTGGCAAATCTGACCACAAGACACGCCCTCAACACGCTCCGCTGAGGGTTTTGGTATGGATCTGATTAACGTCAGTGCATGCCCAAGTTTACCGCATCGGCAAGGCGGATCTGTCATCCCGCCGATGACGTAGTTAAATACTGATTCGAACGCTCGCACATCAGATTGTTCGCTTCTTCTGTCAGTCCGACCGTATTCGGTTCGAGCAGGCAGTTCTATCCGGCGGAAGTGGTGGCAATTCGCCCGGCCACATCGTTGAAAATGCCAAGAGGAAATGAGTGTAAACCTTGCGCTGTGCCGGACCTGGTTCCGCAGAACTCGTTCCGCAAACATCCTTGTCGTGCGGGAACGCCAGTGACGACCATAGACAGGTCATCTCCCTGGAATTAGCCGGTCACGCCTGGTCTTTCGCCGTCAAACGCTTCGATATCAAAGCATTCTAAAAAATTTCTGATTACAATCGGCGCCATGAATGACGTGACGAAAATCCTGACAGCCATCGAACGCGGTGACCAAAACGCTGCAGATCAACTGCTGCCAGTGGTTTATCAGGAACTTCGCAACCTAGCGATGCGAAAGCTTTCGAAGGAGAAGTCAGGCCAGACGCTTCAGGCGACGGCGCTGGTTCACGAAGCGTTTCTGCGACTGACCGAATCAGAGACCGTTCAGCACTGGAAGTCTCGCGGACATTTTTTTGGGGCGGCGGCGGAAGCCATGCGGCGGATTCTGGTGGAGAATGCTCGTCGCAAACTGCGGCTCAGGCATGGAGGTGCCATGGAACAGGCAGACATGGATCTTGTGGAGATTGAAGCCCCGGAACCTCGTGACGATATGATTGCTCTGGACGCGGCTCTGGATCGCCTGGCTCAGGAAGATCGCACTGCCGCTGAATTAGTCCAGTTGCGGTACTTTGCCGGTCTGACAATCGCAGATGCGGCAGAGATCATGGATATCTCATCGCGAACTGCTGACCGAGTCTGGGTGTTCGCCAAAGCCTGGCTGCACCGCGAACTCTCGTAGGCGAAGAGTAAGGTACTCGGCAGAACAAGGGCAGTGCCCTTGACCCAATTGAGCCTGACGGCTCGTTGCCAAATCCCCGCTCACGTTGTTCGGTCAACGGAAACATGCGCGCACCGTGCGCTTGTTGCCGAGTAAGACTTTAGTATGGCGCCTTGACGGCTCTAGTTCTCTGTCAAGACTCAAAAGAGGGGTCTGTCATTCCCGCGCAGGCGGGAATCCATCGACACAATCTGGATTCCCGCCTCCGCGGGAATGACGAACACCTCAATCAATGACTGACAGTTCGCTAGTTCTCTCTCCTTCAATTGACAGCAAAAAGAGGAAACATTTTGCCTGGGAACGGAATTTCCTGAGCCCTGCATATTCTCTGAAAAATTCCTGGCGTAAATTCCGTTCACCCGTCGCACTGTTTAATAGTGGCTCCTTTTTCTACGTCAAGGCTGCCACAATCAGTCGGATATGCATGCTGCTGTCCGGCTGAGTAAAACCGGCGACTTCAAGGTGAGAATCCCATGGCCAAAAATGAACGAAGTCTGTTTGAAGCGGCTTTGGCACTGACAGACGCCTCTGATCGGGAGGCATTCCTGGACAAGGCCTGTCAGAGTGACACTGACCTGAGAGCCCGAGTTGATGCTCTGCTGAAGTCTCACATCGCCGCCGGTTCGTTTCTGGACGTGCCTGCGGTCGGTCCCCTGGCCGGAATTTCGCCCGATGTCACTGAGAACACAATTCTGGGTGCACCAGGCGAGAATGATGATGAGGACCTGCAGGCCGGAGAGGTCGATCTCAGCTTCCTGGAGCCGTCGAAAAAACCGGGGTCGATTGGAACACTAGGTCATTACGAAATCCTGCAACTTCTGGGGCATGGCGGATTCGGTATCGTCTTAAAAGCGTTCGATGAAAAACTGCACCGTCTGGTGGCCATCAAGGTCATGAACGTGCAGATGGCTGCGACATCGCCGCCTCGCAAGCGATTTCTGAGAGAAGCCCGTTCGGCGGCAGCTATCAAGCACGAAAATATTGTGCAGGTTTACAGCGTCGAAGAGCAACCACTGCCGTACATCGTCATGGAATTTGTTGATGGCGAAACACTTGAGAAGTCGTTGAACAGCCACGGCCCGCTGGACGCGCCGGAAGTACTGTATCTTGCTCGACAGATGGCGAACGGACTTGCTGCTGCTCATGCAATGGGTTTGATTCATCGCGACATCAAACCGGGCAACATCCTGCTGGAAAACGGAGTTCATCCCAAGGTCAAGATTACCGACTTCGGTCTGGCCCGAGCCGCCGATGACGCCAGCCTGACTCAATCCGGGATGATCTCCGGTACGCCAATGTACATGGCTCCTGAACAGGCGTTGGGACAGCCAATGGATCAGCGGACGGACCTGTTTAGTCTGGGCAGTGTGCTGTACCGCATGGCCTGCGGACGTCCGCCGTTTCGAGCTTCCAATACGTTGGCCGTGCTGCGTCGAGTGACGGAAGACACGCCGCGAGCCCTGCAGGAAATCCTGCCTCAGATTCCCGACTGGCTGGTGGTGATCATCAACCGACTGCTCGCCAAAAAACCGGAAGAGCGGTTCCAGACATCACAGGAACTGGCCGACCTGCTGGCACGCTGCGAATCTGAACTGCAATCGAAGGGGCAAGTGACATGTGTATCAGCTCCTCAACGTAGCCAGCACTCTCCGAGTGATGATTGCGATTCCTCGGCCCTGCCATCATCCAGCCGCCCCTCTGATCATCAATTGACGTCGCCAAGTGCGGTTGTTCCTTCGAGTGCCGTTCCTCAAGGCTCGTCTCGGCGGAGCGAGACTGCGACATTAGATCGCACTCGACTGATCGCTGCCAGCATCGTCGGAATTGTCGCACTTGTGGCGTTCCTGATGTTCAAGGAATGGAATAACAGCAACGATCCGGCGAGCGGAGGGCGTCAGCCCTCCGAACTCTCTGCGGAAATTTCAAATTCCAAATCTGAAATTTCAAATATGAACACCGGCTGGCACGGCTGGCCCACCGACGCTCCGGATCCCGCTATCGCCCCGTTTGATGCCGAGCAGGCGACGAGGCACCAGGAAGAATGGGCCGCCTACCTGAAGGTGCCAGTCGAGTACACGAACTCCATTGGTATGAAGTTTCGGCTGATCCCCCCGGGCGAGTTCCTGATGGGGTCGACGCAGCGTGAGATCGACGAAACGATCTCACGGCTGATTCCAGACGACAAGACTGGCCCTGCGTTCTGTCAAAGCGAAAATCCACAGCACAAGGTGGTTTTGACGAAACCGTTCTACGTCGGCATTTACGAAGTCACCCAGGAGCAATATGAGTCGGTCTTGGGCACCAATCCGTCTCAGTTTTCAGCGAACGGCCCGCGCAAGGATGCCGTCGCAGGCATGGAGACCGGCGTGTTTCCGGTCGAACTTGTCCAATGGCGCGATGCCGCTGATTTCTGTGCCAAGCTGAGTGCGAAAGAGAAGCTGCAACCCTGTTACTTCAAGAGTGGATTGGAAGTCACGGTGCTGGAAGGAAGAAACGGTTATTGCTTCCCCACCGAGGCCCAATGGGAATTCGCCTGTCGCGCCGGAACGACGACGAAATACTGGAACGGTGACACCGACGAAGGGCTGGTCCAAATCGGATGGTTTCACAGGAATTCAGGAGACCGGACACACGCCGTTGGAGAACTGAACGCGAATCCGTTCGGCCTGTATGACGTCCACGGCAACGTGCGCGAGTATTGCCAGGACTGGTTCGACGAAGAGTTCTACAAGATGTTTCAAGACAAGGAAGCTATCGACCCGCTTGGTCCGACACGGATACCGACGTCAGACCATCTCGTTCGGGGCGGCGGCGCTCAGAACAATCCAACAATTTGTCGTTCCGCCAGCCGTCATACGGCAGGTGCAGTTGGCGGCCACGTCCACACTGGCTTTCGCGTTTGGTTGCCAGTCGATGCTGTACGCCATGGAAATAACTCAAGCAAATTCTCAACTGATTCAAATCGTGAGCGGGACGCGGCGTGGTGGGCGCTCACAATGGGCGGCGAAGTTAGTGTGGAAGTTGATGGTGCCACTAAGACGCTCACGTCGGTCGATCAATTGCCGACTCAAGATTTCTCGGTCGTCGGTGTTTATGTCCATCGCCGACACAAGGCGTTTCCTGCGGAATCTCTGGAAAAGCTCGTTGGCTTACCTCGGTTGCATGTTCTGCGACTGGCGGAATGTCCAACGGGCGATGCAATGACCGAGCCAATTGGACGTCTCACGAGACTGCTTCATCTGCAGCTCCAATCCTGTCAGATGACAGATGCCGGACTTGAACGGTTGCAGAATCTTTCCAAGCTGGAATACCTCGATCTCAACCATCAGCCAGGAATTACAGATCGTGGTCTGGCTGTCGTTCGAGGAATGCCACGACTGACTGAGCTCAACTTAACAGGCGCCTCGATCAGCGATCAGGGACTGCAATCCTTGCGTGAGTTGCCGCTGGCTCATTTGAATCTCGACGGTACAAAAGTGACCGATGTAGGTCTTAAGAGTTTGGCGAGTCTGAAGAGCCTGACACATTTATATCTCGCCTGGTGCGCCGTCAGTGATGACGGACTGGCACAACTCCAAAGTCTGGAGAAGCTCCACACGTTGTCGCTGAGTAGGAGATTGTTGACCGATCGGGGCTTCGAACATCTCTCGGCAATGCAATCGCTGCGGAATCTCCACATCGGCGACACGAAAGTGACGGCGGACGACGTCGCCTCGCTCCAAAAGAAGTTGCCCAACTGCAAGATCACTGCAGACCTCTCGCCGCCTGGCTCAACAGAGCCAACACCCGTGGTCACGGTTCCATCAGTCAGCGCGTGGGATTTGCTTGATCCCGCGCAGATTCCGGAAGCGGAGCGTATTGCAGACCAGCCGAAGGAGCTGATTGCAGTACTCGGTGAGCATCGGCAACGGCACGCATGGGGTGGAGTTACCAGCATTGCGATTCGACCTGATGGAAAGCAGTTTGTAACGGTTGCACGAGACGGTCTTCGATTCTGGGATGCGACGACGTTTCAGCAGACTTCCCATTTCCGACCGACAGGTTACTCGCGTTTGTCAGCAGCCTACATTTCTCAGGGAAAGCAACTCGTTGTCGGCAACGAAGGTCTCGGGGGTGGTCAGATTTGGAACCTGGATGAAAAGGGAATCAGCAGCGACGCCCCCGTTGCGCTTCCAGCGGGAACGGGAACGGGATACACGAACCTGATGGTTGTCTCTCCAAATGAGAAGTGGCTGATTCGCAGGACGGAGCCGAATTCAGAAAAATTCCATCTCAGTCTGATCACCCTGTCCAGTTCCCAACGTGACATTGTGGCCGAGTATCCCGGTTGCCGGTTCGCTGCGTTCTCACCTGACAATCGGCTGTTGGCGGTTCTGCACGAGGATGACAAGACGATTCGTATTCTCGAACTCGGCGACGGCGTTCCACTGGAGCGGCATGTTTTGAAAGCCGAAATGGAGGCTCAGGACGATCGTCCCGCAAAGGGATTTCAGCAGCTTGTGTTCCTCGCCGATGGCCGTTTGGCAACCGCCGACAACAATGGCCGCACCTGGTTCTGGAACCTGCAAGGCGATCAACCGCAGATTCTCTTCTCGACCAGGAGAGCCGATCAATTCCTGCATGCCGCGACTCAAGCCCCGATCGTTGTGACGGCGGAGAGCGGGGTCTCCAGCATCTTGCGGATCGACGCCGATCAAGCGGTCCTCAAACATCACGCGACGTGGACCGAGTTCGGTCGCCCCGAATCAAATCTCACCTCTTTTGCAATCTTCCCCGACGGGCGAACTGCGATCACTGGACACCTGCATGGAGCGATTCGATTTTGGGACATCACAGGTGAGAAAGCCGTCGAGAAACACCCCATCGCCTTGCAGCCGTCTGCGAGTCCATATCTTGATCTGGCGATGTTCCCCGGAGTGATTGTCACTCGCGACGAACAAAACTCTTTGAGGCTCTGGAAACCAACAGCAGACGGCCTTGTCGAACACTCGGCGACGAGAACAGAGGAACCACAGAAGTATCTGCCCGTCACCACGTCACTCGACGGGAGTTTGTTGGTCACGATTTGGGGCGGTCCGGGGTGTACCCTCTGGCAATGGAACGGCGAAACGCTCTCGCAACTTCTGAGCGTGGGGAGAGAAGGTTCTTCGTCTGCCGCTCTAAGTTCCGACAACCGACGACTGGCGATCGGCTACCGAGGTACGGTTGATCTGTGGGACATCACTGCCCGACCACCGCGTCTGGAGAAGACTCTCAAAGCCACCGACCCGAATGCGGCAGCGTATCAGACGGCGTTTGCGAAAGATGACACGCTGCTCATTGCGTCAATGAACAATCAGAAGACCGTTTGGAATCTCACTCAGGACAAGCCGCTTCCCGAGAAGTTGATCGCCAATCAGGATCAATTCCTCTTCACCTTATCGCCGACGCGCAATCTGCTGGCCATTGATGGCGGAGGGACACAGCTCCTCAGTTTACAACAATTCCCACCACAACACGTCCTCACCCTGAAATCCGCTCCCGCCCAATTCGGCGCAATGGCCTTCAGTTCGGATGGTAAGCAACTGGCCGTGACGGACGACCTGTCGGTGGATCGTTCGATCATCGACGTTCACGACACTGAGACCGGCGTGCGCAAACATCGCATCACGCTGCCGATGCCGCTCCGTCGGATGGCATTTACCGAAGACAACCGCCATCTCGTTACGGTGAACAGTAACGGGACCATCTATGTACTACGGTTGGAACAAGCACCTGGCGTCGTTGCACATTCTGATAAATCGAACACAACTAAAGGCTGGCATGGCTGGCCTGCCGACGCACCACCGCCAGCGATCGCCCCGTTCAACGCAGCGCAGGCGAAGCAGCATCAGGAAGCCTGGGCCAGGTACCTCAGCGTGCCGGTGGAATTCACGAACATCCGTGGCATCAAATTCGTGCTGGTTCCTCCGGGCGAATTCCTGATGGGCACGTCGATTGAGGAAGCAGAATTATATGTAAAGCGACACGGCTACGCTGCACCTGAAGGAGGAATCGAAGCGATGCGCAGCGAGTCCCCGCAGCACAAGGTGATCCTGACTCAGCCGTTCTACCTCAGCACCTGCGAAGTGACGCGCGGCCAATTCGAGGGGATCGACGCTCAACCGATCGCTGGCGACAACGCTGCGAAACAGCAAGACGACGAGCAACTCCCGGCTGGTGTGAGCTGGAACGCGGTGGCGCGATTCTGTAATCAGTTGGGACAGCAGGAAGGACTCGATCCGATTTACCAAGACCTCGTCGACATCGTTTCGCCATCCGATGGGAAATTTGGCTATCGTCTGCCGACGGAAGCGGAATGGGAATTTGCCTGCCGGGCGGGTACGCAAACCCGCTACTGGACAGGAGACGACACCGCCGACATGGTCAAGGTCGAATGGCGGGGGAATAATTCGGACGGAAAACTGCATCCGGTCGGCCAGCGGCTGGCAAATCCATTCGGACTCCACGATATGCACGGCAACATCCGGGAGTGGTGCCAGGATGCTTACACCCCCGATGCGTACACCAAACGAGCAGCAACACCCGCGATCGATCCGCTGACCAATTTCGCAAGGATCTCATTACCGGCTGTAATGCGTGGCGGGGACTTCGGGGGAAATAATGACTGGGACGGTCGCGGCGCTGTGCGTCTTCCGGTCAAGCGTGACAATCCCGGACCCGGATTCCGACTGCGATTGAGCATCGACGCCGTTCGGCACCTGTATCCAAGACGAATTGTTCAATCCGTACTCGCCATGAACGGATACGTCGACGGAGAGTTGGATGGACGAACGATTCACATTGCCGAGGAGGATGCGGACCAGTTGCAGCGGCGCGGTGACCTCAAAGTTCTGGCGATCTCGCTACGAGGTGGGCCGCGCACCACCAACGAAGGTATGATTCAGATCGCCAACCTGCCTGACTTGAGACATCTCTCGCTGACCGGGTTTGAGTTGAGTGACGAGGGTCTGGAGAGTCTCGGCGTCTATCCGCAGTTGAGATCCCTTTATCTTGAGGCGGGACATCGGACCCCCAGGTCGCTGGAATTGATCGGACGTTGGTCGCAGCTTGAGCATTTGTCTCACATCGTTGCGTTCTCCGGCAAGGAATTGTCCGGACTCGAAAACCTTCAAGAACTGCAAACGCTCCGGATAAGTGATCTGGTAATGACCGATGACCAAACACGGACGCTGTCCCGGCTCCCCAAGCTGAAATTCATTTGGTTGGGGGGAGAACAACTCAATGACGACACACTCCGTAACGTGGCCCGCTTGCCGGCACTGACCGCGTTCACGGTGACCCTCGCCGAGAAATCCAGGATCACTAACGAAGGTGCGCGCGCACTAGCCGCGAATCCCCGCATCATCTCCGTCAACCTGGACAGCACCAGAGTCGATGATCAGGGGTTGGCGTTTCTGGCGGAGCGAAAGAACTGGGAAGAATTTCTGCTGGACGGCACGCAAATCACCGACTCCGGACTGGCGGTCCTGAAGGACATGCAGGCTTTACGAACGCTGTGGCTTTCGAGGACCAGTGTCGGAGATCCGGGGCTCGAAGTAATCTCTTCACTGTCCTCCCTGGAAGTTTTGTATCTCAATGAAACTCAGATCTCCGATGCGGGTCTGAAACACCTGGAAGCTCTGCAATTGCTCAAAGAGCTGCACCTTGATGGGACGCGAGTTTCTCCTGAAGCCGTTACGCGGCTTCAGATGGCACTGCCGAAGTGCAGAATCTCGGCAGAACGACTGCAACCGCAATAACCATCACGATCAATGTCGGCGTGAGTGACACCGTCGCGATGTGACTACGTCCTCCGCGATCCGACTCGTCGTGTTCTTTCTTCGCTGTCTCGATTCACCGCGACCACGCAGATTCCGGCGGTGCCGCGAAGTGTTCGCCGAGACTCCAGTTTATTTGTTTCTGTGCTGCGTGCTGCGCAGGCCACGGGCTTGATGGGCGCCATCAAGTGTGACCTTGGCGACGCTCGCCCCTGCGTTCTTAGAACTGTGATGAACGTTGCTGACGGACCAACAGATTGTCTGTTGGTCCCTTCCGTCCCTGGCTTGATCTGATGGAGAACGAACCATGTTACGTCAACTGAAGAATTCATTCTCAGAGCTGACTCGGACCGTATGCATGAATCGTGGCCTCCGTCGACATCGCCGTAGCCGACATAGCGCGGCAGGAATTGAGTGTCTTGAAGTTCGGTCGCTGCTGACGGGAAACACGATTGCACTTGTCAGTGAGTTGCCGATTACCCATTACAGTGACAGCGAGGGTTCGCAGATTGATGTGTCCGACATTACCCACGACAGTGATGACGCATCCTCAAACGTCTATCCTCTGACTGCGATACCGCTGCTGCATTCGAACCCAGACGCCACGGCCAAACTCTTTCTGGACTTTGACGGAAACTTTGAGTCCCGTTGGCGCAACTACAATGACATCACCAGTCCCGCATTTTCGATGGACAACGATGCCACCACGTTCAGTGACTGGGAACTGGCGACACTTCAGGAAGTGTGGGCGCGTGTGGCAGAGGACTTCGCACCCTTCGATCTGGATGTCACAACGGAAGAGCCAGCAGATTTCAATGACGGACATGCGCTGCATGTTGTGATCGGAGGTTCGCCTTATGACTGGTTCGGCTCGGCAGCGGGTGGAGTCGGGACGAGCGGTGGGTTCCACAATGCAGAGCCAAACGTCGTGTTTGTCTTTAGCGACTATCAGTGGCCGCGACGTGATCGAGCAGCGGGCATTGCTGACACCGTATCTCATGAAGCAGGGCACGCATTCGGCCTGGATCACCAGCAGCAGTTCGATGCGAATGGGGATTTCGTCAACTGCTATCGTCGTGGTGATGATCACGCGGGACCAATTATGGGATCGACGGAAGTCAGTGAACGCAGCGTCTGGGTTTACGGGCCGTCGAACTCAGCCACAGACTTCGCAGACGAACTTGCGATTATGGCGGGGCCTGACAACGGCTTCAGTTATCGAGCCGATGATCATGGCGATACCATCGGTCAGGCGTCGCTGCTGACGGGGTCGGGCCCGATGTGGACCGGCGAAGGGATCATCACACAGGTCACGGACAGCGACGTCTTTCGTTTTCATTCCAATGTCGGCTATGCGGTCTTCACCGTGTCGCCCAGCACGCTGGGAGCCAATCTGATTGTCGCCGCGGAGTTGTGGTCGGTGGACGGTGCGTTGGTAACACGCAGCGAGGGCTCGACGACCGGACCAGCGATTCTGGAGGCGGATCTGCCGGCAGGCGACTATGTGATCGTCGTCCGAAGCAACGGCGAGTATGGCTCGCTGGGCCAGTACACCATTTCCGGTTCCGTCGCAGTGCAAACCGGAGTGATCCCTCAAGGCCCGTCAGGACTGCAGGCAACATCCGAATATGGCTATCGACATGCTCTGCAATGGAGTCCGTCCAGTAACGCAAACGGTTATCGAATCTACCGTCGCATCAATTCCGGAACTGCCGAAACCCTGATCGAAACGCTTCCCGCAGGTGTCAATTCCGCAAACATCGTGGTGCCACGATTTCCGGTTCAGACCGTCTCCGACAGCTGGTTCGGCGAGTATCGTGTCGAGGCGTTCAACGCGGCAGGGGCGTCTTCGTCCGCATGGCAACGGGTGCAGCACGAGTTC
Organism: Planctomycetota bacterium; assembly: GCA_052034165.1. Lineage (GTDB taxonomy): Bacteria > Planctomycetota > Planctomycetia > Planctomycetales > Planctomycetaceae > SXXK01. The sequence continues at coordinate 2,857 of JBPOIW010000091.1, read as the reverse complement.
CAGTTGCCGTTTGATGTCGGCGGCCTGCAGGTACGGAGCCTGACGAGCACGTCGGTATCGCTCACATGGAACACGGACATCCATTCTCAATCGCAGCGTCTGACGGTCATGCAGTACATCAGTCAGAGATCGTTCTTTTATGAACGGTTTGCCTGGCTTCCCGGAGATCAGGCCGGGATAACACTGAGCAATCTGATTCCGGGACAGCGTTACGGGTTTGCCATCTCGGGGGTCACTCCGGCCGGAGTTCAGGGGACAACGGTTGATTTTACGATGCCCAGTCAGGATGGGCCGACGGCTCCAGCCGGTCTGACGGCCACCACAGATTCCCCAACAACAGCGAATCTGACATGGCAGGACTCCAGCAACGAAACCGGTTACCGCATCTATCGGCTTAACGGAACAGACCGCGTACTCCTTGGCACACCGCCAGCGGACACAAGGCAATTCACCGTCACCGGACTCACACCCCGAACGCAATACCGCTTTGTCGTCGAAGCCTTTAATGAATCCGGAGCGGCCGCAGCAACATCAAACACTGTGACCCCGATCACACTCGATGTTCACGGAGATACGCGCCCGACCGCAACCGTTCTTACAGTTCCGGCGGTGGTTTCAACGACAATTGACCAGGCGGGCGACATTGATATGTTCTCTTTGCGCGTGACAGGCGGTGCGACATTTGTCTTTACGACGACGCTGACTTCGCAGCCCGGCGCTCTGCGCGATTCCGTCATCGAACTGATCGATGCGAACGGACGGCGATTGGCGTACAACGACGACTTCGGCGGAACACTGGCCAGTCGACTGACATGGATCGCGCCACAAACGATGGATGGGCAACAGGTGTTTCTCTCCGTGCGTGGCTACGTGCCAGCTCAGACCGGAGACTACACGTTATCCGTAAGCGTCACACTACCGCCTCTGGACGATCACGGCGACACGATCAGCAGCGCAACGGAGATTTCCGCGCCGTCCACCCTGAACGCCGCTCTGCAGCGAACCAGTGATATAGATGTATTCTCCCTGCGAGCCGTGGCTGGTACGACATATGTATTCTCAACATCACTCGGGAACCAGTCCGGTTCATTGCGGGATTCTGTCATCGAATTGCTGGATTCACAGGGGCGACGACTGGGATTCAACGATGACTTCGGTGGAACACTGTCCAGTCGTTTGGCCTGGACCGCACCGCAGTCGATCAATGGGCAACCAGTCTTTCTGTCCGTGCGTGGATACACACCGACTCAGACCGGAACTTATTCCGTCAGCGTGACACGTACCGGGCCTTCAGCGCCGGTTGTCTCGTGGTCCGAGCAGACCGCCATCGCTGCAACTATTGCGATTGGTGGACAGACGACAGATCAGATTTCCGCCGGCGGGGCTCGTAATCTCTATCGCTTGAATGTTGAGTCCGGTCAGCGGATCGCTGTCTACACGCAACTACTATCTCTGCGAGATTCGGTGATAACGATCTACAACAGTTTGGGGCAACGAATCGCCTTCAACGACGACTACGGCAGAAGTCTCGCCTCCCGCATCGAACTCACGGCCACTCAGCGTGAGACATGGTTCATCGAGGTTCGCGCCTTTGCCGCCACACAGCTCGGCACGTTCCGCCTGCTGGTAACCGAGTTTTATTGAGGTCTTTTCAGAGCCGACGAACTGCGACGGTCAAATCGACCGAACGCTGTTCGTCGGGCCAAGACGGCTAAGACTTGCCAATCCGTTCTATCAGATCGAACACACGCGATCACAAAGTTCTAAACCCGTCTGGCGGTTCGTATGTGACTGAGGATTAACCATCGACTAACCGCCCTGAGTGAACTTCTCTCATCTTTCCAAGCCGGATCTGCCACATCGACTGACGCCGCAAACCGGACTTGTTAGCTGCGTCGGTCATAACCAAAGTCAGAAAACGAAATGAACTTGCGCGCGTCGGTCCGACACCCCGACGCGGCGAAAGTGGTTCAGGTCGCTGGGTGGTGAGTCTTAATTACGTCGCATAAGGATCGCCGATTATTCGGCAGTCACAAACGGTCGTCTGCAGCATGGACATTCGCCGTCATGGCCTTTGACGAGTGCAAGGAATGCAGACGGTTGTGGAATGGTCATGATTGCTCGAAAGGGCTCGAAAGGCCAGTGGATCACGGTGTGCGTAATGACGGTAGGTTATTCCACCAACGGCATGGCCGAGAATTTCGATGGAAGACTCAGGAATGAGCTCGTCATAGTAGGTCGCGCACGTCTTGCGGAGATCCTTCAAGTGCCATGGCACCTGCTGGCCAGTTTCGATGTCCAGTTTCGGGCGAATGCCAGCGAGATGACAGAGGGTTACAAACGTAGCATTGGGCCGACAACCTCCGCCGCGAAACACCGGATCATTGGGTTCTGGCGACTGGGGCATGATGTTCCGAATGTGTTCATGAACGACACGGTTCATCGGACGGTAGAACGTCTTGCCAGTCTTGACTCTTCGAAAATAAATCCATCCCCATCTGCATGAGTCCTTCTGACGTCCATCGGGTGCCTGTTGATCCCAGGTGATGTGTCGCCAGAGAATTGGTTCATGGATCGGAGTCGATTTCCAGATCGTCCCAGTGTCCAATCCGTAGTTGAAGAACAGAGCCAAAGCGCTTCGCCAGTATCGTCCAATCGGGAGAACGTCAGACCAACCTCTGGGACGCTTCAGTTGATACGTTGCAAAATAGAGTGCGTTGATCTCTGCTTTGGTCAGGTAGTGACGGCCAGCTACGTCGCGCTGTTCTCGCGGTGGAGGAAAACGGGGCAGCGTCTCAAGCAGATCCTGCTCCCACGCCCAAGACAGAACGGCTCGAAGGTTTTCCCGGGCTTTGTT
>JBPOIW010000184.1:0-67014 GCA_052034165.1 Planctomycetota bacterium | reverse complement strand
TGACAAGCTGGCTGTTGGTGACGACAAGATCGTTGCTGTAATGGGCAGTGATCCGCCTGTCATGTTTGATCCACGAACTGGACGGGGAATCATGCATCTTCAGCCGACTTTCCCCGCAGATCGCCCGCGATCGCTGCATCTGATTTCAGACACGTCGATGATTGTTGGTGGAACCCATCCGGAAAACATAACGGCCTGGGACGCGCTGTCAGGACGTCAGCTTTTCAACGCGGGTTACCGAGGAAATGAAATTCCCCGGTTCTGTCAATTCGGAAACCCCGAACGCCTCTATCTGTATTCGATCGCTGAAATCATGGCTTATGAGCTTCGTGGACCCGCTCGGCCACCTGATGAAGGAAAAAGGCCAACTACTTTGACGGCAGCTGTCACTCCAGTCACGAGCGCGATAACGTGTAGTCAGATGATTCGGTGTTTCGATGTTCGAGATGACCTGGAACGACTGGCTGTGATTGAGAGCAGTGCGATCCCATTCGGTCGCAACGAACCGATTGACGCATGGAGTCGATCAAGACTGATTGATCAAAGTAATGGGGCGACGATCGAGAACTGGACATGTCTCACTTTGGAAGAAGTCACGTCGACGACCTTCACACAGGGTGACAGTATTTGTGTGCTGGCCGATGGAAACGGAATCGTCTTCACGTCCGGCACGCCGGGAAATATCGTGGTCGCGGATCGTCAGGGGTTTCGTTTTCCCGGCGGGTTTGGAATGGATGTGGCATCGCAGGTTCCCGCATCCGTCGCTCCCAATATTGTCCGCTGGCCGGGACTCGCCGTGCCGAGAACGTCCGAGATTGATGGAGTCAGGGCCGCGGTCGCTATGCGGATGCCAATACCGTTCAATCACCCCGACCAACAACTTACGCTAAGGATGATTCACGGTCGTCGGACACAGGAGTACTCCGTGCGAGCCGACAAAGTGGATGCGTCGGGCTGGTATTTGTTTTCACTCGGAGAAATGCCCGAGAGTTCCGCCAGCGACTGGACAGTTGAGGCGGAATTGAGCCATTCCAGCATGCAGTTTCAGGCTGAGACCACTGAGATTGGCAGTTCCGATCACAAGGTCATACCGGGACAACTCTTCCTTCTGCCCTGGCGGAAACTGAAGCGAGGCAACACTCCCCCGGCTTATCCTCTGCGCCTTGGACCAATCTGCCTGCGTCATGACGGAGGACTGGCCGCCGTTGTCGAGAGCTGGACTCTCAATCAATGGAATGCCGATCTGACGACGGCTGATTCTTCGTATTGGCGAGACTTCGAGAACAGTGAAGAGGATATACGTGGGCTGGTTGCGACCGATGGCGGGGTTGTCGTCGGTACGGACTCGGGAGTTGTTGCTGTCGTGCACGGCGACAGCAGGGAAACGTCCCTGGAGAAGGCTCGCACGGAAACAGGAGATTACGACAGCAGAGACGGAGTAACCGCGATCGCAGTTAACCAACAGAGTCAGGTTACCGCTGCCGGAAATCTGCGAGGTGAGATCCGGATGTACGATTCAAGCGAGGGCCGCAATGCGCTGACTTTCGTCACCGAGGCACATCAGAAACGAATCGTGGAGCTGGCGATTTCTGAGAACGGGCAGCGACTGGTGTCGGCGGACTCAGATGGATCATTGAAGTTCTGGAAGCGTCATGACCAGAGACTCGAGTTGTTGTTTGAGATGACCGCCAACAAGACGCCGATACACAGCATGAAGTTTTCTCAAAACGGTGATCTGTATCTGCTGCGACAGGACAACCGGGCCGTTCTGCGACTGGAGCTTGATGAGTTGGCGGTCCATTTTCGAAATTGCGGGCTCGCGATCGACGGCCATCACGTTTCAATAAAGTAGCAGCAGCACTCCGTGTACTGACTGCACAATACCCGGCAAAAGGCGAGGCGGACACGTGGCCTGCGGACGTTCTGGTCGGTCACTAAAGTGAACTGAAAAAATCGTTGTAACAACTTCAGGGTTCTCTCGCTGGTGAAGTCAGAGGCTGAGTAGTTCAGTCTGACAAACAAAAATTCACACGGGGAAGAACTTCGATGAAACGCTTTAAACTCTGCAATATTCTGGTCTTCGCTCTCGCTGCCACCGTCGCCTCGGTATCGCTGGCGGACTCAAAAAGTCGCATCGGATCATTCAGCGGTAACCGCAGCTCCGGGAACAATCAAACTTCAAACAGCGGCCAAACGTTTCGCTCGCGAGTCGGCCAGAACAATTCCTCTTCGTCGTCGAACAAGGTGTTCAATAACGGAGGCGTTACCATCGGGAATCACTCCAACACCCCCATCAACGGAGGCTTTGGAAAACCGAAAGTTGACGTGCGTCCGGGCCACATAATCTCCGGCAATGTCCTCCACAATGGCGGCACAGGAAACACTGTGGGAAATCGAGAACACCAGGAGCGAAAACCGAACTTCAAAGTCACACTTCCCCAGAATCTGCAGAACCAGATTGGAAATGGCAATCATCATCCCATCAAGTTCCCAACCGTGAATCTGGCCAACGGCACAAAGGTCAAACCAGCCCCCATCGACCTCGGCCAGATTCTGAAACACAAAGTCCCACAAGGCCAGGTCAATGTTCAGCCGCAGATCCAGAACATTCTGGCGAAGGCTCCGAAGCACCTTTGTGTTCAGCCGCACTTCAACTGGTGGATTACAATCTGCCATCATCACTGCCATACGCACTACGGCTGCTGGAACGTTGACAACAGTTACTGGGACACCTGGACTCCCTGCAACTGGCATGTGGTTCAATGTCAGCAGCTCAGCTATTACGTTGGATTGACCTGCATTCACATCCCTGACATGCAGGCTTACGGAGTTCAGTCGGTCATCGCAGGCTCACCGGCTCATCAGGGAGGACTGCAGAACGGTGACCTGATTGTCTCCGTCAACGGACAGACTGTGCTTGATCCGAATCTTGTGAACACGGAAGTTCCTCGAGGCCGTCTTGACCTCGTGGTCATTCGAGAAGGTTCTCCGGAACCTGTATCGCTCATCGTGATTCCTCGGCTGGTTCAGGTGGTGTCCTATTAGTACTCTCTCAGCCATGGAATGATGGGTGTCGGCCGGACCGAGAAATGAGATTCCTCAATCATCCCTGACAAAACCCCTCACTAAGAACGCCTGACAAAACTTACTCAAGTAGCCGGATTCATGAGAATTCGGACGCTTTTCTGAGCTCTCGCGAGCCCAGTTACGGTTTTGTTAGCCGTTCTGAATTGTTCCGAAGTCATCATTGAATCCACACCATCGGGATCACACCTGATGGCGTGGATTTTTGCGTTAAAGAACGGTCCCGAAATAAGTTCCTTTAGTAGCCGAAATCGTGAGAGTTCGGACTGAAGTCTCACGACTTCAGCTACGGAAGTTATTACGGGACTGCTCCTTAGAAAAGTCAGGACATCGAACAGCAGCAGAGTGGCGAGTCGACGCGTTCACGACCACCGGCCGCCCGAGCTGCAGATTCTGCCGATATGCGAGCGATGTTCGGGCCTGAGGTGTTGACTGTAGACGTGTCGGAACGGGATCTGGCGATTTCGGACGCGTTTCCGGATTGAGTGATTTTCCTGTGAGCCCGTAGACTCAGTGGATCCTCTCGGAAGACTTCTCAGGACGACGCCATGCGCCTTTCATTCTTGCTCTGTACGATCGTTGTATTGGTCACAACCGGTTGCACAGCCACCTCAACTTCGAATACTGCACGAACAGCAAAAGAACAAATGTTGCTGTCGAATTCCATAGATCAATCGCTGGACAAAGTTGACTTCACGCCGCTGTACGGACAGAACGTTTTCGTCGAAGAGAAGTATCTTGAGTGCGTTGATAAGCCGTACATCATCGGATCGATACGGCATCGCATCATGAAAGCAGGAGGCAATATCGCTGCAGCAGCCGATGGTGCGGATGTTGTGATGGAAGTTCGCAGCGGCGGCGTCGGCACCGATACCAGCGATTCGTATATCGGGATCCCGGAGATTACTCTGCCTGGCATGCTGACTCTGCCCGAAGTCAGGCTCACGCAACGAAAGTCTCAGTTCGGTTACGCGAAGCTGGGCATGGTGCTTTACGATGCGAAATCCAGAGAAGTGCTGGGAGACGGTGGACTATCGATGGCCAAATCCGACGACAACAATTGGTATGCCTTCGGGGTCAATGTCTACCAAAGCGGCTCATTGCAGAAAGATGTTGATACAGCCTCCCGAATTCCTCATGGCATGAGAACTAATCGCCTCCCGACGACCGTTGCATTCGACGCGCCAGCCCCCAAAGAACCGGGAGCGATTCGCTACGCCAGCGAAGCAGAAGAGCAGAAGTCTGAACAGTAAACAGACTCCAGTGAGACAACCGATTCAACGGCCGGAGCATTTTTCGTAGAGCGTCCATCCGCTATGCCCAGGAAATCTGCTGCGAAAACTCAACCGACGGTCGAATCGATTTATCTGGCGGAGTCGCGGCGAGTCTTCGCCAGTCTGGTGCGACTGTTGCGGGATTTTGATCTGGCCGAAGAAGCTTTGCACGATGCGTTTGCAGCAGCAGTTGTGCAGTGGGCAGAATCAGGAATCCCCGAGAATCCTCGCGCGTGGCTGATCTCCGCCGGGCGTTTCAAAGCCATTGATACACTAAGACGGCGAGGAAAGTTTGATGAGCTAAAACTGGAAATCGCCGGACGGATTGATGAGATCTCACAGGCGAATGCTTCATCTTCAAGTCAGGAAATTGAAGATGATCGGTTGCGACTGATTTTTGCATGCTGCCATCCCGCAATCGATCGCCAGGTGCAAGTTCCTCTAACGCTGCGGGAAGTCTGCGGCCTGACCACCGAAGAGGTTGCCAGTGCGTTTCTGACGAGCCCGACGACGATGGCTCAGCGAATTGTGCGTGGCAAAGCCAAGATACGTGATGCCGGTATTCCGTTCGTCATCCCCAGCGCCGAAGATCTCCCGGACAGACTCGACTCCGTGCTGACCGTGATCTATCTCGTCTTCAGCGAGGGATATTCGGCATCGTCCGGCGATACCATGACGCGGGCCGATCTTTCCGGAGAGGCCATTCGCCTGGGGCGTCTCGTGCTCCAACTGCTTCCTGATGCCGAAGTGATGGGACTTGTCGCACTGATGCTTCTGCAGGAGTCTCGACGAGAAGCCAGAACGACTCATGGGGGCGATATCATCCTTTTGGAGGATCAGGATCGGACGCTCTGGGACCGGCCACTGATCGATGAAGGGCAATTGCTCGTTCAGCAAGCTCTCACAACTCGCCGCTTTGGTGCCTACACGCTGCAGGCGGCAATCGCAACTGTGCATGCCAGTGCCGATTCCACAGCAACCACAGACTGGCCTCAAATTATCGCTCTGTATGATGCCCTGCATGCGATGAATCCCTCTCCGATCGTGGAACTGAACCGCGCTGTCGCCCTGGCCATGCAACATGGCCCGGAAGCGGGGCTGACCGTCATTGATTCGCTCATGGAACGGGGCGATTTGTTGAGCTATCACCTGGCGCACGCAGCGCGAGCGGAACTCTGTCGGCGTGCGGGACTGCTCGAAGATGCTCGAACTGCATACGAACAGGCGATTGCTCTCGCGAGACAAGAGCCGGAGCGTCGTTTTCTGCAGCGACGATTGGCAGACCTTGAATAGCGGCTGCGTGTTAGAATCGAATCAGATCAGGAATTTCGGAAAAAGATTGCGAGCGTTGTCGAATTGAGTGCTCGCCGTTCGATTAACCCCCGGAGTTCCAGCGAAATTGATGAAAAATGGGTCTTCGACGGAGATCGTGATTTTGCGTCGAACGCCTGTCATGCAATTCGATTGCTCCGCATTCGGCGTGTTCCCTCGGGACGAACTTGTCGAGCGTTTTTGTTTTCTTCTACCTATAACTTGCCACGTAAGAGGGCTTTTCAGATGCAGTTTCCTGAACCACAAGATCAACATCGCTGGCTTCTGCAATTGGTTGGAGAATGGAATTACCAGCACGAGTGCAGTATGGGGCCGGATCAGCCGCCGATGAAGTCATCCGGCAAACAGACGACTCGAGCGTTGGGAGAACTCTGGATCCTCGGTGACATTTCAGGGACAAGCCCCGGTGGCAGTGAGGTATGGTCAGTGATCACGCTGGGCTTTGATCCCGCAAAGGCACGATTCGTGGGCACCTTTGTGTCGTCCTGCATGACTCATCTGTGGCCCTATAATGGGACTCTTGATGCATCCGGAAAAGTGCTGACTCTGGATTCGGAAGGGCCGAGCTTTGCGGGAGACGGATCGATGGCGAAGTATCAGGACATCATTGAAATCATCGACCATGATCATCATACGATGAAGTCACAGTTCCAGAATGCGGATGGCAGCTGGACTCACTTTATGCATGGCACGTACCAGCGCTGCGGTTAATTTCCTGCGGTGAGAAATCACAACCCGAAACGTCAGCGAGGGATTGTTGTTGAAAAACGCGGCAACTTTTATCCCTCACTGACGTTTCGGGTTGTGAAAACCCATTAAATCAACACGCCGTCACGTTTCGGGTTGGAATGGCGGCAAATGCGCAACTTCAGAACTGACGCGGCGGGTTATGATAATTCCCCTTGTTTTCGCCCCCGTTGATCTCCGGAAGTCTTGAACAGCGCAACTTCAAAAGTTGCGCGGCGGGTTGTGATTTCGTGACTGGTCCTGAACGGTTTGTTGAAACTGAATTTGCCGATGCACCACGTCGGCTCACATCTCAAAAGAAAACATCATTCCTATGTCTATAAAACTTCAACGCATCATTGGCTGGGTGATGACGGCTTTGCTGGAGATCATGCTGATTGGACTCAGCGGGATCTCCAAATTTATGGAATTCCCCGGCAAGAAGGAGATGCTGGACCGCATGGGCATTTCTGCAGACCTTTTGTCCAGAATTGGCGTCGTGGAAATTACCGTCGCGATTCTGTTTTTGATCCCCCGATCATCGTTTGTCGGCGCCATTCTGATCACGGCTTATCTCGGTGGAGCCATCATGACTCACCTCCGAATCGGGGATCCGTGGTTCTTTCCGGTCATCCTTGGCGTGTTCATGTGGGTCGCTTTGGGCTTAAGAAACCCGGCCATTTTCGCTTTGGCTCTGGGCAGGATTCCGGCCGGCCAAACATCCCAGGAGGTCAGCCGATGAAATACATGCTGCTGGTTTATAGTCCGGAGAATGCGTGGACTCCCGACGAATGGAAGAAGTGCGTCGAAACATCCATGGGAATCTGCCAGGAGATCGCCGCCAGGGGTCAACTCCTGTCGGCAGCGCCGCTGCTGCCCGTGGCCACGGGAGGAACAGTTCGGGTTCGCGAGGGGCAAAAGCTGATTACAACGGGGCCGTTCGCCGAAACAACAGAGCAGCTCGGAGGATACTACATCATTGATGTGGACAATCTGGATGAAGCTATTGCCATCGCGGGACGCTTGCCCGCAGCGGCAAAGGGAACCGTCGAGATTCGGCCGTTGCTGAAACTGGAAGGTCTGCCAACTGAAAAGTTGAATCCAGAATCATCCGCGTCGGAGGATTCGCTCAGTAAGTTCATGTTCCTCTGCTACGACGACGAAGACGTGTGGCGTCAGGCCGGACCGGAAGCCCATCTGGCCGCCATGCAGGAAGCCGTAAAGCTCACACACTGGCTGGATCAACGCGGACAATACCTGAGTGCTTCGCCACTGCATCCGATCGCAACGGCAACCAGCGTGCGAATTCGCAACGGTCACCGACTTGTGACCGACGGTCCATTTGCTGAAACACGTGAAGTTCTTGGCGGCTATTACATGATCCTGGCCCACGATCAGACAGCAGCTCTTGAGATTGCATCGCGCCACTCGGGGGCTCGTGTTGGAGCTGTTGAAGTGCGGCAGATTTTTGATGTCTCCCGGATGCAACCGTCTGCGGCAGAATCGTGACGACGGGCGATTCTGAATTTCCCGTGGATTGGTACTCATTATCTCTTTTGAAAGTCAAAACATGACAACCTCCATTACTCCGTACTTGTTCTTCTCGGGCCGTTGCGAGGAAGCACTCAACTTCTATCGTGAGGCGATCGGTGCTCAGGTTGAAATGATCATGCGGTACAATGAAAGTCCGGATCCGGTTCCGCCGGGAATGCTCCAGCCCGGATTTGAAAACAAGATTATGCACGCCTCGTTTCGTGTCCAGGGAGCCGCAGTGATGGCGTCTGACGGCTGCAATGACCAATCAAAGTTTGACGGTTTTCGGCTGGCTCTTTCCGTCGCCAATGAAGCGGAAGCTCATAAGGCGTTCAATGCACTCGCGAACGAAGGCAGCATCACGATGCCTTTGGTCAAGACATTCTGGTCGCCATGTTTTGGAATGCTGACCGACAAGTTTAACGTCAGCTGGATGGTCATCGTGCCGGGCCCCATGGACGGACACTGATCTCATAGCCCATCGCAGTTTCATAGCCCATCGCAGCCGCAGCCACTTTACGGGGATTCTCAGAGGGACACCACATTCACGTTCACGATGCAACTGCGTCGACGCTCGACGGTGTAATGTGATGCATGTCCCTTTGCAGTTACTATTTGCCGAGGTCTGAAAATCGCTCGTAGGATTGATTCAGTGGATGAGCATCCTTGCGACCTTCGATCATCGTGGCGGCCCATTCTGCGAGACGCAGCCCCAGTCGTCGACAAGCGTCTTGTTCACGATCCGCCACCGGTGGCCCCGCAGTGATCGCGCCGTAGTGCGCGGAGAATTTGACCCCGGTATAGTCGGTGAGACCGAAGACGAGAAATCCATAGTTCATCAGAATGGACAGCAGCGTCATGCAGGTCCATTCCTGACCGCCGCCCCAGGCTCCGGCCGAACTGAACACGCAGCCTATTCTTCCATCCCGCTTGCCCCAGTTCTCAATGGGCTGTTGATCCCACCATTGCTTCATCTGCCAGCTTACAGAGCCATAGTTGGTCGGTGACCCCAACGCGATCCCATCGCACCATTCCAGGTCAGTATGAGTGGCCTCCGAGATATCCTTCAGCCTGACATCGGTGCCACTCAGCTGCCCGGCGCCTTCTGCCACAAGCTCAGCCATGCGGCGCGTGTTGCCGCTGTTGGAATGAAACAGCACAAGAATGTTGGCCACTGTGAAATACCTCGCCGGTTGTGAAGAGTTGCCGCGTTTCGGGGCGAAGTGTAGTGGAATTCTTGCGAGATTGAACGAGTCCGCCATCCACACCACTGCAACTCTCCATTCTGCTCAGCGTGACAGCGAACTCAGTTCACCAACTCCACCCGGGGCAGGCCTTTTGAAGTTGCGCTATTCGACAATCGGGGAGATCAACAGAGCGAAAACACAGGGAATTATCATAACCCGACGCGTCACGGCGTGTTGATTTAATTGCTTCATCAGCCGCAGGGCGTTAGCCCCCGGTTGTTTTTCCTGGGTTTCAGGAGCGAAAACCGGACGCTAACGCGTTCCGGCTGATTAATTCAACACGCTGGTCAGCGAGGGATCTACGGCAACACTGGTAAAACGCTACAGCTCGATCCCTCACTGACGTTTCGGGTTGGGTTGGCGGCAAATGCGCAACTTCAGAAGGCAGCTCGTCGGATGAAACGATGCCGAGTATGCGAGGCTACTCATGAAATTTGTTGGGCAAGAATACGCGGTGTCGGCTGCTCAGAAAGCATCTTCATAAAGCTGAACGCCGTCATTGGCCCAAGGCACCTCCACTGAACAATCACTGCCAAATTGTGAATGTTCCTGAGAAATTAACAAAGCCTTAACACTCGCCTTCAGAATTCCGCCCACAGCCGAGCTGTTTGTTAATTCTGGTCACGTCCCGTCTTAACAAACCTCGGTCGAGTCAACAAGAGTCTCTTTCAGCAAGCATCGTTTGCTGATGAGTTAACCAAGTCTGATCGGAATTCGACGAGTGAGGATGAACATGAAAAAGGGTGTCAGGAAGAGCGGCTTTACTCTGATTGAGCTACTGGTGGTTATCGCGATCATTGCAATTCTGATTTCACTGCTGCTACCGGCCGTTCAGCAGGCTCGTGAAGCGGCACGACGATCTCAGTGCAAGAATAATCTGAAACAGATTGGACTCGCGCTTCACAATTACCATGACACTCACAGCGTCTTCCCACCAGGAGCCCTCGCGATTCGATTCACCGGAGTCGCCGTGGCTCCCACCGATGCGGAGCCAAGCCGCACAGCAGTCGCAGGTGGATGGGCCTGGAGTGTATTTGTGCTGCCATTCCTGGAACAGGCGCCGCTCTACCAGGCCCTGAACCCCAATGGGAATAACTTCCCAGCGGCTCCTGATCAAAACACCAGAACAATTCTGTCGGTGTTCCAGTGCCCAACCGAGGCGAGCCCTCCACTCCATACGGCAACGGCCATGGGCGGAAATGGCAGCAACGATGGGCACGCACGTTCGTCTTATCCCGCGGTCGCCGGAAGTGGAGCCAATGCCGATTACGCCAACAAGACGGGTTTCGAAACACGCGGAATCCTGTGGTATAACAGCAAGAGCAGTCTTCGCGACGTAACGGACGGAACAAGTAACACCATGATTGTGGCCGAGCGATTCTGGGATGGAAAAGATTCCGAGAAACGTCGTGGATGTGTCTGGGCCGGGAAAGCGCCGGGGGGTGGAACTGATGCCGGGAACAAGTACTCCAATCTGATTCGTGTTGAGAATCTGCCGGCATGGCTGATTAACGGGACCAACAACAACGCCGCAGCAAGCATGCACGGTGGTGTGTCTCAGGTGCCAGCAGGTGGAAGTTCACAGAAGGGTGGCTTCGGCATTCAGGTCCTGAATGGCGATGGTTCAGTACGACTACTCAGTGAGAACATTCATGGCCCGACGTGGCAGCTCCTTGGGCAAATGGCCGACGGGCAAGTCCTTGGTGAATTCTAGCCGTCGAGTCGCGACGAAGCCCATAAGTTCCCAGTCGATGTTTGCGGGGCAGATCGTATTTCTGCCCCGCGTTTTTATCCCGACTCCTGTGGAGGTTGATAACCTGATGTTGGTTCGACGGCAAGCAAAATTACTTGTGATCACGCTTGTATGTCTGCTGGCCGGTGCGGCCGGCTGTGGCGGAAACGCACTTGGACTTGTTGAGGTCAATGGCACGGTCACCCTCGACGGAACTCCGCTGGCTGATGCTGACGTCATCTTCCAGCCGGTCGATGGCAGACCTTCCATCGGAAGAACGGACTCCGATGGCTATTACGAACTGAATTACATGGATGACAAACAAGGTGCGTTGCCGGGGACTCATCAAGTGCGTATCACAACGTATGTTGAACGAGATCCGGATCATTCCGATCCCGCCATTCAGCAAGGCCGCCCCGAACGATTGCCCGCCATCTACAATCGCCAAACAACTCTCTCCGCCGATCTGAAACCGGATCAGAGCAATACTGTAGACTTCGCTCTCCAATCTGCTGCCGGCAAGTCAAAATGACCAGCTTTGCAGCCTCTGGCCGCCGGAGTCGTTCGAGGTTTCTCCGGCGATGACCTTCGCATTTCGCGGCCTGGGCCTGGTGCACGGAAATCGGAACTGTGAATCGTGTGCCCGTGCTCAATTGAACGCCGGAATGCTGTGCACGACCAGCGATGCCCCAAAAAAAGTTGGGGATAGACGAACTGCTGCGGACTGGAGCAACTTGCCCCCGCCATTCGCGACGACAGGTCAAATCCCCTGAGACAAGGCCTCGGACGCATCCTGATGCCTCAGAGCGGCACTGTCAGACATCATTATATCTTCCGGGACAATCACTCGTCTCGGCCTTTAATCTTCCTTGACGGCCAACCCAACTGTATTACAGTACGCATACACTGAATCAGTTGGAGGTTCCGGCGTGCGCATTGAAATACAGCCTCAGGATGGAACGCCGATCTATCGGCAGATCAGTAATCAGATCAAGTATCTGATTGCATCGGGGCAGTTGACGACCGGGCAGGAGCTGCCTGGCGTCAGAACTCTGGCCGAACAACTGACCGTCACGCCTAATACGATTGTTAAAGCGTACGGCGAACTGGAAGCGGAGGGACTGCTGGAGAAGCGGCGAGGCTCCGGGACGTATGTCAGTGATACGAACTCGCCGCTGACTCGCAAAGAACAACGCCGCATTTTGACTCAGCGGATTGATGCAGCGCTGACTGAAGCCAGTCAACTGAACTTCCCGCTGGAAGAAGTGGTGGCTTTGTTGCGTGATCGGCATGCGGCAATGACTCGAACCCAGGCAAAGTTTGAAAGCAAGGGAGACTGACCATGCCGGAGAATGTGGTTGAGGTGCAGAGCTTGTCGCGGACTTTCGGGTCATCGAAGGCATTGAACGATGTGACTCTGCATTTGAAGCCGGGGCTTGTGTACGGACTTGTTGGATCAAACGGTGCCGGGAAGTCGACGTTGATCCGACATTTGCTGGGGTTGATGACGCCGCAACAAGGGACGGTTCGAGTCCTCGGGCTGGATCCCGTGAAGTTTCCGGTCGAAGTGTTGTCACAGATTGGATACTTGTCCGAAGAGCGTGATTTGCCGGAGTGGATGCGAGTCGATGAACTGCTCAGTTATACGTCCGCATTTTATCCCGGCTGGGATTTTGAGTACGCAAAGAATTTACTGCGGACGTTCGATCTTGATCCGACGAAGAAGGTGAAACATCTCTCCAAAGGCATGCGAGCTCAGGCGGGGCTCATCGTCGCAGTCGCTCATCGACCTCGACTGTTGCTGCTGGATGAGCCGTCGACGGGGCTTGATGCCGTCATTCGCAAAGACATTCTGAATGCCATTATCCGGACCGTCGCTGATGATGGCCGCACGGCATTGTTCTCTTCTCATCTGCTGGATGAAGTGGAACAGATGTCCGACGAGTTGTTTATGGTGGATCACGGACGAATTGTGCTGCGAGGCAGCGTAGATTCGATCAAGCAGCGGCATGTTGTCGCGCATCTGGAGAGCAGTTCGCCGTCAGACAACGCTCCAGAATTTTCCGGACTGATTTCTTCAGAACGCATCGGGCAGCAATGGCGCGTGGTGTGCGAATTGACATCAGACGATTCGGGAGATCTGCCTCACAGTCTTGCAGAACGCGGCATCAGCGTGACCAGCGTCAGGGCCGCTTCTCTACAGGAGATCTTCGTTGCTCGGGCCGGACGTGAACGCCGGCAAAAGCTGGAGGTCGTGCAATGAAGACACCTCAGCGAGCGATCCTGTGGGAACTCTGGCGCACGGGGCGGTCGGATCTGATGATTCGATTGTTTTCCCTGAGCCTCCTGGTTGTTGCGTTCGCCACTGTGATCTCCACTTCGAGAATGAAGGGGTCGGTCCTCGAGCCCGTCGCGGGGATCACCGTTCTTCTACTGATGATCTGCGCCGCATTTTCATCGCTATGGATGCAGGAACTGGATACTCAGCAGCCTGGTTTTAGTTTGCGGCTCGGGTTCACTCGACCTGTTGCGACGGCCTGGCTTGTTCTGCTGCCGATGTTGTATGGATTGGCCACGTCGGTCGTGTGCTACGTGATTCCGGCGAGCTTCTTCTACCTGGTGATCGGCACGCGTTTGCCGGTGCATGGTCCGGTGTTGCTCACGGCGATGCTGAACGTGGGTTGCCTTGCCGCGATGTGGAGTGCCCGCAATCGTGTGGAGAAATTGGCTTGTTTCGCATTGCTGGCGACAGCAACAGTGTGGCTGGTCCGCTGGTACGTTGGCGAGGTTCCGCTGGGAGAGTCATGGATCAATCTGCTTGGCAATTCGATCAATCGTTCCTGGTCCGTGCTTTATGATCTCATCGTCGTCGCTGCAGTCGCGGTCATGATCCGCATGACAATTGTCGCCGTGGATCGGCAGCGTCATGAAGTGTGTGGCGACCGCGTTCGGAGAGGTAATCAAAATGCTGCAACCTTGTCGAGCATTGGCGAGGCGAGAGCTTCGTGGACTTTACGACTCCTCAGAGGGTTCGCTCGTCTCGCAACTTTAACAAGCTTTGATCAGCGTCTGGCGGCTCAGGCTGCTTTTGAGTTGCGTCGATGCGGATTGGTGACTCTGGGGGCGGGGCTGTTGTTGCCAGTCATCGTGTTTGGGTTGGTTTGCCTGATCCCCTTGACGAATCCCCATTGGGCTCAGCAGCCGCTGACGTGGCTGGTTGCGATCATCTTTTGTCCTTTGATCTATCAGTTGATTGGCATTGATGCGGTCACGGGGTTGCGAGGTCGGCAGGGGCGGATCGACATTTCGCCGTTTGATCTGATTCGTCCTCTGAGGAATGATCAGATGGCATCGATCAAGTTGACTGTCGTTGCCTGCGTAACTCTCGCCGGCTGGCTGATGATGCTGACCGCCGGAGTGATGTATATGGTCGCCAACTACGGGACAGATTGGCTTGTGAGTCCAGCGGAAACGTGGAGAGGCATGACATCGGTCACGCCGCTGATCTGGTTCGCGGGACTCTGTTGTCTGGCGATGTCGATCATCAGCAGTTCCTCAATGTTGTTAGCACTGGCGCTGTGGATGGATTTACATTCGTGGCGACTGATGCTTTCTTTCGGCGCGGTGTCGGTGAATATCGCCGGGGTGCTTGTTGATGCGGAACACGGGCTGCGTTTTCGGCCGGTCTGGACTCTTGAAGCCTTGGGCCTATGTTTGCTGATCCCCCTCTTGAGCGGGTTCACTGTCCGAAGAGCGTGGCGATCGGGGACGATTGGGAGTCGCTACCTCACCGCCGCGGTAGCTCTGTGGCTTACCTGGGCGGCGTCCAGTTACTGGTTGAGGGTCCAGATTTCTCCGGCGGTTTCTGTGCCGTTCGAGTTTTCCGTCCTCGCCATCGCCCTGCTTCCGGTCCCCTTAGTCACGGCACTGACGGCGCCGTTGGCGTATGCGACCTACCGGCACCGGTAGGCTGAAAAGTTAATTTTGAGAGGAATCACCGAGCTGTTCGGGCAGCAATGTGGTCAAAAAGCATCAATTCCGATCAGCGCAGGCTACAAAAAGCCTAAAAACCGGCACAGGTCTTCCTGGAGTGCGCATTTCGCCGTGACTGCCGCTTGAATCGTGAGGCGTCGGGTGACAGAATCCACGACTTCCGGAAAACAGGGCGGTAGCGTTATAGAACAACCAAAATCAGGTTGTCTGAGCAGCATTCTGATGCAACGACCGGATTTCATGTCAGACTGTGTTCCAGGGAAGGTGTCCACAAGGTCAGTATTTTTCAATTAGCTTAGAGTCCGAGGGCAACGATGAAGTTTCTTGAGGGACATACAGTCGGCATCGATTTAGGAACCACGTACAGCGCGATAGCGATGCTGGACCACGACGGAAATCCCAAGGTCCTTCAGAACGCCGACGGCCGAGACATCACTCCTTCCGTGGTGTTGCTGGATGAAGATCGAGTCGTCGTCGGGCCATCATTTGAGCGAATTTCAGTCGCTAACCCGGAATCGATTGTTGAAGCCATCAAGCGTGAGATGGGCAACAAGAACTTCTACGTGGTGTATCAGAACAAAAAGCTGACCCCGGAGTTCATCTCTGCTCTGATTCTGAAAAAGATGAAGCAGGACGCCGAGAAAATCATCGGGCCGATCGCAAACGCTGTGATCACCGTGCCTTACTACTTCAACGACGTGCGCCGCAAGGCGACTCAGGACGCCGGTCGTATCGCCGGACTCAATGTCATCGACATCATTAACGAACCAACAGCTGCGACTCTGGCTTATGCCTGGAGTAAGGGCGAACTGGGTCGCGCTGATCTGAAGGCGGAAGAGCGAACCATTCTGGTTTATGACCTTGGCGGCGGTACTTTCGACGTGACCGTTGTTCGATATACCCCAACCAGCTTCCGCGTTCTGGCGACAGACGGTGACGTGATGCTGGGAGGTCTTGACTGGAGTAAGCGACTGTCTGACCATCTGGTTGAGCAGTTCAAGCGTAAGTTCGGTGTGGATCCAAGCGAAGATCCGGAAACCATGCTGACCTTCCATCAGGAAGCGGAAGACGCCAAGCGTGACCTCAGCTCCAAGCTCCAGGTACCGATCAGCGTCTACTACAAGGGCAACACCCTGTCCGTCTCGCTGACTCGAACCGAATACGAGCGCATGACAGCCGACCTGTTGCAGCGAACAAAAGACACGACAGAACTCGTGTTGCAGCAGTCCGGTGTGGCTCCGGGAACTCTGGACGAATTGGTTCTGGTCGGTGGCTCGACCTACATGCCTGTGGTTGAGCAGATGCTTCGCGAAATCTGCCAGCGAGAACCATCTCGTGCCTTGGCTCCGGAACGAGCCGTTGCAGAAGGTGCAGCGATTCACGCGGCGATTCTGCAGGCTCGAAATGGCGTCAACACGGGTGGCATCGTGGACGTGGTTCAGAAGCGTCTGAACTCCGTCAAAACGACCGACGTCAACTCGCACTCACTTGGTATCAAGATCAGCGATCCAAAGGACAAGACTCGCAAGATCAACCATATCATGATCCCGAAGAACTCTCCGATCCCGCACAACGTAAAGCAGCGATTCGGGACCAACACCGACGGACAGCAGCGTATTCACGTCGAGATTCTCGAAGGCGATGCGATCGATCCAGCAGCTTGTGAATTGATTGGTGACTTCCGTATCACCAATCTTCCGCAAAGCCTGCCGAAGGGATCTCCGATCGAAATTACTTACTCGTACGACAGCTCCGGCCGAATCAGTGCGACTGCGAAGGAACTGACTGGTAACAATCAGGCCAGTGCGGAAATCGTTCGCGACAGCGGTCTGAACGAAGGCCAGATTACCGACGCACTTTCTACTCTGCAGAACGAGTACGACGTGGAGTAACCTTCCCCGCGTGCTGGCTCAGCGTCGGTTAAACGCCGTGTAAAGCCTCTAAACTCAAAGAAGCCCGGGACGTTATCGAACCGGGCTTCTTTCGTTTGTAAATTCTCTCTGTCAAAACCCCACAGGCACAGAACTGCCAGCGTCTTCGTTTCAGAACTCTTCGCCGTCATCGATCAGAATCTCATGAACGTTTTTCGTTAATCAACCATGACCGCGGCGGTTCGAAACATGGGACTGCCGAAATGAGTCGAGGCATTCCGTTTCTGATGGAGCCCGTTGAATGTCACGCGAAACGACGGCGAAGAACGAGACCGCTGACCTGAGTTCAACTGTTAGTGTGAACCCGTACGAGGTTCCAGCCTCCCTGAGTCCAATCGCAGAAGTTCGGTCGAACACGGTTCCGCGAGGTATCTTGATTCCGGCCGCGATGAGCTGTATCGCTGGCACAACAATATCCGGTGCGATCTTCGGGACTTTCCTGTTCCCGATCATCGGCACTGTATTCGGATTTCTCCTGGCCCTCGTCAGTTCGATCCCAGTTTCGATGCTGTTGTTCAATGTCGTGAGGCTGGCGCATCATGGACCGGGCATCCAGAAATCGAAGGTTGTTGCCCTGGCGGCCTTCTGCGGAGGTCTTTCGGGCTTGCTGTCGGTGGCATCACTGAGCGGATTTCAGGCCGACTCTCTGGGGTTCGGAGTAGTCGCGGCCTGCTTCGGAATGCCCGGAGGTGCCATGGCGACCTGGATGTATCTGCGAACGAAGACAGATTCTGACACGATTCGCTATACTCCGGCATATTGGGCTGATCTGGACTCTGCCGATTCCTCGTCTGCGGACTCCCGATTCTGATTCCGTCGCAGCAATTGTCACATCGAATCTGAGACTCTTCGTTTATGAAACCTGGTTTAGCCATCGGGGCTGTTGGTACATTGACATGGATCGTCGACGCCTCCATGGTGATCACTCTGGGAGGCGACTCCCGAGCAACCGTGTTCTCCACACCCAACATGATTCTGCTCATGGAACGCGCGGGCCGAGAAGCTCTTCGGCCGTTTCTTGAGCCCGGTGAAGAATCCGTCGGTACTGAAGTCAACATTCAGCACGTTGGAGGAGCTGGGATCGGGGCGGCTGTGATCGGGAAGGCCGTCGTGACGCAGATCGATGGCCGCCGAATCGGTTTCGAGATTGAAGCGTGGGCCGGGGATCGACTTCTGGGCCGGGGAACTCATACGCGTGCTGTGGTTCAGGTGAGCCGCATTATCGAAAATCTGCAGAAGACCACCGAAGAGACAGGACACGCCATGACGCTGCAGGCGAATACCGGAACGCTGCCGGATTTCAAAACATTGCTGGTCACCGTTGCTAATCGCATTGCCACGGTCACCCTGAATCGGCCTCGATCACTGAATGCCGTCAACGTGGAAATGACCGGTGAGCTTGAACAGCTTGTCGGATGGCTCCTGGGACATCCGCAGGAAGTTCGTGTCGTGCTCTTAACCGGGGCAGGCGTTGCCTTCTGCGCGGGCGATGACGTTAAGGAACTGAAGTCACTCTCAGCCGACACGGCAAGAACTTTAAGCCTGCGTCAGGCCGAAATGTATTTGGCGTTCGAACGCCTGCCGCAGCCTGTTGTTGCCCTGGTCAACGGCGATGCTTTTGGTGGAGGTTGTGTCGCGGCGTACTCTGCCGATCTTCGGATCGCGACGCACAGTGCTCGATTCGCGATGCCGGAGATCCGACTGGGCTGGCCACCGGGTTACGGGATCGCTCAACTCACCGCACTGGTCGGCAAGTCACGCGCATTAGAGCTATGCCTGATGGGCGAACCCATTACGTCGGCACGAGCCCTCGAATGGGGACTCATCAATGAAGTGGTCTCCGGGGCGGCCCTGATGAAACGTGGAATCCAGTTGGCGGAGAAGCTGCTGCAGATGCCGGCCGCTGCGTTGCGGGAGACGAAACGACTGGTCCATCTGGATGAAGGATCTCAACCCAAAGTCGCCTATCGAGCTGACACCGAAGCCTATCTTCGCTGCCTCGAACTTCCCGACGCACAGGAAGGCCTCAATGCATTCTCCACCAAACGCCCACCGCGCTTTGAAGGGCGTTAATCAACGTCAGTTGAACTGATTCGCGGGATGAAAAACTGAATCACCAGCGGATACAACTTTCCCGAGATCGTCGACCTCAAAAAGAATGCGTCGGCAAAGAACAGCGTTAATCGCAGGGTCGTCTTTCACTCTATGAAAGCAACAGGCCTTCACGGAAGGCTCCCCAGTGTCACCATTCACGGATCCTCGTTCAAACCCAAAGATCAAAGGACTACGGAAGCACTATGCATTCCGGTAGGAGTGAATCCGATGTCCGGTGACAGCGCGCCAGATGCCAATCAGAAATGCCACGTTGGCCAAGAGAAAACTATACGCAGCCCCAGTGCCCGGAATTCGCGGATGACGTCGAGCAGACACCCATCCGATCCAGGCCAATGCGAACAGTCCGCCAAACGGCGCAAATAGCAGGACCGATGCCAGCGACGGAGCCAGAATCAGCTGAGCCATCGAGCAGCAGCTCGCCGTTGCCAAGAACAGCGGCGAAAGCCAGCGCAAAAGTTTGTGCGACCATAACGCAAACGCGTAGCCGGGATAACGCAGCGGGTTGAGCAGATGACTGCGAGTCCAGGTGCCCTGCCAATTCCGAAGTGTCATGCGGATACGCCGTCGCAGTGTGATCGAGCTGTCTTCTTCGGAATCAAACCGACCGATCGCCAGCGGTTCATGAACGACCCGAAATCCCTGTGTCACAATGTCCAGCGGGACGATGCAATCTTCTCCGATTGCCGGGTCCATCGGGACAAACAAATTTCGTCGAATCGCAAAACACGCCCCCGCCACGACGGCCAGAACTCCAAGTAGCGACTCCAGATGTCGCAGCTTTAACTCGTAGCTCCAGTAGAACCCCTGACTGGCCTGCAATGCATCCGTCGCTGGCGCTTCATAAAGAGCACGACCATCCACCGCACCAACTTGCGAATCCTGAAAGCGACGAGCAATCTGCCTGCACCAGTTCGCATCAAACAAAATGTCGGCGTCCGTAAACGCGATCAGCTCTGATTCAATCGAGCGAATGGCGGCATTCTGCGTTCCGGTCTTGCCCAGTCCGGGGCTCTCAAACAAACGAACCCCTCGTGCAGCAAATGAACGCACGATTTCATTTGTCGAATCCGTCGATCCATCGGATGCAATCAGTACCGTCAGGCGGTCCGCGGGATAATCACATTGCAGAATATTCTCGATCCGCCTGCGAATGATTGCCTCTTCATTGTGGACAGTGAGCAGGACGGTCATCGTCGGCCAGTGCTGTGAGTTCTGATGCTCTGCATTTTGCTGATCGACTTCAGTCGCCGCCCGCGACTTGTCACGCCTCAGGAACACGATAAGGTGCAGAAACCTGCCGTAGCCGTCGTAAATCCAATACAAAATGAGTGTGGCCAGCATCGTGATAATCAGGAGCATGGGTGCAGTCCTTTGCACAGACTATTTGCGAAAACAGGCATTCCAAAAAGTGCATCGATTTCACGCCGCCGTAGTGTATCCTCACGATAAATTCAGTCCTAGTGCGCTGTCAAGGCCCGGAAAAGCCGACAGGAATTGATGATCCTGCCAAACATCGCCTCACGGGACCAACAAACCGAGCATGCGTCACCGCTGCTCCGAGGGAAACGCTAATGGCGATTCTGCACGCACTTGTAGTCGGCATAAATGTCTACAAGTCCGACAAGCTGAAGAACTATCCGCTCAGCGGCTGCGTCAACGACGTGGCTCGTATGTCACACGTGCTGAGGCAGATGTTTGCGGACGAGCTGCAACTGCTGACTCTGACCGAAGCTCAGGCGACTCGAGCCGCGATTTTTGAATCCTTTCGAAGTCAGTTGATTGAACCTGCAAAGATCTGGGCTCAGTCCGGACATCCGTCGCCCGAGCCGGCGTTTCTGTTTCACTTCAGCGGCCATGGCTCATTGAACCGCGACGTCTCGCAGACGAAACCCAGCGGCTTTGACGAGACCATCGTCCCTTACGATAGTCGTCAGGCCGACGTTTTTGACATTCGCGACTGGGAACTCGGCGAATTAATCGATGAACTAGGGCAGTACACCGCCTGCATCACGATTGTTCTGGACTGCTGTCACTCCGGTTCCGGCACACGCAGCACCGGCCGCATGTGCGAGCCGGATTTGCGAATACCGCCGACCAGAGTCGTCCCAAAGTCCAGCTCCGCTCAATCGTCCGGTTTCAGAAGCTCGAGGGAAACCAAAATGGCCGACTATGTACTGTTGGCCGCATGTCACGCCAGGCAGGCAGCGCAGGAGTATCACGATGATTCCTCGGGGCAGACCGTCGTCTATGGTGCGATGACTTACGCCCTGACAGAGACTCTCGCGGGGCTCAAGTCACATAACATCACTTGTCGCGAACTGTACGAGCAGACTCGCGATAAAGTTCGTGCCTGGTATCCGCAACAGATCCCGCAATGCGAAGGCGATCGGGATCGCCTCGTGTTCAGCTCAGAACGTCCGGGCAAAGATTTCCCATTCAAGGTGACGGGGGTTGACAATGACATCTTTGTGATCGACGGTGGAAGCATTCACGGACTGTGCCAGGATCACGAAGTCGACGTTTACCCGCCGGAAGCTCGAGTGCTGAAGAATGCAGGCACTCCGATCGCAAGGCTGAAGGTTCAACACGCGAATCCTGTGAGCAGCCGTTGTTCCTGCATCGGCGGACTGGCGGCGATCCCCGTGGGATCTCGAATCCTGCCAGTTGCCAGACTTCATCAGGCATCGACATCTGCCATTTCCGACCAGCAGCGAACGGTGCTGGAAATTCGCAACTCAGAACCATCAAATCTGACCGGCAAGATTATCCTGAATGCGAAACGATTCAAGCCGACTTCTCTGGCCCCGCAAGCTTCGAGCGGACCGATCACAGCAACAGCACCAGTAGCAACAACAGCAGCGCCAGCGTCGGCGGAATACGAACTGATAACCGCCGACGCAGGAGGTGATCTCCGAATTCAGAGTGGCACTTCCGTTTGTTTCGCCGTGACCAATAATTCAGTTCAGCCGTTGTACTGTCAGATCCTGAGTTTTGGCTATGACGGGTCCATCAGTCGCATTTGGCCAAAACTCACCGGCGAACAAGTTGCCCTGGAACCCGGAAGAACTATGCAGACGACTCGATTCAAGTTGATGTTTGCCCCGACGGATCAAACGACCGTTGCAGCAAAGGAGTTCATCAAAGTCTTTGCCGCCACTGTCCAGTTTGACGTTGACATGCTTTGCACCGGCCATCGATCCAGCAATGAAGCTTTAAGCATCACCGACGACTGGACCACTGCAGAACTGGGCTACGATCTTTTCAGGATGAAATAAAAGAGACGTTCAAAGTTATTCAAAAAGGCAGTTTGCCCACTTCCCTGGACACGCTCCATCTTGAGGGCCGAGGTAGCCTGTTGCCAGGCCACAATCAGGAGTGCTGAAGTTGCGCATTTGGCGACACGAGCGGATCAGAACACGCAGAAGAGGAGCACTGCATCCCAACTCGAAGTGTGCGTGAGGAATCTTCAGAGCGTCGAGTTGACCGAAAGCGAAATCGCAGTCCCTTACTTACGCATCGGCTCTTAATCGCCATAAGGCTTCAAACCACTGTGACATGTGCTTGAAAATTCGGTTCAAAGCAATCTGTGGACGGGAACACTACAGTCGGCCGCAGCAGTCCAAAGGAGCACAAAAGCAAACGCCTCCGAGGTTTGCTCGGAGGCGCTGCGATATTCGTCATGAACGAATGAGATGATTAAGCAGGAAGCATGCCCTTGTTACGATCGCATTCCTCGACCGCCGGGCTTGCGTGCCGGACGGTTTGGTCGGAATGGGCGGTCCGGACGTCGACCAGACGATGGCCCGCCTGAAGACGGTCCGCCGGAGCGTGCTCCTTCAGATTTGGCAATCTTCAGCTGACGACCGGAAACCCAAACTTTCTGCAGAGCAAAGAAGACTTCCTGCGGCATGCCTTGAGGCAGGTCCACGGTGCTGAAGTCTTCAAAAATTTCAATGCGTCCAATCTGAGCGCTGTCGATCCCAGCTTCATTCGCAATTGCGCCGACGATGTTGCCAGGCTTCACCTGATGCATATGGCCGACTTCGATACGGAAGGTTTCCATGTTCTCGTCGCCCTGGCGAGGAGCTCGTGGTCCACGATCTTCACGTGGCCCGCGATCATCTCGAAATCGATCCTCTCGTGGCCCGCGATCATCGCGTGGTCCACGATCGTCACGGAAGCTGCGTTCTGGTCGAGCAAAGCCTTCGCTCGGCCCACGATCGTTGCGGAATCCGCGATCCCCAGGAGCACGCTCGTAACGAGGTCCGTTCGTAGAAAAACCATCACGGCCTCGACCTCGGAAGTCGTCGCGTGGTCCGCGAGAATCTCGTGAACCGCGTTCGTCGCGACGGCGAGGTTCAAAGAAGGTTTCCTGCTTCAGTTCTTCCTTCAGCAACAGTGGATTACCACCGTTGGCCATGATCGCCAATGCACCGATGATTTTCTCAACCGGCGTGTCCGGATTCTCACGGCGGAACTGATCAACGATTGAGCCCATGGCGTCCGCAAGCGGATGCGACATGTTCTCGACGATCTGACCATGGAACCGAGACACTCGATTCTTATTGATCTGACGATTCGTCGGCAGATCCATTGGCTCGATCTTCTGTCGAGTTGCGTATTCCAGGCTCTTCAGCATGCGCTGAGCCTTTGGATGAATAAACAGAATCGCTTCACCACTGCGACCTGCTCGACCTGTTCGACCGATGCGATGCACATAAGCTTCGCTGTCGCCCGGCAGATCGTAGTTGATTACGTGGCTGATTCGCTGTACGTCCAGACCTCGAGCAGCAACGTCCGTCGCCACCACGATATCCAGCTTGCCAGCCTTGAAGTGTTCAATAATCCGCTCACGCTGAGCCTGAGCAATGTCGCCGTTGAGCGCTGCGGCGCGGTATCCGCGAGAACTCAGGAACTCGCACAACGGTTCCGTCGTCGACTTGAGCTTTACGAAGATGATGACGCCGTCGATCGGTTCCGCTTCCAGAACTCGCCCCAGCGCGGCTTCTTTCTGATACTGTCCGACAACAACAAAGCGTTGACGAATCGTATCAGCCGTAGCAGTCTTCTGGCGAATCGTGACTTCGGCAGGATTCTTCAGATGCTGTTGAGCAATCCGACGAATCGGTTCCGGCATCGTGGCCGAAAACAGAGCAATCTGACGTTCTTCGGGAAGCTGAGTCAGCACCCATTCCACGCTTTCCGCAAATCCCATGCGGAGCATTTCATCGGCTTCGTCGAGCACCAGACACTTCAGATTGCCGAGATTCAGCGAGCCGCGATTCATGTGGTCCATGACTCGGCCCGGTGTTCCCACAATGACCTGCACGCCACGCTTCAGCTGTGCAAATTGAGGCTGATAAGCAGCACCACCGTAGATCGCGACGACTCGCAGTTGGTTCATCTTCGCGGCGTATTTTTCGAACGCAGCGGCAACCTGAATCGCCAATTCGCGAGTTGGAACCAGTACAAGCACCTGTGGCTGCTTCAGATCAAGATTGATCCGTTGCAACATCGGCAGCGCGAAGGCTCCGGTTTTGCCGGAACCCGTCTGAGCCTGGCCGACCATGTCACGACCGTCCAGCAGCAGCTTTATTGTCTGCTCCTGAATCGGCGTAGGATTGGTGTAGCCGGATTCTTCAATGGCGGCCATCAACGGTGCGGAAAGCCCCAGCTTCCGAAACCCGTTTTCGGGTTCCGGTTGAGCCATCAATTCCACTTCATCATTGAGCATTTCTTCTGCTTCAGCCATGTCTTCACATTCAACCAAAGTTTCGATTTCAAGTTCTTCAGAGTTCATATTTTCAGAGATTTCACTGACAGACATGAGAACAAATTTCCAATTCGGGATGAGAGAAATCCCCGGCGAACAATTATCACCGGGGCATCGCAGAGACGGGAAGAGAACTACTGATTCGTGCGAGCCGCAGGGCGCTGACGGCGTTCCGGCCGACGCTCACCGCGTGCTGACGACTGTCGTTCTTCCACATCAATCCCATCACCAAAACTGAGGGCATCGTTTCGCGAATCATTGGACACCGGCCGTCGAGCCGCCTGAGCGCGACCTGCAAGTGGTCCACCCTGATTGGGGCGTCCCTGAGGAGGACGACCTGACTGTTGAGACCGCCCGGAACTCTGCGGCCGACCACCCTGCGAAGAGCGATCTGACTGCTGAGGTCTAGCGGACTCGTGAGACCGTGATTCCTGAGGTCGTGACGTCTGACGACGCAGCCCGGCGTTCGCAACAGGAGCATCCTGTCGACGAGGATCCGGACGACGCTGACGCTCGGCTTCTCGGCCAAGATCCTTTCGAGGTGGCTCGGTGCGATCACTTGCTCTTGGACCGCGAGGACGATCATCTCGGGCCGGAGCCGGGTTGCGAGGTCGATCATCGCGATCGCCTTGCGACGCACGCTCACCACGAGCCGCCTGCAGGGGATGCAGACGACCGGAGTGTTGTCCAGAACGCTGACCACCACGCTGAGGTCGATCAGCGCGACCATGCCCGCGACGTGAGTCGCCGGATTCTCGCGGAGCGTCTTCAACGTGCTGATTCATATCAAAGCCGGGAACTTCCAGAACTTCAATCTTCATGCCGATCAGCTTCTCGATGCTCTTCAGCATGCGACGCTCTTCAGAGTCACACAATGAAACAGCAATCCCAGTCGCACCAGCACGACCGGATCGGCCGATACGATGCACATAGGTTTCTTCTTCCGTCGGCATATCATGGAGATAGACATGCGACACAAGATCGACGTCGATTCCACGAGCTGCGATGTCTGTCGCCACAAGAATCGGAGGACGCTGACCTTTGAACTCATCCAGAATTCGCTGACGCTTGTTCTGACTCTTGTTCGCATGAATCGCTTCGGATTTGAATCCCGCCGCGACAAGGTTGCGGACAATTCTGTCAGCTCCGTGCTTAGTACGGCTGAACACGATCGCTCGCGATGGATTGTGCTGAGTCAGCAATTCGATCAGCAGGCGAGTCTTCTGCTTCTGAGGAACAAAGCAAACGCTCTGCTCGACCAGCTCCGTCGTCTTCTGCTTTGGAACGATCTGAATACTGACCGGGTTGTGCAGGATTGAGTTCGCAAGATCGCGAATCTCCGGCTTCATCGTGGCTGAAAACATCAGTGTCTGACGTTTACGAGGCACGTGTTCCAGAATGCGACGAATCGCCGGGAAGAATCCCATGTCCAGCATGCGGTCGGCTTCGTCAAGGACGAGCGTGTTCAGGGCTTCGAGATGAACATAGCCCTGCTTGATCAGGTCGAGCAAACGGCCCGGTGTGGCAACAACCACATCGACACCTTTGCGAAGAGCACTGACCTGAGGCTGCTGGCCAACACCGCCATAAATCGTGGCGACTCGAACGGAGGCAAAGGCTCCGTAGTTCGTAAAGCTTTCGTGAATCTGAACAGCCAGTTCACGAGTACTCGCGAGAACCAGAACACGAATTTGGCGCGGAGCACCTTTCGCGGCCGGAGCGGCATTCACTAAACGATTAAGAATTGGTAGTGCGAAGGCTGCTGTTTTTCCTGTTCCGGTTTGAGCAATCCCGATGACGTCGTGCCCTTCAAGCACTGTGGGGATGGCTTGAGCCTGAATAGGAGTGGCCACAGTGTAGCCTTCCTGCAATACGGCGCGCAACAGGGGCTCGGCGAGCCCGAAGTCTCTGAAATTCATTCTTTATCCTGGGGTAAAATGAAACATTCCCAGGACCGAATGCGAGAGACGCGACTTGAATGGTTTCGAGAAAGTGGAGTCTCGATGGAACCAAAAGGGCGAACTCAAGAACTATTGGAACTGGCAGTCGTCCATTGAAAAGCGAGTTCAAAACCGGAGTCTTGAGAGGCTCAGCAGCCTATGGAATCGAAACTGAATGCTTCCCTGATCAAGTCGACACTCGCGTGAAAAGTTCACGTCATGAAAGTGGACTCGAAAGTCAGTTGTGGCGGAACTATACCAGCAATCGTCCAAATAGACAGGTAAATTCTTGTCTTCTCTCAGATTCTGGTGGTTCTGGCGGAATTTCCCCCAGAAAAATCAGCCATTCTGAGGAACGAAAAACTGCAAAAAAAGCGAGAGACGTGATGCGTTGATCGTGGCTGTGCCTAATGCCTGATGTGGTTGTCCATGTGCCTATGGCACCTTATGTTGCCATCTCGCTCCGACGAGATGTGCCTTGCAAGGTGCACTTTGCAAACCAAAATCAACCGCCAGTTCTGCACTTCCGGTGCCATCGAAGTCATTCTGTATCGACATGGAATCGCTGTCAAAGGGCCTTATGGAAGGTTCGTCGCGGCGGAGCGAGACGGCAACCCTTAAAGGCAACTTGCTCCAACGCTCGTTGCTTCCGGATTCACACACTCAAAAATGCCCAGAGTCACATCCTCAACCCGGAACACCCGTGGCTGAACATGTTGCGGCCGCCATAACGGTTCCGCCAATAATCGGCAACAGGCTGCGGCTGCCGTTCGTCTTAGTATCCAGCTGGACGAAGACGCCGGGGTTTTCTTCCAGCGGAGTTGGCGGCAGATCCTTGGCCAGCACCGTTTCGATGAAGAAATGCAGCAGATCGCGAATTTGCTCATCTTCAATATCCGCGACGAGCGATTCTGCTTTCTCCCGCGAACGCTCAACCAGCATCTCTGCCTTTTCAAACACGTCGCAGGCCTTGAAGATTTCTCGCAAGCGATCAACTCGCTTTTGGTTCGTCGACCGACCAGGAGTCTCGGAAAGAATCTCTTTCAGTTCAGCTCGCTGTTGTTCGTTGGCATCTTTCAACGCCAGCGCCAAAAGCACGGTTGGTCGCAATGCGAGTGCGTCCTGACCCGCGACCAGCTTGTTGTCCGTATCACCTTGCCAGTCTTTCAGGTCGTTCAAAACCTGAAACGCAACACCGACATGACGACAGAACTGAGGAACCAGGTCTGTCGACGCCAGCGGATGATTGGCCATCCGCAACCCGGCGTAGAGAGCAGCCTCAAAGGCCGGCGATGTCTTCAACGAATAAATCTGCAGTGCATCCAGCGGCGTCAGATTCCAGTCCGGGGACTTCTGAAACGCCATTTCCGCGCCCTGCCCGTCGCACAAACGAATATGAGCCGTCGACATGCTGTTTAATACGTCAATCGCAATCTCAGGGCTGAGTTCCCTCGCCGCATGAATAAAGCGATATCCCAGCCCGATCAAATGATCGCCGATATTGATCGCCTGCCCGGCACCGTGTTGTCGATGCAGCGTTTCTTTGCCGTAGCGATACTGATCGTCGTCCTGAATGTCGTCGTGAACCAGTGAAGCCTTGTGGAAGGCTTCAATTGCCATCGCCACGCGAGCGACGGCGTCCGGAATCACCGGCGTCGCATCGCCCGTCGTCAACGCGCCAGTTCCTGATGCGGCATGCCAGGCCGCCAAAGTAATGAACGGACGAAAGCGTTTTCCGCCCTTCGACAGCCATTCGTAAGAGATCTGTTCGGTGAACGCAATGGGTGAGTTGCGGCGTGATTCATCCTTTGTGCGCACTCGCGGCGATAGTCGCTCGAAATCCTCTTCGAAGATCTTTGCGGAAGCTCGCATCAACGGCACATAACTGGTCGTCGGCTTTTCTGGCAGAGGTTCATACTTGTCCAGAACATCCCAGACCCAGGCTTCATCCAATGTCGTATTCAGGCAATCGCCGGAATGCAGAGGCACCGCATAAGACGGCACACCCGCAATCAGAACTTTATCAATCGCCTTTTCCAGCACGTTCAGACAGGCCACGCCCAAAATCCCGTCGATGTATCCGGAGACGATAATTTTGAGAACAACGGGCGAGCCTTCTGCAACCAGAACTTTGTAACCCAGCTGTTCCGCACGGACTTTGTAGTCGGCAATCGAACACGCCCCACAGCGTTCACAGTCGAGCCCAAACTGAGTGTATTCAGCCGGGCAACCTTCGGCGTGTTTCAGACAGTGAGGCAGGAGCAGCATGCGTCGATTGAATGGAATCGCAAGGAACTGCTGCTTCCAGAAGAAGTTACCGACCATCACCATCGCAAAGCCCAGATACTTTTCGGGCAACTGCATTTGATCGAGCAATGTTCGTCCGTGATGTTCGAGTTCATTGCGAGTAAACGCGCGGCTGCGATCCAGTGACCGAGCGTACTCTTCGGCCGCGGCTTTGACCTTCTCACGCAATTCCAGCGTGTCCGGAACGGCTTTCAAATGAGTCGTACTGCGGCGTTTGCCCTTCTTTTTTACCGGGGCCGGATCATCTTCGTCGTCCACCAGCCGGTGATCTTCCGGAAAGGACGGGCGCATCGGTTCGTCATCGTCTGCGATGGAGTTGTCGACATGGGCGATTGAC
The DNA here is from genome assembly GCA_052034165.1 of Planctomycetota bacterium. Classification (GTDB taxonomy): domain Bacteria; phylum Planctomycetota; class Planctomycetia; order Planctomycetales; family Planctomycetaceae; genus SXXK01. The sequence continues at coordinate 37,690 of JBPOIW010000184.1, read as the reverse complement.
ACAGGAAAAATCTCCGGGTGGAGCAATAGATGATTTCGGTGGTGAGCTAGTTTACCAGGCGAGCGGCAGGGCGTCAGCCCTCCGAGCGATTCCAGATGCAGATCCGACACAATTCCTTTGAGGCAGCCATAAGACCTTGACGTCCATTGCGTTCCTGAGTTCTCAATCACATTGTAGCGTCGACTTCAGTCGACTTTGATTTGGAAATTTCATTCAAACGCTGGCTGAAGCCAGCACTACGCGCGAATTGGCTGCGAAATCACCCCTGCATGTTCCGCCAGCGGTTTAACCCCGCTGCTGCAAATATGATTGGGTAAAGATCCTCAAAATACCAGAGTCGAGCAAAATAGAATCCAATCGGACTTGGCCGATCCACTGTGCCTTCATTCACCCTCATTGCGAGCCATTGAGCCGCTTTGTCGGTCGCCAACCGTGCTTCCGGGAAGTCGACAAGACTGTCCAACGCCAGACCCGTTTCTTCAACAGAGCTTTCCAGACCGCGACGAGCTGACCAGCCTCCGTCATCGTTCTGATTCTCCAGCAACCAACGAACAGCCCGGCGACAACAGTCCGACGAATCCTTCCCAATCGTTCCCAGCGCGCGAACGACTCGCGATGTCCCATACAGAGGGTTTTCGTCATCCTCATTAAACTGATGGCCAAACCAGAGCGGCAGCCAGGTCCCGTCGGATCGCTGGACGTTTTCGAGATACTGAATTCCTCGCTGCATCGATTTCTCAGTCCTCGCTCGCAGCTTAGGATCAATCTCCGGAACTCGCTTGAGCCACAGGTAGAATGCTCGCAGCGCGTGCGCCGTCAAATCGCAGGAGCTGCGATCAAATGGCAGAGTCCCCCAACCTCGACAAAATGTCGGCCAGCCTCCATCACGGTTCTGCAGATCAAGCAACCAAATCGCCGCCGCGCGAAGAGAGGAAATCTCTTCCGGAGAAAAGGGTTCTTCTGGTGAGCGAAGATTCATCACCGCCAGCATCGCGCCCGGGGTATCATCGGCATCAGGAACACCCCCCGGCAGATCGGTCCACGACCAGCCACCGGGCGCAGCGTGGGTGTAAGGATGAACCGTGCGGTACTGTTGGTTAAGAAGCCAGTCGCGGATGGGTTCTCGTTGCAAAACGCCGTTGGAGGCAGATCTGAGGAAAGGAGGGCTCGGAGGGCTGACGCCCTGCCGCTCGCCGAGATTCTTCGCGCCGAGGGCATTTACGCTGAGCGTTGTCACCCACGTGGTCAGATTTGTATCAATTGGCCAGCTGCCGTCTTCAACAACGGAAGCTTCGATGAACTGCAGGCATCGTTGTGTCACCGGATGATCAAACAGGCCGCATCCGAGCAGACTCATGCAGACAAAACTGGTCAGCGGAGTCGCCTCAAGGAAACCGCCGTTCGTCGGCTGAATCGATTCGAGCACTTTCAAGGACGGCTTGATCGCCGCGCGGCGGATCATGCGGACAAGGGGGTTCCAATGTCCCTGATGCTTGAAGATGACCTGACCTATCGCAATCAACGCCGGTAAGGCATAGCTGACCACCGGCATTCTCACCGCCGCGTAGAGCTGATGCGGAACACAGGAGAGTTCGAATGGCAGAGGAATCACGTCCTTCCACTCCACGATCCCCGCCAACGCGCAGTGTGTGAGAATAGGAACAGAAAACGTATGGTCCTTTCCGTAACGCCGAATTACCGCCGGAACGCCACCCACCTCGATAATGTGCCGGCCCGAAGATTCTGTGACTTGCCGCCATGTTGCCCGCGTCTCATCAGACATTGATCGCTGCCCAATGACTTCCGCAGTGGCTCGAAAAACTGCATGACACAACATGCTGGTCGAAATATTGCTGACACTGAGAACAGTATCGCCCCAGCCACCGTCTGCATTCTGATGGTCGGCCAGCCATTGCAGGCCACGCTGCATCAGGGACCTCCAGCGAAGCTGCTCATCTTCGTTGTCGGTTGCCTCAGCGGCCTTGTGCAAAGCCATCACGGCCGTCGCGGTGGACAATGCCGACGTGGACAAGCGACCTGTCCACCAACCCTGCTCGTTGCGTTGCGAAAGGAGAAGACGATTCACCGCATCCGCAGCATCGTTCACGACCTCCGGCGTTGAGTTCCGAATAGACATGGGAGTCGAATGCGTCCTCGTGTATTGCCTGCTCGACTGCTCCCTCAATTCTCCCGCGAAAACTGATTCGTGATCAGGCAAGTCCCTGTACTGTCGCGATCAATGACGCGAGAGATGATGATCTGACGATGCACCAGAATCTACCAGATGAGCCCACGAATGTCAGGCAACGATTCACTGAGTTTTCTCAGGGCGCATTCGCGAATATTGGAACATCGGCCTGAACGGCAAATCGCGGCGCGGCAGGCGTGAGATACAGAATTTCCCGCCGGACCCACACGAAAAGATCTCGAAATGGAAGCCTGTGCGAGAAGCCAGGTTGCCGCTAAACTCCGCCACTCATGTTTTCGCAACTCTTCCAATCCTCCCAATTTCAGCGAGGAATGCGAGGTTACGCAAAGAAAACAGCTTTGGAAATGCTCTGTTCTGTTCTAAAACGGTTCGCGATGTCTGACGACACTGAATCGCGGGTTTTGGGGCGGTCGAATTGGCAAAATTGACATCTGCAGGAAGCAAACGATGGCATCCGTGACCAAATCCAGCTCCAGCTATACCGGCGAAGATATCGAAGTCCTTGAAGGGCTGGAACCCGTTCGCCGCCGTCCATCCATGTACATTGGAGGCGTTGATTCGCGTGGGTTGCACCATCTGCTGTGGGAAATCGTTGACAATTCGGTCGACGAGTTTCTGGCGGGCGAATGTGATCGCATTACGGTGACGCTGCACAAAGATGGCAGTTCATGCACCGTTTCGGACAATGGGCGAGGCATCCCGGTTGATAAACATCCGAAGATGAAGAAGTCGACACTGGAGGTCATCCTGACAACGCTGCATGCCGGCGGAAAATTCAGTGACAAGAATTATGCTCGCAGCGGTGGTCTGCACGGTGTCGGTTCGTCGGTCGTCAACGCATTGTCTTCAGAAATGATCGCGACCGTGCATCGCGATGGTTTCGAATGGGAGCAGACTTTTCGACGAGGCAAGCCGAAGGGCCCGGTCGAAAAAGTAAAGCCGTTTCGCGGACGAGGCACGACGATCTTCTTTCGGCCCGATGAAGAGATCTTTCGTCGCACAATCTTCAACGCAGAAACGATCCGCCAGCACCTGGAAGACATTTCCTTCATTCATGGCGGCCTGACGCTGGTCTTCCATGATGAACAGAAAAAAGAAACCATCGAGCTCCATCATCCGGATGGCATCGTGGCTTACATCGAAAAAGTCACGAAAGACACCGGCAAGAAACCAGCTCATGAGCAACTCTTTGCTGTAATGAAGGACGACAAAGATGCCAAAGTCGAAGTCGTTCTGCGCTGGACGGACTCAACCGAAGAAAACATCCGCAGTTACGTGAACGGCATCAGAACTCATGCCGGGGGAACTCACGAGAACGGCTTCAAGGCCGGTGTGGTCAAAGCGGTCCGCAATTACATGGACGTGCACGACTACAAGCCTCGCGGAGTCACGATTACCTCAGACGATATTCGCGAAGGTATCGTATGCATTCTGAGCGTCTTCATCGGCGACCCGATGTTTCAGGGCCAGACCAAGGAACGCCTGAATAATCCGGAAACGGCTGCGGCCGTCGATGGAGTTGTCCGGCCTGCTCTGGAAAACTGGCTTAACAACAATCCGTCTCTGGCAGATGTGATTCTGGGCCGCATGGTCCTGGCGGCTCGCGCTCGTCAGGCCAGTCGCGAAGCGGTTTCGGAAGTGCGTCGTAAGACGGTCGGCGGACGCAAGACCAATCTTCCGGGCAAGCTGGTTGACTGTCAGTCCAAAGATGCGTTGCAGTCGGAGCTGTTCATCGTCGAAGGCGATTCGGCCGGAGGTACAGCGGTGATGGGACGCAAAGCGGCGACTCAGGCGGTGTTGCCGCTGCGAGGAAAAATCCTGAATACCGAGGCGTTGTCGATGTCCAAGATTATGGACAGCAACGAAATTCGAGACATCGTGGAAACTCTGGGAGCCGGAGTTGGCAACAGTTTTGATGTTAATCAGCTGCGATATGCCCGGATTATTCTGCTGATGGACGCCGACAGCGACGGATACCACATTTCCACGCTGTTGCTGACGTTCTTTTTCCGGCACATGCCGGAGCTGATTCGCCAGGGAAAACTGTTCATTGCTCAACCGCCGTTGTACCGTATCGAAGTGGGCAAAGAGGTCCACTACGCTCGTCATGACGCGGAGAAGGAAGAGTTACTCGCGTCGCTACCTGCGAATCGTTCGGCGACGGTGCTGCGTTTCAAAGGTCTGGGAGAAATGAACGCGGCTCAATTGCGTGACACGACTCTGGACCCACGAGCGAGAGTGCTGTTGCGAGTGAACATCGAGAGTCAGCTGGAAGCGGACTCGACCTTTCACCAACTGCTCGGCAAAGATGCCAGTGAGCGATATCGGATCATCATGGAAGACGCGAGTTTCGCGGACGACCTTGATCTTTGATCACAGGATATTGATTTCATGAGTTCTCAAGATGTTGTCGTTGCCATCACCGGGGCCAGTGGGTCAATCTATGCGGTTCGGCTGATTTCGGTTTTATTGGCAGCGAACAAGACCGTTCATCTCGTCACCAGCGGAGCCGCAGGGCAGGTGATGCGACGAGAACTGGAGTGTGATTTTCCCGCCGTCAGTGCGGGGGAAGTTGCGTGGCGAGCCGCTATCGAGAAGATTCAGCAGAGCCCCATCGCCTTGAAATGGGGCTTCGATGCAACGCGAGCTGCAATGCCCCTTGATACTTCGGTGGGGATGCTAAAGGTGCACGGGATCGGGGATTATTCTGCGGGCATTGCGAGCGGGTCGTTTCTAACGGCCGGAATGGTCATTTGTCCGTGTTCGATGGGAACTCTGTCTGCGATCGCCATGGGTGCTTCGACGAACCTGATTCACAGAGCTGCCGATGTTCATCTGAAAGAACGTCGGCCGCTGGTGTTGGTGCCTCGTGAGACTCCACTGAGCGTCATTCAGCTGGAAAACATGACCCGCGTCAGTCAGGCGGGAGCGACCGTGTTGCCATCCATGCCGGGCTTTTATCATCAGCCTCAGACTGTCGCTGATCTGGTTGATTTCGTCGTCGCCAGAATCTGCGATCATCTGCACGTGCCGCATACTTTGATGCAGCGATGGGGCGATGCTTAGCCGACGAGATTTTTCACGTTGCGAGCTTCCTGAGACAACGCCTGGCGACGGCGTCAAAGAATTGAACCGCGAATGGACGCGAATTCACGCGAATAGTCACAGGGGACGAAGCGGTGTTCCATGTTCATTCACCGAACCTGTTGCCAAACACGGAACGAAAATCGAAGACAGCTTCTTAGGACCCGTAACAACACCGTAGCTGAGCTCGTGAGAGCTCAGGAACTGCTCCGAATTCTCACGAATCCGGCTACAAAACCGTAGCTGAACTCGTGAGAGCTCAGAAACTGCTCCGACTTCCCACGAATCCGGCTACAGAACCGTAGCTGAGCTCGTGAGAGCTCAGAAACTACTCCGAGTTCTCACGAATCCGGCTACAAAACCGTAGCTGAGCTCGTGAGAGCTCAGAAGCTGCTCCGACTTCTCACGAATCCGGCTACAGAACCGTAGCTGAGCTCGTGAGAGCTCAGAAGCTGCTCCGACTTCTCACGAATCCGGCTACGTGCACATGTTTTGTTAAGCCTTCTTAGTTCGCATTCTGTCACCATTCGTGTCTGCTCGCCGTTTAAAGATTTCTTGAGACGCGTTCCTGCGATCGTTGATTGTCTCAGCTTCGTTTTCTCCGCTGTTCCACGACTTGTCTACCGCCATGCTGTAATAAAAAAAGGGGAAGGAGCCTCTGCGGCTCGTTCCCCCTTTATTTGAAGTCAGCTGGATGACCGTGAAACTATGGTTTCGATTTCGGAGTTGGCGGTTTCGCTGACTCTTTAGCATCCTTACCCAGCATCACATCTGAAAAGCCTTTCAGATCGGTCCATAGAGTTCCTTCGCCTGCGTAGAACAAGTTGAGTTCAACATCTTCAGGCAAGCCCGAAGCGAAGACCCACTGATTGTAAGCGCTACCACTTCCGAAGGCTCCCACGGCCAGGCCGAAGAGTTCTGACTTGGCTTCGGCTTCCAGCTGTTTGCTTGAGGCTGTTGCTTTTCCCAAGGCGACGCTGGCCTGAGCATCCAGTTCGGCGGTTTTACGATCAATCGCGGCAACCTTTTTCAGAGTCTCCGCTTTAGTCTCTTCGGCTTCCTTGTTTCCTTCCGCGATCGCCTGAGCCACCATCTTCGTGGTCTCGGCGGTCACTCGTTCTTTCTCGAGGTCTACCTTCTTCTCGGCTTCGCGAAGAGTCGCCTCGGTGCGTGCCGTCAGCAGTTCCTGTTCTCGAGTCAGTTTCAGCTCATCGGCGACAAACTTCTCCTGAATCGGTTTGCGAACTTCCTGAGGAATGTGAATGTTCCGTACAAATCCGTGCAGCAGAGTCAGCTCCTTCTCCTCCAGAATCTTGTGAAACGCGGCAGAGACTTCCTCCTGAAACTTCTGGCGAGTCTCCCCGACCAGCAAATCCACAGCCCCGACTGACGAACCCTTGTTGCGGCCGATACTTTCAATCTGAGGAATGACGACTTTTGTTTCCACGGCTTCAAGATTCCCAAATGTCGCGATCACATTAGCGGCCTGATCCGGCATGATGCCCCACACTGCGGTAAAATCCATATGGATCTTGAACCCGTCGTTGGATGGAAACGCGATGCCGCTCTCATCATCCGCGACCGAGGGTTCACCGCTTTCATCAAGTACCGGGATGCCATCTCGACTTAGAAGATTTGACTTGATGGACTTTTCTGAATAACCAACACCGATGATGTCAATCTCCTGTTCGCGTGGATTAACGGGATACAGTCCCGGCTGCAGAACTTTGTCCTGAATCACGGACCTGGCAACCTCCGACTCTCCTTTGCTCAAATTCGTGACAACGCCCACATAGCCTGTGGGAATGGAAACCCAGCCGGAATGCTTGATCTGGGTCCCTTTAGGAATGGCCTGCTCCGTAATTACTTCAACAGCGTAGGCATAGTCATTGATCCGATAGTTTCCCGGAGCCAGCACCTGTCGGAGAATACCCTTTTCTTTGGTCTCGTTGACGTGACCTTCAACAAGGAACTTCCCGTCCGTCAGATCGTTCCCCATTTTGCAGGTCACGACAGCGACCTCACCCGGCTTTACAACGACGTCAGGAACAAGACGAGTTTCCCACCAACCGATCCAGCGGAAATGGCGTCCGGGGCCAAGCATGTCTTTAAGTATTCCGATCTCCAACGGCCGACCACTCTCATCCACTTGCGCAAACTGGCCCGGTGAAGCCGGCGGACGATTGCCAGGCAGGAAAGGCAATGGCGGTCCTTTGTAACGCATGACGAGACTGTAGCCTTCCGGCACGTAGACTCGATTAAATGTCCACTCGAACATTTCGTACCCGAGCACCAGCAGAAGAAACGCCGGTACAGCAAGAGCTGCTCGGGAAATGGCTTTTCTTCCTGAAGTATCTGAACTCATGTCAGTATGACCTTTGATAGTTGATTGATCTGGTCATCGCGAAAGCCCAATGAGGACCTCTGCGGAATGTTTTTGTTTGCTGGCGATCGTGATTACGTCATTAACGATGAGCGTTGAATGAGCGTTCCAGATGTTGCCTCGATAGTCATCAGACTCACCGGTTCTGCGAATCAATACGCTTCGCTATTCTTCCGCACCGCTCGCAGCAGCGGCCGGTGTGACCGTTGATGTCGGTCTGGCATTCGCGGCTTTCGCAGCGTCTGCAGATTCCGCGAATGATTCGAAGATCTTCATGATCGGGCTATCCGCCGTGTTCACCATGATCTTGCGGTAAGAAGCAGACAGCTTCTGATACATCACGTACTGAGCATACGCCTGACCATCGCCCTGGAAGGCTTCGACGGCCTTTTTCCACCCCGCGGCTTCCGCTTCATTATTAAACCGAACCACGTCGGCTGCAGCTTTACCTTTCGCTTCGATTGCAGCGGCTTCGTCAATCGTGGCATCTAACTTCAATTGCGCGACCGCCGCTTTTTCGTTGGCTTTTGTAATCGCCACTTCCTGATCCTGCTTGGCCTGAGTCGTGATCTTGATGATGTCCTGATCGGCCTTCACCAACGCCTGCTTTTGTTCAACCAGAGCTTTCTCCATGGCCAGTTTCTGTTCAGACTCCTGCTGCAGCGCCTGCTGCTGGTACTGCAATTCCTGTTGTTTGGCAATTTCTCTCTGACGGACCGGATCTGCAATTTGCTGCGGAGGACGAATCTTGGTCACAAGAGCCTGGATGACTTCAATCCCCAGCGGCTGACAGGCTTCCTTCATCGATTTCTCAAACGATTCCTGAAAGGCCGTGCGAGTCGTGCCCTGGATGAAATCTCGTCCCGACGAATTCGAACCTTGCAGGCGACAGAAACTGCGAGCGTTCGGCATGATGACCGTCTCCACAATTTCCTTGTCAATCTCCGGCCCGTTTCTGCTATCGTTAAACAATACGTAGACTTCCGCCGCCTTCTCTGGAACGACTCGGAATTCAATCACGCCATCAAGGCTGACCCAAAAGCCATCTTTCGTCGGAAATCCCATGTCGCCTTCTTCGCCAAGATTAAAACGCTGGCTACGACAGTCGACCTGGTCAACGCGAGTCACATACGGATTCAGATAATGAGTACCGGCTTCAAGAGTCAACTCCTGAACGCCTCGCTCTCCCGGCTTCACCATCAACACGTTTGGGTCTTCAGCCAGCGGGGCGGCCAGATTCGTGACGACGCCTTTGAATCCCGCTGCGATCGTAACCGGCTTCTGAATCTCCACGGCATAAAGATAAGGATTGATCGGGTATCGCCCCGGATTGAGCACCCCAGGCATGATTCCCTTGGTGATGGCTTCGCCCTTTTCATTGACCTTGGCGAGAAAGTCGCCGTAGCCCAGATCATCGCCAGTCAGACTGACCTTAATTCCCATATCCCCGGGAGCAATCTCAATCTGTTTCTGGACCTGCCATGACCATGTGTACGGATTATAAAAGTGGCGACCTTCAGCAAGGACTTCTCGCTGGATGCCTTTGTGTTCCGGTGTCGGAGCGATCTCATCACCGTTCGCGATGTCGAGCCCCGTCTTGCGAATCAGAATGGCCATTTCGCCACTGCCGACATCAATTCGAAAGCTGGTGTACACAGTCCAGATCACCGACAACCCGACAATCGCCAGCAGCAGCACGGCCGCCAGCGATGGCCCTGAAAGTCGGACTTGCCGACGACCGGGGTAGGACAAATTGCCAGAAGACATAGAGGGAAACTCCGAGAAATCAGCGAACAAGACGGCAGGGGAACTGGCCTGCATCTGCCTGAAACGTGGGTTGTTTTCCGCGGAAACGGAGAAACGCGTCACATGGATCAGAAAATCTAGGTTGTGTTCGTGCTGGCCCCCATTTTATTCGGGATTCTCTGCAGATTCGGGCCAGTCCGGTCGTCCGGTCTGAACCAACTGAGGAGTTGAATCGGTTGTGTGACCGACTTTTGCGACCAAGGTGCGGTAACTCACATCTCATGCGGCCAAATGTCGCCAGTACAATCCGGCATTCCATTGCGGCGAAGAACTTTTCCCGCAGAGCGTTCCTCAAGGTGAACAGTTCGAAAGAAACAGATACGATGTTCGTCGCGTGGGTAACGACCGCAAACGGCTGTCACACTGATCTGCGATGACACACTTGTGTGATGGGAATCGGGAGTAATCCACGAGCACATCAGGTGAGACAATTTTTGGTTCCGAACTTTTTCACCGGCAAGACATGGAAGCGTGAGCATGAATGAACTCGCCGGACTCTGGATTCCCATCGCTGTTTCGGCGTTCGCCGTTCTCGGGACCAGCTGCGTCGTCCGAGCCCTCTGCACGCATGGGCTGCGTATCGAGAAGACACTGCCGGAAGAAGAGTTAACGATTGAGCAACTGCAGAAGTCCGGAACCGGGCCCGGCCTTTATGTTTTCCCGGGGCTTCACAGTAGCTGTTCAGTGACAGCCGAAGAAGATCGTCGGCAGAGGATCGAATCAGGCCCGTGGGGTACAATCAACATTCGGGGCAGGCAGCCGAACATCGGGAGAACTCTTCTTCAATCCCTGACATTCTGCCTCGTGACCAGCGTTTTCATCGCCTATCTCGGAACCCTGGCTCTGGATCCTGGCGATGGTTTCCTCAGAGTCTTTCAAGTCACAGGAACCGCCGGAATCCTGGCCTACGCTTTTGGCGGCGTGCCCAATGCAATTTGGTTCGGACTCGATTCTCGTTCCACCATGATTGATGTCGCCGGAGGTATTGTTTACGGTCTCATCACAGGAATTGCATTCGGGATCCTGTGGCCAACATGACAGGACAGCGAGCCGCTGCAGCAGCTCCGTTTCCTCGAATCATCGTCTCACCTCCCGCGCGAAGCTGTTGCGGCCGAAAGTCTTTCCGCATCTCCCGCGAATCCGGAGTTTGATCAACAGGTCATTGAGGTGAGTCACGGCTGATGTTTGGTCGGCCCCTCTTCAACTCAGCGACTCTTCACCGCAGAGAAGTACTCGTACCTGAGTCCAGAATTCTTATGCAACCAGCGGAGCATCAAAGCCGCGCGCGTTGCCGGATCACCGGGATCGTGATCATCATGAAATCGAGCTGGCACGATAAAATCATAAGTCGGCAACGTGTTGACAGTGGCATCGATCAGAGTCGACTCACGAAAACCCAACTCTTCGCAAAGTGAAGACATGGCCCCATGATCGCACCAGGGATCCGGCCACGGACCGTAACCGTCGTTCAGGATTGCGGCCACCGCGAATCGAGGAAAACTTTCGAGGCGTGGCATGCTTAACAGAACAATGTCGGACGCCACGAGTCGTCCTTCCGGCTTCAGAACCCGAAGGACTTCCATCAAAAACTTCCGCCGCGACGGAAAGTGAAACATCGCTTCCACACAAAACACGCAGTCGAAAATCTGGTCCTCAAAGGGCAATTCACAGGCATCACCTTCCAGCCAACGCAAAGAGTTACCAGGCTGAGGACGAATGCGGTGGCAGATCTCAAGTTGCTCGGGATCAACATTCAACCCCGTCAGTTCCACCCCTGACCAATGCTCATTAATTCGCTCAATCAGGCCACCCAGACCGCAACCGACGTCAAGGACTGACTGACCAGGCCCCAGTTGAGCCAGGCGAATCATCTGATCGTCAAGACGCTGCTGAGCCGCCTGAAATTCGCTGGCTGAATACAACTTCGGCGACACCGGGGCGGGCGAATCTGCGGGTCCCGGGTTAGGAGCTATCGAAATCGCAGACCCCGAACGAGAACACTCCAAATCCCAATGCCCAAGGTGAGCGCATCGGTTCTTGTTTCCGCCATGATACGACGCAACGATCCGCTCAAAGTAGGCCGGAATACGGGCAGTCATGCATTATCCAAACAGCGAGGCAATAGGTTGTCCCATGTCGGTGATTGGAACAGGGCGATCGCCGTCGTAAAGGTTCTTCGAATAGTCGATCCCCAGAGCCGCGTGAACCGTGGCAAAGAAGTCAGGCACGCCAACCGGATTGGCGACAATCTTCTTGCCCATCTCGTCCGTTTCACCATAAGCTCCGCAATGCTTGAGCCCCCCACCAGCGAGCACGCAGGTAAACGCGGTGCCCTGGTGACCACGACCGCCACCGCTGTCAAACTCTGGCGGGCGGCCGAATTCCGTGGTGACCACAATCAACGTTTTCTCCAGCATCTGTTTGGACTCAAGATCTCTGATCAGCCCCGCAATGGCCGTGTCGAGTTCCTGAATCAAAGCATGCTGACGCAGGATTCCTTCATTGTGAACGTCCCAGCCCGCACCGTTAAGAAAATTAAGGTTATGTGAGACTTCAATAAATCTCACCCCACGCTCAATCAATCGACGAGCCAGCAAGCAACGCTGCCCAAACTCACCACCATACGAAGCGCGAAGGTCGGCGGGTTCGTTGTCGAGCTGAAAGCTCTGCATAAAGTCCGGACCGCTCAAACGAAGACTTTGTTCGATCGCTGCATCATAATCCTGCAGTTGTTGATCGCTGACTTCCACCTGACTCTTTCGCAACTCGTCCAAGAATCCCTGGCGGCGCGATTGGCGAGCAACGGAAATCCCATCAGGCCTTGAGAGCCCCGCAGGACCGCGACTGGTATCGGTCAGATACAGATAACTGTCCCGAGTTCCCAGGAAGCCCGGCCCGCGAGTAATATTGGGATAGCCGATGACAACGTAGGGCGGAGCACCGTCAACGGCGGCTCCTCGTTCATGAGCGACCAAAGAGCCGAGCGAAGGGTACACAACAGTGCCACTGACAGCTCGACCTGTATGCATCCGATTTGTTGCGGCGGCGTGTTCATCGATCACGTTATGATTGACTGTCCGCACAGCCGTCACACGATCCATCAAGCTGGCAACCTGCTTCAAGTGCTCACAGACGCGAACGCCGGATACTGCCGTCTCAATGCTGTCGTAATAAGAACCTGCCTGCTTTTTGGCGGGGTCACCCTTGGTCTTCGGATCAAAGGTGTCACCAGCTCCCATGCCTCCGCCAAGCCAGATCGAAATCACATGCTCGGCTTTGCCGCGGATGATGTCAGATGCCACACCGGACTGGCTCAATGAAACCGCCAGCGCACTCGCACTTCCGGCGGCCAAAACCTGTCGACGCGAAAAACTGAGAAAGGTCTCGTGGTGTTTCATAGTGGCCCCGCGATGATAACCGGTTCGAGATCAGAAGGGCTCTGAGGTGGGCTCGAACATGAGGTGGGAAGACAGTCGAGACGAGCTAAGCGATCGAAAAGCTCAGCGATGCCTCTCTCCGGATTGTCTCATGCGGCAATCATTCTCGCAATGCCTCAGATCTGCTGCCCCGAACTGTTTGGCCCGGATTTCTCTCCGTCGGAGAACTCAAATACTACGAGCGTCACAGCCGGAGTCGCCTTTGCGGAAATCACAGCCGACTTTGCGGCCGAACCTTTGGCAACGACAGACGAGTCACCAACAGACCTCGAGCCCGCCTCACTCGGATTGCCAGCCGCAACTACATCGTTAGCGGTGGCGATCTCTTTTTCACCCCTGATAGACGGCGACGATGGCAGCACGACAAAGACTTTTCCGTGATGCAATTCCGATCGAGTTGGATGCTTGAGTGATTCACGAGCTGCAGCGATAAACATCGCCTCCTGAGAATCAGCCGCTGGCGTTTCTGTCACGTAGCCATTCGATGCCCCGACACTTTCCATCGCATTCACGACATCCTCGCGACCCGCCACATTGGATGTCAACACAACTCCCAGCCATCGGGATTCGTCCGCCCCCGTTGAACCTTTCAACTGCAACCCGGCCTTCTGCACGATCGACTGAATCTGATCCATCGCCAGATCTCGGTCCTTCCCGTCGATCTTCACCACCAACACATTCCAGTCATCTGACTGAATCAGTGGCTGAATGTCCGACGCCGAGGCATCATCGGTAACATGGCCGCCTGCAGCCTCGTCATTGACGATCGCCGGTGCTCCCAGCAACGCATCAGGCGAGACATGGTTTTCCATTTGCATGCGAGTCGCATCAGACATCTGAACGCCGCGCATCATCGCACCGCCAGCGACAGAGAAATTACCTCCGGCACGAGCTTCGATCGTCCCTTGTCGACTGTCAGCTTTGGCCAGCATGGGCGAACCGGCGGTGTCCGGCCGTTGATTCAAGGCCAGCAATAACCCTGCACACAGCAATGACGTCACCGCACCGACCACAATTCGCTGAGCACCACTTCGCCGCGGAACAATGAATGGATCTGTGACCGGGGTCGCCTGCGGCCCCATGATAACCGGCGCTTCGAAAAGTAATCTTTCTACCGAGCGAACTGGCAGGTTCTTCAGGATGCTGCTAACAGCCGCTGCCTGTTGACGATATTTTTTTGCCGCGTCGCGGTCCGAACACTCAAGAGACGCAAGACGCTGAGATTCTGCCGGTCCCAAATCCCCGTCACACTGCCGTGACAAAAGCTCGAATAGCTCTCGTGGATCAGGTGATTCAGGCGTTTGGATAGTAAATTCGGGCATGGAAAGCATTCGGCGGGACGAGTTCGGGCGGGAAATACACTAATTAAGACGCGGACTGCGCGCGGGTATTTTGCTGTCAGACGTCGCCGTTTGGCGAACAGTTCCAGGGATTTCCCAAGAATCCCATCCGAGCCGAGAATAGCGAAGTATACGCCAGTACACAATATTCCGCGATGGATTGGCTGTCTTGGGCACTCTTAAACCGGCCAGGCGGTCGCTCCATTGACCCGACCAGCCGCCCTGAAGAACCGTCTCCACGAAACAAGACGGTGAAAAGCTAATACTTGAGTTGGCGCCGAGGTCGCGTGCAAAACTGAGCAGTGCCTCCGTCGAGTCCAATCCTCACGACAGAATCCCGGTCGCCGAAATGGGCGAACCGAATTCAGACCCGGTCCGGGCTTCCACGCCGATTTGCCCCCGCTTGCTCGGATGACATGTGGCACGTTACGCTTCCGCGACTCCACCTGTATTCAGAGACGTCACGCTCGAAAAACCGTCCCTGGTTTCCTGCCACCGGCCGTATTGAAAAATCATGACCAACGCACAGATCGTTTCGCTTTATCGCACGATGCAGATTATTCGCCAGACCGAAGAAGAACTGGCGCGATGTCATCAGCGAGGACTGATTCATGGGGCCTGTCATACTTATGTCGGACAGGAAGCCATCGCCACGGCGGTTTGTGCTCATCTCAACGCAAACGATTCTGTCTTCAGTACTCATCGAGGCCATGGGCATGCTCTGGCCAAAGGCATGGCTCCCCGTGAGTTAATGGCGGAGCTCTTCGGTCGCTCAACCGGATGCTCGCGGGGTCGAGGCGGCTCCATGCATCTCTTCTCGCCTGAAATCGGCATGATGGGAACGAGTGGCATCGTGGGACCATGCATGCTTCAGGCCTGTGGTGGTGGATATAGTTCAAAAATTCTGAAGAACCGCACGGTCGCAGCCGCGTTCTTCGGCGATGGAGCAGCCAACAACGGAGCATTCCACGAAGCGCTGAACATGGCGAGTATTTGGAAGCTGCCAACATTGTTCATTTGCGAAAACAATCAATACGCAACCGAAGTCCCTTTTTCCTATTCCAGCGGATCATCGTCCGTCGCGGCTCATGCCGCCGGTTACGGAATTGTCGGGCATGAACTCGATGGCAACGATGTGCTTGAGATTCATCGAGTCGCCGGAGAAGCCGTCGAAAGGGCTCGCGCGGGGCAGGGGCCGACACTGATCGAATGTCGCACCTATCGAACTCGAGCCCACGCGGAAGGAATGGGCGACTTCACTTATCGCACGCGCGAAGAAGTCGAAGCGTGGAGGTTGAAATGTCCGATCACACGACTGCGTGCAAACGCTCCGAAAGAGCTGCTGTCGGAGTTTGATAAGATCGACGCGGAGATTCTGGAACTTGTCCGTGCGGCGAAAGAGTTTGCGGAGCAGAGTCCTGTTCCGGAAGGAAGCACCGCGACGAGTCATGTATACGCCGAGTCATCATTTCGTACGTCGGCCCCGGAGTTTCGCACGGCTGTCGCTGCGGTCAGCCAGCCCCGCGAGATCACGTTTACTCAGGCCACCGTCGAAGCGTTGGCCGGTGAGATGTCTCGCAACGACAGCATTTTTGTAATGGGTGAAGGTATCGGAAAACGTGGCGGGAATTTTCGCACGACGCCCGGACTTTACGATCTGCACGGGCCGGAACGCTTGTGCGACACGCCGATTTGCGAACGAGGATTTGTCGGGCTGGCTGGCGGTGCCGCGATGACAGGAACTCGCCCGGTGATCGACTTTATGTTTGCCGACTTTATTCTGGATTCTGTCGGTGAGATCATCAATCAGATCGCCAAGATGCAGTATATGTCCAGCGGGCGATTGAAGATGCCCGTGTTAATGCGCGGCTGTATCGGGATTGGCCACTCGGCGGCCACTCATCATTCCGGAAGTTATCACGCTTTGTATGGGCAGGTGCCGGGTTTGCGAGTTGTCGTGCCGTCGAATGCCTACGATGCAAAAGGCTTGATGCTGAGAGCTCTGCGTTGCGACGACCCCGTGATGTTTTTGGAGCATCGCGAGATTCTGACCATGAAATGTCACGTGCCCGAACATGACTATGAGATTGAGTTTGGCAAAGCAGCCTTGGTTCGCGAAGGCAGTGACATCACCGTTGTGGCGCTGGCTCGTATGGTGCCGCTGACGTTGTCTCTGTGTGAAAGTCTGCAGCAGTCGGGGATCTCCGTGGAATTGATTGATCCTCGAACTGTTTCACCGCTGGATACAGAAACGATTTGCCGATCGGTCGCCAGGACCGGCCGATTGTTGATCGTTGAAGAGACTCCAGCAGCATTCGGCTTCGGCGCAGAAGTCGCCGCTCAGGTCAGTGATTTGGCCTTCAATGATCTGGACGCCCCCATCAAACGGCTCAACGGAGCCTTCGCACCAACGCCTTACAGCCCATCGCTCGAAGCCGCAGTGGTGCCTTCAGTGCACGATATCGAGGCTGCAATCCGCAAGTTAGCAACCGAGTAGATATCTCAAACCACGGGTGCAGTCGCCGAATTCGTAGATCCTCCTTGCAGGGGAGGATTTCGCGGCTTGCCGCGACTGTGTGGGCCGAAGCCCACGCTACGGAAAATCAATCGTAGTGTGGGCTTCAGCCCACGTGACAGAGAATCAATCGTAGCGTGGGCTTCAGCCCACTTGAGCATGAGACCTACTCACGACACGACAGGTTGCAAACGAAAAGGTGCCCCATACCGCCATGCAACATGTGCCAGCACCACTATTCGCCGGGCGACATTTCGAGAATCCTGTCCGGCAGAAATCGCCAACCTCGACAAGCATCCGTGACTACGCCCTCAATCCACCGCCTGCTGGATCACCTTGAGCAGAGACGCGTCGCCAGGGGCGTCCTGCCCGAGCTCCCAAACCATCACACCACCAAGGCCACTGTGAATAGCGTGTTGAGTCTTTCGGAGAATAGTTTCAGGGCCATTGAAATACATTCCCTCAATCTCATCCTGATCAGACTTCGGCTTATGTTGCTTTTGAATCTCAGCATAGGTCATGGCGTCGCGACTTTTCAGATCTCGACCATAAAACGGTAATCCCAGAATAATTTTTTCCGCCGGGATCTTCATGTCCCGCAACTGATCAACGTCTTTCTTTGCAGCATCAAAAGTGGAATGTCGCTGATCATGGTCATAGGCCATAACCTGAACATAATGCACGGCCGCAATCGCCTCGGGTGTGAGCTTCTGCCAGGCGGCCATCGTCACGCTGAGCAGCAAGCCATGAGTGTCAAACGATTTGCGGAGGTCATTCAGGAGCAACGCATAGCCTTGTTCCTGTTGCCCTCCTTCCGGATGTTCCCAGTCAAGATCCACGCCATCAAGCCGTTTGCCCAGACAAAATTCAACCACGGCGGCGACAAACTTTGCGCGTAGCTCCTGCGATGAGGCAACGGCGGCGAAATGAGTCGACCGCTCCCAACCGCCAATCGTCAACAACAATCTGACGCGATGCTTTGTCTTGAACGCCAGCAATGTTGGCCAGGGACAATTCTGTAACCGCCCTGTGTTCAACTGTCCGTCGATCGCGGGTTCAGCAGAGAACACGATCAAGTCAGTCAGGCCTGTGGCGGCTCCCAGGTCGTAGGTCGCCACACGATAATCCGGCAAATAGCCGACAACGCGGAACGACGAGTCAGCGACGTGACGATCATCCGCTGTGAGCGGATCGGTGGCAAACAGGCCCACGGAGACGAACAGGATGCATAGCGTGTGAGCGATCTTTTGCATGGATTGATGATCACTTGAAACAGGCAAGTCGGCGTCGAGTCCCTGCGGTTGCAGAAGCACGGCAGTTTAATGGTCGGATTCACGTTTTCAAAATCGCGATTGGTCCGGATCGAATTCAATCAACAAAACGAGCCGCCTGCGAAATTCTTCAACCGACCGGCCTGAGTGCGGCAGAGCGCGTCGCTGATCAGCAAAGTGAATCGCCGCTCTCAGAATCGTTCATCATGACCTGAAGTGCCCTCCGGGGTGATCTCCTCCAGTTCTCACAGCAAATGGCACGCTTCAAGCGGCAACGGTCGCGGTGTTACTCTTTCGACGGGACTGCATAGATTCGCCAGTACTGCCCTTCCCAGAGCGGCTCGATCTCGAACGGCCCCAGAATTCTGGTCACGATGAAATCGCAGTCAGTCCTGTCTCGCAGAATCTGCAGATCACGGTTGTCGTACAGTTCATCAGACGAACTCTGCAGAGTCCAGTCGTGCAGCAGCCACAGGCGTTGATTCCACGTCAAAATCCCAGCAGCATCCTGAGGGCAATCCTTGTAGCAGACATACTCGGCCCGCTCAGCAAACCATTTGAAGGCTGATGATTCCCGTGGCGTCAGGACAAGAGCGTCCTTCGGCGTCTTCTCCCGCAGCCAGTCGCAGGCTTTTTGCCAGTCCGTAAATTGATCCACAGTATACCCCGCCGGCGCTGTTTCTCGGCTGTGCCAGGACTGCCACAATGGAAGAAGCAGAATCACACCGAAGGCACTCTTCCGCAACGCCGGATTGCTCAACAGTCTGCCTGCGAAGGATCCCGAGTTGATCGCGGGCTGAGATGCCGATGTCGAACTGAAGGCCTGCACCAGGCGTCCGAAGACCAGTGCGGTCGTGATCGGAAGCAGTGCGTCGAAACAACGGAACGGGTAAAACTTCAGCAATGAGGCTCTCCATTCCCAGCCGACCAGTTCCTGTGCGCGCACGGTGTGCCAGCCAATAATAACTCCCGCCAAAGCAATGAGCGCTGACATACCGAAGAAGACCAGCATCCGCCGCAGACCATCCGGACTTGATGTTTCACGGTTGCAGCGTCTCAGACCTGCAACTCCAACCAGCAGTCCGCTGCCCACCAGAAATAGGTAAAGCCATTGAGATCCTGGAATCTCAGTCGGATCCAGATGATGCTTTAATCTCCAGAAGACCTGATAAAACGACGCAAGTTCACGATCTTTTTGAGGAAGACTCTTATCCAACACAAGCGACAGAGCGGGAATCAGCCCGGGCAATGCGAAGAGAATTGTCTGAGCTGAAAACGTGACAAGCCCAGCCAACGAGATCCGCGAATTCTCAACGCTGCCACGCGGAGGTTTCGAAAGCCAGTCCGACACCATACACAATGCGGACGCCATACAGACACAGGCAGCAACCCAGCCACCCACAACCGGATGCAGCGAACATCCCAGTCCGCAGATGACTCCCGCGAGAAGCATAGTTCGCACGGAACCCCGGCCACAAATCCAAAGGCTGACCGCAATCAAACACAATCCC
Organism: Planctomycetota bacterium; assembly: GCA_052034165.1. Lineage (GTDB taxonomy): Bacteria > Planctomycetota > Planctomycetia > Planctomycetales > Planctomycetaceae > SXXK01. The sequence continues at coordinate 18,134 of JBPOIW010000184.1, read as the reverse complement.
CACGCCGGGACTTTGGATTCAAATCCCCCCAGCAGCCACTCTCCCGAGAAACTCCCGAGAAGGCTCAAGAAGGCAAAGATCGCGGCGCTGAGGATGCAGAAGAGCGACTGCAAATGCACCGCACGACCCAGCAGAGTCCAGCCGAGGGCCAGCAGCAAAGCAGAGAAGATTCTTCCGGCCACTGCGATCTGATCAAACGACAACCATTGAGTCGCGTGGCCCACGAGCCAGAAAAAACAATAATGCGCGTTGTCTGAAGTCAGAAAAAAATCGCGTGAACACCACGCCGGGTCAACAAACGCTCGGGCTTTGGCCAGATAGTGAGGTTCGTTCACGCCCGGCACAGCACTGCTGAGCATTGAAACAGCAGAAAACAAACCGGCAATAAACAAAGTCGACCACAGGCCAACACGAGAACGCTCGGCCTGTGGTCGCAATGTTGAATCTTCAGCAGAATTCAACGGACTCACTTTTTCTTCTTCGCTGCAGCCTTCTTACCGGCCTTCTTGGCAGCTTTCTTTGCTGCGACAACCGGCTTCTTTGCGCCACCACTGGCCTTCTTCTTCGCACTTCCTTCAGTTTTCTTCCCGCCGAACGCCTGCTCCCAGTTTTTCCAGAATGCAGGTGTCGTCCCGGTCCGAACAATCGGTCCGCTCATTTGGTCAGCCTTGTCTTCAATTGGTAAACGTATCAAACCTCGCAGGAACAAAACTGCCCCTGCTCCACTGTTTATCACATAGTCGCGAATCTTGATGCCATCGCGCTACGGCGTCAAGGGGGTTCATATTGCCGGAAAATATCCACAGACGGCCATGGCATCACCGCAGAAAAAGGACGGACAAATCAGGCTCAATCCGCAGCGATGAAGATGGCCTACGCCGCTGCAGTCCGACGTTTGCGGCGGGCGTCCGGCGAAGTCTTCCAGCGACGATGAACCCAGAAGTACTGCTCCGGAGCTTTTCGAATCAAAGCCTCCAGCGCCGAGGTGAATCGCTGAGTCAGCTCGTTGATTCCATTCCCTCCCTGATAATCGGCCGGGTCGATAATGTCCTGGGTCGTGAGGCAAAAACGAACCCAGTGAGAATCTCGGCTCGCCGCATCGGGTAGTCTCCAGGCTCCGCCGACAACGATTAGCGCATTGTACTGCAATGCCAGCAAGGCGATTGATTTGAACGTGGACGCAGGTCGGCCAAAGAAGTCGACAAATAAACCTGAAACGCCCGCGTCCTGATCGCACAGCAGTGAAGCCATGCCGTTCTTCTCCATGATCTCTGAAAGCTCGGAGCCAGCTCCCTGTTTGGAAATCAGTGAGTTGCCTGTCGACTCACGGAACGCCTTGAACCATTCATGCAGATAGGGATTGTCCAGCGGTCGCGCGACAACACCCATGGGGAATCCAAAGTGCCCGAATGTGTTGACGGAAATCTCCCAGTTCCCGAAGTGTCCGCCCAGAAACAGCACGGGACGACCTGAACATAATGCTTTCACGCAGTCATCACGTCGCTCAAAATCAAGCACATCGGCGCAGGAACGCAGACGAAATCGGCGAGGCAGCTGGATCATTTCGCAGACCATCCGAAACAAATGCCGCCACATGCCAAGAATGATTCGGTCGGCCTCAGCGTCACTGACGGATTCTCCGAACGCAATGGCGAGGTTCTCTCGGGCGACGTGATAGCGAGTCAACTTTTTCGGCAGAACTGTATGGATAAACCACGCCAGACCATTGGCCATCGCCACTGTCGCGCGGACTGGAAGGCATCGCACAATAAAGAGCAGCGTCAGAAAGACCGTGTACTCAAGCAGATATCTGATCCGGCGAAGTTTCATGGGACAATCAGTGTCAGGGAATGAGGATCCGTCTCAATCTGCAAGGGCAATTCCGGGCCGGGGTCGCCGTCGCACTGTGACATGCGAGGCCTTGTTCCGTCAAGACATTCAATCCTCACGGCCGAAGCCGAGAAGCGAGTGAACTCCTTCGGGCCCATTGGCAACCCCAGACGGAGTTTGGCAGCATGACAAAAAACCTGCCAGCGAGTCGTCCCGTGAAAGACGCGAACGTCAAGGACTCCGTCGTCCGGAAGAGCCTCGGGAGCAAACGGAATGTCGAAACCGTACCGCGGAACATTCGTCACGATAATGTGACACCCGCAAATATCATGTGAGCCATCAGAGGAAACAACTCGATAGGTTGTCGGCCGATTCTTCAACAGTGCGCGAAGCACCGGACCAGCATAACTGAGGCGATGGATATTCCCCGACCGAAGGTTATGCACAGCGTCAACGATTTCTGCGTCCACTCCAACACTCACCATCAGGAGTGCTCGTCGACCATTGACGATTGCGGAGTCGAAGAGTCGAACTTTCCCGCGTTGAATCGTCTGAGCCAGCCTGCGACCGCAACGATGCAGGCTCAGATATCTGGCCAGGAGATTCTCTGTCCCAAGTGGCAGGACCGCGATGGGAACTCCGGGATGTCGATTCACGAGGTCAGCCACAGTCCCATCACCGCCGGCCGCAACGATGCATCGCAGAGTGCGCGAGGCTGGCCGGGTCGTCAAATAACCATCCAGCTTTTTGCGATCAGAAAACATCCGAACTCGAAACCCGGCATCACGCAGAGTGCGAGAGAGAATGATCAGCTGAGCACGGCCAGTCCCGGAACCCGAATGAGGATTCCTCTGGATGATGACAAGCTCATCGTTAATGGGTTCGAGACTGATCTGCAATTCCCTTTGCGCAAAAAAAAAACACACCCAGGAAGTAGTCTCCCGGGGTGTGTATGTTGTTTAAGCAAACCTTTCAACGGACAAGCCGTCAAAAGTGCTCGTCAACTAGTGGCAAGAACCACAAGCTGGAGCTGCTGTCGCGCAACCGCCGCAAGCTGGTGCTGGAGCACAGCTGCTGCAAGCTGGAGCTGCTGGGTGGTAAACCTTCTGGGTTACAACCTGCTCAACCATCTTGCAAACCTGCACTTGGACTTCCTTTTCCTGTGGCTGGCACACGGTTGTCGTGTACTTGTACTCTTCTGGAACGGTAACGTGCTTGCACACCTTTACAGTTCGCTCTTTTTCAACTGGCTTACAGACAGTTGTTGTGTACTTGTACTCTTCTGGAACTGTGACCTGCTTGCAGACCTTTACAGTGCGTTCCTGTTCAACTGGCTTGCAGACAGTTGTTGTGTACTTGTACTCTTCTGGAACTGTGATCTGCTTGCAGACCTTTACAGTTCGTTCTTTTTCAACTGACTTACAGACAGTTGTTGTGTACTTGTACTCTTCTGGAACTGTAACGTGCTTGCAAACCTTTACAGTTCGCTCTTTTTCAACTGGCTTGCAGACAGTCGTTGTGTACGTATAAGGCTCTTCAACCTTCTGCTGTTCGTAGCAGGTGTACGCAACTTCTGTTTCAACGACGTTAGCAACCCAAACCTTAACGGTCTTTGTGCAACCGCCGCAGCTTGAAGCAACAGCGCCACAAGCGCTGGCTACGCCGCAACCCCCACAGGCAGAAGCAACTGCACCGCAGCAGCTTGAAGCCTGAGCACAACCGCCACAAGCAGGAGCTGAAGCGCATCCGCCGCAAGCTGGGGCTGAACCACAGCTGCTGCAGCCTGACTCAACAGCCTTCTCTTCCCAGTGACCCTGGTCCTGGCAAACCTTGCGAGTCTTCTGGACTGGAACTGTCTTGCAGACAGTGCGAGTGCCGGAATGCTGAACAGTTTCAGGAACCAGAACGGTGTACTTCTGAACTTCTTCAACCCACTCTGTCTTGCAGACATTGCGTGTTGCAGTGTGTTCAACAGTTTCTGGAACCAGAACTGTGTACTTCTGAACCTGCTCAACAACTTCTGTCTTGCAGACGTTGCGAGTGCCAGTGTGTTCAACAGTCTCTGGAACCATCACGGTGTACTTCTGAACCTGGTCAACAACTTCTGTCTTGCAGACGTTGCGAGTGCCAGTGTGTTCAACAGTTTCTGGAACCAACACTGTGTACTTTTGAATTTCGTCGACCCACTCTGTCTTGCAGACGTTGCGAGTGCCGACGTGTTCCTGAGTTACAGGAACCATGACCGTAACCTTGCGGGTTTCGGTAACAGTGGTTGGAACCAGAACAGTCTTCTGAACCTCTTCCCATGTTCCGCACGCTGCTGGAGCGCCGCAACCGGAATCACCGCAGCTTGAACCACAGTCGCTGGCGCCACATGGGCTGCAGCTTGTAGCACAAGGTGCTGAACAACAACGGCTGGCCTTTTTGCCGAAGCAACCACCCGCCTGAGCAGATGCTGTCATAGAAACAGCAAGTGCCAATGAAAGAATCAAACGCATGCTCTGTAACTCCTCCCAAAGTTCTGAAACGAATAACACCAATTTAAGCACCTGGACACCCAGCCAGATTCTTGTTTTCTATGGATTCGCATGAGGGAAAACCCTCTTCTGACGGATAGTACTCAGCCTCACCATTGACTACCCATTCAACCGAATCAACCTATTCTGCGCTCAAGTTAGCATACCGCGTTCAGATTCGGAAACAAAAACTGTAAAAATTAAACAGTTTGCGAATAGCGGGCACCTTGTGACAACTGCAGCGAATGGGGCACTTCCGGAGACTAATCACGCCAATTTAGGGCGGAATGTCTCAAGCAGCCTTATGATCCGGCGATCTGAGTGAAGTTTTCCCTTTACGTGATCCTAATGGGATCAATCAAAGAATCCAGTCAGGCGGTCTGCGGGGGAATGATCTTCCTGGTTATTCTCGGAGTTGCTTTTTCTCCAAATCTTCCATCCCGCGTGGCCTGGGTTTTGGAAGACTCGCTCTCATTCCTTAGACTGTGCACGGTTTTCGTGGCTCCCCAAGTGAGTCGATTGCCGAGTTCCCAAGAAATCACCGAGCACCCGTCCGATGAAATTCTGCCTTGTTGACCGCATCAACTCCCTCGTTCCGGGAGAGAGCATTCAGACTATTAAGAACGTGTCGCTGGCAGAAGAATATCTTCAGGACCATTTTCCGGGGTTCTCAGTCCTCCCGGGCGTAATGATGGTGGAGTGTCTCGTGCAGTCTTGTGCATGGCTTTCACGCGTCACTGATAATTTCCAGTACAGCACACTTCTGCTGAAGCAGGCTCGGGCTGTGAAGTTCAACAACTTTCTGAAGCCAGGGCAGACGCTGGAGGTGACGGCTACGCTGCGGTCCACGGACGTTGGAACAGCGGAGTTCATGGCGTCCGGCACCGTCAATGGCCAGTCGGCCGTGAGTGCTCGTCTGCTGCTGACTCGCCAGAATCTGTCGGATCTTAATCCGTCTCTCGCCGAGAATGATGCTCGATTGATCGCGTCGATGAAAGACCTCTATCAGCAGATGTACTCGGCCCAATCGTGAAGTTTGAATCGTGCCGATTCCATTCGCTGACTTTGTGATGATTTAATTCCCTGTCTGTAATTTCGTTCGTAAAGGTAGTTCCCATGACCGTTAAGGATCGCGTGGCTCTTGTGACCGGAGGAAGCCGCGGTATTGGTCGCGCCATCGTCGAAGCGTTGGCTCGCAATGGCGCCAAGGTTGCATTTGTTTACAACTCGAATGCCGCCGCCGCCGAAGAAGTCGTGGCCGCGCTGGCAGCGGAAGGTCATGAAGCCTGGGCAATTCAGGCCGACGTTCGATCCAAGCCTGCGGCTGATCAGGTTGTTGCCGACGTTGTCGCAAAGTGGGGCAAACTGGAAATTCTTGTCAACAACGCCGGGATCATTCGAGACACGCTGTTGGCGAAGATGGACGCGACTCAGTGGCAGGATGTCATCGATACCAACCTGACCAGCGTATTTAACTTCTGCCAGGCTGCGACCTTGCAGATGATGTCCCAGCGCTACGGCCGCATTATCAATATGTCCAGCGTTGCAGCAGACGTATCCAATCCCGGGCAGGCAAACTATGCCGCCAGCAAGGGCGGAGTCGAAGGATTTACGCGTTGCGTCGCCACCGAACTGGCTCGCCGCGGCGTGACAGCCAATGCGGTCGCTCCAGGCTTTATCGAGACAGACATGACGGTTGCCGTGGTGAACCTTGCGGGTGATGAAATCAAGAAGAAGATCCCCGTAAGGCGGCTGGGGCGCCCCGATGATATCTCAAATGCGGTACTTTTCTTTGCTGCGGATGAATCTTCTTACGTAACGGGCCAGATCCTTAAAGTCGATGGAGGACTGACTTTAGGAGGACTGTAACTGTTATAACGTGGTTTTTTTGAGGGTCTGGGGCTTTCAAAAGAACGACGTCTGGAACTTCTGCGATGTTCTCGCAACAATACGCAGTTCCTGAAATGAATGAGCCAGCGGCCGGGACGTCGTCTGGTTCAGGATTTTGGATGAGTTGTTTCCGTGAAAACTGGGTTTGCGGCAACAGCATCGACATAGTGTTATCAATGGGTGTTGCTTTGGGACAGATCACCAGTCCGAAGCATCCTGCTGGGATTCTGGTGATCGCCGTTTTGGCTGCCATGCTGGTGGTCGAATCAGGAGAAATTCTTCAATGCCGTCTGCTGATGAGATTTACGAAAAAGTCCGTGACACGCTGGTTGATGCTTTGGGCGTTGATGACGATGAAGTCACGCCGAAGGCCACTCTGATTGGCGACCTTGGTGCAGAGTCAATCGACTTCCTCGACATCGTGTTCCGTCTTGAGAAGAACTTTGATATCAAGATTCCTCGCGGCGAACTGTTCCCCGAAAATCTCGCTACTGCGGATTCTGGCTTCGTCGCTGACGGCAAAGTCACGACCGACGGGATTGCTCAGCTTCGTACGAAGATGCCACATGCAGACATCGACAGCTTTGCAAAAGATCCGGTGGTTTCCAAGATCTCCGATCTGTTCACCGTTGACATGATCTGCAAATTCATTGCAGCTCGACTGAAGTAATCGATCTCCGAAGAGCCTTATCGCTTTCGGAGAGTCTGGCCAACTGCACAGGGGCTCGCGCTTCGCGGCCCCTGACGGTCGTTCTGAGTTTGTTACAACGAATCGGCGCGGTGGCAGTTTCCGTGGCTGGGTCTGGCGAGTCTGCTTGTTCTGTGGGCTTTGGTTTCAACGTATTCCAGGTGTTTCATGCGCTGGTACTGGATTGACAAATTTATTGAGTTTGAATCCGGCAAGCGCGCGAAGTCGGTGAAGAATGTCTCTCTCGCCGAAGAACATCTGCACGACCACTTCCCCGGATTTCCGGTGATGCCCGGATCATTGATGATTGAAGGAATGGCTCAGACCGGCGGAATTCTGCTGGGGGAGCATTTTAAGTTTGAGTACAACGTCATTCTGGCCAAAGTGCCAAAGGTCACCTTTCACAGTTGGGCGTGTCCTGGCGATCAGTTGATTTATACCGCTGATCTTCAGGATGCCAAGCCGGAAGGTGGCAGTGTAACGGTGACAGCAAAGGTGGGTGACAGACTCGTGGCAGACGCGGAAATCGTGTTCGTCCATCTGAACTCCAGCGATCCTCAGTTAAGTCGGATCGACCAGAAAAATTTTGTCTTCCGCATGAACCTGCTGGATATCCTGACTGTGGGTAAGGCTGGTTCCGGAGAACAGCCAGCAGCGTCCTGAAGGTCGCGCTCGGAAAGACGACGCGAAGACGTCGCCTTTCGTTAAGAATAGCAGGAGTCAACAGATGAAGCGTCGAGTAGTTGTGACGGGAATTGGAAGTCTGACGCCGATTGGCAATGACGCAGAGACAATGTGGAAGGCGCAGCAGGAGGCTCGCAACGGCGTCGGTGCCATTACGCATTTCGATGCGACGCACTTCCCCACAAAGTTTGCCGCGGAAGTTCGTGGTTTCGATTTCGATTCGTGCGTGGAAGATTCATCTCGCTTTTCTGACGCCGGACGCAATATTCGCTACGCGATCGGTGCGGCAACGCAGGCGGTTAAGGATTCAGGCATTCACGACGACCAGCGGTTCGATCCCGCAAGGTTCGGCGTATACCTTGGTGCCGGAGAAGGCCAGCAGGACTTCATGCAGTTCATGAACCTTGTGGCGGGCTCCTTCAAAGATGGTGAAGCCGACCTGCAGAAGTTCACGAACGAATTCATCAAGAGCATGAATCCTCGGTTCGAACTGGAACTCGAACCGAACATGCCGGCTGCTCATCTTTCCAGCATCTTCAATGCTCAGGGTCCAAACCTCAACTGTCTGACAGCCTGTGCGGCGTCCAGTCAGGCGATTGGAGAAGCCAGCGAAATCATTCGTCGTGGAGACGCCGACCTGATGTTGTCCGGCGGTGCTCACAGCATGATTCATCCGTTCGGCGTGACTGGCTTCAATTTGCTGACCGCTTTGTCAGAACGCAACAGCTCTCCTCAGACAGCTTCGCGTCCGTTCGACCTGAACCGAGACGGATTTGTACTCGGCGAAGGCGCCGGCATGCTGATTCTTGAAGAGCTGGAGCATGCTCGAAAACGCGGCGCGAAAATCTATGGCGAGATTCGCGGGTACGGATCAACGGCGGATGCATTCCGAATTACCGACATTCACCCCGAAGGCCGTGGCGCGATTAGTTGTATTAAGATGGCTTTGCGTGATGCTGAGATGAATCCTGAAGAAATCGGCTACGTAAATGCTCACGGTACCAGCACCAAAGTCAACGATCAGGTCGAAACAGCAGCGATTAAAGGTGGGCTGGGGGAACATGCCCGGAAGACGCCAGTGTCCAGTATCAAGAGCATGATGGGACACCTGATTGCCGCAGCCGGTGCGGTTGAAGCAATCACATGTCTGCTGGCGATTCGTGATGGCGTCTTGCCACCAACAATTAATTACGAAACACCAGATCCCGATTGTGATCTCGACTGTATCCCCAATCAGGCTCGTCAGACTCGTATTAAAGCCGCGCTTTCCAATAGCTTCGGTTTTGGCGGCCAGAACGTCGCTTTGATCATTTCCGAGTTCAAAGGCTGATCATCGGCCAAAAGTATGAGCGATCCCTCGTTGTCCGACCTATGCTGTCAGTGTAGCCGGGCGTCTCACGCGAATGCGGAGTAAAAGCGGTGGTGGTGATCACTTTTTTTGTCGCGATTATTGCAGTCCTGCTCCTGACGGAGTGGAGCTTTCGGCGTTTCGTGTCTCCCAAGATTCGTGACATCTTTGAGAACGTGCCACCGTTCAATGTTATTCCGGAACCGGAAAATCCGGACGCTCAACGCATTGAATTCAGGACTTCCGATGGGCTCCTGCTGAAGGGCAGCCTGCTGAATGCCGACGTCCCTAACCCGCCCGGACTGGTGCTGTTCCTGCCAGAGTTGCACGGCAGTCACTGGATGGCACGACGCTACTGCGATGCTTTACTCAAGCAGCGATACATGGTGCTGTCGTTCGACTTTCGCAATCAGGGTGAAAGCGAATCAATGTCGGGCTATGCCCCCATTCATTGGATGACAGAATATGAAATGACGGATGTCGCGGCCGCGCTGGAATTCGTTGAATCGAACGAAAAACTTGACAGCTTACCGCTGGTCGCTTTTGGCGTCAGTCGTGGTGGAGTCGCGGCCTTGCTGACAGGCTGCCGCTATCCTCGCATTCAGGCGGTCATCGCCGACAGCGCGTTTGGCACGATGGCGATGATTCGTTTTTTCGTGGATCGCTTCGTGCAACACGTGATCCCCGAATGGTTGTTTGCCCTGCTGCCGAACTGGCACGTGAAGATTACGTTGAAACAGGCCGTGCACTTGAGCGAAGCCGGGCGAAAGTGTCAGTACGCTCACCTGGAAGATGAAGTGAAGGGCCTCGAATCCGCCAATGTCCTGCTGATCTCCGGCGCACGCGATTCTTATGTGACGCCCGTCATCGCCGGAAAACTTCACGAAGTGATCGGAAAACAAGCCGACTTATGGCTGGCTCCCGGCGCGAAACACAATATGTCTCGCGCGGTGCAGACCGAGGAATACGACCGCCGCATCGTGGCTCATTTTCAGCGTTGCCTCAATCTCGCCTCAGTCACAGCACCGAGCGATCCGCGACCCGTCACTCATCGCCAGATCACGCCGGCGGTCGCTTCCGAAACCACCTGATCAATCCAGAGGCCACTGGCCGTTCTTGAATTCTCCCAACACGAGGTCGGCGGGATTCACGACCACATGAGTCAGTCGCTGACGCTTCCACGTGTAAACAATGTGAACTTGTCCGTCGCTCTTCTGAATGACGGCCGGATAGGAGAACTCGGCTTTCGCTTCATTGTCCAGCAACAGAACTGGCTTCCAGTTGAACCCATCGGAACTGACAGCCACGTTCATCATGGCACGACCGCGCGGCGAACCGGAACCGCGATGAGTGTGGTTGTAGACCAGCAGATGGCGACCATCGGCGAGCGTCACACCATCAATCCCGCTGTTCGGATTGGGAAGATCAATCGACGTTAATTCCGACCATGTTTTCCCATCATCTTTGCTGACGGTGGAGAGAATACTGCCTTCACCATTCTTGTTGCGGCACAGTGCCTGGATGGTGCCATCGGGGTGTCTGAGTAATGTCGGCTGAATCGCACCGATAGTTTTTCCATCATGGATCGCCGGAGTTCTCTGCCACGTCTTTCCCTGATCGGACGTCATTTCAAAGTGCACTCGCCAGCCATCATATTCAGTGCTGCTCCCGCAAAGCAGAACACCACTCTTCAGCAGAATGGGTTTGTTACGAACAGGTCCATCAATGTGCTCCGGCAATCGCTCAGCCGTTGACCAGGTCTTCCCATCATCGAGCGACTGAGCCTTCATGCCCCACCATGTGTCCGGAGTTGGGCCGCACTTCCAGAACAACATCAATGGCCCGTTGGCATATTGATACAGAACCGGGTTCCAGGTGGGATGGCGATGCGGAATGCCATCAACACCCACATACTGAACGCCATCGGCAACTTCGACGGGCGTCAACCATTTCCCGTTCTCCTGGCGTGAAACCCAGATCCCCACATCCGGATGCTTTTCCGCGGTACCACCAAACCATGCCGCCACAAGACCGCTCGGTGTTTCTTCAATTGTGGATGCATGGCACTCCGGAAATGGCGCTTCGTTGTAGATGAATTCTCTCAGCACGATGCCGGGCTGTTCGGCAGCCGGGAGGAAACCTGTTTGCAGCAGGAAAGCGATGATGGCAATTCGAACGGGTACAAAAAAATGAACTGAGCGACGGCCGAACATGGATCGTTCCTCGGTGAGTAATGCGGCTGAAATGATCAGGAGGTTCTCAGTATACGAAACGTCTTTGAAAAGTGCAGGTCTCCAACTGACAGTGCCACGAAGTGCGACTCTTATTGCCTGATTCGCATTCGGCGAGTAGATCTGCGCTTCGGCAGGTTTTAGGCAGACCGCGGCCAGTCATGAGCAGACTGCGACTGGTTACCTGAGCATTCGACTGAGTGCCGCCGGGCTCTTAGCTGGACAGCGCCAAGTCTGACTTTCAGCTTGTGTATCCCTCAAGGCGCAGAAAGACGAAAACATCGCTTCTTTCAAGCAACGAACAACGGTTTTATTGTCTCTCTGATTCATCCGTGTTATCCGCGATATCCGCGGTAAAAATGCGATTCTGTTTTTAACCCCAGGTAGCACAGATACGATCGCAGGAAGAGCTTCACACCAGCCCAAAACATCCACCGCTACCTGACGCTGTCCAGTGAGATTCTCACGAACCCGGCGACCGTGAAACTTCTTATGTCAGTCCGAGCGAGGAATAGTTCGATGAACCGGCCGTTGTCAGCACCGGGTCAAAGCATCGTGGGTCAAAGTGCCAACCACATTCGGAGGAAGTCAGTGATACAGGACCGAGCACGCTGCTGCAACGACCAGTCATTGAGGTCCAGTCTCGTAATAAATTCCGTAGCTGAAGTCGTGAGACTTCAGTCCGAACTCTCACGAGTTCGGCTACCACAGGAACTTATTTCGGAACCGTTCCTAAGCCGGCAGCTACACGGAAAAATCTTTCACCATTTGCTCGTCAACTGTTATTCCGAGGCCCGGCCCGGTCGGCACAGAAACCATTCCGTCCTGTAGCGGGAACGCACCTTTCGCAAGGCCGTCGCGCCACGGGTTCTCGGACTGGTCCAGTTCCAGCAGAGGCGTATCGGTCGGAAATCCCCAGTGAGGATCCGGCAGAATTGAAAGCAGCTGCACCGTGGCCGCGATCAGGATATCCGCGCCCCAGCAATGAGGAATACAACGAATCCCGGACAGAGCAGCCATTTCGGCGATAAACAGGGCTTCGGCGAATCCACCACACAGACTTACATCCGGCTGAATGATATCCATCACGTGCCGATCGATCAGTTCTTTCGCTGAAGCTCGACCATCAACGGCTTCACCCGCTGCCAATGACAACGGCAATCTGTTTCGTAAGTCTTCATACGCTGCGTATTTCGGAGACTGTGGCAAAGGCTCCTCGAAACATTCGAAGTTCAGGTCGTTCAGAACATGCCCCATACGCACAGCCGACTCCATCGTGTAGGCTCCGTTGCCGTCGGCCATCAGGCGAACATCGGGGCCAACAACTTCGCGAACGGCCGCCGCCAGTTTGGCCTCACGAGCCACAGGATGCCGCCCGAGACGCATCTTCAAAGAACGGAAGCCCTGCTTGACAAGAGTGGCCGCCTCCAAGGGATAATGACTTTCCGGTTCGACGCCTTCCAGATAATTCATGGCTGACGCATACGCCGGAACTTTGTCTCTCAGTCGTCCGCCGAATAACTCGGCCACAGAGAGATTCAGGACTTTTCCTCGCAAGTCATTCAGGGCCATGTCGAGCCCTGCAACGGCCAGCGCGTTGCCGAAGTTGGCTCCCCAGAGCGATCGCCATAGTCGCCGATAGTGCAACGGATTCTGACCGACGAGGGCAAGGCCCATTCTATCAATGGCGGCCTGAGTCCCCGGCAGAGGAGCCGTTTCACCCCAGCCAACATGCCCCTCATTCGATTCGATCCGGATCAGTAACGTTTCGCGTGTTTTATCCAGCGGTACGGAGACAGAGACCCCAAACGGCTGCTTCAAAGTGTGTCGTAGCAGGAACGTTTGCACCACCTTCACGGTACATTGCGGAGCTTGAACGGTGTTCTGAGCCACTTGTCCGCAGGCGGGACTAACCTGCACCGTTCCGGCTGTGAGGATGGCGGCAGTTCGTAATAGTTCCCGTCGATCGAAACGTGAAGTCATCGTGATCTCGCAGGCTGAATACAAAGCATGAAGAAACGAGACCGGATTATTCGCGAATGGACTTCTCACCGCAAACGAGCGTACCTCGCCTGAGCACCATTCCGTCTTTCCGACTCTTCATGGCGCCACCAACATTTTGCCTCACTGTCGTGGAGTTTCACTCTTGAGGAGCCTCACTGTCGCAGACCTTTCGCTCCGGAACCTCTCCCCGCCGAAAGGAAATGCAGGCACGAGACTTCTCGCACCCATGTCGGCACTGAAATAGCCGGGATATGTAATGATCTGTCCCCTGGATCTGTCTGGTTGAAGTGACTTCTTGGTTTCCCCCTTTGGTTGCTCCCTCGCTTGATTTCCGCCCCGCAGCTTCCGCTGCTTCGCTCAGGGCCGGATGTATTTTTCCGTACAGTAACACATGGACTGATTGTCCATTTTTTGTGCACGTGGCTGACTGAGGAAACAAATAAACGCTCTCCGGATTGACATGCGTTCAAGACAAGTGTATACAAATCAACGGTATCATTCTTTGTTTTGAAATTCTCTCTGAAATGGACAATGACAATGAAACCCATCGTCAAACGAAAAGCCTTTACGCTGATCGAGCTGCTGGTCGTGATCGCGATCATCGCGATTTTGATTGCTCTGCTTCTCCCGGCGGTCCAGCAAGCCCGTGAGGCTGCGAGACGGACCCAGTGCAAAAACAATCTGAAGCAGATTGGCTTGGCTTTGCACAACTATCACGATGTGTTCAACGTGTTCCCGAACTCCATGCACAGCTACTACGGGAATGGAGCTCGAGCACGTGTCAATCCACGAAACCATAGTTGGATGGTAAAAATACTGCCCTATATTGAGCAGTCGACATTGGCAACCTCCATCAGCAGCGAACGTCAGTTGTATGGGCAAACGTTGCCTGGCGGCGCCTTGGTTACAGCTCAAAAAATCGCCACGTATATTTGTCCTTCAGATACGGCTATCGAGCCGAATACAATCTATGATCTGGCCACGACAAATTATGCAGGATCTCAGGGCTTCGACTGGTGGCGTCGTATCGGCGAGGTACATGAAGGAATGTTCTCACTGGAGTCGAAAGTTCGGATCTCAGATATTAAGGACGGCACGACCAACACCATCGCTGTTGGGGAAGTTAACTCAACAGGTCAAAAGAACGGTGGCCGAAATGGCGGCGCTGGTGTTCCACGTCGAGGTGGCGGGGAAGCGGTCTTCAGAAATTGGTCCGTCTCAATCACTCACGAAGTAATTGCTTCCAACGCTGCATACATGTTGACGACGCCCGATGGTGCTGCCGCCGAAGATGGAACATGGTGGAAAAACGCACCTTACGCCATGGGTCCATACTACATTGCGGCTCATGCCATCAATTCTGATTGGCCGGGTCCAAGCAGCATGCATGTCGGTGGAGCAACATTCCTGATGGCGGACGGTTCAGTTCGCTTCATCAGTGAGAACATTGATTACCATGGCGACTACAACCAGGGTCCCGGCGGACCTCGCAGCCTGTGGATGTCGCTCAATACGATAAATGGAGCGGATGCTGACAGTCTTGTTGGCGAGTTCTAAGACGCCGAAATGGTTTTGATCTTAAATGCGTGGCTTTCGGGGAGTGGAATCCTGCGAAAGCCTCGTTTTTTAAGTGATCTCGTCGTGCAAAACGATTTTGGCATGCATGAGATTGTTTGGTGATGTTTACTTGTCACTTGGGTTTAGGGAGCATCGTGGTGAAGCGTGCTGGACAGATTATCCCGTTGTTGATTTGTATTTGCTTGTTTGGTGGCTGCTCGGGCGGCGGTGATACGGTTGACCGTCTCGCAACAGTGCCAGCGTCTGGAACTCTGACGATTGACGGCGCCGCGTTTGGTCCTGGAACGCTGGATTTTATTCCCGTTGAACAATCAGGTGACCGCTTCCGCGCTGCTTCTGCGGCTATCGAAGAAGGCGGTCGTTTTTCTGTACGAACCTACGAAGAGGGGGATGGTATTGTACCGGGGTCATACACTGTCAAAGTCAGCGTACCTCTGGAGAGCGCCTCTCCGGCGCCGAACGTCGAGTATTTCGAATTGACTGTCGGTGCTGCGGGTGACACCAATATTGCTATCGACCTAAAAACGAAAAAGGGCAACGAGGGGACATTACTTTCTCCAAACCTTCAGGGTGGCGGTGCATCAACAGATCTCTAGCATGCCTCGAGCACCCTATGCTTTGACCGGGGGCCGAATGCTTTCGCTGCAAAATGTTTTAGCGAGGTGTCACTGCGCGAGTCACGAGCGTTCGTGACGAGCCAGTGACCCGCCGCTCCGGGAAAACACGAGCGGGAAAACGAGTGCCGTGCTCTTGGTGGCACGTGTACCCGGTCGCATTGCCTGGAAAACTAACGCCGTGTATATGACGCAGAAATACGGGGACATTTGAGACAACGTCCAACGTCAGCACTCAGAAAGCAGTGCCAATTTCGTTGTATCTGCCCTGCCCACTGGATGACAACGGACATGTCCCCAGTTTCTTCCTAAGGGTTAGGGGGATTCTTAACAGGATAGCGCCACGTTCGGAGCGGCTTCTCCTGCAACGCTGTCAAAAGATGCGTTATAGGTCTTAGTCTCTGTAGCTCCGGTGGCGTTCCTTGAGAATTGCGTGTCATCCGCGGTCTCGCTTCCTTTGCGTTCTTAACCGCGGAGCTCCCGGATTTCACGGAGAAAAAGCGGCTTGCGGCCTACCATGACTCTGAAACCCCGGCACGAATCTGACGCTGTCCAGTAAGGCATCTTGTGCAGGATATCGGCTCATCGGAGCGCGTCGGCTTCGATGGAACTCAAACGCAAGGTCGCCGGCGAAATTTTGCACAATAGAATCCGTTGTCGATTCCACGGCTGGCCCGTTTGTGGTTCTGCGATCCTTGTGGGGGGGGCTTGAAGCGAAGCGCCACGCACCATGATTGCAGGAGGAACCGCGGTGTTGAATGCGATCTGCTTCGCACACCCTGCAAAAATTTACAAACTGGCCAGCCGTGTTGTCGGTTTTCCGTGCCATTTGAAGCCAAACGCTCGCATGCCTCGCGGAGTTGAAAATCACTGCCCCGAGCGGCGATTCCCCGTAAAAGTAATGAAAGTGCCGCCAAACTCCGCGACTTTTGAATTTACACTCGGGTTCGGTTACAGTGACTGCCCGCAATTGCGGTAAGACAGATTTTTGTAATAACTCCCTATCCGGAGCGTTCTGGTTCAATGGCTGATCAACACGCACAATTGGTCGTACTTGGTGGTGGTCCGGGCGGATATCCGGCGGCATTTGCTGCGGCTGACCACGGCATGAAAGTCGTGTTGATCGACGAAGGTGTGAAACCGGGCGGTGTCTGCCTGAACCGAGGATGTATCCCGTCGAAAGCTCTGCTGCACGTTGCCAAACTGATCAATGAAGCGGCTGAATCCGAAGATTGCGGCGTCACATTTTCGGCCCCCGTGATTAATCTCGACAAGCTGCGATCATTCAAGAACACGGTCGTCAATAATCTGTCTGGCGGCATCGAAAGCCTCTGCAAAGCTCGCGGTGTCGAACTGATAAAGGCCCGAGGAACATTTGTCAGCAGCGATGCTCTGGAAGTCAAAACTTCCGACGGGACAACTCGCACGATCAGCTTTGATCACTGCATCGTGGCCACAGGTTCACAGCCCGCAATGCCACCGATGTTTGCACTCGGCGACGACCGCATTATGGACTCAACCGGCGCGCTGGAACTGAAAGACATTCCGAAGCGTCTGCTGGTGATTGGTGGTGGCTACATCGGTCTTGAAATGGGCTCGGTCTACGCGGCTCTGGGTTCCGCCGTGACTGTTGTGGAAATGACGGCCGGCCTGTTGCCGGGCGCTGACCGAGATCTCGTTGTGCCGCTGCAGAAGCGCCTGGCGCACCAGTTCTCCGCGATTCATCTCAGCACCAAAGTGGCGAAGCTGGAGCCAACTCCGGAAGGCATCGTCGCCAGTCTGGAAGGCGAAGGCGTTGAGCCGCGTCAGGTGTTTGATCGAGTTCTCGTGTCGGTCGGTCGTCGGCCGAATGGTCGCGGACTCGGGCTGGAACACACGAAGGCGATCGTCGACGAAAAGGGCTTTATCAAGATCGACAAGAACCAGCGAACCGCGGATCCGAAGCTGATGGCCATCGGCGACGTCGCCGGCGAACCGATGTTGGCTCATAAGGCGACTCGTGAAGCCAAGATTGCTGTCGAAACTCTGCTCGGTGAACCCGTTGAATTCGACAACATCGCAATTCCAGCCGTTGTCTTCACCGATCCGGAACTGGCGTGGGCGGGAATTACTGAAGCTGAAGCGAATGCTCAGGGACGCGAAGTTTCCGTGCATCGTTTCCCGTGGGCCGCGTCCGGGCGAGCTCAATCGATCGCGCGAACGGAAGGCCTGACGAAGATTATCGTGGAGCCTGTGAAGCAGCGAGTACTTGGCGTCGGCATCGTTGGTCCGGGTGCGGGCGAAATGATTGCTGAAGCCGTGATCGCGATCGAAATGGGCGCGACGGCTCGCGACCTGGCCGATTCCATCCACGCTCATCCGACGTTGTCAGAAACTCTGATGGAGGCCGCCGAAGCCGTCTTCGGGCAGCCGACACACGTTTATCGGCCGCCAAAGAAGAAGTAGCGATTACTGCGTTCGGTGGCACCACGCCTTGCGGAATCAGCAGTACTGAGCGTGAGGCGGCAAAGAATTTTTCAGATCAGTCTAGTGGTTCGTCAAGTTTTGATTTGGGGATTGCGGGTTGGGCTTTTTCGCCGACGGAGCGGCGAAGCTACGTAGTCGAGCCGCTCCGTCGGCTCGACTTACCCACTAAATCTTGTTCATGATAGACTACCAGCGCCTCAGGCTCAGTAAGCTCAGAAAAACTCGACTTCATGACCGTGAGAAAAACCGCGTTAAGAGCTGATCAGCACTTTTCCAAATTGCATC
>JBPOIW010000167.1:0-11203 GCA_052034165.1 Planctomycetota bacterium | reverse complement strand
CGCGGTTTTTGCCCGCTTTGGCTAACGTGTGTTCATGACCACAGGCTCACAACCGGATCGTTTCGAACTCGCTCGACTAGAGAAGCTGGAGAAAATCCAGTCTCTGGGGCATGACCCCTGGGGGCAGAGATTTGACAATCATGAAGGCATCTCCAGTGTTCGGGAACGCTGTCCGGCGGAGTCAGGCGTCGACGGCGAAACGGTACGAGTCGCTGGCCGAATTCGTGGCCGACGCAAGGCGGGAAAGCTTCGATTCATCGATCTTCAGGACCAGACGGGTCGAATTCAGCTCCTGTTTTCCCGCGGCGACATGACGGAGCCGCAATGGGAACTCGTTAGCGCGCTGGATGATGGGGACCTGATCGGGGCCGACGGACCACTACGATTGACCAACACTGGCGAAAAGTCGATCTTCGTCAAAGAGCTGACGGTGCTCTGCAAGTCGTTGACACAGCCGCCTGAAAAATTCCACGGCCTGAAGGACGAAGAGATTCTCGTCCGACAGCGATATCTGGATCTGATTTATACGGACGGCGTGCTCGAACGCATGCTGAAGCGATCCACGATTATCGATTCAGTCCGCCAGACTTTGCGGTCAAACCGGTTTCACGAAGTCGAGACACCTGTTCTGCACGCGGTGGCCGGTGGAGCTGCCGCACGGCCGTTCGTGACGCATCACAATGCGATGGACATGGAACTGTATCTCCGCATCGCCCTTGAGCTACATCTCAAGCGGTTGATGGTGGGCGGCATTGAACGCGTGTATGAGATCGGGCGAGTGTTCCGGAATGAGGGAGTCGATGCGACTCACAATCCCGAATTCACGATGATTGAGATCTATCAGGCGTACGGCAACTACGAAACGATGATGGATCTGACCGAACAGATCGTTGTAAACGCGTTGAAAGCAATTGGAAACAGCCTGATTATTCCATGGGGAGATGCCGGCGATCAGATTGACCTGACTCCACCCTGGCCGCGTCGAAAGTATGCGGACCTGTTTCGTGAGCATGCGGGTTGCGATATGAGCGACGCAGCTGCTGTCGAAGCTGTCGCCAAAAAGTTCGGAATCGAAACGGCCGGAGTACATCCGGATGTGATCATCAACGAAGTCTTCGAGAAGACTGTTGAAGATCATCTGAGTGGCCCGGTGTTTGTCATCGATTATCCGGCTTCCATTTGTCCTCTGACAAAGCGGAAGCAGAGTGATCCGTCGATCGCGGAACGTTTCGAGCTGTACATTCGCGGCATGGAACTGGCCAATGCGTACACGGAGTTAAATGATCCGCGGCTGCAGGAAGAGCTGTTCAGGACTCAGCTTGCGGGTTTGGCTGCGGAAGACTCCATGGCCAAAATGGATCATGATTTTGTGAAAGCACTGAAGGTCGGAATGCCGCCGGCTGGAGGTCTTGGCATTGGAATCGATCGTCTGGTCATGCTGTTGACGAACAGTCACGCGATTAAAGACGTGATCTTCTTCCCGTTAACTCGCCACGAAGATCAGGTTCCGGCTGAGAAGAAAACAGGCAAGGAAAAGACTGCGCAGCAGGAAGGCTGAGAGTCCGAAAATTGACTGGTCAAATTCTCAAAGGGTGAGGCCTGTCGCGGTTCAATAATTGGTTCGGCTAAGAGTCCCGTCCGCAACGGAGTGCGTTCGATGTACAAGTTGTTGCTGTGCGTTCGTTATCTGCGAACCAAATACATCGCTCTGGCATGCATTATCAGTGTCATGCTGGGTGTTGCGACGATGATCGTTGTGAACAGCGTTATGGCTGGCTTCACAACAGAGATGCGTGACCGCCTGCACAACTTCATCGCCGACATCGTGATCGAATCCCGCAGCATGTCGGGCGTCGAGAATGCTCGCGCACAGATGGACATCGTCGAAGGCGCGGCCGGGCAATATATCGCGGCGATGACTCCGACCATCGAGATTCCCGGTATGATCAGCTTCCGGGATCCGTACACGGGCGAAAGCTACACATCCGCCGTGCAGATTCAGGGGATCGATCCTGAAGGCAAGTCGTCGGTTGGACCACTTCGAGATTATCTGGATAGCTTCAACCCGGTTATCGAAGACGGGGTTGTGATTCGTGAAGCATTGCGAAGTCGTGAAACGCCGGTGACATGGGAACTGACGCCGGAAGCGGCCGAGTATCGCAAAGCAGTTCTGGAACAGCGTTCGTTGTATCAGCCTGAAGAACTTTCTGTCGATGAAATGGTGCCTGTCGCTTCGGATACGAAAAAGGACTCGGCCACGTCAGAAACGGCCGCACCAGAATTTGACACAGAGACTGTTGCGAAGGAAACACCGTCAGCCGAATCTGGTTCCGAGACTGAGCCGAAGATGGCAGAAGAGGCCGCGACCTCTGAAGACGCTGTCGTAAAGGATGGCATGATTCAGGACAGCTTCCTGGACGAACTGCCGGAACCTCCGATCGAAAGCACCGTTAGAACAGACCCGTTTCCTGCTCGGATTTTTCTTGGTGAAGGACTGGTCAGCTTTCAGGCTCAAAACCCGGAGACCGGCAAGCTGGAAAAAGTCATGATGGTGAATCCCGGCGATGACGTCATCATCAGTACTGTGACGGCCGGACGACCGCCTGAACCCGTGCGAATCAATGCCACGGTTGTTGATTCATTCCGCAGCGGAATGAATGAATACGACACCAGCATCGTCCTGATGAATATTAACGAGCTGCAGAAAAGCCGAGGCATGCATCTGGATAATTCGATCACTTCAATTCATATCAAACTGAAAGATTATGCGGATGCTCCCAAGGTAATCGCCGCTCTGGAGCGTTCGTTTCCGCCGGGCCAGGTTTCCATCAAGACATGGGAAGAGAAACAGGGACTGCTATTGTCGGCTGTCGAAGTGGAAACAGCGATCCTGAATGTTCTGCTGTTCCTCATTATCACCGTCGCCGGTTTCGGTATCCTGGCGATTTTCTACATGATCGTGGTCGAAAAGACACGAGACATCGGCATTCTGAAATCGCTCGGAGCCAGCTCAAACGGAGTAATGTCAATCTTCCTGTCTTATGGTCTTGGTCTCGGAATCGTTGGCAGCCTGGCCGGCGTTGCCATAGGCCTCTTGTTTGTGCGTTACATCAATCAGATCGAAGATGGGCTCAGCTGGGTGACCGGACGAAAAGTCTTCGACGAAAAGATCTATTATTTCTTTGAGATTCCAACGAGCGTCAGTCCGATGATGGTCGTCTCCGTCGCCTTTGGTGCAATCAGCATCGCGGTCCTGGCCAGCATCTTGCCGGCTCGTCGCGCAGCCCGGCTGCATCCGGTTCGAGCATTGCGATTTGAGTAGTTGGCGATTGGCGCAATTCGGCTTGCTTGGTTTTTCTCTCAGTCAAAGAATCTTGCCATGGCAGAGACTCTGAAAATGAATCGTCCCCTGATTTCCGCCGAAGCGATTACGAAGTCGTATTTCAGGGGCGAACATAAGGTTCCGGTTCTTCAGGGAGCCGGTCTGACTGCCCATCGCGGTGAGTTTATCTCCGTGATCGGCCAGAGTGGTTCAGGCAAGAGCACTCTGTTGCATGTGATGGGGCTGCTGGATTCGCCGGATGTGGGTGAAGTGATTCTGGATGGAAATCGCATCGACAATCTTAATCAGGCTGCACGAGATCAGCTGCGCAATCATGTCTTCGGTTTCATCTTTCAGTTCTATCATCTGCTCCCTGAACTGTCGCTGCTGGAAAACGTGATGACGCCGCTTATGATTCGTCATTCGATTCTGGGCTACTGGCGCCATCGCAAAGAAATTCGTGACGCAGCAATGAGCATGATTCAACAGGTTGGACTTGAGCACCGCATCAAACATCGTCCGTCAGAATTGTCGGGCGGTGAAATGCAGCGCGGCGCGATTGCTCGAGCATTGGTCGGTCGTCCGGAAATTTTGCTGGCCGATGAGCCAACGGGGAACCTAGACGCCAGCACCGGTGGAGGCATCATGGATTTGCTGAAGTCTCTGAACGAGAACCAGCAACTGACCATCGTCATGGTCACTCATGACGAATCCATCGCCGCTCAGGCTCATCGAACGGTAAGGCTCGCACAGGGCCGAATCCAGACGCTGGGTCGTGAGGATGCGGCGTAGTCCCATTGACGGAGTGATGGGTGTACTGTACGCCCGTCGCTCCGTCCAATGGCGTGGACTTAATCTCGATTTTCCACAATGGGGCTTGTCCTGAGGTGGCAAACATTTGATATAGCAACAAGATTCAGCGGGACAACTAACGTTCTGATTTCGCCTCGTAGAGGCGGCAGCAAATAGCCCCAGGCTTTAGCCTGGGGAAGACGTTTGAAAATGAACGTTAAGCCGTGAAACGGCGACAGCAATGTGCTGATATCGCTAAAACAGAATATCGCTGTCGCCGTTTCACGGCTAATGGATCGTGTTTTGGACTCCCACCCCAGGCTGAAGCCTGGGGCTAAATGCTGCCGCAGCTATGCTGCGAAACACAGCCCGAAACAACGGACCAAAGCTTTGCGTAATCCCAGGCGATGATCAACACCGAATTCCCTTAATTCCACGCCCGTCGCTCCGTCGACGGGATCCAATGGCAGCCAGCAGCCTTGCAGCCTTCTCGATGTCCGGCTCGCTTCCGGTCGTGTGCGCAGTGGTTATGATCTGTGGCATTGTTTTGCACAGACGTTCTTCTGCCTACACGGAGCCGTGACGATGATCGAACGCTGGAACAGTTCTGCCTGGGATTCGTTAGTTCAATGGACCGCGATCCTGGCCATCGGCCTGGGATTATTTCTGCCATCCGCTTCGGGACAACAGCCAGAGACGAGAACCTACAAGAACAGTCTCGTCAAGCTGGTCGATCCAGCACCGCTATTGAATGATCACCCGGAATTCGTGCAGCCCGTCATCGAGGACACTCGTTACGAAGGGCCGGTGTTGGTGAATGACGAAGGGGCAGATTTGTCCGTTCGAGCCTGGCGGTTTTCGTACAACGCACGAGGCATTGTCGAGATGCCGAATAATCTGATCGCCAAAGAGACGGCCGTTGTGATGGTTCATCCCTGGGGGATCGACGATGGGCAGGGCTGGGATACTCCTGAACCAGCAGGCGTCGCCGATTTTTGTACGCCGACAAAGAATCACCTGGCAGCTCGCCATACCAGCGAAGTCATCAATCCGTTTATCAAGTCTCTGCGTTCTCACGTCGGCTGTGTCATGTTCAGCCTTCCTGGAACGGAAGACCCCATTCGCAAACTGGTTTATCGGTCCGTCAATTCCACTCCGACCGCTCAGCAGCGAGAACAAGGTGCGAAGGAGCTGTCAGCGAAGTTGAAGAATTTCGATTATCGCGGTGAGCCTTTGGTCGCGGAGTTCCCCGTGTCGACAAAGACACCCGTCATCGACTACTTCAAGCATTTTCCGGGACTTGATGCGGGGGCAAAGTACAACAACGATGGATTCTGGCAGCAGCCAATACCGGTAACTCGTGACATCACGGTGCATCCCGATGATATCGTGATCTACGACGCCGATGGCTACGGGCCGATGCGAGACTACTTAAAGAAGCAGGGCATTCGTCACGTGTTACTCACGGGTTATGCCACCGACATGTGCTTCTGCAAAACGACGGCAGGCTACGATAACCTTTCAAAGGATTTCAACGTGTTCCTTGTTGGCGACGCAACACTCGCCACATTCCCGTCGAACAACACGCCTCGCTATGCGACAAATGCTCACATCTCATTTGCCGCACTCAATCAGCTCGTGACTCAGGTGTCCTGGGTGAAGCTGAATGATGCTGTGAAGTAAAGGAATCCCGTCGGCGGAGCGATGGGTGTACCGTACGCCCGTCGCTCCGCCGATGGGAACTTCGACCGCTGCTTGCCACCATTTCCACCACCTTGCCTGGCAAGCAGATATCGATGTGACTTTGGCATTTGATCAAACACTGACCTTCCCCTTCTTCTGACTTCATTCCCCCAGAGACGTCACCATGCACGCACGGTTCCTGATCGTTCGGCTGATTGCCTGCGCAGTTGCCTTCCAGTACTCCATAAACTTTGGCCGCGTTTCGGGAAGCGAGCCAACAACGAAAGCACGCGAGCCGTGGACGTCATCAAAGCTGCAGGGCACACCCGTTCCTCCAGAACCGTTCCGAGTTGTCTCGGCCTTTCCTCAGCTGAAGTTTGATCTGCCGACAAGCTTGCTGGAACTTCCGGGGACGAATCGCCTGCTGGTTTCAGAAATCGGAGGCCGCGTCTTTACGTTTGTGAAAAACGCGAACACAACAAAAGCCGATCTGGCGCTGGATGCGGCGGCTGTTGCAGGGGGTGGCGTATCACTGTTTGCTGCGGTCGTGCATCCAAAATTCGAAGAGAATCGCTACGTGTATTTGTGCCTCGTGCATCCCGGAGGCAAACCCCATACGCGAGTCTCCCGGTACACAATGACAAAGGATGAAGTACCGGTTCTGGATCCCAAAAGTGAAACGGTCATCATCACTTGGCCGTCCGGCGGACATAACGCCGGTTGCATGCGTTTCGGGACCGACGGCCTGATGTATATCGCAACAGGCGATGGCTCCGGACCAAATCCGCCCGATGGATTAACCACCGGCCAGACTGTGACAGACCTGCTGGGAGCAATTCTGCGCATCGACGTCGATCATCCGTCAGCCGATCAGCAGTATTCCATCCCGGCCGATAATCCCTTTGTCAAACACGAAGGTGCTCGGGCTGAGATCTTTGGCTACGGTTTGCGCAATCCATGGAAGTTCGGCATTGATGCGAAAACCAATGAAGTTTATGTCGCGGACAATGGTTGGGAAACGTGGGAGATGATTCATCTGGTCGGCAGCGGCACTAACTGCGGCTGGCCGGTTATGGAAGGTCGGGCGAGACTGCGATCTGAGGTTCCCGTGGGGCCAACGCCGATTACTCCGCCCATCCGTGATCATCATCATTCCGAGGCCAACTCGGTGATCGGTGGTCCGGTCTATCGTGGCGACAAACTGAAGACCCTTCACGGCGATTTCGTCTACGGCGACTACATCACCGGCACAATCTGGTCCGTTGGACGATCGGCCGATGGATCCTTCGTTGGCAAAACGCTGGTCGACACCGATCTTCGCATTACGGACTTTATGGAGAGTTCATCGGGCCAACTTTACGTTGTGGACTATGACCTCACCGGACAGATCTATGAACTGCTGCCGAATGAGGTGAAAGATCTGTCCGCCGAGTTTCCAAAACTGCTCAGCCAGACGGGCATCTTTGCGGACCTCGCCACTCTGAAACCAGCTGCTGGAGTTCTCCCTTATGATGTCACGGTTCCGCGATGGGTCGACGGCGCGGTCGCGCAGCGCTTTGTTGGAGTACCCGGGAAAGAAACAATCCAGCTGGCTCCTCATAGCGGCATTCGCGGAACGTATCCGGAGGGAACCGTCTTTGCGAAACATCTCTCCATTCCGGGTTCAGAAGGTCATCCAGCTCGACCGCTGGAAACTCAGATTTTGCAGTTTCAATACGGGACATGGCATCCCTACAGCTACCTCTGGAATGATCAGGGAACGGACGCGGAACTTGTGAGTTCGATCGGCACTTCAAAGTCAGTGCAGTGGCCCGATACTCACAATACCGGAAAAATGACAGAACGCACGTGGCACTCGAACGCCGTGAATGAATGCAAGCTGTGCCACAATGCCGGCCCCGGTTTTGTCCTGGGATTTGTCGGCAACCAATTGGCAGGAGCAGTCTCGGGAGATAGTCCGAAAGACCAACTGGAATCACTCCTGGCTCAGGAAGTTATTGCTTCGATTCCTAAAGCGGCTCGTAGCGAATCGCATCGACTGGTGAATCCTCATGATGAGTCTCTGGATCTGAACGATCGAGCCCGCTCGTACCTGCATGGCAACTGCAGCATGTGCCATCACAAAGGCGGCAATGCGATCGTGTCTTTCTTTATGACTCGAGATCTGACGTTCGATCAGATGATGACCAATAAAGGGACGAACATTGGCACCTTCGGCATGCAGCACGCGAAAATCGTCGTCCCGGGAGATCCCTATCGATCGGTCATGATGTATCGCATGTCAAAGCTTGGATACGCTCGCATGCCTTATATTGGATCTCAGGTGATTGATAGTCAGGGCGTGACGCTCATCGACCAATGGATTCGATCTCTTCCGCATGCTGCAGAAAACAAGAAGTCAGACCCACTGCAGGATGGGGCAACTCAGTCATTGGCTCTTGCGACCTTAACTTCCAGCACAACCAACGCGGATGCTCGAAACGCGGCGGTGCAAGCGCTCGTCAGCAATACCGAAGGTGCGCTGGCACTGATGTCAAAGTTGCACGAAGGAAAGTTGAAGTCAGACGATCGTATCGCGGCGGTTGAAACCGCCAGAAATGCCAGCAGCGATATCCGAGGATTGTTCGATGACTTCATTCCGGAATCACAACGCAAGAAAACTCTGGGACGGACTTTTGAACCTTCCGTTGTGCTTGATCAGGATGGTGATGCGTCACGAGGTCGCCTGATCTTCTTCAGCGATGCCGCTCGGTGTCGTGCCTGTCACCACACGGACGATGCCGCTTTGTCGGTCGGGCCAACGTTGAGAGAGATCAGCAAGAAGTACCAGCATGAATCTGAAATGCTGCAACACATCCTGCAGCCGTCGCTCAAGGTGGACGAAAAGTTTGCCGCATGGGCGGTGGTTACCATCGACGGGAGAGTTCTCACCGGACTGCTGGAGAAAGAGACGGACACGGAAGTCATGCTGCGGGCCGCCGATCGCCAGCTTGTGGCCGTGGCTAAAAAAGACATTGAAGAGAAGCAGAAGAGTGCTCGATCATTGATGCCGGACGGCGTTCTTGCGGATCTGACTGCGGCTGAGGCCGCCGATTTGCTGGCCTTCGTGCAGTCGCTGGCCAATTCTGAAAAATAGTGCAAATGCTTTAAGGAATTCCTGAAGCCCAAATACAGTGAAGACAGCACCCATGTTGCCGTGTATCATTCGGGCACAGTGTTTTTCATTGTTGTAATCGTCTTCAGAAACAGAATCCCATGACGACCACAGAAGTTTCTGCCACAACCGAAGTCGGTAGCTATTTCATTTCGAATTATCCGCCCTTCTCACAATGGCAAGCGGATTTTGTCCCGGCAGCGATGAACGCGTTGAATACCGATCCCACTGAGACGGCAAAGACGCCGCTGGGGCTCTACATTCATATTCCGTTCTGTCGCAAGCGTTGCAAGTTCTGCTACTTTCGCGTCTACACGAATCAGAACGCCAAGGCGATCGAAGATTACGTCAAGGCTCTGATTCAGGAACTGGAACTTATCAGCCAGCGATCGGCGATTGGAACCCGTGATTTGCTGTTCGTTTATTTCGGTGGCGGTACACCCAGCTATCTCAGCTCCAAACAGCTGCGGTCGCTGCGAGATCGTATGAGCGAATACATTTCATGGGACCGAGCGAAAGAGGTCACATTCGAATGTGAGCCGGGGACTCTGAGCGTTGAGAAACTGGAAACACTCCGCGATATCGGGATTACTCGCATTTCGCTGGGAGTGGAAAACTTTGACGACAAGATTCTGGAAGAGAACGGTCGAGCCCACCTGTCGCCGGAAGTGATGCGAGCGTATGAGTGGATTTGTCAGGTTGGGTTTCCTCAGGTCAACATCGACCTGATTGCTGGGATGGTCGGAGAGACCGATGAGAACTGGAGTCGTTGTATTGATCGGGCTCTGGAAATGCAGCCGGACAACATCACGATTTACCAGATGGAACTGCCCTTTAATACGGTCTACTCGAAAGAGATGAGAGAGCAGGGGGCGCAGTCGCCGGTTGCAGATTGGCCGACCAAGAGACGCTGGGTTAGTGAAGCGATGGATCGTCTCGTGGCTGCCGGTTACCACATTTCCAGTGGCAACGAACTTGTGAAGAACCCAGCCACCGATCACTTCGTCTATCGTGACAACGTCTGGCGTGGCTGTGACCTGATTGCCACCGGAGTCTCTTCATTCGGGCATTTCCAGGGCGTCCACTATCAGAACCTGGATCGCATTGAAGATTACATGGAGACAGTAAACCGCGGTGAACTGCCCATCAATCGAGCGCTCAAGCCCACGGCTCATCAGTTGCTGATTCGAGAACTGGTCCTGTTGATGAAAGAAGGTCAGGTTGAGCTGGGGCGATTAAACCAGAAGTATGGAGTCAGCATTCAGCAGGAATTTGCGACCGCTTTGAAAAATCAACAAGCGGCTGGTTATTTGAATCTGGAAGGAGATATCCTGAAGCTGACTCGAAAGGGATTGCTTCAGGTTGACAGCCTGCTGCCGGAGTACTTTGAACCTCAGCATCGAGCGGTTCGGTATACGTAATAGCGCGCACAATGCAGTGTCGGCTATTGCTCCGCAAAAAACGCGTGCTTTCGCAGAGCTAAAGCCGACACTTTAGACATTTATTGTTACACCGATGTGCTCTTCATCGAAAAGAAAGTGCTGAACTGTGAATCCGCTCAAAGAACTGCAGGAACTGGTTTGTCTGTTTCCGGAGCCTGTTGGTCACGAACTTTACCTGACTGCCGAGCACGTGGCTAAAGAAGCCACGCCGGAACCATACCATCGCATGCTGGTTCACGAGCACCACATGACGATCAGCATGGAGTCATTCCATGACTGCACGGTTGATGTGGAAGTGATGGCGTCGCGTTTCGAAGATGGGCTTTATCTTCGTAAGATTCGCCTGCACAAAAGTGGCACGAAGAACGCGATCCAGTTCGGCTACGTGAGATTTAATCTCGACTATGTAACAGAGAAAGTGCGGGCTGAAATTTTGGCCGAGAAAACTCCTCTGGGCCGAGTACTTATTCAGCACAACGTTTTCCGCCACGTGGATCTCGGAGCCATCCTCCGTTTCACGGCCGGACCGGGCATGGCCGAGTATCTGAATATGAACGCCGGTCAGACGACTTACGGTCGCCTCGCGACAATCTTCTGCAACGGCGTGCCAGCGATTGATCTGCTGGAAGTTTCTTCGCCGCTGGATTAACGGGCTGTTGAATTAATGGCTGTCATCAGCCGCCGGGCGTTAGCCCTTAGGTTTAACCACATTTATTCATTATTTTCATGGCATCAGCGCCGCAGAGCATTGCCTGAAGTTCATGCCAGCCTCTCCAGATGGTTTGCCATCCGGGCGGATGATCGTTCTTT
>JBPOIW010000258.1:0-15592 GCA_052034165.1 Planctomycetota bacterium | reverse complement strand
ATCTTGTGAATTCGACCAGCGTAGTACAGGATGCGTTCGGTCAGAGTCGTCTTCCCTGAGTCGATGTGGGCCGAGATCCCGATGTTGCGAAGCAGGGTAATGTCAGTCATTGCAGAACGATCCTCAGTCTGAAAAAAGGTACGAAATCAGCGGCCTTGCCGCAAAACAGGGACAGCCTTCCGAGTGATTCGGTTCGTGGCTGCTCGATGGGAACAAGCATGCCTGTTCTCATCTGGCTATGACGCCGGGTGTCTGATGCCTCGGTGCTGATGCCCAGTGTCCGCATCCCCCGCATCTGCCTGGGATGTCAACCGCAACGGAAGCAGAGACCTGAAACGCCTGACCTGCTTCCGCCAGCAGGACCAGATCTGAAAAGATCCCGTCCACTGCCGACTGGTCAACATTTCGCACTACCGCAAACCGTCACCGGGTTCCCGGCAGGATACGAACTAAGCTTACATTTCGACGACAAAAGAACTCGAAGTCTCCCGCCGCCCGCGCGCACACCTGTACATCATCTCATGTTTAGAGATCGCGGATGGTATCGACGATTTTTGCGTTTCGAAAGAGGAACAGGCCCGAATTCATTGAACTCGAACAGCTTTCCCGTGCTGAGAAACCCGGTTTCCTTCGCAATTCGCTGCAAACCGCCAGCGGAGACCTGCAGCGTTATCTTTTGGATGGTCTGAACCATCAGTAGCCGAATTCGTGAGAATTCGGATGTCTGCCACGGAGAGGCACCGAATTCTCATGAATTCGGATACGACGATAATTTTTTCCCGCACCAGCATCGGCTCAAATCGCACATTTGGGGCAGGTTAGTAACCTTCCAGCGGGCTTTGAAAAAAACGGACTTCTGACATTTTGAGGACTTCAGGTAGGTAGGAATCCAGCCCCAGTCGGAGGCCAGAATGAATCGGTTGCAACGATTCTGCTCGACACGTTCACCTTCAGCAACAAACCCTGCCAGAAGTCAGCGCCCCAAACAACTCACGTCGACGATCCCCAAACCGCGACCTAAGATGCAGGCGTATGTGGCCATGAAACAGATTCGCTGCTGAGACGTCCAAAATGGGCATTGAGAATCGGGAATACCTGCGAGACGAATACGACGGTCCGGGACGGATGCGTTTTTCCGCGT
Source organism: Planctomycetota bacterium (assembly GCA_052034165.1). Classification (GTDB taxonomy): domain Bacteria; phylum Planctomycetota; class Planctomycetia; order Planctomycetales; family Planctomycetaceae; genus SXXK01. Next base: position 14,451 of record JBPOIW010000258.1, on the reverse strand, counting down.
CCTCGGTTCTTGTGAAAATCATTGGCGTCACCATCGCTGTATTCATTTTGCAAATAGCGTCGCTGCAGGCAGGAGGGAATTCGTCCGTCACGCGTTGGCTGATGCTGACCGCGGATGACGTTTTTCTGCGCGGACAAATTTGGCGATTGGTGACCTACGCTTTTTGCCACAGCGAAAAAGATCTTCTGCACATCATTTTTAACATGATGGTGCTTTATTCCATCGGCGGCATGCTGTTGAGTCTTTTGGGATCGCGGGAGTTTCTTTGGTTCTATCTCGCCTCCGCAACTTTTGCCGGGATCTGCTCAACGGCCTTCTATGCCCTGTTCGATATCAACGCGGGATGCGTGGGCGCGTCTGGTGCCGTCATGGCTGTCTTTTGTGTCGTTGCGATGCATTATCCACGACAGAGAATGCTGATCATGGGTGTTGTCCCCATCGAGATGCGGTGGCTGCTCGCGGCGTATGTCGCCTTCGACTCTCTGCCGATTCTGACCGGCGCGTGGCGGCAATCAAACACAGGTCATGCCGCACATCTCGGTGGTCTGCTCTTTGGGTTTCTGTACGTTCGATGGCACATGCAACTTACTCGCTGGTGGGATAACTTCGCCGGTCGCATGGCCATGAAACGCCGCAACAAGGGCAAGCTCAAGATCTTCGCTCCACCAGCCTCGACCGATTCCAATCTCGACGCTCAGATGGATCCAATTCTGGAGAAGATCAGTCGCGAAGGCGAAGCCAGCCTGACCCAGCGCGAACGCAACATCCTCATTCAGGCCAGCAAGAAACTGCGAAAAGATCGCGGTTGAAACACTGTCACAGGCTGAGCCGGACTTTTTCGGCTCGGACCTCGGCCGGCCAGATTCATCAGCCGGGTCGGCTGTCTTGCTCTGCAGGTTCAGGGATCTGCAAACAGCAGATCTGTCCGCTGAGTTCCATCCGGGTGAAATTTAGTGACTACCTCGCGGGCTTGTTTACCGTTCTCGCGCAGCCACTGCACCATGGGACGAGTATACCCGTGAGTCACCAGGATTTGGTCGGCTTCAGATCGCTCAATCGCAGTCAACAAGCCTGGCCAGTCTGCATGATCGGAAAGGGGAAAGCCCACGTCGACCGATCTCGCTCGTTGAGTTCCCCGGGTCAGAGCCCATCCGGACACGATGGCGGTTGAAGTCTTCCCGAATCGGCTCATCCACGCCGAGTTCGCGACCATCGGAGGAGCAATCACCAGCACGCCGCCCCAGTCATTTCGTGCGGGGGCCTGAGTTGGCAACCAGGTCGCGGGCAATTCAATTCCCGTGGCTCGATAGTCCTGATTCAGCAACTCAACCGACGGATGACAAAAGATGGGGCCAATGGACGCGTCGACTCCCGCGATAACTCGTTGAGCTTTCCCGAGGGAATAGGCCAGCACAACGGCCGCCACGTTTTCTGATCGACACTGTTTCCACCAGTGATTAATGTCTTCGAACACATATTCCTGAGCCGGCCATCGATAAACCGGCAGACCAAAGGTGGATTCCGTGACGAAGGTATGGCACCTCACATGTTCAAACGGAGTGCACGTTCGGTCCGGCTCAATCTTGTAGTCGCCGCTGATCACCCAGATTTCGCCCTGGTACTCAACTCGCACCTGAGCCGACCCGAGAATGTGGCCGGCAGGATGGAGTGACACCGTGACTCCATTCATCAGCACTTTCTCACCAAACGCCAGAGTATCGATATTCGCGGAAGGCCCAAGACGCGTCCGCAGGACTCGCCGACCTTCCTTCGATGTCAAGTACTTTGATGAACCCGCTCGAGCATGATCCCCATGAGCATGTGTGATCACCGCCTTGGAGACTCGCCGCACCGGGTCGATGTAAAAATCGCCCGCTTCACAGTACAGCCCGGCCGGAGTTTCCTGAATCAGTGATTTCATGGGATCATTCGACGGAGTAGGGCGTCTGGGCCATGGGTCCTGGCTAATTGTGCGGAATGACGTTAGCACGTTGCCAAAACTCAATTGTAGGTTGGACATTCTTGTCCGACTATGAATCGACGGGCAAGAATGCCCATCCTACCCGCAGGAGAGGCGTGGTTGATTTTGTACGTTGGCGGTCAGTCGCAGTCGTCGTTGCCCGATTTCACTGTCGCATTCGGCTGGCCGTTAAACGAGAACACTCAGGACGCGATTAGATCGCCAGACCACGACCGTCACACCGTTCCCAAAGTACGACAATCATTTGGCCAACAAAAAAACACTGCCGGAGATTTATTCCGGCAGTGCTTCAGAGTTCAACGGACTATGTCCGCGTTGTCAATCTGCTTGAATCACGCGACGCCCAAATCTTCCATGGCTTCGGCGGGATCCGGAATATCCTCGATCACCGGCAGCGGCATGTCGTCTTCCATGTCGACGAAGCCCTTCAGATGGATCGCTCGAGTGTGATGCTGAAGTTTCTTCAGAGCCTTGCTTTCGATCTGACGAATTCGCTCGCGAGTCACCTTAAAGATACGACCGGTTTCTTCAAGCGTATAGCTATAGCCATCGCCGAGACCGTAACGCAGCTTGATGATTTCACGTTCGCGGTAGGTCAGGCTCTTGAGAACATGGTCGATCTTGTCACGCAGCATCTGCTTTGCGGCTGACTCCGCCGGGCTGCTTTCGTGGCTGTCTTCCAGGAACTCGCCGAAGCTGCTGTCTTCGCTTTCGCCAACTGGAGTATCCAGGCTGATTGGATGCTTCCAGGTCTTCATGATGCGCTCGGTTTCCTCGATGCTCATGCCGACTGCTTCAGCCAACTCTTCATTGCTTGGCTCACGTCCGGTCGCCTGGCGAATTTCTTCAGCCTTGGCCTTGAGCATTGAGATGCTCTGGAACATATGCACCGGAATACGAATCGTACGAGCATGGTCGGCAACAGCGCGAGTAATCGCCTGACGAATCCACCATGTGGCGTAAGTCGAGAACTTATAGCCGCGGCGATATTCGTACTTCTCAACACCACGCATCAGACCGGCATTGCCTTCCTGAATCAGGTCCAGGAAGCTAAGGCCGCGGTTACGGTACTTCTTTGCGATCGAAACAACCAGACGCAGGTTGCCGCCGGACAGTTTCTGCTTGGCATCGGTCCAACCGTCCAGACGCTTCTTGATTTCTCGGCAGCGACGCAGGAACTGGTCAGGAGTCTCCAGCAGCATCTGCACGTACTCTTCGAGTTCCCGTTCCAGAGCATGTCGTTCGGTGTCGGCCGTTCGCATGCCACGCAGGCAGGAGATTTCATCCTGAAGCTGCTCGATGCGTTCACCAATCTGCAGCATTCGCTTCAGAACCGGCTGCAGACGATGTGTTCGCACACTCAGTTCTTCACACAGGCTGCACATTTTTCGCCGACGAATCGTAATGACTTCGCCCAGAGCTGCCTTTTCTTTTGATCCATCAGGAAGAGTTCGCCACTTGAGGAACTCTGCCTTGTTCACTTCCATCAGGTGACGGAGCGTTCGAAGGTTCAACTCCATACGACCTTCGATTTGCTCCTTACGGACATCTTCAGTCTCAGATGTTCGCAGAGTTCGCTCGAAAGGTAACTCGCCGCGACGAACCTTTTCGATGGTCTCGACAGCAATGTTCAATGCGAAGTCAGACTCGAGCATATGACGACGCATACGCTTGCGAGTAATTTCGATCTGCTTGGCAAGAAAGATTTCGCGATCACGAGTCAGCAGCGGGATGTTCCCCATCTGGCTGAGATACATTCGGATCGGGTCACGAGATGACAGCGCTGAAGTTTCAGGGCCCAGAAGAGCACGCGCGGCCTTTTCGGCCTGAGCTTGTTTGACTTCTTCTTCAACCGGCGGTGGTTCGAGGTTGATATCCGGGTCTTCAATAAAATCCAGTCCAGCATCGTCCAGAGAAATGATCAGCGAATCGACCATCAGCGGGTCGCCGCCCTCATCAGGCAGCCAGGCATGCGCCTGCTGTACCGTGACAAATCCTCGCTCTTTTCCCTGCCTGATGATCGCCTTCAATGCAGCATCCAGACGATACACGCGATTCCCCTTTTCAGAGTTCCATCATTTGTCGCAACGCGTGTCGCCGACAGACAATGGCGGAGCATTCCGCTCCCGGTTTTAACGAGTGTCCGTGCCTCCGTGGTGAGACACACGCATCGTCAGCACACCGCTGACGCGCCCTGCCAGTTCGACTCCTGCTCAGATCTGAGCGACTGGCTGTTTCTAAAAACCAGCATACCCATGAATCTGAAAAATCAATCGACCGTCAGGCCAAAAAAACAAGGATCAGTCGAACCGTCTCGAAGTCAGTTACACCAACTTCCGGAATTCAACTGAAACTCCCAATTCCAAACATCACTCACTTGAGTTCAATCTGCGGATTATTCGCGTCCAGACCGCCTCGCGTCAACGTTCTGGGCCGATAGTTTGCTGTCTTTCTTTAACTGTGCGCGATGTTTCCTCGAATCGTTCTTCGCCAGTTTCACAAAATTCCACACGATTTCGCGGCGTCGACCAAACAAATCTGCCGCGGAGGAACGCTTTTCATTAGACTACGGTCTTGCAGGTTGACGGCGTCCGTCTTCATTTCCACATCTTCTTTCGCCTGACTGTTCATGGCTTCGCCGAATAACAAATCGAAATCTTCCAAAGACGCCAGCGGTACAGAACGTCAGATCGTGTGCAGCAACCGCCGAGCTCGCCACGAGTATGATGTATTGGATGAGATCGACTGCGGGATCGTGCTGACCGGCAGTGAAGTCAAAAGCATTCGCAACAACAAGATCTCGATTGAAGAAGCCTACGCCCGCGTGGATGATCACGAAGTCTGGCTGGTTGATTGCGACATCGCGGAGTATGCTCAGGCCAGTATCTACAACCATGCCCGCCAGCGGAAAAGAAAACTGCTGCTGAATCGCCGCGAAATTCGCAAGTATGTCGAGGCCGCTGAAAGTGATGGACAAACACTCATCCCGCTGGCCGTCTTCTTTCAGCGAGGACTCGTGAAAATCCGACTGGGTCTCTGCAAAGGTCGCAAGCTGCACGACAAACGACAGAAGCTCAAAGAACAGGATGCTCGCAAAGAAATGCGCGACGCAAAGGTGCGCAGGTAATGCAATACGGAGCCGGAACTGAGTCGCTCAGGATCGGTTCCTTAGTAAGCTGCTTTGATCCCAACCCGAAGGGGCTGTGATTTTATACAAGCCCGAAGCGCCAGCGAGTGAGCTCTGGGTTGCATGTGGCCCACTCGCTGGCGCTTCGAGCTTGTAAACGAGCCATTGACGACTGATTGACAATAAATTCACAGCCTCGACGTGTCAGCGAGTGATTGATCTGAGTCGTTTGCGACGTTTCCCGTAAATCCCTCGCTCACGCTTCGGGTTGGGATTTCAGTGCATCACGCTCATGTGCTGCCGTCGACATTCGTAAAGCACAATGCCGGCCGCGACTGCCGCATTTAATGATTCAACGCCACCTAACATCGGAATCGCCACCGGGCTATTGGCCTCCGCAAGCAACTCCGGCGCAATCCCTGTGGACTCGGATCCGACGATCATCGCCTGTGGCCCATGCATGTCGCAGTTCCAAATCAAGCCATCGGACTTCTCTGATGCCGCCAGCACGTTAACGCCATGAGTCTTCAACTCACGCAGAGCTTCCAATAGAACCGGGACTCGATAAATCGAAAGGTGATTGACGGCCCCGGACGAAGCACGTGCAACATGCGGAGTGACCGACACCTGTTCTCGTTCACCGATGATCACACCGTCAACCTGTGACGCATCGCAGCACCGCAGGATCGCTCCGAAATTGTGAGCATCCTGGATGCGATCACAGACCACGAACAGCGGCGGAAGATTTCGGCCGACTGCAGATCGCTCCTCTTGAGTTTGTCGAAGCCGCTGCTGCAGATCTTCGAACGTCCCGCAAGGGAACTCGCCCATCCGGGCCAGAAAGCCCTGGTGCTCTTCCGTGCGACATAATTCCGTCAATCGAGAACCCGGCAACTCCTGAAGTCGCAGCCGAACCTCAGCCGCCAGCCGCCCCGCCTCGTCGATCAACTCACGCGGCAAGTCCTCATCCAAAAGCAGTTCAACAACCGGCCAACGGGCCGCTGTGAGGGTTTCCATGACGGCGTATCGCCCCCACAACCAGCTTCTTTGGTGACTTGCGGCAAGACTTCGGGACGTCTTTTTCTGTGAACTTCGGCTCATTCGCGGAGTCTAATGGCTGGAGGTCCGTATGTGCCAGCGCCTTCCAGGAAACATCACACAGCCGCCAGGAATCCTCAAATCAAGGCATTTCTCAGGATGTGGAACTGTGCGACAATTCCGGAGTGTTGATTCATCAGCGGGGAACGCTTTGGCGTCCGGTTTCCCTTCCTTAGCATACATGCGAGCTTTCCTGCCCCTCGGGGTTCGCGCCGGTGATTTACGGGCCGTTGCACTACGCATCTCACAGTTATGTCTTGACAGTGATGCGTTGACCTGGGATTAGTGCATAAGCCTATTTCCATTGGGCCAAACCCGTTTGCGGAGCCCGTTGGAGAGGGCAGTCGATCAGAGGAACCTTGAGAAGCAAGAACTCCCCTTGGTTCACTACTCAAAATTCCTTATCGTCCACATCAGATTTTTGAACTATTCTGTTCTTCAGGTTCCAGCGGTCTCAGCACCTCTGCCGATTTCATGAAACGCACCCTGCTTAAATCCAAGATTCATCGAGCCACCGTGACCGACGCCAGCCTGCACTACGAAGGCAGCGTGACGATCGATCCTCAGCTCATGGAAGCCGCCGACATTGTTGAATGGGAGCAGGTTGATGTTCTCGATATCAACAACGGCAACCGCCTGACGACTTATGCCATCAGTGGCGACCCTGGCTCCGGAGTCATCTGCCTCAACGGCGCTGCGGCACGACTGGTTCACATCGGCGACCTCGTGATCATCTGCAGCTATGCTCAGTATTCAGAAGACGAGCAGCGGAAACACGTTCCGAAGGTTGTCCGTGTCGACAAAAACAACCACATGATTTCAGCGGATTGAATTGATCGCTCCCGATCCCGTGGGCTTTTTAAACATTCAGCCGGAACGCGTTAGCGTCCGGTTCTCGCCTTGCATAAAAAAACAACCGGGAGCCAACGCCCGGCGGCTGATAGCGCGACTTATTCCAAATCAAAATCCGTAAACGGCAAAGTCGGTGATGATCGTTCGGCCATTCCTTCTTTGAAATGCCTACGACAGACAGAGACGTAGCTTTCATTGCCGCCGACTTTGATCTGCTCCCCGGAACGCAGCGGTTTTCCATCTCCGTCAATCCGAAGCACCATGGTTGCTTTTCGACCGCAGTGACAGACTGTCTTGATTTCCGAAAGCACATCCGCCCACGCCAGCAGATATTGGCTGCCTTCAAACAGCTGTCCCTGGAAATCGGTTCTCAGTCCGTAAGCCAGCACCGGGATGCCTTCCAGGTCTGCGATCTCGCCTAACTCAAACACCTGTCGCTGAGTCAGAAACTGAGCTTCATCGACAAACACACAGGCCAGAGGATTCTCGGCATGATGCTTTCGAAAAATCTCCAGCAGAGAATCGGTCAGCGAGAAGGCGATCGCGTCGGCTTTGAGTCCAATTCGTGATGCAATCTTTCCGATGCCGTCGCGAACGTTGAGTTGCGGAGTCAGCAACATGGGATGCATCCCGCGCTCCTGATAGTTCCAGGCCGCCTGAAGCAATGTTGTGGACTTGCCGGCGTTCATCGCCGAGTAATAAAAATACAGCTTGGCCATGACGGCTCCGGAATCCTCAAATGTTCGCTGGCTCAAACTGCCCTTGAATCGTCACGATCAAATGTCGACGTCCACCACTATTGCGATGTTCGCACAGATAAATCCCTTGCCAGGTTCCGGTCATCAGTCGTCCGTTCGAGATCGGAATTGACAACGACGGGCCGGTCAGCGTGGCCTTCACATGAGCCGGCATGTCGTCAGCTCCCTCGCAAGTGTGACGATACGGCCACGATTCCGGCACCAGCCGATCGAGTGCCATTCCCATGTCGATGGGCACATCCGGGTCAGCATTCTCATTGATCGTCAATGAGGCCGACGTGTGCTGAATAAACACATGCATCAAACCGGTTTGACAACGCCGCAATTGTGGCAACTCACGCAGAACGTGAGACGTAATCAAATGGCACCCACGTGGGAAGGCGGGCAGGACAATTTCGGTCTGGAACCATTCATTGGTCAACATGAACTTTTGGGCTCAGCTAATCTGTTTCTGCGTTCAACACAACTGGAATTCGGGCAGCGTACACAACGCATGCAATCCCTCGGTGAGCGCAGCAGTTGTGCCTGGTTTCAGCAGCAACTCAATCCGTTCTCTCGCTGCGTCGGGTATGCGAACAGCAAACAACAATGTTTCGAAGTAGTCAATCAACGCGCGGGAGTTCGTCAGTTTTCGCGTTGCCAGGTATTCTCGCAGCGATTCTTTTCCGAAACGAGTTTTCTCGTTGGTAATCAGCAGGCGAACAAGATTTGATCGACCCAGCAAGGTGGAAGAATTGATCCAGGTTCGCCCGCCATCCCAGCCTTTTACGCTCGGCGGGTACAGCAGCCCTTGCCCCAGCGTTTGCATTGCAGAAGCCAGCTCAAATGAGTTTGTCGAACCTTCCAGACATCGCAGCAAACCGATGGCCAGTTCCACGGGCGACCGAACTTTGCGTCCCACGGAGTGTTCTGAGTAAAACAGGTTGCTGGTAAGAATGCGTTTCAGCACAGGTTGAATCATCATGCCGGATTCACGCATCAGGCTGGCGAGCGGTGCGATCAGTGCGGCATCCGCAGCGGGCTCATCCATCACAAAGAAACGAATCAATTTCGAAACAATAAACTCCGGCGCGGACTTCTGTTCGAGCACAATTCGCACGCCCTCTTCGCCGCCGAATTCGCCCTTCTGGCCCAGAATTGTTTTGGTGCCTGTGTCGTGCTGATAACGATTGAAGCGAAATTCACCGCGACGAATCTCCCAGCCCGTGAAGCATCTTGCGAGTTCTCGAATGTCGGTTTCGGTGTACTGTCCCTCGCCGAGACAGAACAGCTCCATGATTTCGCGGGCGTAATTCTCGTTGGGGTGAGCTTTCCGGTTTGTTGCTGAATCGAGATACATCAGCATTGCCGGATCGCGAGAAATCTCCAGCAACAGCGCGGAGAAATCGCCGAATGCGAATGATCGCAGGAGTTCATTCTGCGTCAGCATCAGCGAGGGCTCGGCAACCTTGTCGGCACCTGTTGCAAAATGCCCGTGCCAGAACAGGGTTGTCTTTTCCCTGAGCTGCGCAGTTGTGCCGAGCATTCGATATGCCCACCACGCAGAAAGCTGCTGCACATTTCCCGTGGCAATGGCGGAATCCGCCAAAGACTTCATGTCTCGCAGAAAGCTTTCAGATTCTTTGGCAGCCAGCAATTCCTCAACAACCAGAGTCGGCGTCTTCTGCACCGCTGTGGCCAGTTCTTCCTGCGTTGCTCCAAACCCCGCGCGGCGAAATAGATGGGATGCCGTCCGAAGATTCCATGCAGATTCATCTTCTGGCGTGAACTCAGACCACGCCCACTCCGGATCGATCATCGTATCCATCGTCAGAAATCCCTCCGCCAACTAAAATCGTGTTTCACCTCGTTCCGCATCAGCAGGAGGCTGGCTGGGATTCTAGAGTCTGACTGCGTCTTTTGCTCGCGTGTAAAGATCGATTTGCGAATCGCTCTGACTCAGCCCCGATCAAATCGCAGATTGTGGCACTTCAAGCTGACAAAGATCACAATCGCCACATCCTGACGGTGGCCTCTCCCTGATTACTGGGCTTCCAGAATTCCGATCTCTTCCCCGGTCACAGGGTTGAGCCGTTCCACTGCGGAAAGCTTCCAGGTATCGCCACGAAGGACCCAGCGAGTCTTCCAGCGAGTCGACGCGTGATATGGTGTGTTCGCTTGTCGCACGGTCATCGTTCCGTTGGCTCGGAGCTCAGCGTCAGCGGAATTCCCATCGTCTGAGACCGTGATCCTCAGGTCCTGCAAGTGGAAGCCTTTATCCAGCATCACCAGCTTCAGCCCCTGTTCGGCCGTTTCACGAAGCTTTGGCGAATCATCATCGATATGCTCGCCAATGGCCGACAAATTCTCCGTCTTGAAAAATTCCAGCAGACTCTCAAGCCGGCCTTCGACATGTTCCGCAGGCGTCACAATCCACGCCTCAAGAAAATAAAGTCCAACGGCCATCAACACGAAAGCCACAGCAAAGTTCCGCGTTCGACTTTCTCCCAGTATGAGCAGCACAACGGCCACTCCGGACAGGATCATGATCAACGGCCACGGGTTTTCAGTGATCCAGGACATACAGATCTCCCGAACTTTCATGGAGCTCAATTGAGCTATCGTGGTGGACGAAGACGCCGTACATACGAGACCGTCTCGCGTTCAATTTCGTCTGGCGATTTTCCAAATGCCGCCTCAAATTCTGCAACTCGTTCCTCCGGCAACACTCTCTGTAACGGTTTTCTCTGCGAGATCTTCGTCAGATATTTTTTCATGCCTTCTTTTTGCTGGCGAAACAGATAACTGGTGAGCCCCCAGCTTTCCGCGTAGGCCGTCGCCGCGGACTCCGCACTCAGAAAAGCTTCGTCGACCGACAACAGTTCTCGAAATGAAATTTCTGTGTTTCCATTCTCTGAATGCGTCACGAAGACCGGCTGATGGCGACCGCTTACGAGCCCCGGTCGCGTCCAGAGATTTGATGAACGTGGAGCGATGGGTTCGAAGTACAGAGCCAGTCCTTCAGACAACCAGACGGGATTATCGGCCATCCGGATTTGCAGCCCCGTATTGAAGGCCAGCTGATGAATGGCTTCATGAACCATCGTGGCCACCTGCAGAGGCTGCTCGGCCAATCGCTTTCGAATGGCTGTCGCGGAACGCAAACTGCGATCACGAGTCAGATCCTGCAGCAGAACTTGATTTTCACGCAGCGAGTAATACCCTGGAGTATCTTCAAATGATGTCTCAGGATGTTGCGAGGCTGCAAACTCTTTAAACTCTGTCTCCGACTGCAAAATGATGATCGGCAGTTTTGCTGCAGGCTGACGGACAATGATTTCCTGTTCGCTCATAAACTCGAAGTACTGATCGAAGACCTTCTCCAGCAGCTTGCCGACGAACTCTGCATAATCTTCGGAACAGTTCGAGCAGATGACATAGTGATCCGTCTGATGGATCTCAAAACCCGTCGGAACCTGCAACAGCAGATCATTTCCCAGTTCCTCATTCGTCATTGCCAGGAACGGCATGTCCGAAGTGGCCTTTGACTCAATGACTGTGGGAGTCAGCTGTCGGATTCGACCATTGCGTTCTTCAAGCAACACTCCACCATCCTGTGCCTCCACAACAATTCGTCCGGAAACCTCCTGCGTTCCGCCCGCACCTTTGATGACGACTGTGGTTAACGTGAAAGAGCGTGTTGGCTCCTCCGCGAAGCCCATCAGGCTGCTCAAGAAGAACCCACCAGCAGTTGCAAGAATAACCGTGACGTGCAAGCAAAGTGCCCGGCAGCCGCGACTTCTGCCGAGGTGATGCCAGTGCTGCTGACCCAGACTGTCGTAGTGGAGAAAAAAATGCACGAACATGAACCTTTGATCCTCAGCGACCCTCTCGGTGGTCAAAGACCGAGAAATCACGAACTTCCCAGCATGCACTGTATCAGACAAATCTGAACACCGCCAAATTGAAGTGTATTTGAAAGCGTTTCGCGTTGAGGGTAGAAACGACCTTCACGCGGCGAACTGCCCCAGCCGGTCAATGTCGCGCCGCGAGCATTGCTTTCCAGATCAGAATGGCTTGAGAAAAAACAGAGAAGGCCGCTAAACCTCGCCTCAGGAAGGAAAATTTCCAGTTTGCGCGCAGCAGGCAGGGGGCGGCTGATACTTTAATAGTAGCCATGACGCAAATTCCCCCAAAGCCTGCTGAAACACCACGGCTCTCCGATGGAGTGCTATTGAGACGTTTCGTGCAGGACGCGGACGAAGCGGCGTTTGAAATCATTGTGAAACGACATGCGTCTCTGGTAATGTCGATTTGTCGCCGAGTCGTGGGCCAGACCGCCGATTGTGACGATGCCTTTCAGGCCACATTCTATGCACTGTCGCAACGCCCGGAGAGTATCCAGGAATGCCGCTCACTCACTGGGTGGCTCTACAGTGTGGCGTGGCGAACGTCGATTCGACTGATTCGTCTCAGGAACAAATCAAAGATGGAGACGCTGACAGAACAGATCGAGGCACCAGATCCAGAGCCTCTCGAGAGAATCGCTGAAGCAAACAATCTCGCTGCGCTGGACGAGGAAATGAATCAGCTGCCGGAGAAATATCGACATGTCCTCGTCATGAGTTATTTCGCTCATCAAACGAATCAGGAAATCGCGGATCAACTCAACGAAAACAAAGGTGTCGTTGATGGACGAATTCGAGAAGCACGCAGAATTCTTCGCGTCCGACTGGCTCGACGAGGCGTCGAGATCGGAGCGTTGCTGGTGGCGGGATCCCTGGCTCAGTCGGCATCCGCGACTGTTCCGACGCAGTTGATTACAACCACAGTGCAATTCGCAAAACTCAGCTCCGGATTCAGCAGCACCGTCACTGTGACTGGTGTTGACTTCAATCAGATGCAGATCCTTTCTTCAACAGGAACAACGGTCATGGGAATCAAGACAGTCACGTTTATGACCACCGGTCTCCTGATGTTGGCCGGAGTGTGTGGCTTTTCACAGTTGATGGCTCGTCAGGATGAAGTCGCTCCTGGCAACGGAGGTGTGACTTTGGCCGTTGCACTTTTGGATCAGGATGCTCCCACACCGACTCCGGAAACCGCTACCGACGACGTCACGACATCGGCCAGAGAACAGTCTGAAGGCATTGAAATTAACGTGCCGGCAAGCAACCCAAATGAAGTTGCAGTTGACAGGGGACGTGGCACAGGAACGTCCCGCACGTTGTCTTCAGATGCTCGCACGGCAACAACCCCAGACAGCCTTGTCCCTGCAATTGGGGCTAATGACGGTGGAATTGGCATGGCCCGATCTTCGCGAGGGGCTTTGTCAGGCGCGAAGGCTGAATTCTCCCGTGCCGGAGCGCGCAAGGTTCAGGAGCGACTGCACTCGTCGATAAACTCGACACAAGTTCCCGAGCTTCGTTTTGAGGGTGACACGGCTTTGGGAGACGTATTGCTTTTTCTGGAATCTTATGTGTCCGACGACCGGAAGAACCCAGTTCGTTTTATTCTTGATGAGGCCGATCCGGATGTCGGCGGAGATCCAGATTATTTACGCACTGCCATGATTGGAGAGGTTCTAATTCCGGAGGGATCGATGACGCTCGCCAGCGCCCTCGACTTGATACTTCGCAAGGTTAAAGATCAGGAACTCACCTGGATAGTTGAAAACGAAGTCATTCTGATCACCACCACCGCATCAGCAGAAAGCTCTGATCGCGCGTTCCTTCGCAGCTATGACGTGAGGGAGCTAAAGCCGATGTTTGAAGAGATGGCTAAAGCGGTGCCGACGGTGCCGGACCAAACTGGCGGCGGGATGGGCGGCGGGATGGGCGGCGGCTTCTTTATGGCTCAACAGGCAGGCCCTGCCTCGATGGCTGGTCCTCCAGCCGGATCAACTGGAAGTGGGCCGCAGAAGGCAGCGAGTGGCACTGAACTGCCTGATGGCATGCTTCATTCGCAGCCGGCGTTCATCCAGAATAGCTGGCAGCGATGCCTTATCAACGAAATCCAGGGTCTGACAACTCCACCCTGTCAATGGCTCGTGGATGGCAGTGATTTCGGAACCATGTCGGTAGTTGGAGATCGATTGATCGTTCAGCAGACTCGCTCAGGCCACGAAAAAGTTGTGGAGGTTCTCGAGGAACTTGAGCAGGCTGTTGAGCCCCCTGAAAATATGTGAGTTACGTTCCTCAGGAAGCACTCTTTACAGGATCCATCCGCCCGATGGACGCCAACCGGGAGCGTCAAACACAGGCTCGACAGACCCCAACATTGCAAGACGAAATGGATTGGAGCAGCCATCTCCGATAATTGATCCCGATGTTTGACGTTGTCCAACCACATGGACACTGGATTCTGGCTATCCTCTGATAGCCTCGCCATTTTTTTCTCATTGGCGATCTGCGTAAGCGCGGGCATTGAACAATTCAGATGGGCTGTGACTTTCTCCAATCTGCAGATCAAGCAACAAAATAGTCTGACCGCCTCTTCATTCCTGCAGGCAGATGGATAGAATACCGATTGATAGTGAATGCCGGACTGACCGGCGAAAACCGGGGGCGATCGGATTTGACTGGGTTTTCGTCAATCAGGGTGGCGTGCCGAGGTTGATCAGCTGGCCTCGTAAAAAGCCGATCACCAATAACTGC
>JBPOIW010000263.1:0-25489 GCA_052034165.1 Planctomycetota bacterium | reverse complement strand
AGAGGCTCGGCCTCGCGACTCTTCTTCCTGCCGCTCCGGCCGCCTAACCAACCGAATCGCCGTGTACGGACCCGTACGCACGGTGATGTGGGAGGGGAAAAGCCGAAAGGCTTTCCCCTATCCCGATTTTTGACCAAATCGGTTTAGGGATTGGGACAGTGTTGACTCGACCCTCCCACTCTCCAGCTCGCCTGATGGATCGCTATCGTTTGGAAGTCAGAAGCAATTTCGCGACTTGACGTAAACGAAAGGCAACAGAGGCGAATCACAATGAAGTCGATGAACACGACACTGCCGCCGTCAGCACTGCAGAAAAAGAAAGAGTTGGCTGACCGTTTCAAATATTCGACCTGGCAAATTGAATTGATGATGAAATCTGTGCGACTACCAAAGCCGCTCTGCATCTCGGATTCATCGCCGCGCCGGCGGCAGAGCGACATCGATAGTTGGCTGGGAAGACTCGCAACTGAAGCACAGTCCGAAGCGGTGTCCGAATGATGGATATCCCGCAGACACTATTTCTCGGGATGCTCGTAATGCACCTGCTACTGGCAGGAATTGCTCGCCGTTACGACTCCCGAAAATGAAGCAAAGGGCTCCGACTCACTGGGAGCCGGAGCCACTTTTCCACGGCCGCCGTCCGTCACCGTAGGAAGTCTCAGACGGCAATCTAAGGAACGCCATCATGGCAAAGAAGTTGGAAGACAGCAATCCGCCAAAAAGAAAAGTCTCGAAGGCGGAGACTGTTCACGTCGTTCAGGAAGTTTTGCTTTCTGAACTCAAGTTGCACGGAGAGGGCACCATTGAGATGGTGCATCAGAAATGCCTCTTCCCCAAAGAGGCCGGACACCTGATTGGCATTGCGGTCAACGCATTGTGTCGGGCAAAGAAAATCGTTCGCGTTGATCTCCGCCATTCACAGCGATGGCAGGCACACGGGCGATTCGTCAGCGTTTGGCGTTTGGCGTAAACCGCCAAGTCTGAGATCTGGGACGACGGCAAATCGTCCCGGGCTCGGTTTACTTTCCAATCGGCAGGTAAACCGGCCAGCAACATCAAGGCACGAACTTGATAGTCACATCAATGCCGAAACACGAACCGGAAAATCTTACACCCGACGGAATCTTGCACCGTCGTCAATCACGAGCCGTCCGGTCGTGGCACGGGATGACTGAAACAGAATTCCGCATCCACAAGCAGGAGCAAATCACCAACCTGCGGATCAGGGCTGCACTTCGCGAAAACGAGGTGAACCAGTGATCTCTGAAACCGAAGTTATCGACCAGTGGACGTTGGCCGCTCGCCTGCTGATGACGTACCCACCGCGAACCGCGAAACAGTGGCGAGATAATGAGGTTCCAAGTCGACTGGAGGAACAATGGGCCGATCTGGTGACAGAGTTATTCTCGTTCCAACATGTGATCAGGGAGCCGACGGAGAATTGAAGCCGGCATTGATTCAGTTCTTCCCCATCTGTACTCCTTGCGGTTTCTTTTTGGGGAGACTACACGGAAACGGAAATGCTTACGATTTGTTCTGGCGAGAGAAGAGACTCAAATGCGGTCGCGGAAGCTGATCGTAAGCCAGTTACTTCAATCTGGTGGATGCGTATATCAGATACGATGAAGGCATGTACGCCATCGGTAGTTGTGGTGTTTGAGACCTTGCGGAGATAATAAAATGGCAAATTCGTTGCATGTGACGGTTGTCCGTAAGGGAGCTGGAGCGATTCATTCGTTTCGCCACGTCAACCCAGAGATTCAGTTAGACCTGGAATCAGCAGACCTGCGGAATGTTGACTTGAAGGACGCAAACTTGACAGATGCAAACCTTCGATTAGCCGACCTACGCGGTGTGTGTTTGATAGGGGCGAATTTGCATGGTGCCACACTGGTTGAAGCCGACCTTGAAAATGCAGATTTAGCAAACGCTACGATAACGAAAGCCAACCTCTCGGACGCAAACTTGCGAGGCACGAATCTTACGTCGGCAAACATGGCGGGCGCCGATTTGCGACACACTAATCTTCGTGAATCGATTCCATTCAGTTTTGGTACTGGGGTTCTTAGCGTTATTCGTACCATCCCCCTAAGTGAAGAATATCCGAGGCTACCCGATGCCAATTTGTCGGAGCTGGACCTCAGTCATCTCCAACTCAAGAATATTGACCTTCAAAATGTAAACTTAACTGGCGCGAATCTGGCCGACACAGACCTTGGTCATGCCAACTTGACACTTGCTATTCTGAAGAAAGCGAATTTATCGCTGGCTTACCTGTTTTCAGCTAATCTGCACCAAGCGGATCTGCGTGCTGCGAATCTCCCCAATGGAACGCTTGTCAGCGCGGATTTGTCGGGAGCAGATATCTCAGCGGCGAAGATGCTGGGAGCGAAAATAGATTCAACGACGAACTTGAGGGGCATCACTTGTTACCGTTCGATAGTGGATCGGTCAACAGCGGAATATCTGCAGGCATCTGGTACAACGGTGGGTCAACTGATGGACCTGACTATTGTCGATGATCTGGCCACTCTACGAGGGGAGTTCAGCGGGATCTGGGGAGCAATCCACGTCATCAGCATTCTTGTATTTCTGCTGCCGTATGCATGGTTCCTTGCACAGCAATCAATCGCATCAAGTGCCATTGAACGCGCTGATTCAGCGATCACTTCTTTGGAAACATGGGCAAAAGAACGGTCGGGCAGCATGACGTTCATTTCTGCCGAAGCATTCAAAGCAGCGGTAGACAGCAAGATTAAGCGCACATCAGACGAATGGCGGGAACAGCTGAAATTAAGAGACTTGCCAGGAATAGCATCAACAACCGCCGAGACTACTCTATGTACGGCGGAAACGTGGGCACGGAGTCAAGCGGACCACATTGCGTTTGTGTCGGCTGAAACACTGAAAATGGCTGCAGACCGTAAGATTGAACGCACAGCAAAGGGCTGGCGTGAACAGTTAAAATTGAAGGAGCCAAAGGAAATATCGGTCCGAACCGCTTTGCTTCGGTACATCTGGAACGGGGGGAACCGTTGGAGTGAGGGGTACTTTTTCAACGGATGGTCGTTTGTTCCGTTCGCCGGTGTGGCTGTCTACAGCATACTTCGCCTCATCTTGTTGTACAAAACGAAAAGGCTGGAAACCCTCGAGGCTGTTCGTGGGCTACCCGTTGTGTTTAGTCTGGGTACTGGATGGTGGAGCTGGCGAACTCTCTATCGCTTGAACCGCGTCGGCTACTGGTTATCAATTTTGCTCGTCGTGAAGAACACCATCTACTTCCTGAACAGCCCAATCCGCATTTGACCAATCATTGAGGGGATTTCCGCTCTAAACTTCGATCGATGTTTTGTTTGCTACCCAGCCAGTGAATTAGGGGAACCGGTCCGGGATATTTGTTGACTCTGGATCCTCCCGGATCCCGGCACGGTAACGCGGCGAAGTTCTACTTCGTGACTCGGGAAGATACGGAAAAGACTCTGAAAGGCTGCTTGGATACGCAGTAGAAATCAATCATCGTCCTCACTCGGTTTGGTGGATTGCGTCGTCCTTCCGAAGTACCAGCGCTGAAATGGAAGGACAAGAGCATTGAGCGTCGTGTGCGACTGCTACAGACGACGAACTGGATGGCATTTCCGAAAGCGACAATGGCTTCATGGCTTGACGTGACCGACATCCATACGACCGCTCAGCAGTTCCCACAATTTGCCAGGACCCAGCAGCAGAGCCAGCACGCGACGTTGGATTTCAGGAGAGTTCAGAACCTGAGTACTCAGTTCCGTGAACGCATCCAAGCTTTCGATATTGGCATTGATTAGCTCTTTCAGCAGATCAGGCGAACCGGCAAACTGTTCCTTTGAATTTGCTACCGCCTGAGCCCGCAGTTTTTCGGATTCCGCACACTTCGACGACAAAGCCCTCAGAAACGCCAATTGATCGCCGTCCGTCGTATCCGCCCCGAAAATCGTATTCAGGTTTTCGATGACCTCACTCAGATACGCCTTTTCCTTTTCCTGAATCGCCCCGCTACCGGCCGCCGTCAATGGATCCAGCTTGGGATATTGCTTGTACTGCAACTTCAGGTTCTGCTTCCCTCGGTTCTTGAGATTGTGATGAGTCAGCACGACCTGTGATAAATCGATCCCCTCACGTTCTCGGCCGAACTCCAGCAGCCGCAGAAGTTGCTTGAAGAAGATACTACGCTTTTCGAAGTCAGTGTTCTCGTAGTTGAAGATCTGGGATAGAAACGCATAGGCCCGCTGATAGGTCACCATGTCGCCGCGAAACAGCAATAGAGCGTCCATGATATCTTTAGCCTTCTTCGCGGCGGTCTCGTCGTTTTCTTCCTTCGCCGCTTTGAAAGCCTTCTGTGCATCCTTGTACCGAGTCACCAGCCGCAGAGCCACAGGACGCACGGCCGCTTCCAGTTGACTCTGCTTGCTGTCCGGGTTCAGTTCAACCGCCACCACTCGCTCGACTTCCGCGTCGTCGTAGAAGCCCTGATCATCGAGTTTCGCCCGCAGCTTCAGAATGATGTTGGTATCGGTGACGTCAGACAGTTGGGCCGTCGCATAATACGTCCGAAATGCTTTCAAGATGTCATCAGGTTCGTTCACGAAGTCCAAAACGTAGGTCTTGTCCTTCTTCACTCCGTCCTTCTGGTAACGTCGGTTCAGGCGTGACAGCGTTTGCACCGCCTGAATACCGTCC
The DNA here is from genome assembly GCA_052034165.1 of Planctomycetota bacterium. GTDB lineage: Bacteria > Planctomycetota > Planctomycetia > Planctomycetales > Planctomycetaceae > SXXK01. Next base: position 20,779 of record JBPOIW010000263.1, on the reverse strand, counting down.
AGCCGCTTGTCGACGTACATCCCGCACAGCAACGGCTGATCGAAACCCGTCTGGAACTTATTCGCCACCAGCAGAATGGAATACTCAGGCGATTCAAACGCCTTCTTGATTTCTCGCCGATTCAGATCGGGATTCAGCAGAGTACTCGTCTCGGTGAACTTCTCTGGACCAGACTCCTGGTCTTCCACTTCCCCGGAAAACGCGACCAGAGTCTTCAATGGGTAGTTCTGGCTTTTGATGTATTTGTCAATCGCCAACTGCCAGCGAACAGCCTCCTTGCGGCTGCCCACAACCACCATGGCTTTGGCCAGGCCGTTCAGCAGCGGAGCCACTGTCTCGCGAAAGTGTTCCACCACAATGATGACCTTCTGAGCGATGTTGTGGGGATGCAACCGCACCCAGTTCATCAGCTTCTTCATGGCTGGGCTGCGGTCGACCTGTTTGTCATCAAACTCCTTGCCTTCGTGAGCCAGCTTGAACGCCAGATTGTACGTTGTGTAATTCTGCAAGACATCCAGAATGAATTCTTCTTCGATCGCCTGACGCATGGAATACACATGAAACGGCCCAGGCAGATTGTCCTTTGATGCGGGCCGAGTCGGGTCAGGTCGTCGGCCGAACAACTCCAGAGTCTTAGCCTTTGGCGTTGCCGTGTAGGCGATGTACGTGATTCCGGAATCCGAAGCTCGCCCGGACATCTGAGCCGCCAGCACGTCTTCGTTGCTGATGTCGCCGCCGTCTTCCAGTTCCGCCAGTTCCTCCGCTGACAGCACGGCCTTCAGTTTGGCCGCAGCTTCACCCGTTTGAGACGAATGGGCCTCGTCCGGGATCACGGCGAACGTCTTGCCCTGCGTCGACGTCAATTCTCGCACGGCCGACAGAGCAAACGGGAACGTCTGAATCGTGCAGACGACGATCTTTTTGTCACCAGACAAAGCCTCCGCCAGTTCCGCACTCTTGCTGTTGCCTTCGCCTTTGATCGTGGCAACAACTCCGGTTGTCCGTTCGAAACTGAAAATGGCGTCTCGTAACTGTCCATCGATCACGGTCCGGTCGGAAACCACCAGCACCGTGTCAAATACCTTCTTGTTATTCGCGTCGTGCAGATCGGCCAGAAAATGTGCCGTCCATGCGATGGAATTGGTTTTGCCTGATCCGGCGGAATGCTGAATCAGATACTTCTGCCCGGGGCCTTCCTTCAGGATCACCGCCTGCAGTTTGCGAGTCACATCCAACTGGTGATAGCGAGGAAACAGGCACCGCTTCAGTTGCTTCTTGTCGTCGCGTTCATAGACCAGATAACGGCCGAGGATTTCCAGCCAGCTTTCCCGCTGCCAGACTTCCTCCCAAAGGTATGCCGTCATGTAGCCGTTTGGGTTTGGCGGGTTACCTTGGCCACCGTCGTTGCCTTTATTGAACGGCAGGAACTCGGTCTTCGGCCCTTCGAGCCGAGTTGTCATGCGAACTTCACTGCTGCTGACGGCGAAGTGAACCAGCGCACCGCCAGGAAACGACAGCAGCGGTTCCGGGTTCTGTCCCTTCGGCTGCGGATGACGATCCAGCCGGTACTGATCGACCGCATCGTCGATGCTTTGCGTAAAGTCGGTTTTCAGTTCGGCCGTGGCAACCGGAATTCCGTTTAGGAACAGCACCAGATCAATGCTGTTCTCATTGGCCGTTGAGTATTTCACCTGCTGCACGACTCGCAGGCGATTGGCTCCGTAGCGGGCCATGATATCAGGGTTCATGGCATTGGCTGGTTTGAACTGAGCCATTCGCAACGTGCTGCGGAGTCCCCGCACGTCAAAACCATGCCGGATGACCTTCAGCGTTCCCTGCTCATCGAGCGAGTTCCGCAGGCTGCTCAGCAAATGATCGGCCGCTGTCGGTCCATGATTCTTCAGTAGCACATCCCACGCATCCGGCTGAGTCTGCTGCACCCATGCCAGCACATCGTGCGGAAACAGGCACAACCCACGGACGAAACCCGTATCGCGTTGCTTCTCGTGAATCCAGCCGCTGCCATTGAGGTGTTCGCAGATCTCGGACTCGAAATTGACTTCATTGTGCAGCGCCATTGCTTAAGCCCCTTCGTAACTCGCTTGCAGCAGTGGCAGTGCCTTCTGGAGGTCTTGCTGGTTGCGAATTGCTATCTCAAGATCTCCGGTTCCGAAGTGTCCAATGTCCGTAACATCACGAGTAAAGCCTTCTTCGAGTTCAATGGTATTCGGATCAACCTTTACATATACAAGGACGACTTTCACAGACGTCCGGATTTCCACGCACGCAAAGTTCTTCAAGCGCTTGAAAGCGAGGTAGTACTTCAGTGTCTTGAGTTGCACATCATCGCCGAACCCCATGCAAGTTGCGGTGACTGCCTCAAACAAATCTCGTAACTCGGTATCGGCACCGCCAACTTGTTCGGTGACGGTTTTGTAGGGTCCCTTTGACTTTGTCGGCCCGGAATCTATCACTTGCGGTTCGTCTACATTTGATGACGTAGCCTCGACCGCGTTCACAAGTTCGAGCAACAGAAATTCTTCATCAAATCGAAGGTAGCGAATCAGTTCAATATTTCGATTAATCTGCTGCACGGCATGGCCGTCATACTTTGTAAAGTTCCCGGCAATGCACAGCAATCGCGGGCTTGACCATTCAATGGCTTCGGCAACTTCTTGTCCGAGTTTTTTTTGAACAAGCAGTTGAAACTCACCTTTGTGATCCAGAAGCCAGTCGAGGTAATACAGACCCTGATTGATCACGTTTTCATTGCTGGCCCGTTTGTATTCGATGATGCAAGGGCAGCCATTCTCATCGATCCCCAGAGTGTCGATCCTGCCCCCGTGCGTCTTGCCTGTAAAGTACTCAGTTGCAAGAAAGCGGATGCCCAGGAATACATTGAGATGGTTCTCAATCAGCGTTTGAAGGGACTTCTCTAACGCGACCGACTTCCCCTCAAGCTGGGTGACGTCGATGCCATTGGTCCGAAACAGCTTAATGTCACTCATGGCTTAGACTCCTTCGAATGAAATCCTCGGACATCAATTTTGCCGGAGACGGCGGCAGAGATCAGAGCGGTGCGGCGTTCTTGCAGTAGCTGGATAGCTCGTTCCGCTTCGGCTTCTAATGACCTGAACTCATCCTGCATCTGATCCAAATACTCAACAACCTTTTTTAGTTCGTCGGGTGGAGGAATAGGTGTCTTAATGCTGAGGAATTCGCTCTTGTGAATTCGCTTTCGAAGTCCTGTATAAAGTGAACCCAGACGTTTACGATCGTCCATCGCGATGTAAAAATACTCGAGGAACTTCGCGGACGACTCGTTGATACATTTGAGCACGGTATAGTCACCACTTATCATTCCATGATGGTCTGAGAGACCAACCGTGCGAGGTGTTTCTTCTACGTCAAACAAACAAAAAACGAGGTCGCCCCGCCTAACCTCTTGAGCCCTCTCCATGTATTCAGAGTGTTTTCCGTCACCAGAACTCACGTCGCGTACAATTACGCCACGCTTCGTCAGAGACAGAAGTTGATATTCTCTGTGTTTTTCACCGACCAGCTGTTTTCGGATGCGAAGTAGGGTTCTGTTTGGAACAAGGCTCCAATGCACCGGGCATTCTGGAACCCATATCTGGCCTGACTTCACCAACGGGGCCTGAGGGTTTAGGCCTTTGGTAACGGCGTGACAGATGACGGACTGACGTTTCTCCTTCAGCAACTCAGTCAACCGCCGCTGCTCCGCCACCAACTCGTTGATCTTTGAGGTTTCGCGGTCGAGGAATGCCACGATTGCTGTCTGTTCAGATTCCTCAGGGCACGCAACGCGAATCGTTCTCAATACATCTTGGCTCACGTTAGGCTGTCCACCCCCAGTGGCAAGACTGAGGATCTGTTGTCTGAATCCAAGAAACCAGTAGAACATGAACTTGGGGACGATCGCGGATTCACCTGCAAAAACACAGCAAGCCTGATTGACTGTTGCAGGGAATTCAAGCACCGAAAGCTTTCCGATCGTCGCACCGTACATAGCGATCAGAATCGATTCTCGCGGATATATTTTCAGTGATGAATGTTGTGCCAAAGCAACGGCTGAAATGTATTTTGAGCATGTGGTCAGTTGCCCATCATTCAGATCGCCTGTGTTAATCCATGGGATTGTGCCGTCTTCGTAAAATCGCGGCTCATCCGACTTTGGTGTAGTGCCACTTCCGATGATGCTAAAGGCATGCGCCAGTTTCCACGTCTCCCAGTGCTCCGGCACCTCGCCGAGCCATTCGACGCCGCTGTCTTTGTACTTCGGGTACTTCGGGAAGCTCACTTCGACAGCCCCCCGATCATGGTCAGAATCCGATCGGTGACAACTTTCAAGTCCGCATCAATGGCCGCCAAGTCACGCGGAGGCTTGAAGACGTAGAAGTGCCGGTTGAATGGGATCTCGTAGCCGACTTTCGTTTTCTCATGGTCAATCCACGCATCCGGGGCATGCGGCAGAACTTCGCGTTTGAAGTATCCTTCAATGTCTTCGCTCAGTGGCACGTTCTCAGTGTCTCTCAGGTTTGCATCCGGCTGAACCTTGCCTTTAAGCTTGCCCTTCGTGCCCTTAACGGGGCTGCCGGCTTCGTCTCGCAACGGACGTTCGACTGTGATGGTGTTGTAGCCGAAGTCCTCGTTCTTAAAGATGCGGCTGATGGGAACCGCCGGAATACCGGACGCGACAGCCTTCCGACTGATCGGTTTATTCGTTGCCGGATCGACGTATACCTCTTTGCATTCTCCGAAGATTCGAGTGATCTCTTCGATATGCTCTGGGCTCAGTTCCTTCCGTTTACTGCCCAGATTCTTTCGCATCTTTTGAAACATGTTGCTGGCATCGATCAATTGAACCTTACCCTTGCGGTTGTCCGGTTTGCGATTGCTCAGAATCCAGATGTAAGTACTGATGCCAGTGTTGTAGAACATGTCCGTGGGAAGTCCGACAATAGCTTCCAGCAGATCGTTTTCCAGCACGTAACGGCGGATCTCACTTTCCCCCGATCCAGCTCCGCCCGTGAACAATGGCGAGCCGTTCAACACGATGCCGATGCGGCTTCCCCCGTCTTTCGCCGGTCGCATCTTGGAAATCAGATGCAGCAGGAACAGTAGCGAACCATCGCTGACTCGCGGCAGCCCCGGACCGAATCGCCCGTTGAATCCCTGTGTCTCGAATTCCTTCCTGATGAACGTTTCAATCTTTTTCCATTCCACCCCGAACGGTGGATTGCTCAGCATGTAGTCAAAGAACTTGCCGATCATTCCGTCATTTGAAAGCGTATTCCCCAGGATGATGTTGCTGATGTCATGCCCTTTGATCAGCATGTCCGCTTTGCAGATCGCATAGGATTCCGCATTCAGTTCCTGTCCGTACATCACCAGCCGAGCGTCAGGGTTCAGCTCGGCCAGATGTTCTTCTGCCACCGACAGCATGCCACCCGTGGCAACCGTGGGGTCATACAGGGACCGCACAATCCCCGGTTTGCTGAGCACGTCATCGTCTTCGATGAATAGAAGATTGACCATCAGCCGAATGACTTCCCGCGGTGACATATGCTCCCCGGCGGTCTCGTTCGACAGTTCGGCGAACTTCCGGATCAATTCTTCAAACACCGTGCCCATCTGGGCGTTGCTGATGGTCTCCGGGTGCAGGTCCATGCCCGCAAATTTCTCTGTGACAAGGTACAGCAACCCGGCTTTGCTCAGCCGTTCGACCTGTGTATGGAAGTCAAAACATTCGAAGATGTCCCGCACTGCGGGCGAAAACGCCTGAACGTAGGAGAATAGGTTTTCCGTGATGTTGTCCTGATCACCCATCAGCTTTTTCATGTCGAGCGGCGAAGTGTTGTAGAACAACTGGCCGGACTTCTTAAGCATGAACGGTTCCGGATTCAGCCCGGCGGCTTCCCGCTTCTCCTTCTCCTTCAGAACCGCGTCCTTCGTGGCTTCCAGCACGCAGTCCAGACGCCGCAGGACTGTGAACGGCAGAATGACTTTGCCGTAGTCCGATTGCTTGTAGTCGCCTCGCAGCAGATCAGCGACGGACCAGATAAACGAAGACAGATTGGTGTTTGACATAGTGTGTACGTGATCGGCAAGACCGTGGGAATTGGGCCGCGTAATGAAGATGACGCGGGGATCTTAGCGACCTGGGTGGAATCCGTCCTTGTGACTGGGGCACATATTCCGATCAGGCTTTTTCCTGAGGCGGTTTGACGGATCGACGTGGAATCTACGCTGCACCGTGACCATCCTGGCAGTGTTTAACCAGCTATCGTCATTGCCACCGCTGCCCGTCAGATGAATTTCTCCGCCGTCGCTTGTATGCTGGGGTGAGACTTACTCCCACTCCACAATGATTCGCCCGATGGCAAACAAACGCTCCAAACCTGAAAACTTCGTTTTCCTGATCATGGACGATGCCCACATTCCTACAAAGGCTGGAAAGAAAACGTGGACCCACACAACCGTCCAGAGCATTCTGAAGCGAGGTGCTTGAGAGCAGAGCCTAAGCTTCGGCATAGGGTCTGGATCGCCCGGCTAATTAGACCAGCTCGATTTAAGACCCTTCCGGAACCCCTCATCCTGCTGCCTGTAGGCTCTGGTGGATTCAGGTCCGGAGGATTTAAACATTCGAATCTGACTCGGAGCGCGGGACGATTGTCCGTTCAAGAATTACGCCCACCGTCGAGCAATGTGAACGCAAGTCGCTACGTTTTGCGAAAGGTCCAGCGAGAGTCATGAAGACAGAATCACGACTCATCCTGAATGACCATGCCTTGCGATCAAACCTCGTCTTTCAGTTGCTGTCGTCCTTTCAGGCATCGAGACGTACAACCACTCCCACCTCGGTTCCCACGGCCGTCAATGTATGCCCATTTGTGCTCATTCAATTCTGGGATGACCTCACCACGATTCCGGAGGATGTACGATGCTGTATTGACAGCTGGTCCGCACTCAAACGTTTTGGCTTTTGTCACTTGCTATTTGACCACGCTGCGGCGCGATCTTTTATTGAGCAGAACTATTCACCAGAGCATCTTGCCGCCTACGGCCGTTGCCATCATCCTGCGATGCAGTGCGATTACTTTCGCCTATGCTTTCTGTTGAAGAACGGAGGCATTTACATCGATGCAGATGAACAATATGTAGGGGATACCGATTTTCGTTCTCTGCTTCGTGACAGAGATTTGATGCTTCAGCCGTTGTGCTTCGATCTGAATACGGCACAAATGGTTCCGGCATCGCAATTCATGAATGAGCCGCACCGCAACGATAGAATTTACTACTTCAACAACAACCCGATTATTGCTCGCGTTGGCGATCCGATTATTGCCCTTGCTCTGCAGCGAGCGACGAAGAAACTCTTGTCTACCAAATTAGCCAGGGACATTCAGGCAACTACCGGACCGGGCAACATTACTGAGAGCGTTCTACTCTACTACCTTGAACAGCCATCTGCAGAAGTCACTTTTGCAGGCTTCCGGCCGCTATTTGAGTGGGATGATGTGTCGATCAGTCAGTGGCCCTTGAGTTACCGGGGCGACGAGAGGAACTGGCGCAATTGCAAGCTACCTGATTAATGGCTTGAAGTTCATAGTGGGGCACGAAAGTTTTGGAGCTTGGATGAAACACTATTCTCGACGAAGCGGATTCGTGCTGTGGCTTTTTCAACGCTGGCTCGCAGCGCGGAGGCTTCTGTGGAAATCACGATGCTGTGTGTTCGCCCCAAAAGAGTCCAATGCAATCCAATGCATACGCATGATCAATTTGGAACGGCATTCGTCTCGATTGCATGAGCTGACCGGCGAACTGTCACGGATATCGGATCGCCATCGTCATCCGTTACTGGAGATCTCGAAGCGATTCTCGGCTATCGATGCGGAACATTTCCAAGCAGATTACGCAATTTCAGAACTCGAGCCATATTATGCTTTGGCGGATCAATTGTTTGTCGAACCAGATGACAGAATTCCGCCGGAGATAGTTGAGAGCAACCAGCATATTGCGATGACGCGACAAGAAGTTGCTGTCGCCTTGTCCCATATATCTTTATGGAAAGAGGTCGCGAACGGCGTACATGAATATGTCCTGATTCTTGAGGACGACGTCTACTTTGCTCCAGGGTTCTGCAGACATTTAGAACGCGCTTGGGACGAAATTGACAAGCCCTTTGATTTGCTGTACGTGTCTTTCAAAGAGGGAAAATCAGGAGTCCGCGTCGTAGCCGATTCAGATTCGACGTTTCGTCCGATTGGGGGCTTGTGGCAACTGTCTGGATACGTTCTGTCGATCCAGGGGGCTCAAAAACTGCTAAACCGTCTACCGGTTCGAGGTCCCGTCGACCTTTGGATCAACTTGCAGTTCCAAGGCTTGCTTGTCTATGCCACCCGCAAGTCGATTATTTCACAACGACCGGACGGAGTGTCCAGTAATTCATACTCGATCTTGCCAGTTCTTTCGAAAGTAGGGGTGTTAGATGGGGGACCGGCCCTGTTTTTGCCGCAGAAGTTGCCAAAACCGGTTGTCGTCTTTGGCTGTCACGGAACCGGTTTGACTTCGTTGGCGATGGCCCTTTCTCTGCTTGGATATCGTTGCTGCAGTGATATTGACGAGCTGTGTCGCCGTGAACTTGCGAAGCTGCTGAACAATGACCAACACCGCGCATTCGATGCCTATATCAACGTCGGGTCACTCTCTTGTGATGTATTGGTCGAAATCGCGAAGGTACATCCTGACGCTCGATTCATTTACCTCTCAAGTGATCCATTGGCCGAATGTGAATGGGATGGAGTTCCTGAGCAGCTTGACGAGCAAGGTTGTAAAACACTTCGATTTGAACGTTCCCACCCACGTCCTTGGAAGCATCTTTGTGATTTCCTGCAGTGCAGTTTGCCCGTCTGCGATTTCCCGCAACTAAATGAACTCGGGCAGCGATCAACTACGTCATGTGTTCAAAGCAGTGGCACTGAAGTAGCGCGGAGATTCGATTTGTCCCCTTGGGTTCTACCCAAGCCACTGTGGACTGAGAACCGCCCAGTCCATTGCGAGACCGGTGAACTCGTTTCTCCGATTTGCTCGGACTTTGGAGTCGGCCTGGATGCGGAAAGGTGGCTACTGCTACACGAGACGTTTCCGGGGAATCGTGCGTACTTTCAGCCGAGTAATTTTGTCTGCACTGGAGCATGGTCTGAACTTAACCTACGTAAAGAAGATGTCTCCCTGCGATCCTTTACATCAGCGTCGCTCATAACCCGCACCGAATTTTGCTTCGGCCGATTCACGGCACTGATACGGGCATCTGGCGTATCAGGCGTTGTTACCGGCGTCTTCCTTCACCGTAATAGCCCACGGCAAGAGATAGATATTGAGATACTTGGGAAAGATCCAACACGAATGCTCACGAATGTGTTCTATAATCCCGGGGTAATTGGCACGAAGTACGACTACGGTTATCGTGGAACACCGATCGAGATCGAGTTGGGATTTGATGCGTCTGAGAGCTTCCACGAGTTCACTATCGAGTGGAACCCCACGAGAATTCGGTGGCTGGTAGACGGTGTCATTGTTCACGAACGGTCGAACTGGGCACCGACCCCAATTCCGAGCTTGCCAATGAGGTTCTATGTAAATCTGTGGCCCTCCGAGTCTCGTGAGTTTGCCGGCGACTTCGACGAGAGCAAGCTGCCAAATTCGTGCCTTGTTAAGGAGATCCAAATCGACAGTTACATCAACAGTTGCAGCGGCAATCAGATACGTCCGAGTATTGACCGAGTGACAAGCAACCGAGGGCGTCTCAATGGACACACAACAAGCGAAGACTCAGGGATGGTGTCTGGCCAATGATATCGAGATCGGTGGCGTTTTCATTGATGCGGTGCTGTCAGAGAAAAGTGCGGATAACTGGACAGTTTGGGCAAAGAGACGAATAGAACCGTTCATAATATGCTTTTGTTTGCCGGAGGGGCTGAAGTGATTCGACTTGTTAACCTGCTGACTGCAGCGGGAGTTTGTTTTGATCAGGAAGCGACCAAAGTCCACCTTGCCTGCTGGAATGGTGAGCAGCACCCCATTGATGTGTTTTACGCCGGCAACTTCCAGAGTTGGCAGGAATGGCAGACGCGTCGTAACTTTACGTGCAAGTATGTTCTTTCATTGATTGATCTCGGTGCGAGCACATGGCTGTTCGCAGGCGTTTACTCGATCGTCGACGTGGCGTCTCACCCAACTCACGTTGGGCATTTTCTCTACTCCACTCTACTGTTGCCAGGACAAGAGAACTTGATCGGCCGTATCATTGTTCATCATAGCCGAACTCGACAATCATACATTTGGATGAAGCCTGAAATCGATCTTCCTGTTCTCGAATTGCGACGAGAGCGGATGACTATAGAGGAATTTCCGGGGTACAACTCCATTTGCATCAGCCATCCAACGCTGCAGACTATCATTCGTCAGAGAATCGCTTCATGGCATGGCGCCTTGGCAAACATCAAAGGCATTTATTTGATTGCCGATACGTCGACTGGCTGTCTTTACGTGGGAAAGGCATCAGGTCAGATAGGGATCTGGCAGCGATGGACCTCTTACTCCGAAACCGGACACGGCGGAAATGTCCAGCTGAAACAACTGCTCCGAATCAACGGACCGGAGCACGTAAACCACTTCCAATACTCAATTCTCGAGATCGCCGACAATCATGCTTCAGAGGCGGACATTCAGGCGAGGGAATCGCACTGGATGAACGTGCTCCGGACGCGTGCGTTTGGGCTTAATTGAGCGGGAAGCATTGAACGAACTCAACAACCTACCTCCTTCGGCAGACAGATCATGGCTCATGTCACTCGCGAACGCACTGGAACTCTTTTGCGTGCGCTCTTCAAGATTCTTAAAGAGTTTCCAGACGGGCTTCGGGCACGAGATGCTCTTCAGCAACTCCGCGATTCGGTGACGCTCTCCGAGTATGAATCGGGAACATATGCGGCCGGAGCATTACGTTTCGACAAAATCGTTCGCTTCGCAACGATCGACTGCGTCAAAGCGGGTTGGTTGCTGAAACGAAAAGGAGTCTGGTCGCTTACAGACACCGGCAGAGAAGCCTTCACTGCGTATCAAGCACCGGGAGATTTTTATCGTCGTGCAGTTGAGTTGTATCGTGAATGGAAGGCAACCCAGGAAACCGATGATGATGATCAGTCTGATGACGAAAGCACCGAGGAAATCGAAGCGAGCATCACCTATGAGCAGGCGGAAGAGCTTGCGTGGACTGAGATCAGCGCACACATGATACAGAAGAGTCCTTACGAATTTCAGGATCTGGTGGCAGACCTGCTGAGGGCGATGGGTTACCACATTTCGTGGATCGCACCACCAGGAAAAGATGCTGGGATCGATATTGTCGCGTTCAACGATCCAATAGGCGCTCGTCCACCGCGGATCAAGGTGCAGGTTAAACGTCAAAGCACGTCCGTGGCTGTCGGAGAACTCAGATCATTTCTGGCAATTCTCGGTGTCGACGAAGTGGGCCTGTTTGTTTCCGCAAGTGGCTTCACCAAGGACGCAGAAATCGAAGCACGAAGTCAACAAAAGTCCAAGATCACTCTGATTGACCTCGAACAGTTGTTTGAGCTTTGGGTGCAATACTACGACAAACTCGATGAAGCAGCAAAACGTCGTCTGCCACTTCGGCCCATCTATTTCCTCTCACCGGAACTGTGATGAACGGACTCTTCAGACATCCCGCCTTCAACGTTTTGAGCAAATCACGACTCGCGAACTGAGACAGTCATGACAACCAATGCCTTCATCTTCGAATGCAGCAGCACGACGTATCTCGATTGCGTTGAGAAGAACCTGTTCGGCTCCAACAAGCCGTGGCCGATGCAGATCAAATCGGGTGACTACTGTCTGCTGCATCACTACGAAATCGGCGGCCTTCTTGGCCTGTGGCAAGCCACCTGTGACGGCGGCAAGGGGCTGGTTCCCAAAATGTGGTCCGGAAAATTCCCGTATCAGGTCAAAGTCAAACTCGTCCTTCCCAAAGTCACCGAGGTCCCCAAAAACCTCCTCGCCACCCTCGGCGTCAACCCCGCCGTCGGCCGCTGCGATAACTGCGTTGACGAAGACCTTGCAGATGGGCTAATTCAGGGAATGCTGAATTTAAGTCGCTAATACCAGAGCATGGAAATCGGCGTCAGCCTTAATCCTTTGTATGAGTCCACTCATGAACATCACGTATTCAGACTTTGAGGCAACGGTCAAAGAAAACGCGGGCGAGCTGCTGGTGACATCTGGCGGCCAGGCGTTGTTTCACATTTCCCCGAGCGAAGATGGTGTAGAGTTCACCCCGGTGAGCACCAGAAAACCTCGAGGAGTTCACGCGAAAGACGTCCAACGCTACCTTGATGTTTTCAATGAAACACAGTCAACAAACACGTCAGACTATCAGGCCAATTTTCGAAATGCTTCGTATGTCTTATCCGTGATTCAGCTTTGCCTTGGACAGCAACGGGCGGTTTCAGCCACTGATGATGGAACGAACGGGGCTGGAACGCTTGACCCGGATATCAGTGTTCTTGAGGGCGACATCAAAGTGCGATCACATCGTTATCGGGAGCGAAGTCGCGAGTTGGTGTTGATGGCAAAACGGGTCTTTCGAAAGACGCACGGAGGTCGACTATTCTGTGAGGTCTGCGATTTCGATTTCATGAACACTTATGGTGAGCCGGACTTTATCGAAGCTCATCACCGAGTCCCGCTCTCTCAGCTTGAACCGGGGACCAGAACGAAGTTGTCTGACCTCGCCATGGTTTGTGCAAATTGCCACCGGATGCTGCACCGAGGCAACCCATGGCCGGACGTCGGCCAACTTAAACAGACCATGACGGCGGCGAAGTTGAAATGACGAGTAGCGAAAAGGAACCTAAAGTGCCTGATGTATCACTCGGTGTCTGCGACGGATTGTTGAAGAACAGTCGATCCGATCAGTGCGAACTGTACGTTGATGCCATTCTGCTGGCAATGAGTGACAGGCGGGGCGGTATTCGAGTGAATGCAGTTCATGTCGACTGACCGACCCTCGTTCCCGCGCGAAGTCTTGGACACCAAACATCATGCAGAAGAATCTGCCAGCACCCAACATTTCTCAGCCGCCGTACACCAATTACTGAAGTGAGTGATTAATGCTTGAATTACGGAACGTTTCAGAAAGCCTTCTTGCGTTGTTGTCCAGCACAGACGATCCCAGCGCGTCGTCGTTTGGCTCCTACCACAGCGCATATGCCCCCGGTTTTGAATCAGATTTTAAAAAATTCGTATCCGCCACAATGGACGAGGTCCGATTGTTCCACGCAGAGCAGTTTGCAGAGCGAGTGTTGCGGATCAATTATACGAAGGCTTGGAAATACTTTAGGCGCGCCGTGCTTCAACGAGAGATTTCGGGACAGATGGAGTACGATCGCCAGCGTGACCATGCTGCGCACACAGTTCATAACTATCTTCTGGGATGGTTCATTTTCTGCAAGTCACGGATCGTGCAAGAAGCTGCAGAAAAGCAGTTTATTCGCTTTGATGAAGTGGATTCACTCGGTACTACATGGAAGTTCGCACAGCTGTGGCCGATCACCAGTCTTCTCCATGATGTCGGCTACATGTTTGAGGGTAGTCTGCATGTACGAGACTTGGCACATCAGAATGTAAACCTCATTCGAGGGGCTGAGTATGCCAACGAGTACTTCAGGCATAATTTCTGGAACTCAAATGGCATAAGAACGCAGCAGGAGATTGATCGAGTCCTGGAACTAACAGGCATATCAATTCCCCATTTCAAGTCAGGGTCGATTTCTGAGTTCACTCGAAGTCTGCGAACTCTTCCCAAAATCAGTAGGATCAAAAGGCAACTTGAAATAAAGAAGGCCTCTAAGAAATTTGCAGAGGATCCGGAAATAGACTTTCGGGAAATCGAGGCTGACTGCTTCCGAATTTGGTCGAGCCACTATTCGTCCTATCGTCAAACAGGCATGAAATCTCGGGTCGAAGCACTTGAGAAAGCGGAACATATCTTCATGACGCAGGGTATTCCGAAACATGGAACTCGTGTCGTTGATCATGGTCTTGCTGGCGCGATGCTGTTACTTCAAGCGGCAACCTTGTGGTATGAGATTCACTTCGCGATGCCGGAAATGGCGCCCGAAGACAGCATTGGACGCAGGGTTTGGAATTCGTTTAAGACGACCCCGGATAGGCGTAACATTTCTGTGTCCTCACAGTGGTACTGGAGTGGAATACTTTCGGCAACGGCTGCTGTTGCAATGCACAATGTTGCTCAACTGGAATGGCCGGGGCAGAGTGACCCAAATCCGTTTAAAATTGGCATCAATGAAGACGTCCTGTGTTACCTTGGAATCCTTGTTGATATTCTTGAGGAATGGGATCGGTACACGATGAAGCGTGATTCGATTTTCACAGGCGAAAGACACTTACCCGTTCAGGCAATTGATGTTCGGATGGGGATCGACGAGACTGGAAAGATAATCATTGAATACCCGACGAAAGTAACAGCGAGCAAAGTAATTGCGGGGCTAAACTCGGTACTGATTGACTGGGAACACATTGTCGAAATACGGAACGCAGCCTAATTCATGGAGCGAAACAGGTTTCCACCGTGTACTACTTCGCCGTGGTTTGGTGTTTTCAAGAGCCTACGTCTGAGCCGACCGCTGCACATGATCGATGTGCCAGACGATCCTTGTGATGCTGCTTCACTTTCGTCGATGAAGCCTGAATCTTTCGAGGCGATGATCTTCGCAAGTACCAGAACATGTCAGGCGGCAGCTGTGACACGCGGGTTATATGGGGCAGACGCGATTGCGACGGACATTAGTCTTCGATTTCTCCAAGATCACCGTCTTGAAGGGGATTGTGAAGTACGTCGCCAACCTTTGCCGTTGGAGAATCGGTGATATTGAGTTTGGTTCACCTTAAAAAATGAGCTGCCCTACGTGATTGGGCCGGCGTGCAGTCGCTCGAGAAGCAAATGGGGAACGGAGCAGACTTGTGACCGATAAAAAGCCAGATGCACCCTACCCTCCTGACCTTCCGCAAACAGGTTGGACCACGGAGACTCCATGGTGCAGGGCGTTGCAGATTAACAAAGAAGAATTCATTTCACTGCTCGAACGCTTCCGGGTGCCGCATGTTCTTTTTGGACGTTCCGTGCTGATTGACGTTTCGAAGTTTTACCAGCATATGTCAGCATCTCTTGAAAAAGCGTTGTTACAGCCGGCAAGGCCCATCGTTCAACGCCGTCCAGACAAAGCACCAGGCAGCGAGAAGTTTCCTTTGGGTGAGCCAGGCTTTGCGGTTCTCACAAAGAGGCAGGTGGCAGAACTTTTGCAGTGTAGTCAGCGGCAGGTTGAACTACTCGTGCAAAAAGGTCAGCTGCCAAGCCCTGTGTATCTCGGAGATTCGTCGCCCCGATGGAAACTTTCCGAGATCGAAGCCGTCTTTGACGCCGCTCGCCCCGCAAAAGCTCACGACGGTTGATCAGGAAGCGACCAACAAACCCAGTCACGGAGCGCGACAGTGGAAATCGAATCGCGACGAGCTGAATAGTTTACAGGCGCCGGGATGAGATCTCTGGCGGGTTTTGTAAGGTCTTGATCGTTTCGATCGGAACTGTCTCTTGCTTGGATTTTGCGCGACTTCTATCCATTTCTATTCATTGATCGGATAATTGCCGGAACTATCAACACGTGACTGCGGATTCTGGATTGCTCTTGAGCATTTGTGCGTATTCCGTGTGGACTGCCTCCTTCTGCAAACAGTATTGTCAACAAGATGGGTCTGTTCACTCGTGAAGATGAGCGGAGATCGGAAGCGTCACATCGCAAGCGGAATTCAACCTGGGGTCACAAGAGCATGAAGGACGTCGCCGAAGTCATCGATCGACTGACTGAACATTTGGGAACTCTCCTGCGGTACGTGGGTGCAGGCTTCGCGGCGCTGATTATTTTCGCCGTGATTGTGCCCAGTCAGCGGGAAATGATATTGCAGGGAACTCCCATGGTCATCGTGACCGGAGCGTTGATTGGGGTGACTTTGTACAGTTTTCATAAGGCTTTGATGTTAGACCTTATTCAGAGGTTGATACCTCGAGTATCGCGATGGTGGCAAGGACGTGATCGGGAGTTTCCATTCATGGTCGTCCTTGGGGTTTTCGTGGGTGTTCTTTGTGGGCTTGTAGGCCCCGTCGTTGGCGGTGTCTTGGGGGTGCTCTTGATAGGGCTTTCAGGTGGCTTCCAAGACTTGGTGTTTGGAGATCAGCCTACCCTCGAAGACATGCATTGGTCAGTCGAGGAACTTGACCGCCAGCGGTGGTTGCGGCGAGCGAGTACTTTTGAAGAGGCAAAAAATGTCCAAAGTGAAATGGATCGATGGGGATCCATGTTGAATTTTCAGTACTGCCTCAGCTACGCGATGATGGGGGTGCCGCAATTTGTCCCTCATTGCACTACGACAGCCTCCTATTCCAAAGGGATTGCTGCGGCAGGATTTCTCCTCTTTGTTGTTGCTTTATGGTCGGAAAACAAGATCAGACAGAGAGAAATAGCGATCTCCAAATGGTATCCGGATGGCAACAAATTGGTAAAGAAGTATTCACTCGAGTGAAATCGAGTGTTCCATTGTTTGATGATGAGTCGTACGTCCTGCTGATCCAAGTTCATCAATTGGTGTTGTTGGACTGTTCTGCAATTTACCAAGCAGAATTCTGCATCGTCACAAATCGTCGCTTCTACCTACCTGACTACCTACGCTCCTACCTGAAAACCGCAAAAGTACTGCAATTCTTTGCTACCTATTGAGAGAGATCGAGACTTGACGAGACTGATGCCGATGATGAAACTACGAATGAAATTGCTGGATTTTAGTTGAATAGAACACGATTTTTGCGGTGACTGGGGGCCAAGAGGTCGCAGGTTCAAATCCTGTATTCCCGACTTTCCATAAATCATTGTGTTTCCTCAACTTTGAGGAAACCAGCCAACCGGCTGTGCGGCGCGAAATGTGGTTTCTACCACTTTTCTACCATTTTGTGGGTCGCACACATGCCGCGCAAACCGCCGAAATACATGCTTCATAAGCCCTCCGGGCAGGCCAGAGTTCGCATTGGTGGCCGGGATATTTATCTCGGGCCGTATGACAGCACTGAATCCTATGAGCAGTACGATGCCGTGCTTGCGAAGTTTCTGACCGGTCGCCAGCTAAATGAGGGCGCCAGCGCGATCAGCATCTCCAGGCTCTGTCTGAACTATGTGGCTTTTGCCAAACGCTACTACCGGAAGGATGGCCAGCAGACGGCCGACGTCTGCTGTATTCAAATGGCATTGAAGCTGCTGATCAGCATCTATGGATCAGAGAAGATTTCGGGCATTGGACCGCTGAAACTAAAAGCAGTCCGGGATGAGATGATTCGCCGCAACTGGGCGAGGAAAACGATCAACAAGTCGGTGCAGCGTATCGTGCGCATGCTTCGCTGGGGGACCGAAAACGAGTGTGTTGATCCCTCCGTCTATCAAGCTTGCCGTGCCGTAACTGGCCTCCGCCGGGGTCGGTGTGAGGCCAGAGAGACTGGCCCCGTTCAGCCTGTTCCTCAGGCAGAAATAGACGCCGTTGAGTTGTTCGTGAGTCGGCAGGTCTGGGCGATGATTCAACTACAGCTTTGCACGGGCATGCGCCCCGGCGAATCTGTATTCTGAGAGCACGTGATGTTGATCGCTCTGGCGATGTTTTGACATTCACACCACAAACCCACAAGACCGCGCACCATGGCCGACAGAGACTCATCTTCATCGGCCCACGCGGACAGGAGATTCTTCAGCCATACCTGGCTAGCCTGAAAGACGACGGATACGTCTTTCGGCCGGATGCTGCGGAGAAAGTACGCAATCAGCTCCGCAAGTCTCAGAGGCAAAGTCCGATGACTCCCAGTCAGGCAAAAAGGAAGCCCAAGGCCACGCCTAAAAAGTCCGCCGGGGAGCACTATTTGAGGACAAGCTATACGCGAGCCATCACCCGGGCCTGCAAGTTGGCCAAAGTTAACGAATGGGCTCCAAATCAGTTGCGACACAACGCGGCCACGGAGTTGAGGAAAACGCATGGCCTTGAAGGAACGCGAACTGTTGATCTGAAGAAGGGAGAATTCAAGCCTGAGTACGCGGGCAAGATGAACTTCTACTGTTCGGCAGTTGACGATCTGTTGCGGCATGAGCATGATCAGCCGACGCTGGGCCTGATCGACGTTCGAGGATTCATTCGAAAGGACAACTCATGATTATCACGCTCAAGGTGACGCTGGTTCGTGGTTTGTATGCGGAGCATGCATGGTCGGCAGAAATCGAACTGGATGACTCATCAACTCTGGATGCCCTGCATGACGGCATTCAGAATGCGGTGAGTTTTGATAACGATCATCACTACTGCTTCTACCGGTCGCGAACTGATCGCAGTCAACTCCGAGAATACTTCGACGATGAGAACGGACTGGTCTGGGAGACAAAACTTGCTGACATGTTTCCTCTGCCACCAAAACGGTCACTGTTCTATCTGTTCGACTGGGGTGACGAGTGGGTCTTCAAAATCTCCCCCAGCAGAAAGAAGCCTCACGAAGGCCAGAAGGGTAAAAAATACCCCCGAGTCGCCAGCGAATCAGGCACGAAGCCGATGCAGTATCCAGACGCGGATGAAGGGGATGATGAAGAGTGATGTTGTTGGAGTGCTCACGGTGATTGGTGTTCTGGAATGGAAAGAATCTGAGCTTAACGAGGAAACAGATTGAGCCCCGGAATCAGGTCATTACGTGTGCTGAGTTCGGGCATCTGATTTCTGAATCAAGCAGTTCGTTGGGCATGAACGAAGAACAAAATCCATCGCCGAAAAAAGGCCGAGTGCTCGGACGGCAGATGCCAGGAATCCTTCAAGGTGGCGGTCCGGTGATGATCTTCGGAGCAAGACCGTTATCTAAGAAAAAGAGCATTGAGATGTCCACGACTGTCGAAGATTCTGCAAATGCTCTGTCCGATCGGTCTTCTGGTCAGACAGCGGACATCGGTGAAAAGTACAACCTTACAAGTGATCGGGATGTGATGAGATGAAATTGACTCCGAAGACAATTCAGATTTTTCTGCCAGGCGGTGATCCTCAGGGGATCCGTATTGCCGAGATCACGACTCGAATTATGCAGGGAATCGAAGTGCCGCGCAGTCTTTTGGCGGACTTTCTGAAGATGCCGGAAGCTCAGCAGGTGGCTCTGTATTTTCTGATCGGCAGTGCAGACGATGTGGTTGATCCGCAGGTGTACATCGGCCAGACCGGGGATTTGGTGACTCGCATGGCGAATCACAATAAGAACAAAGAGTTCTGGGAACGGGCGGTTGTGGTGACGTCAAAGACGAACAACATGACTCAGACGCATGCTCTGTTTCTGGAGTGGTATTGTCTGCAGGCGGTTCGAAAGGCCGGTCGCTATGCGGATCAGAATGGCAACAATGGCAGTCGGCCTCACACGCCACCTCCGATGGAAGCAGACTGCCTGGAAATGTTCGAAACGGCCTCGACACTTCTGGCGACGCTGGGGCATCCCTTGTTCGTCTCGGTGACTCGGGCGCCGGTGACGGGTGCTGATGAAGACCTGTTCTACTGCATGGGTTCTGATGCAGATGGAAAGGGTCTCTACACGCCGGAGGGGTTCGTGGTCCTGGCAGGCTCAAGCGGCAGGCTGCAGACAGCTCAGTCGCTGGCGGATCATTCTTATGAAAGTCTCCGTCGTGAACTGATCGAAGCGGGTGTCTGTGCCGTTCAGGGCGATCGCTTTGTGTTCTTGAAGGATCATCTGTTCTCTCGACCCAGTCGTGCATCTGTCGCATTGCAGGGACGTGCAGGGAATGGTTGGAATGAGTGGAAGGACAAAGACGGCAGGACTCTGAATGAGATGAAGCGGACTACTGACGGAGCCGGGATGTGATGATTCTTTCCATGGATCAGATCTGGTCCAGATTGTTCACACGGGTGACAACATGATTGCCGATTCGATCAAACTCAAAGACTACCGGTGCTTCAAAGATGAATGGGCCGGGTTCGAAGAGTTCAAACCGATCAACGTGATCATCGGCAGGAACAATTCAGGCAAGTCGCACTTGCTTGATTTGGTGAAAAGGTTGACCGAGCAATCATTGCGAGAAACGGAATTAACACTGGCTGCCTCAGGCATTCTGGATACAGCATCTCTTAAGCAGAAGTTTCGAGAGGAAAGCAACGGAGTAGAACTCGGTCAGAATCATTGGCTGGCGCATGGAAAGCTTTTTCAGGATAAACGGATAAAGCGGGAGATGAGCCGAGGCCGTACAAAGCTCATTGGCCAATGCGGCAAAGAATCGAAGCATCCGGCTGCGTCAAAACTACCTGCGAGTTTCGAAGCAGACAGCTCTCATGGTCAGTCGTTATGCGCATGCGAAACAGTTTCAACGCATGCGTCGCCAGCTGAAGAAACTGAAGACGTGGCTGGGACGAGTGCTGCGTGATCTGCGTCGCCGGATTCCACAGCCGGATGAGTCTCTTTCGCAGTTATTGGCGTTGTGCGAACGGCTGCATGCTCAGGAAAAAACAGACAGCAAGAAGCTCTACAGCCTGCATGAACCGGACGTAATGTGCATCAGCAAAGGCAAGGCGCACAAGCGATACGAGTTTGGTC
>JBPOIW010000304.1:0-3757 GCA_052034165.1 Planctomycetota bacterium | reverse complement strand
CTTGGCAAACAATGGAACCTCTTCTGCCACGGCGAATCGAACAACCTCGCACTTGAAGTACATACTGGGAAGGAATCGGCAAGTCATCCGGTTCTTCAAGTATCAAAGGATGCTGATTAAATCCGCCCTGATATGAAGGGGGGCGAAGTTCGCCACGGTGAATCTTTTCGAGCAGACGCTTGCAGCTTTTGCTGATTGGACGTTCCTTCGATTCAAGGATTCTGCGGAGCTGATCCACCCGGGGAATTGAAGGGCTTTCTCTTGTGAGTTCCACCGCTAACAAGAGCCTGTCGAAGTACCGACCCTCGAATCGGTGAGTCAAGGCGGTATCCACCAGGAAATCACTCAGTGAGTGCTCAGGCAGATACTTCGCCAAAAATAGCCCGTCACGCACCAACTCCATTTTGTTGCGTTTGATCATCAACGCAATACACTCGCACAAACGAGTGACAACGCCTGGTGACCGCCTATCCGTAGCCTTCACGGCGTTGATGACGCCTATGACCGCTAAGGAATGTCCAAATGATAATTCATCACGCCTGACGATTCGCTGCAATTGCGGGACGATCACCGGGCCAAAATCGGCCAGCACTTTCTTGCAACTCTCCTCGATCGCACGCGTCCCGCAATAGAGACAGCCAACCAGAAACGCAACAGTCGCTTCAACGAATTCATTGCTCCACTGGCGTTTCGGCTCGTTCCGTGAATTGTCGTCCATCATAGTCTTCGCCTTGAATTGCTGTGAGCGTGTGAATGCTGGTTGTTGAGTTGGCTTAACGATGGGTAGAAGCTGAGGACGCGTATGGCTGGCTGAACACTGCTGACTGATGATATTGGTAAAACAAGGAGCCACCTACGCTACGATCGGCAGTAGGCCAGTACCGGGCCGTGATTGACGATCTGGGGTCGGTAACGAAAATTTCGCAACCAGATCCAGTCAGGGTTAGTAACGCATGTATCCGGGCCCACAACCGATTCACGCTCAAGCCATTCAAGCAGCTTCAAACAGTGGCAACTTGTATCGCTGTCGTCTTGCGTGAGCTCGCGACTATCAGGAGGAAGCTCACCCATCGAACCCAGCAGGTTTTTAATTCGCCACTCAACGCTTCTGGGTCCGTAGAAGGCAATCTGCCGGAGGAACTCGTGATGCCGTGGCGACAGTGTGTCGGAGATGCTTGCTATCGCGTCGATCAATTTGCTCGCGTACTTACTATCGAGGTAGTGGTCGCACAGCTCATCCATCAGCACGCATGCGACGATAGGACGACCGAACAGGTCTGCCACAAGGCTGACGACTCGGATTACTTCGTCCTCGTCGAACGACGTCGCAATCAGTGCCAGAAACGCACGAAAGAAGCTCGGGACCGGATTCGGTGAGTTGCAGGGACCGTCATCGAGTCCATCAATCAGATCCTCGAGTCGCCGTCTGTGACCGGGCATCAGATTCACGCGATTGGCGATGTGCTGCACGTCGTACGTCGCACCGATGCCAAGAGACAACAAAACCTGACAGCAACCCTCACGGAATCGCTGGCAATCGCTGCCCACACCATAGACCAGGATCACAATCATTCCTGAGGAAATCCCTGCTGCTCTTGTCATTCTACAGAACCTCCATGGTTTGGGCTTTTGACATTCAATTCTGAAAGACGCAGCCTCAAGTCTTGCGATTCATCGATCAGGCTGGCGACTGCCGTCATCTCGCGCCGCAGGGCTCTGACACCTTTGTTTCCACGCTTCGTGAGACTTCCATTTTCTTTACTGCGGGCCTTGCCAGCTGGTGTGACAGGCCCGGTTGAGTGCAGCCATGGTTTCCTTAACTGAACCGCAGTCCGGAGCCTGTCGCGCCCCTGTGTGGTGAGCCCGTGACTCTTTTGCTGATTCAAACGCCCGGCCTCCACCCGCCTCGCGTTCTTCTTTGAAGTTGTTGTCGGAGTTCCGTTTTGCATTGCCCTTTTCCTTCAACTTCAGCGGTTTCGTCTCAGCTTTACTTCCTACTTCGGTGGCAACTTTTCCCGTCGCCTCCGGTAGTGCTGCTGGAAGCTGTGATTTCACCACCGCTTTATACGTCGCGCTTTGCATGGAGATCGCCTGCAACTGCCTGAGCGACAGCATAGTTTTCCTCAGCTCTGCATTGAGTCGGGCCGCAGCAGCGCTGAAGGCTAACACAGCCTCAGGCGTTTTTGCGTTGGCGCTGCTCGTGTGAAGCGCTCCAACTCGGTGGAACATGATCGTGACCTGGTCCATTGACATTCGCACTAATGGGTCTGAGACGGCATTTGCTTCTGCTGCCAGCTGGTTCAGGTAGTGCATCATCACTTCAGTGTCGCCCAAGCCGGGCATGGTCGTCGCAACCACGCTAGCCGTGTAGGCCGCCCCGGCGCACATGGCAAACCTCCGCGCTATCTCTTTCGTAGGCAACGGGTCTGCAGCAGGGACTTCAGTTGGTGCTGCCTGCAGAGTCTGGGGATCAGGCACAGTCATCGACTGAGTGCGGTCGCTACTCGCGACCCAGTCATTGCTCCGGGCTTCGCCAAACGAGTCGTCAGGAAATTCCAGATCGTCCGAACATTGATCATCTAAAAAATTATCCACAAGTCTCTCCTTAGACGGTTACTGCAATTTAATGTTGGCTGTCATCGTGACTGATCGAGTTATTTATACTGTGTATGGTACCCGGTCGAATTCCTTACTCTCAAGATCATCTCTGATACCAAAACCGTATTTGAGGAAACTCACCAGAGTTTAGCTGGGGTATTTCGTCTGATGTGGTGGTGATGTCGTTATCTATAACTTGCCAAGCCTTCAGACAAACTAGCCTGAGCTCTGTAGTTCGGAGGCAACCCCAACGATTCGGTTGGCCTGGATATTGATTGACTGTTGACGATCAACTCTAGAACGTCGAGTACGTACCAGCGAGATGCGAAGGTCGGGGAATGGCAGGATGGAAGGACTGTGGTCAGCCAGAAGTCTTGAAGCCGTTTTTCAATCACCAAAACAACAACGGCTGGCGAAAGTACATCAACCATTGTTGAGTCTCTCGCCAGCCGTTGCGTCTTTTAAAACGAATCAGGGATTACTGCAGGGCATTCAGCATTTGCTGCAGTTCGCATCGAAACTCTGGTCGAAGATCTTGCCTCGCTGCGAGGACCATCTCCACATGACCAGCAAATTTCTTTTTTTTGCGTTCTACTGTACGTTCCAGCTTCTCGCCGCTCAACTTCAACATCCCCGGTGGGCGTCCGTGCTTCGGTGCCGAATTCCCAACGGTTTCTTCCATCAACGCCCGCAAAGCTTCGGCTCCACATCGCTCCTTCACGCCCCTCTTCGTCAGCTCCGCTCGCTGATTTTTGTCTTTAACTGCGAGTATCACGCGGAAGCATGTAAACAGAAAAGCGAAGTTCTCTGCGCGAAACAATGCAAGCAGTTCATCAAAAGCCTGCGGGGAATATGCTCGATAAAAATTCTCATATCGCGGGGCATCCTCGGCTGAGATACTGTGGGCTCTTGCTGCCACGTGCACCAAAGGAACGCTGAAACGACCCAAACGGATATTGTGGAATTCCTCTCCCCTCTCGCGAGCCCACTGAAGGCGAGCTATGCGTTGCCCAACCTCCACAGAGTTGGGCGTTGCTGGTGCCTCCGAAGGCAAGAGCAAATCTACGGAACCATCCCTATGCTGCTGATTCATGAAACACTCCTCTTTCATACCAATCGTTAGATCGTCACTGGAGACTGCTGAGACGATGGGCTAACC
>JBPOIW010000273.1:0-2077 GCA_052034165.1 Planctomycetota bacterium | reverse complement strand
TTCAATTTCGGTTCACCGCTGCATGGGACTCTAAAAGAATCTCCGTGGGATCAGCCGGTTGTCATCCAATCCTATTTTGGAATCATCGGGGAGCAACATCTTGTGGGAAGGGTCCAGGGTAGGGATCTCGAACTGGACATCATGCTCTACAACGGTGCCGACGAGGAGACTCTGCGAACCGTTACGAACACGATAGGTGCGGCACAGGGCTTGTCGGGAACATTAACGATCAATTCGTTGACGTGGTCGAACGTTCGGTTTGTGGGATTCTTTCCCTCAGAAGCTCCATTTGTGGATGGGAGCGGTCAGTCGGGATGGTGTGTGCGCGGGACGTTGAAGTTCCGGCAAATCGCAGGATAAGAAAGGCAAAGAGTTATGAAGTTATCAGAAGCAGTTCAGCAGGTCGGGGCAGACGAGAACATCGAATCGGCATTCATCCGCCTGTTTGGTGATCAGATGCAACCGGAACAGTTCAGAAAGCTGTTCAACACGGTGCGAAAGGTTCCGCAGACGATGATTCAGAAGATTCAGCAGAACGCGGAGCTTTCTCCTGATGATGCGTTCAAAGCGATCTGTCCGGACTACGTGAATGTGGGCGAGTTCATGACTGCGGTTCTGGAGTCACGGAAGCAACAGGCGTCTGTTCAGACTCCATTTGCCGAACCTGAAGTGATCACTGAAGGCTGATAGCAATGGCGTTCACCGACATCATCAACACCACCGGCGAAAAGATCTTCGTCTATCCGGTTCCCTCAGTTCTCCTGGGTGACGCGGGCGGCGCAATTCCTACGCCTGGGGATGCGGTCAGTACGATCATTCCTAAAAGGATTGTGCGCTCTGCAGGTGGTGGGAGGATGGACTTTGCTGATCTGGTGTTTCCGTTATCCGCAAACCTCGTGAACCGATCACAGCCGTCATCGTTCACACGGGTTATCGATATTCGTTTGTCGATGCCAGGGGACACATGGCCAACGCCAACTGGCCCATCACTTCACTTGAGCGATTATCTTGTGGAAACGGAGCAGGTAACAAAAGGCGGCGAATCCCTTACAGGACAATGCCAGATTCGATCGTATCACTTCGGCACCACGTTGAACGGGATGCTTGTTTACAACAAGCTAACTGGCGCAAACGGCTGGATAATCGGAGACGTTCTTTTCAATCCGATGGTTGACGGCAAAGTGCTGCCAAACATGTCGAATAAACAGCTATCTGAGGAAAAGCCGAGTTTTCTGTGGGCACATCCTGAAATGTCTCAGACGACACTCAGTCAGACCTGGCAGACGCAGACGCTGTCGGATTGGCCGTTGCTGAACGCGATTCAGACTCTCTGCCATCATTGCAATCCAGATGAATCCTTCATTCGCAATCCTGAATCTTCAGACCTTGCTGTCTTTTCAGGCGGTCCAACGTTGCATGACGTGCGACTGAAGCCAGGCCAATATCTGCCCGCGTTGCTCGATGCGATTCTTCCACCACTGGGATTCAACTGGTATCTGAAGTACCTTCCAGACCCGGACGATGAGCCGGAAGATGAGGAGAACAGAAAGACAAAGCCGAAGATCTGTTTCTTCAAGCGGTTCGAAGGCACTTCGAAAAAGGTCTACTTCCAGATGCCGGGCGAGACGCTCGATCTGGAGTTGTCGAACTGCAACGAATACTCGGTCAGTCGATCAATCGCCGATGCGGTGAACGAAGTCGAGGTATTAGGCGACAAGATCAGACGCGAAGTCACGTTGAAACTCTTCCCGATGTGGGCATCGACGGACGACAGCCTGTCACTCGATGACCTGGATAAAACGGTATCGAGTTCACAGTATCACTCTGGGAAGCAACTCGTTTGGCGAGCGTGGATTGCGAACGAAGCTGGCGACATCACGGGGTTGCGTTCTGATGCACTCGCTGCCGGAACGCCTCCCGATCTGAGCACTGTCTTTCCGTCTGGTTGGATTCCCCACCGAAGAACGATCGAAGAACCGATCAGCATGTACGGCAACGACACTAAGATTCCGTACTACCTGGAATACAGCACGGACGGCGGCACGACATGGGATCTCTGCCCGGATTCATTCGGTGC
>JBPOIW010000261.1:0-2459 GCA_052034165.1 Planctomycetota bacterium | reverse complement strand
GAGGTCAGAGCGTCCTTGCTCAGACATGTCGCGGCTCCTTGCGAGGGTGGTTGGTGGTTCAACCTAACTCTAATAGGAGCCGCGATTTATGAAAATATTGAACGGTATTGGCGGTAAACGACTAAATTAACAATCCGCTGCCACTGAATCACTTCTTCTCCAGCAGC
The DNA here is from genome assembly GCA_052034165.1 of Planctomycetota bacterium. Classification (GTDB taxonomy): domain Bacteria; phylum Planctomycetota; class Planctomycetia; order Planctomycetales; family Planctomycetaceae; genus SXXK01. The sequence goes on along the minus strand of JBPOIW010000261.1, from coordinate 2,292 downwards.
TCGCTATCGACCAGCCACTCCGTCAGCCGCTGTGGCCACAACCCTGCGGCGGTTGTCGAGTCTGGTCGGAATCCGAAGCCGTGGCCTGCGTTCGAATAGATGTGAAGCTCGGCAGGAACTCCGGCGGCTTTGTACTTCAGATACAAGTCGGCCATGCCCAAAGCAATGTCGTCCCGATCCTTCGCTCCCAGAGCGATAAAGGCTGGCGGCATACCGGCGGAAACCGTAAAGCGGCTCGAACTCCCCGGATAGATCAGCACCTGAAAATCCGGTCGACAGCTTACGCGTTCAATTGTGTCGACCGCATCAGGCTTTCCATTATCAGACTGCATAGCACTCAACGCGGCCAGCTCACCGCCTGCCGAGAAACCCAGAATGCCGATTCGATTAGGTCGAATCTTCCATTCTTCGGCCCGAGCACGAACCAGTCGCAGAGCGCGGCGAGCGTCGGCCATGGCGTGTTCATCGACCGTGTAAGTCGACCCTTCTTCGCGAGCCAATCGGTAACGCAGAACGAAGGCTGCGATACCATGTTCAGCGAACCATTCTGCCAGACTGTCGCCTTCATGTCCGAGACAAAGAACTCGATGCCCACCACCCGGCGCGATGATAATAGCAGTTCCAGTGGCTTTGTCGGGAGAAGGAAGGAAAGGTGTGATTGAGGGATCATGAACGTTCGACACGTTGCATTTCCCTGGTCCCTCGTCAACCTTCTCTGGCTCCTGCTTTCGACTCTCCGATCCCGGAGCGCCGTTTGGCCATAACTTGATGGCGTCGGATGATTCTGGTTTGTTGGCTGCGATCGAAGCATTATCAGAGACTGTGATCATCCAGCACGAAAGCAGCAGGAGTGTTTGAAGCGAGTGACGATTCATTGTGAAGTTTCCCTTCAGTGGGTGTTGGAAACGTCGAAGCCTGGGTTACGGGACTTGCATCGGTATCAATCAACGTAGACAAATTCATTAGAGTTCAGCAGAGCGAGGCAGGCCGCTGCGAGATCTCGCTGGCTCAGCAGGTGAGTTGCGGCGTCCGCTTCGGAAGCCGATGGAGAACGTCCCAGAGCGAGCTGAAATAGTCGCTGAATCTGCTCTGTCGGATTGTCTCCGACGTCGGCACGGATTCGCTCTGCCAGATGCGTAGACTGCTGCCGCATGAATTCGTTATTCAACAGAGCCAAAGCCTGCAGCGACGTTGTCGTGACATTGCGAGATGGCGTCAGATTCGCTGCGTTCGGGCAGTCCAGGGTTGCCATAAACTGATCCGGTGTCGTCCGCACCACAAACCGGTACACGCTGCGTCGCCAGAGCTCAGGTTTGTCCGCGGTGATGTACTTGTAAACGGGAGCGTATTCCTCCTTGTATTCGAAGTCGCGATAGCCCGGGCCATACATGGTGGTGTTTAGTTTGCCGCTGACGGCCAGCACAGAGTCTCGGAGAGATTCTGCATCAATCCGGCGAGCATGCTGTCGCCACAACAGCCGATTGCCGGCATCCCGTTGACGAGCTTTCTCAACACGAGCTGTGTAGGCCGGATGTGACGATTGTTGATAGGTCAGGCTCAGACACATTCGGCGATGCAATTTCTTCAGAGACCACCCCTCACGCTGAAACTGTTCGGCCAGCCAGTCGAGCAGTTCCGGATGTGATGGCAGGCTGCCGCCAAGACCAAAGTCGCTCGGTGTATCGACCAGACCTGTTCCAAAATGATGATGCCACAAGCGGTTCACGATTACTCGGCGGGTCAGCGGATTGTTTTCGGAACAGATCCAGTTTGCCAGCGCGATGCGTCGTTCGGAATCGGGCAATGTCGAGTCGCCAAAGGCGGATTCCAGATTGGAAATGCAGGAGATGGTGCCGGGAGTGACTTCGTCACCATTTTGTTCCGGATTGCCGCGAAGCTGGACATGAACGGTGGGAGGCGTTTCGGAAACTGTGGCATAGACCTTTGCAGGCTCGGGCAAATTCTTGAGCTGATCCTGAAGTTCGGCGACTCGCTTTGTTGCGATGGCGATTTTGGCTACATCCGGGTTGCTGGCGGCCGATTCCAGTTGAGCATCTCCGAAGCAGATCTGATCATGCCCGATGTCGTTTCCATGAACGGTCGCCATCAATGTCATGAATCGGACAGAGGCCGGAATCGCCAGCGAGATCTCCTGAAGACCATCGTCTCTTCCAAGGCCCAGTAGTTCAAACTTTTTCTGGCCATCCAGCAGCACTAGAACGCTGGCCCCGGCTTTGGGCGTCTGCCCGAAGTAACCGACCTGAGCTCGCAACGTGACGTCAGACGACATCC